>DATAUG010000001.1:0-5876 GCA_036268355.1 Sporichthyaceae bacterium
ACGACTACGAGGACTCCTACCTGCCCACCGGCGTCATGGGCGGCACCGCCGAGGACGCCCTCGACTGCGCCTGCGGCCTCTACCTCAACGACCCCACCGGCTGGACCGAACCCCAGACGAACTAACGGTCGTGACCACTAGTTCCTCAGTGCCCGGCGGCGTGCCGTCGGTGCTGGTGGGGCGATGAGCGACGCACGGCGGCACCCCTCGTAATGCGTAGGTCATCGGTTCGATTCCGATAGGAGGCTCCAAACGTGCACCTCGGCGAACCGTTCGCGCACGGAATCATCCTGGGCCCGAAAGAGCGGAACCCGGGCCGAGCACGCGCATCCGCCGATAGTCAGCCTCTACCTCGTCCGTGGATGCCGTCCAGGCACCATTGGTTCGGCTACGTGCACAACGGCGGACGAGGTATCGGCGGACCGAGCGTGGAGACGGCGCCGCCCCGCCATCGGTGCTCGGGCGGTGATTGGAGACATTCTGCGGAAGTACCGTCGGCTCACCCCGCTTCGCGCAGGAAGCAGCGCGGGGCGTCGACTTCAGCGGGCGATCGCGAAAGTAGGCCCATTCCATCCAGGACCAGATGCATTCCATGAAGTATGGAATGTCGCTGATCGTGGACCCAGGCGCTGAGTTCTGGGCGCGGCAGTGCATTCCGGGATTCTGCGGGCGTGAATTCCACGCCGGGCCCGGTGGTAGTTCCGGTCGTCTTTGGCGGCGAGTCCACGGGTTGGTTGGGCGAACCAACCTCGGGCCTGGACCAGGTGCGCGCGGTCGGCTGGGTGTTCCAGCCGCTACAGTCCGATGATCAATGCGATCGAGTGGTGGTCCCAGGGATCTGCAGCGTTCGGATCCGGGAATCCAGGAGGCTCGAGTGCTCGCCCGCAGAATAGCTGCCGCATGGGGATGAGAGTCGCGGCGATTCCGTTCCGTACCATTCTTGATGGAATGGATACGTGCTGGAACGAATGGCCCCGAAGGATTGTTTCCGGAAATGTCGTAACGTAACCTCTGATCCGTTCGATGGAACGGACGCTCCATGACGGAGCCGGGTTCCACCCGTACGTCTGATCGGCATTCCGGTGCGTCACCGTGCCGGATTGTCCTACCGAGTTTCCGACAGGGCGCTTCGGCCGCTGGAAAGCGGTCGCCCGGTTCAGTAGGCCGGGTGAACCCGTTCCTGCTCTCTTCGACGAAACGGAAGGAACCATGCCTACCTTGCCCACAATCAGGATCAGAACGACCTCGCCGGCGGCGGTTTCCGTGGCGCTGGTCCTGTTGGCCGGCGCCGCGACGCCGGCGGATGCGGCAGCTAATCACCCGTCCGGGCCGGGAAGCGGCATGGCGCGGACTTTCGACTTCCAGAACGATGCAAGCTACGTGTTGGACATGCGGAACGCCGGTGTGGAGGAGAACACCCCGATCCCGGCGTATACCTATCAGGACATCGGGTTCAGCGGCGTCCAGTTGACTCACGACATCGGTCAGCCGGAGGCCAGGTGTGACTCCCGCGGGGCCGGCTACTTCTTCGGCCAGTACGTGGAGGAAGCGGTGCTCGAAAAGGGTGCCGCTCCGCCGGACGCCGGCGATGTCTCCGGCGGGTACGCGAACCCGGTGATGTCCCGCAGCGTCAAGCCTGACGTCTCGGCGGGCGGTACAAACCTGACCGACCGGCATCCGTTCATCCAGAACCCCTTCCCGCCGGGCAACGAGGTCACGAAGCTCCCCAACGACGGCACTCCGCTGTACATAAACAGCAACTGCGCCGACGACGTGAAAGGCTCAGGCACGGGCAACGTGTTCGATGTGGCGAAGGTCGCCGACGTCATCGGAAGCACCACCGAGGCCGGGGTCGACCGGGTCACCGGAGAGTACGTGAGCACTGCCCGGGCGTATGTCGCCGGCATCAAGGGCGCCGGGCCGTTGACCGCACTGAGCTCGTTCATGACGGTGAAGCAGACGCCCGGCTCGGACCCGGTGGTCACCTACCGGATGTCGTTGTTCGACAACGACTCCGGCGGTTCGGTCACCGGCTGGAACCAGAGCGGGATCACTTTGTCCGGGAACAACGTCCCGGCGAACCAACTGACCGACCAGTTCAACAGCCAGCTGTCGACAGTGTCCGGAGCCCTTGCGGCACTTGGTCCGTTCGGCATCCGTGTCATGGCTCCGGACACCGGCATCGAACCCGCCAACGACACGGGGACGGGATCCGGTGGGCACTACGTGACCGCACCCTCGGTTCAGGTGGACTACGGCCTGCATGCGCGTGACGGCGGGATCGGTCAGCACCAGGTCACCCGCCTGGGCGCGATCAGTTTCACCGGCGTCTACGGCGATCACTGACCGAGCACGCGTCGGTGCGTCCGCTGTGGGGATGGCGGTCGCACCGACCGCTCGGGCAGCCGGCCCGGGCCGAGGACCGTCCGGGCCGGCGCTCGAGCGTGTGGATCCATCCGTCCGGCGTGCCGTAGGCATCGCATTTCCTCGCACGCAGGCGGGAGACCGATGAAGCCGAAGTATTCACTCCGATGGCCGAGGGTGTTGGCCGCAGTGGTCGTTGTCTGCTGCTCGGCTCCGCGCTCAGCCGGCGCCGCGCAGACCAACGAACCCTCGCCGGTGGAGGAGTTCGCATTGGCACACGCGAACACGGGAGCCAGTGGGATCGCGGCGGTGAGCGGATCCCTGTGGTTCACCGAGGAGTTCAACGACCGGATCGGTCGAATCGGCTCCCGCACCCGGCAGGTGCAGGAGTACCCCTTGGCTGCCCACGCCCACCCGGTCGGGATCACGGCCGGCCCCGACGGGAACGTCTGGTTCACCGAGGCCGGCGGAGACAAGATCGGCCGTATCGACCGCGCGACCGGCCGGCTGACCGAATACCCAATCCCCACACCCGTGGCGCTGCCGCTACGCATCACCACCGGCCCTGACAGTGCCCTGTGGTTCACCGAGTTCGGCGCCTCGGCGATCGGGCGCATAGATCCGCGAAATCCACGGGTCACCGAGTACCGCCTGGGCGACGGCGGTACCTTGCCACTGGCCATCAGCGCCGGCCCGGACGGCGCACTGTGGTTCACCGAACAGGGTCGCATCGGGCGGATGGACCCGCGAACGCATCGCGTCACCGACCACCCGGTAGGCATCGACTCCTTCGGTCTGGCCGTGGCTCACGACCGGTCATTGTGGTTGACCGACCAGATCGGCAATACCATCCACCAGGTGAGTCCGAGTGGGACCACAATTGGTGTCTATCCGATCCCGTCGTCCAGGAGCCTGCCGTCCTGCATCACCATCGGCCGCGACGGAGCCCCGTGGTTCACCGAGTTCGGCACCAACGCTGTGGGCCGCGTCGATCCCGTCACCCATCGGATAACCGAGAACCCGACACCCACACCGGCCAGCTCACCCGACGGCATAACCATCGGACCCGACGCAGCCCTGTGGTTCACCGAGTTCACCGGCAACCGGATAGCACGTCTGGCAGTCACCACAAACGGTGACTCTCTTCCGGACGACACCGGCCGGCCAGCCGCCTCAGCCGTCACCGGCACCCCTTCGGGATGACGCCTAACTCCTCCGCCGAGGGCTGGCACCAGTAGCTTCGAGCTGGGCGGACTGAACCCGTACCAGGGCGCGGCCGCCGAAGTCCCTGTGGCGCGCAGCGCCGGATTTCAAACTGCCGCCTGCCGCGAAACGTGCCTACCTGGTGGGAGCGGCAGTCCGACGCGCCCACTCACAACCCGCCCGCGCGGTGCAGGTTGTCGAGAATATTTGCCTTCGAAATCCGGTCGGCAAAACGTCTGGCCGGCGGCGTCTTCGGACTGCCGATTTGTCCCGGATGTTGGTCGGAAGGTTTATGGGCATGGGCATCTCGGATAGGTCGCCTCGCGCGGGCCTGCTTCCTGCCGATCCGTGCCGTGGGTCGATGCCCTGCGAGGCAGGGCCGGGCCTGTCCGGACTCAGTTCTGGTTCGGGGCTTCTGTGCGGGTGAATTCCACGACCGGCCCGGCGGTGGTTTCGGTTGTCGTGGCTGTGAGGCCCCAGGTGAGTTCGATGAACGAAGCGAGGTTGTGGACCAATTGGGCCCGGTCGACGGGGTGTTCCAGTTGTTGCAGCCCGATGATCAGTGCGATCGTCTGTCGGGCGACGCACATGCTGCGTTCGGGGTCGTCGATGAAGACCGATGTGGTTGACGCGGCGATGCTCATGGTGGATCGGTCGACGCGTCGTTGGGAGGCCTGCAGGACCTTGTTGCTGTGCGACCAGGCCCTGATGGCCGCCTCTGCCTCGTGCGGCAAGGCAGCGATCAGGCTCACCGCGAAAGTCACACGTGCGACGGGGTCCGGCTGCGCGGCAACGGCGGAGACCAAACCGTTGAAGATGGTCTCCCGGTAATCCGCCAAACTCTCGACGAAGTCGTCCATGCCCTGGAAGTGGTGGTAGAAGGACCCCTTGGTCACGTTCAGCCGCTCGCACAGCCTTGCGGCGGTCAACGACTCGGGGCCGAAATCGGTGAGAATGTCCAGCGCAGCGTGGAAGTAGTCCTCCGGGTCCACCGGTTTGGTCGCCCGCCGGCGATTTTGTCGCGCCCTCCACCCCTGGGCGGTCCCCAGTTGGGGGAACCGCGCGGGGCTCGACCGCTCGCTCACACAATCAACTCCCTCATCGTGATGAAGGCCCGGAGAGATTTCCGGGTGAGCTCCCGTTCCATTCCGGATGGAATGGATACGTACTGGAAGGAATGGAGTCCAGAAAGCGCCCCACGGAATGCCCTGAGTTAGCCTCCACACGATTCGAAGGAACGGGGTCCAACGGTCGAACCATCGGCATGGAAGGCCTCGGCAGGTTTGCTCACGGCCATTTGATCCACCGTCCAGTACGGTACCGTACCGGACAGGTGTCGCCGCGTTTTCGGGGACCCCATAGCCGGTAGGAAAGCGAACGCTCCGCCGCCGATGCCAGTTGCTCGGTCAATTCGGCAGCCCGTCACAGCCCTCTCAGGACCAAACCGACTTCGGCATCAAGGCACGCAGCACCGAGAGCGGGGCACCGTGCGCCGATGGACCCCTGTGCCGCTCCTGGAGCAGGCAGCACGGCAGCAGGCAGGGGAGCCGTGCCGCCATTTCCAACAGGTCTGGGAACACGACATGAGACCACCGTGGCAACGGCCCTGGTCAAGCTCGCCACCGAGGCGCCCGCCGATCTCGACGTGCACCTGATCTGCGACAACCTGTCCACCCACAAGACTGCCGGGGTGGCGGGCCCGCCGGCCGGCCCCTGAGGCGCGTGACACCGGCACGAGGACGGGATGGACGTCCGCGTCCACGCGAGCCAGGCACTGCCTGCTGGTCGGCATGGTGGGGGCAAACTGGCCGCGGCGGCCGGTGCTCCGGATCACCGTCGCGCCGGCCTTCGGTGCGTAGGTGGTGGTGAACCCAACGGACTTGAAGCTGGCGCTCGCCCGCGGCCCCCTCAAGCTCGCGGCGGCGTTGTTCGTCGTCGGGCTCATGGTGGCCTGGCCGATCCTCGGCGCGTACTCGGCCGCCCCGATTCTGGCCGCCGTGGACCGCAAGCCGGTCGCGGAGGTCGAGGACAGGACGTTGCTCCTGGCCGACATGTCGCGCAAGGCACAGGCTCAGGTGTTGGCCTTCGCCACCGCCCTGGTCGCCCGGGGGCTGTCGGACTACCAGGCGGGGGGCTGGCGAGAATCCTCAGCCTGGGTCGGGTGGACGCCCAGGGGGCCGGCAAAGTCGTGTTGTAGGGCGTGGCGCGGGTCGGACACGCCGGTGATCGTGTAGGGATTGCGGGCACGGTGTGGCTGGTGGGATTGGGGTTCTCACGCCTGCCAAAACCACCGGAGCCGCCACCGTGCC
>DATAUG010000002.1:0-6720 GCA_036268355.1 Sporichthyaceae bacterium
GTCCCTCCCGCGCGTTGACTCGCACCGTCGTCCTGCCAGTCGTCAACACCGGCCCCGGAGCTCCTCCGCAGGGCGAACGCCCGAGCCTTGGCCAATCTTCGACCTCCCCGACGGTCCAGGTCTTCGCGACCGCGTCGCGGAGCCGGGCTGAACAAGGAGATGCTGCGTGAGTCGATTGAACAACGATGGTGTTGCTACGACATGCACCCGAAATATAACCGGTACTCCGAGATCAACGAATGATTTATTCGTCACCTTTCGTAGTCGAATGAAAGCACGTCGGACATCCCGGTTGACCGTGCAGAAGTGCGCGAAGGTTTCCTCGGCTCGGCCGCGGAGGTGGGCGAACGAAATGTGTCGCGGTAAGGAACTGATGTCGATCCGGCGCCAACCGGACCCGTAGGTTCCGAGGCTGTCCCACAACCGGGAGCGCGTCCGCCGGGGCGGTTTTCGGCCGGCGCAGAGGGATCAGCTCAGTCAGTCGGGCTCCCCCGCGGCCTGGAGGAGTTCGACGGAGGCTACCTGGGCGAGCCCGCAAATCCTGATGACGACGGCGACCGCCGTGTCGGCGCGCACCAGCAGCCGTAGGTTCCCGCTCTCGGCGTGGTCGTAGAGGACCGCGACGCCCGCGCTGCCCAGGTAGCGCACCTCGCGCAGATCCACGACCAGGTCCACTCCCGGCGTCTTGGCCCTCTCGTCGAGCACGTGACGCAGGATCCGAGAGCTGGCCAGGTCGATCTCACCCGAGACGACCACCTCCCCCGCCTGGCCACGGCTGACCTGCAACCGCTCGTCGCCCGCCACACCCGGCGGGTCGCCGATTCCGAACCAGTCCGGGTCGTGAACCGCGCATGTCCTCCTCGCCGCCGAGGACCCGCTCAGGGCGCACGGTGATCCACCAGCCACCGGTCCGCTCGCCCTCGACGACCCGGCAGAACTTCGTGTCCGCGGACCCACAGGTGGCCCGACGCCGACCCGCACGGGCGAAGGAGCACGGCCACGGCCATCGGTACCGCGGGGCCTTGCTCGGCCTGGTCGTCGTCCTGGAGCACGCGCCCGGAGGCTTCGGCCGGGCCCACGCCCGCGGATCGATCAGAGCGCGGGGCGCCCCGGTTCGCGACGGCCGGACCGGCGCAGCCATCGGAGTGCTCGTGAGAACGAAAGGGCCGCGCAGAGCACAGACCGGGGGTGGAGTCGTCGCCAGATTTCGCACCGGGTTGCACCGCCCATCAGCGATGGGGGGCTCAACCGGCCGCTTCTTGACCAGATACGGCGAGAAAGTACCCGCACCTGCCGGGTACTGACAATCCGAACTCAATACGGGATCGGGTGAAGTCCCGGACCTGCGGGATGCGCTCTGCGGGGCGGGCGCGCCGGGTCAGGCTTCCCGGCGTGCGAGTAGGTCGGTCGCTGCGTCGTGCAGGGTGATGCCGTTGGTGTCGGCGATCTCGCGCAGTGCGGTGTAGGCGGCGGGTGCGCTCAGGTGTCGGGAGCCGATCAGGAGCCCGAAGGCGTGCTGGATGTCATCGTGCACGTCGAGGGCCGCGGCCAGGGCGTCGAGGAGGTGTTCCCCGCCGTTGTCCAGTTCCGCCCGTGTCGGGCTCGCGTCGTGGCGGTAGAGCGCGACCACCCGGGTGATCAGTCCCGCCATGTCGGTGGGGGTCCGGGAGTAGAGGTTGAGCGAGGCCACCGTCGCGCCGCTGCCGGCGAACAGGGGGATCGACAGGGAGGCGTAGAGGCCGAGGGACCGGGCCTGCTCGCGAAACTGGGGCCACTCGGTGGCCGCCGCCGGGGCCGTCAGCGCCACCAACTCCCCGGACAGGGCCTGCACACACGGCCCGGCGCCGTCGGCGTACTGCGCCTGGTCAATGCGGGTGGCCAGTTCGTCGCTGGTGGCCAGGGTGAGGTAGCGCCCGTCCCGCTCCACCGTGATGGAGGCCGAGTCCACCGGAGTGACCACTGCCGGCACCAACTCAACGATCACCCGCAGGTGGGCATCGATCGCCGGATCACCGTCCGGGGTACCCGCCAGGGCGGACAAGCTCTCCACCAGCTTCGTCCTGGTCAATCTCGACTCCGATCCCTGCCACCGGCATGGACGGCGACAGCAGGCCACCGTTGCCACCCTCGGGACAGCGGGATCGACCAGACGGCACGGGTACTCGGGTGCGAACATCCTGCCCGGTTCGTAGCGAAATACCCCGGCCTCGCGACGTCCCGCCCGCCGTGCCTCCCCACCCGGCCCGGCAACGGGGCGCCGGTCGGCAGCGCCCGGGTGGTTGAGCTCGCAGCTGTTGTGGCCGTGATCACGCGGTGATCGCGAACCGGCGTCAGGAAGCGGCGCGGGTCCTGGTTCTCCTGCGGGCAGGGGCACCGAACAGCCCCCGGAGCAGCACGTGTTCGGGTGCCACCCGGCCGTTGCCCTCCAGCCCCGGGGCGGCGGCGACGCTGAAGGACCTCCACGTGCCCGAAGACCACCCGCACGGCCCCACCCCAATCCCCACTGGCGTCCCGGCATCGGTTCCCGCCCTGCGGGCCATCGCCGAACTCGGGCGCATCGACTTTTCCACCACGACCTGCGCGGGGTCCTGGGCGAGGTCGCCGCCCTCGCCCGGGTCGCTCTCGTGCCCGGCGACGGGCGGGGCGGGGAGGTCTCGGTCACCCTGCTGCGCGGCGCTGCGGCCTATACAGCGGCGTTCACCGGGCAACCGGCGCTGAGCCTGGACGAGACCCAGTACCAGACCGGGTACGGGCCCTGCATGGACGCCGCCGCTGCGGGCGAGACGCTGCTGATCACCGACATGGCCACCGAGACCCGCTGGCCGGCCTTCGCCCGCGCCGCGACCGCGGCCGGGATCGGCAGTTCCCCTGTCCCTGTCCCTGCCGCTGCAGCAGGACGTCACCGGGGCGTTGAATGTCTACTCCCCCAAAACCGATCATTTCGACCAGCCCGCGGTGGAGGCGGGGGCCATCTTCGCCGGCTACGCCGCGGTGGCGATCGGCAACGCCCATCTCTACGACGACGCCGCCACCCAGGCCCGCCAGATGCGCGAGGCGATGATCCACCGCGCCGTCATCGAGCAGGCCAAGGGCATCATCATCGGCGAGCGGCGATGCACCCCGGCCGAGGCCTTCGAGATCCTGCGGGCGCTCTCCAACACCACCAACCGCAGGCTGCACGCCGTCGCCGAAGCCCTGGTGGCCCAGGCCACAAGCACCAGCCAGGGGTGACGCCGCGCCTTCGTGACCGTTCCGCGCGCGAGGTGGAGCACCACGCCGGAACGAATACCCGGCGCGGGTGTCGTTGACCGGATGTCCTCCGGACCCCCCGGCCGGGCGGCGGGCGGCCGACCCGGTTCCGGGGCAACCGTGGGAGTTCGACGGCGTTCAAACCGGGCCGCGGTGGGGAAGCACCTCTTCGTAGGCAAAGCGGGAAGGCCCTGGCAGGACGGGAAGGAATCGGCGTGGGACAGCAAGATCCCGGCGAACCACGCGGCCTGACGCTACGTCAGATGACTGGGGGTATAGGCGTGGCCGGTGCAGTGGCGGTGTTCGCACCGGACCCGTTGCTCACGATCACCGTCGAGGCGCGGACCGACGGGGAGGACGAGATACATCTGCACCCGGGCGGTCAGGGGTACTGGATCGCCCGTATGGCGCACGCGCTCGGGGCGCCGACCACGTTGTGCGGTCCGTTCGCAGGTGAGGCCGGAGCCGTCGTGCACGCTCTGGTGGCACAAGCTGGACTGATGGTGGTCGATGTCGTCGCGGGTGGGCGCTCCGGGGCCTACCTGCACGACCGCCGTGGCGGTGAGCGGGTGGAACTGGCCGGCATGCGTCCCGTCCCGTTGAACCGCCACGATCTTGACGATTTGTACAGTGCGACACTGACCGCCGCCCTCTCGGCGGCGGTGGTCGTCCTGGCCGGCCCGGGGCCGTGGGACCCTCCGCTGCTGCCACCGGACACCTACCGGCGACTGGCGAATGACCTGCGGGCGGCGGGCCGCCGTGTCGTGGCAGACCTCGCGCATCGGCCGTTGACGGCGGCGCTCGCCGGCGGTATCGACGTGCTGAAGATCAGCCACGAAGAGCTCGTCGCGGACGGCTGGGCCACCGGTGACGCCGAGCGGGACCTGATCGCGGGCATGCGCCGTCTGCAATCCGCTGGGGCGGCGACGGTGGTGCTCAGCCGCGCCGGCGACCCGACCTTGGCGTTGATCGAGGCAGAGCTGATCGAGGTGTGCGGACCTGCGCTCGAGGTGGTGGACCATCACGGCGCCGGCGACTCGATGACCGGCGCCCTGGCGGCGGCCCTGGCCCGGGGGGACTCCACGGCAGACGCGGTACGCCTGGGTGCCGCAGCAGGCGCATTGAACGTCACCCGCCGCGGTCTGGCCAGCGGCGGGCGGGCGGAGATCGCACGGCTCGCCGCAGAGTTCGAGGCCCGGCCGGCCGCGATCGGGATCGGTCCGTGACCGCCGCGCCCGGCCCGGCCGACCGGACCGCCGTCTCGCCCGACGAACTGAGTCGGCGCACCCGGCCGGCCGGAACTGATCAGTCGTCAGAACGGCGGCTGCGCTGCCTGGTCACCAACGATGACGGGATCGACTCCGAAGGTTTGCGCCGACTGGCGTTGGTGGCCATCGAGGCAGGGCTGGACGTGGTCGTTGCCGCACCGGTGCACGACTCCAGCGGTGCGAGTGCGTCCATCACCGCGGCAGGCACCGACGGCCGATTCGCAGTGGAGCCAAGGACACTGCCCGACCTGACCGACCGGCCTGTGCACGCGGTGGGTGCATTGCCTGCGTTCATCGCGTTGACCGGGTGCCGCGGCGCGTTCGGACCCACGCCGGACCTGGTGTTGTCCGGGATCAATCGAGGGCCCAACACCGGCCAGGCCGTATTGCACTCCGGCACGGTCGGCGCGGCGTTGACCGCCGCCACGCAGGGGGTCCGCGCGATGGCGGTGTCCCTGGCAGTGGGCGCCGATCCCGCCTGGCACACCGCTGCGGAGTACACGCGCCGCGTGTTGCCCGGGCTGCTCGCCGCACCGGCGGGGGTCGTGCTGAACCTCAACGTGCCAAATCTGCCGCCGGAGCAGGTCCGCGGATTGCGCCGGGCGCCGTTGGCCGGCTTCGGCGCAGTCGAGTTCAGCGTTGTGGACGCCGGCGAGGGCTGGACCACCATGGGGGTCTCGGAGATCGACTTCTCCACGGAGCCCGACTCCGACGCGGGCCTGCTGGCCGCAGGCTGGGCCACTCTCACCGCGCTGCGCCCGGTGTGCCCCGACCTCGCGGTGGACATCCGGGGCGTGACGTTCGCGTCGGCGCCGAGCGGTGAGTTCCCCTGAGCGGGTCGGGGTAGCGCTCGGCATGTGGACGACGAGGACACCAAAACCATCCGGCACGACTTCCGATCCGCGGTGAGGATGACCGCCACGACGCGGCCGAGCGAATCTGGCGTCGAACCCTGGTAGTCCGGTCCCTGCCGGGGAAGGTGGCCGTGATGGCGCCCCGTCCCGATCCCCGCCCCGCGGGGCAGGGGGCGGTCGATGGGTCGAGCGGGGTGCGCAGCACGGTTCCGGCCCGCATCGATCGGCTGCCCTGGTCCCCGTTCCACACCCGCATGGTGATCGCGCTCGGGGTGGCCTGGGTGTTGGACGGGCTCGAGATCACGATCGCGAGCAACGTCGCCGGCAAGCTCACCGAGCCAGGCGTGCTGGGGTTGTCGGCGGGTGCCGCGGGTGCGCTTGCCTCGGTGTATCTGGCCGGAGAGGTGTTCGGGGCGCTGTTGTTCGGACGGCTGTCGGACCGGTTGGGCCGGCGCAATCTCTTTGCTGTCACCTTGCTGGTGTACTTCGCGGGCAGTGCCGCGACCGCGCTGACCCTGGGTGCGAGCCGGGGCTGGTTGGGTTATCTCTACGCGACACGGGTGGTCGCGGGGATGGGCATCGGCGGGGAGTACGCGGCGATCAACTCCGCGATCGACGAGCTGGTTCCGGCTCGGTACCGGGGCCGGGTGGACGTTGCGGTCAACGGCACGTATTGGGCGGGTGCGGTCGTGGCCGCGGTGCTGCAGGTTCCGCTGCTCGACGGCGCGATCGACCCTGCGCTGGGCTGGCGCATCGCGTTCCTGCTCGGACCGACGTTGGCTCTGGGCATCATCGTGGTGCGCCGCAACCTGCCGGAGAGCCCACGCTGGCAGCTCATGCACGGTCGGGCGGAGGCGGCCGAAGCCTCGATCGGCCGCATCGAGGACGAGGTGCGCGCGTGCGGCATCGAGTTGCCCGAGGTGCCCCGGGGCGCGCAGATCGAGGTGCGCCCGGCCGGAGAGCAGGGCTACCTGGCCCTGCTGCGGGTGCTGTTCGTCCGCCACCCGCGTCGCGCGGTGGTGGGCGCGACATTGATGATCACTCAGTCGTTCCTCTACAACGCGATCTTCTTCACCTACGCGACGGTGCTCTCGACGTTCTTCGCGGTGCCGTCGGCACGCACCAGCCTGTACTACATCCCGTTCGCCGTCGGAAACCTGCTCGGGCCACTGCTGCTGGGTCGGCTGTTCGACGTGGTCGGGCGCCGGGCGATGATCGGCGGCTGTTACCTCGGCTCCGGAGTGCTGCTGGCGGCCGACGCCGTGGCGTTCCGCGCCGGGGTCTATGACGCGCGGACCCAGACCGTGGCCTGGTGCGTGATCTTCTTCTTCGCCTCCGCGGGCGCGAGC
>DATAUG010000003.1:0-2036 GCA_036268355.1 Sporichthyaceae bacterium
CTGGATGTCCGAGGGACCGTAGCCCTGCTGGGGGTCGACCACCTGCGGCAGGACCCCCTCCACCGCCGAGCGCTTGCGGATGTCGGTTCGGCGCCGCGCGAAGCAGGTGAAGTGGCCCGGCTGCGGCTTCACCGGGCACACCTTCTGGGTCGGGGCCGACCCGGAGGCCTGGGCGCGGCCACCTGAGTGACCGACCGCCACCGTCGTCCCGAGCAGCATCACCAGTGCCCAGACCAGCACGACCCGGCGACCTGGCACGAACGACGCGGAACCGCTCCGGCCGACGTGACGCGTCATGAGCTCCCCCGGGACGGCTGTGCGAAAACCGGAAGTTCCCGGTCGATACCGGGGTTGACGTTAGCTGGTCCGGATTCGACCGGTGCACGGGTTTGGCCAGGTTTGACCCGTCAGTCCGGATACGCGGCGGTTCGGATCCAGGCCACGTTCTCGACAGCGACCTCGCACCCCCGATCGTCGAGGTAACCGATGTGGATCGGGCGGTCGGTGCGCCGGTCGCGCCGCACGACGGTCGGGCCCGCGGGCCACGGCAGGTTCTCGTCGGCCCACTGCTGCAGGGCGCTGAGCACCACTTGCAGCTGGGCTCCGGCCGCGGTGAGGTGGTACTCGAATCTGGTGCGGGAGCCCTCCTCCTGGTAGGGCTCCTTGGTAAGCACGCCGTACTCGACGAGGGTCGCCAACCGGTCCGACAGGACGTCGCTGGCCACCCCCAGCGAATCCTTGAACTGCGCGAACCGCGTCGGTCCCCGGCTCGCCTCGCGCAGGATCAACAACGTCCAGCGCTCGCCGACGACGGCGAGGCTGCGGGCGATCGCGCAGGGGTTCGCGGCAAGGTCCATGACCCGAGAGTAGCGCTGGAACGGAAACTCCAACCCAGTGTTGCAGATGACTTGTCTTTCCCAACACAGCTAGCTATGTTGGAAATACCAATTCAGCACACCGATGACCTGCCAATGAGGAGTACCGCCGTGAAGATCGCCGGATCCGTAGCCCTGGTCACCGGCGCCAACCGCGGCTTCGGCCGTGCTCTGGCGGCCGAACTACTCGCCCGCGGCGCAACCGTGTACGCGGGTGCCCGGCGGCCGGAGTCGGTCGACCTGCCCGGAGCGATCGCGATCGCCCTGGACGTCACCGACCCCGCCTCGATCGCCGCGGCGGCACGAACGATCGAGGGCCTGACGCTGCTGGTCAACAACGCCGGTTCGCCGCCGGCCGCGGACCTGCTGACCGACGACTTCGAGGCGATCCGGGCCGAGTTCGACACGCACTTCTACGGCACATTGGCCGTCACCCGCGCTTTCGCGCCGCAGATCGCGGCAAACGGCGGCGGCTCGATCCTCAACGTGCTCTCGGTGCTGTCCTGGATCAGCTTCCCGAACTACGGCGCGTACTGCGCGGCGAAGTCCGCTGCCTGGTCGATGACCAACGCGGTGCGCCAGCAGTTGGCTCCGCAGGGCGTGCGGGTGGCCGGCCTGCACGTCGGGTGCATGGACACCGACATGGTCAGTGACGTCACCGCCCCGAAGACGCCCCCGGCCCAGGCCGCCCGCATCGCGGTCGACGGCCTCGAGGCGGACTCCCCCGAGATCCTGATCGACGACCTCAGCCGCCAGGTGCAGGCCGGACTGGCCGGTGGCGTGGCCGCGCTCTACACGGGCTGAGCAGGGAAGCCGGTCACTTCCCCTTGGCGGTGACGTAGGTCGACTGGTGGCCGGTCCCGACCTCGGTCTCTGCGGCGACCTTGTAGTAGTAGCGCTTCGCGTGCTTCGCGCTCGAGTCCGTCCACGAGCAGGAGGCGCTGGTGCAGGCGACCGTCTGGTACGCCGACAGATGGCCGCCCGAGGTGCCGCGATAGATCAAGTACCCGGTGATCGGCTCGCCGCCGTTGGACGTCGGGGCCTGCCAACTCAGGCTGACGGTGCCCCGATTCCTGCCTGCCTTGGCGACGGGGCTGCGCGGCGCACCGGCGATGCTCACCGGCGCCGCGCCGCCGCACACCAGGTCGGCGTCCAACGCCG
>DATAUG010000004.1:0-4325 GCA_036268355.1 Sporichthyaceae bacterium
CGGAAGGGTACCTGCGCCGGTCGAAGGATCGGGTCGAACGTCTGGCGGCGGCCGCCAACCCCGGCGGGGGAGCCGATCTGGCCCAGAAGGTGTGGCTGATACACGAGGGCCTCTACGGCAGCTACGGCGCGACACCGCACACGCTGGCCGTGGCGGTCGATCTGGTGTCGTCGCTGGTCGCAGCCTGATGCTCGGCTCGGCTCGGCTCGCCTCTGCGCCGCCGGACTGCGCCCCGTCCCAGTGGTCGGGCCGGCCACGCTCACCGACCGTGGTCGAGCGGGCCCCCCGAGCACTTTGGAGTGGTGTGGTGGCGTCGGGTGGAACTTGCGGGACCGTGCCGCGGACCTGCCCAGGACAGGGACTGGCCGATCGGCCCGTCCTCCGGAGCGTCCAGTAAGGGAGTTGGGATGACCACCGCGCAGCAGGGCCAGCAGGTGTTCACCGCTACGGGCACGGTCGCCGGGATGAGCTGCGGGCATTGCGTGGCCTCGGTGACCGAAGAGGTCAAGGGGCTGCCCGGAGTCCAGCAGGTCGAGGTCGAGCTGGCCTCGGGACGGCTCAGCGTGCTCGCCGACCGCGCGGTCGACCCCGACGCGCTGCGGGCCGCCGTCGTCGAGGCCGGGTTCACCTTCACGGCGGGCCCTGTCCAGTAGGTCGGCCAGGGCGCTGTCCAGTAGGCGGATTCGAGGGATCGCGGGGAGAAGTGCCTGGCCCGTCGTCGTGGGTCGTCGCCAGGCGCGCTCACCGGTGGGGGTCGCCGGTCGGGAGTCGTCGGTACGGGTCGTGGATCGACGGTTACCGACAGCCCTCGTCGACGGGGTGTTGTTGGACTCAGCCGGGCCAGCTGTTCAACCACTTTAAACTCCACTAATATGGTCAACTATGGAGCGCGTTTGGCTGGCGAGTCGCCGGCATCTCGACTACCGGCGCACCGCCAGCGCGCTGTGTTGTGGCTAGGTCACCCCGAGTCCTGACCACCTCTGATCGCGCTCCCCGGAGTCCCCGTGACCTTCGTTCCCGCCCCGGACACTGCCGTGTCTGAGCCCGTGTCCGCTCCAGCTGTGTCCGTCGCAGCACCGGCCCGGGCGTCGTCTCGCTCCCACCGAACCGTTCTCCATCACGGTCTCGCGGTGCGTGCGTGATGGATGACGCCGCGCTGACCGCGCTCGCGTTGGCCGCCCGCGCGGGTGACCGTCAGGCTGCCACCGAGCTGGCGGCCCGCACCTACCAACAGGTCTGGCGCGTGCTGATCATGCTCACCAATCGCTCCGTCGCCGAAGATCTGGCCCAGGAGACCTACGCGCGGGCGTTCCGGTCCCTACCCGGGTTCCGGGCGGAGTCCAGCGTGCGGGCCTGGTTGCTGTCCATCGCCCGGAACACGGCCGCCGACCATCTGCGCGCCAACTCCGTGCGGCGCCGGCTCACCAGCGTCGACCCGATCGACGTCGCCGAGCCCGCCGAACCCGGCGACATCACCCAACCCGTCCTGCTGCGCCTGCTCATCGACGGCCTCGACGAGCGGCAGCGGGTGGCGTTCGAGCTGACGCAGGTGGTGGGCCTGTCCTACGCCGAAGCCGCGCAGATCTGTGACTGCCCGGTCGGCACCATCCGGTCCCGGGTGGCGCGGGCGCGTGACGAGCTGGCCGCCCATCTCGCCGACATCGAAGGATCCGGGCAGCGGCGAGCGCGGGCCGCCCGCGGCGGTGGCGCATAGCCCGGCGCAACTGAGTTCGTTGTGTCCGGGCCCGATGGGTCTGGGCCCGTTGTGTCCGGGCCGGCCGGGTTTGGCACGCTTGAGCACCAGGTGCGGCACGACGCACGCAACGAGATGGCCGAGGAGTTCATGCAACCGGTACCGGTGTTGACCGACGATGCCGAGGCCCTGCGGGTGGCGGCACGACTGTCCGCGCGGTTGGCCGAGGGAGACGCCAAACGCGACGCCAACCGGGAGCTGCCGCACGCCGAGGTGGCCGAGCTGGCGTCATCAGGTCTGCTCGGGGTGACCGTCCCGGCCCGGTTCGGCGGGGCCGATGTGTCCCCCCGGACGATGGGCGAACTGATGGCCAGCCTGTCCGCCGGCGATGCCAGCGTCGGGCAGATCCCACAGAACCACTACTTCTTCGTCCAGGTACTCACCGAGGCGGGCTCCGAGGAGCAGCAGAAGTTCTTCGCCGCCGAGGTGCTCGCCGGCCGGCACTTCGGCAACGCCCTGTCCGAACGGAGCAGCCGGACCGCGCAGGACTTCGACATCCGGTTCGAGCCGCGCGCGAGCGGTGACGTGTTGATCGACGGGGTGAAGTACTACGCGACCGGCTCCCCGTTCGCGCCCTGGATTCCGATCTACGCCAAGAATCCGGAGGGCCGGCTGGTCGCGGCCTGGGTGCCGGCCGACCATCCCGGGGTCACGGTGCTCGATGACTGGGTCGGCATGGGCCAGCGCACGACCGGCAGCGGCAGCGTGCGGTTCGACAACGTGACGATCCCGGCCCGCTGGGTGGTGCCGGCCTGGCGGATCTTCGCGGGGCCGGAGGTTTTCGGGGCATACGGCAACTACCTGCATGCCGGTATCGATCTGGGCATCGCCGACCGGGCGCTGGCCGACGCGAAGCAGCTGATCCACACGCTGGCCCGGCCGAGAGCCGAATCGGCTGCCCCCTCGGTGGCGACCGATCCGGTGGTGATCCAGACATTCGGCGAGCTGGCACTGCGGGTCCGGGCGGCCCGAGCGCTGCTGCACGAGGCCGGTGACGCCATAGCCGCGGCTCGGAAGGAGCTCACCGAGGCCAGCGCGGCGGAAGCCTCGATCGCGGTCGCGGCGGCCCGTGCGGCGGCGGACACCGCGGCGGTGAGCGTGGCCAGCGACATGTTCGCACTGGTCGGGACGCGATCGGCGGCCGAAGGGCTGAACCTGCACCGGCACTGGCGCAACGCACGCACCCACACCCTGCACGACCCGCGCCGGCTGAAAATCCAGTACCTGGGTGATCATGCCCTCAACGACGTACCGCCCCCGCCGACCGGTCTGGTGTGAGCGCGCCGGATCGACACCGCCGCGTGGGGAGTCCGCCGGTGTTTTCCCGCGGTCGCGGGCGCCCGTCAGCCGACCTGGACCGGTTGGGACGGGTCGGCCGTCCACTCCGACAGCGAACCGTCGTAGACGGCGATCTCCGTGCCAGCGACGACGTAGGCCGCGAACGCCGGCAGGGTCGCCGCGATCCCGCCCCCGCAGTAGGTCACGGTCTCCTCGCCGCTCAACAGGCCGCCGGCCACCAGCGTCTCCCTTAGCGCCTCGGTGTCGAGGAAGCGGCCGGTCGTCTGGTCGAGCAGGGTGAAGAAGGGCAGGTTGGTGCTGCCCGGGATCCGGCCGCGCCTGGCGTAGGGGTTCTTCTCCGCCTGCCCGAGGAAGGTCGCGGGATCCAGCGCGTTGACAACCGATCCGCCCGACTCACTCAGCCGCCGGACTCGCTCCTTGTCGGCGACCAACTCGGGGCGAAAACGCGCGGTGAACCGGGCCGGTTCGGCGCTGACGGCGCCGGAGCCGACCGGGTGCCCGGCCGCCTTCCAGGCCGCCAACCCACCGTCGAGCACCGACACCGCGTCATGGCCGAACACCCGCATCAGCCACCACACCCGGGTGGCCCAGGCGTTGTTCGCGGTGTCGTAGGCGACGACGTGCGTGTCGTCGCCGATACCGAGCGCGCCGGCGGCCGCCGAGAACTGCTCCGGGGTGGGCACTGCGAACGCGAACGCGCCCTCGGGATCCGACCATGCGCCCGGCACGTCGGCGAAGACCGCGTCGGGAATGTGCTCGGCGAGATAGCCGTCCCGATCGGCCGTGACCGTGTAGGGCTGGCCGTCGACCGGGACATCGAGATGGGTGGTGGCGTCCAGGACGAGTAGCCGATGCCCGCCGGTGGCGTGGGCGGCGGCGAGTTCGTCGGCCGACACGAGGGGCGGCAGCGTCGCGGGCATGCGGGCTCCTGAGCTGGGGGATGGGGTGGCTGCCGCCGGTGCCGGAGCGGTGCTGGTGCTGGTGCTGGTGCGGTGCTCGTGCGGGATCGGAGCCGGGCCGGCGGGTGGTGCGAAAGCCGACGTTATCGCGCCGGGTGCACCCGGCGCAGCGTTTACGGAACTCGAAGGTAACGTGCATCACATAGCGAAGACGGGCGGTCATATTTAACCTGGAGGTGACGAGCTAGTGGTCCTAGTTCGCCGGCACAGCCCGCGACAACGACGAGACCAGGAGCTGGCGCTGATGAGCGACGAGCCTTCGACCGGGTTCGGCCCGGCCCACGATCCGATCCGGCAGGTCACCGCGCAGATCA
>DATAUG010000005.1:0-1818 GCA_036268355.1 Sporichthyaceae bacterium
TTCCAGCCGGTGCGCCACGGTGGGTTGGAGGTCGGCCGGCTGACCGAGGCTCGCGAGGCCCCCTACGCCGGCGAGTCGGTGCCCGCACGCACCATCCCGCTGGAGGAGCAGGGCTCGCGCGTCGTCGTGCTGGCCAAGCCGCCGGTGCGCAAGATGGCCCGCGACATGGGCGTGGACCTGCGTCAGGTCTCCCCGTCCGGCCCCGGCGGCACCATCACCCGCGACGATGTGGCCGCCGCGGCGACCGTCGCCGACGCACCGGCCCCCGCGGCTGTGGCCCATGCCCGCGAGGAGCGGGTGCCGATCAAGGGTGTGCGGCGGTTGACCGCGCAGGCCATGGTCCACAGTGCGTTCACCGCACCGCACGTCACCGAGTTCCTGACCATCGACGCCACCGGCACCGTCGAGTTCGTGGCCCGATTGAAGCAGCACCCGGCGATGGCCGGCCGCAAGGTCTCCCCGCTGCTGATCCTGGCCAAGGCGATGTGCCTGGCGGTCAAGCGCACCCCGGAGATCAACTCGACCTTCGACGACGCGGCCGGCGAGATCGTGCTCAAGCACTACGTGAACCTCGGTGTCGCCGCGGCGACCCCGCGCGGCCTGCTGGTGCCCAACGTCAAGGACGCCGAGGCGATGTCGCTGCCGCAGTTGGCCGCGGCGCTCGGCGAGCTGACCGCGACCGCCCGCGAGGGCCGGACCCAACCGGCCGACATGGCCGGCGGCACGATAACGATCACCAACGTCGGGGTGTTCGGCGTCGACGCGGGTACCCCGATCATCAACCCGGGCGAGTCCGCGATCCTGGCCTTCGGCGCGATCCGGCCGCAGCCCTGGGTGGTCGACGGTGAAGTGACGGTACGTCAGGTCACCACGCTGTCGCTGTCCTTCGACCACCGGGTGGTCGACGGTCAGGCCGGGTCCCGGTTCCTGGTCGACGTCGGCTCGGTACTCACCGACCCGGCTACCGCGCTGCTGTTCTGAGCGGTGAGGATGGGGGTCAGGCAACCCCGACCGTAAGGGGCCGGCGATTGCAGTGACTCTGGGCACCCCGCACCACATGCGTCTGACCGTCAACGACGTCGAGCGGGCGCAGGCCGATCAGCATCGTCCCGTTGGTCAGATGATCGGCGAGCTGGACTCCTCGGGTATCGAGCACGGCCCGGTCCGCGTTTTCGAGAGCTTCGGCCTGGCGTTCCTGGCCTTCTTCGACCCGGACGGCATCGCGCTGGAGTTCACCTCCGCCATCGCCTGACGACGTCGGGACGGTTTGACGTCGTCGACCTTTGTCCCTGCCTGTCGGCAGTAATAACCGTCGACAGGCAGTCACAAGCGCCGACAAGCCGCCGTAAAGGTCGACGACCTCAAACCCGGCGGCCCGCCTCCCGGCGTGGAACGCCAGACTTGGGCCCATGCGGATCTGCCTGGCCCAACTCGACGTCTCGCTGACCGAGCCGATGGCCGAGCGAATCGGGCGGGCGGCGGCGGCGGTGCGTCGCTGCGCCGGCGCGGATCTGGTGGTGCTGCCCGAGCTCTGGGCGCACGGTGCCTGGGTGCCCGACCGGTGGGATCTGACCGCCGAGGGCCTCGACGGGCCGGTGGTCGGCGCGATGTGCGCGGCCGCGCAGGCCGCGGGGGTGCATCTGCACGCCGGCTCGATCGTCGAGCGCGACGGCGACGACCTCTACAACACCGCGGTGCTCATCGACCCGGACGGCGTCCCGGTCCAGAAGTACCGCAAGATCCACCGGTTCGGCTTCGACACCGGAGAAGCCGTCACGGTCGCCCCCGGAACCGAGTTGGTGCTGTGGAAGTTGCCGC
>DATAUG010000006.1:0-2419 GCA_036268355.1 Sporichthyaceae bacterium
GCTCCGGCGCCCGCCGCGGTCAGGGATGTAGCGGCGGGCGCTGCACGTGCCGCAGTGGCGCACCGGGACTGTCGTGGCCGGCCCGTTCAGCGTCCGGCGGGTTCACCGCGGCCGCGGCCGCGGAGCAGGGACAACCGGCGGCGCTGCCGGGGTTCGGCGTGGATCTCGTGCAGGCACCGCTCGCACAGGAACGTCAAACCTTCGATGTGTACCAAGGCCCCGGCCAGGGCCTGGCCGCAGTGCGGACACACCCTGACCCTCGCCCGGGCAGGGTGGTTGCGGTTGGTCAACATTTTCCTCTCCCCTCCAGGACGGGCTGCGGGCAGCGGGACCGGGCCCATGAACCCCGTCGGCCCGGCCCCGCCCGCGAGGAGACCCCACCGGCAGGCGCGCGCGTACTGCGCACGGCAGGTCCTGGACCCCCTCGACGCGGCGCTGCCCTGTCCCGGTGGCACGCCGCCGCCATCAAACCGATCCCCCTCGACCGGCCGGGTCAAACCTAGCCACGCCCGGTTACCGGTCGATGAACCTTCCGGAAGAAATGAGCACAACACCCTGTGCCCTACCCCACAACCAACCTGACCCACCGTCAGGAACAGGCCCAGCGCCGCCAACGGATGGACCGCCGAGCCCAGCGCTGCGCGGGGGTCCTGCAAGCCGCAGGCGGGCCGGGCCGCGGTCGCCCGCGCCGAGAAGCTCGCCGATCTGCTCGAAGCCGCCCAAGCCGCCATCCGCGACCTGCGCTACCGGTCGCCGGGCGACGAGGACTGAAGCGGGCCCGTCACCGGTCGGCTGCGGGCAGCCCTAGGGAGCGGCGGACGTCCTCCGCGCGCGGCCAGGTCAGCACTTCGCGGCGGCGGCCGCCGCCGTGGACGTACTGCACGACCAGGACGTGGGTGCGGGTCCACCGATTGGCCACTGCGGGCACGTACTCCTCGCCATCGGTCCACACCAGGCGCGCGATCACCAGAAGCCCACCGGGACCTGGCCGCAACGGCACATCCGGGGGCTGGTCATAGTTCAACGGTCGCGCCCACACCTGCATCAGTATCGAACATGTATTCGATTTTCTGCCCTGGCCTTGCGGCTGCGGTGGCCGCGCCCGGGAGGGAGAGGGCGAAGTGTTCAGTCCGATCGTGGCCGAGCGGGTGGGTTGGTACGTCTACGCGTTGCGGGACCCGCGGGATGGGCGGGTGTTCTACATCGGCAAGGGCGTCGGCAATCGGGTCTTCCAGCACGCGTTGGCAGAGACAACAACCGATGATGACAGCAAGGGGCTGTCGACGAAGCTGGAGACCATCCGGGGCATCAGAGCGAGCGGCGCACCGGTCGACGCGTACATCCTGCGGCACGGCATCGCGACCGAACGGCAGGCCTACGACATCGAGGCCGCCTTGATGGACCTGTTGCGCCTACTCGATCCCGACGTCGACAACCTCCTGTTCAAGGTCACCAATGCCGTGCTCGGATGGGAGCACGCCACCAAGGGCTTGGCCCACGTGGACGTGATCACCAGTCTGTACGACGCACCGGCCGCGCCGGAGATCACCGAGGCGGTGGTCTCATGTTCCGCATCCCGCGGCTGTGGACCCCGCAGATGCCGCCCGAGGACCTCTACGAGGCCACCCGCGGCTGGTGGCGCATCGGCCCCCGGCGGGAGCACGTGGAGTACGCCTTCTCGGTGAGCAAGGGCGTGATCCGCGCGATCTACCGCATCGACCGATGGGTCATTCGCCGGGAAGGCGACCGTGGTTGGTCGGCCGACGATCAGACCAAGCCCCGCTGGGGGTTCGAGGGGACCCCGGCACCCGAGCTGTACGAGCGCTACCTGAACACCAGCGTCGCCCACCTGTTCAAGAAGGGTGACGCGGGAGTGGTCAAATACGTCAACTGCTGATCGGGCGACTAACGCCGCCTGCCGTGCCAGTCACTTCGGTCGCGGGGCGACGTGCGGGCGCGACGGAGCAGGAGCAGGCCGTGGTCGGCCTGGTGGACCTCGGCGAACGGGTACACCACTCGCACCTTGTCGAGCTGTTTGAGGAAGACCGCTTTGAACTGGCGGAGTTGGGCGTAGTTCCCGCCGAACTGCATGGCCAGGGCTTCCCACGGGACCGTGGTGGGGCGGCGTAGGTAGCTCATCCGGTGGGTCAGCCAGGTGTAGATGTCCAGGCGCAGCGGTGAGCCGCGCAGCGCCTTGATGGCGCGCATGTCCACCGGTACGGGGGCGGAGACGATCGCGTCGTAGAACTGCTGGGACAGCACGATCGAGGACGGCCACAGCGCCTCGGTCTGGTGGTCGGCCTTCGTTGACCACCACAGTTCGTAGCGGTCGGCGAAGGTGAACGTGGCGCCCTTGTCCCGTTCGGGGCGGCTGGCGTCGATGACGACCATCGTGGCCGACAGGGTGCGGCTGGTCTGC
>DATAUG010000007.1:0-2226 GCA_036268355.1 Sporichthyaceae bacterium
CTGACCGTGCTCGACTGCTCGCGTTCGGGTGCCGGTTCCCTCAACACCGGCGACGGCAACGAGGGCTCGGACAACATCGGCGACGGCAACCAGGGCAACAGCAACCGCGGCGACGGCAACCAGGGCTCGAACAACATCGGCAACGGCAACCAGAGCAACGGGAACATCGGCGACGGCAACCCCGCGCTCGTCGAGCACGACCAGGCGATCCAGAACTCCTCCGGCGACCACGATTCCCTGGCCATTTGGGTCGGAATCGGTGCCGCTGCGGCAGTCTCGGTGGCGCAGCGCAGGCGTCGGCGGTCCTGAGCCGGGCGGGGCAGCCCCCCGGAGCTACCGGCCGGCGCCGGACGCCGCGGCCTCCAAGCCCTGGTCGGTGATCACGGGACCCGTTACCGGCTCGGGCCGACCCCCACCGACCCGGTTCACGTGGACCGACGACCGACGGATCTGCCGCGGCAGGGCCGGGACGGCCGGCGACAGGGCGGCCGGAACCGGGTCTGCCGCCTGCCTCGGGCTGATCTCGACAGCTGGGGTATCCGAGGCGGACTCCGCCCAGCGGCGGCTTCGCCGGCTCGGAGCCATCGTCAGGACAGCACCGAGGATCGGGACCGAGCCACGAACCTTCCGCATGGCCGCGTCGACCTGCTGGGTACGCACGTGCCGGTACCGGGCGACGAACAGCAGTCCGTCGCAGTGCGAGGCCAGCAGCGGGCTGTCGAGCGCGGGTAGCAACGGTGGGGTGTCCAGGACGACCAAGTCGTAACGGGCGGCCAGCTCACGCAGCGTGCGGCCGACGGTCGCCGTCATCATCAACGCCGGCGGGTCCGGAACCGGACTGCCGCCGGAGAGGAAGTCGAGCGCCGCTCCCGGCCACCCACGAACCGCTGAGCGTAGATCGATCGTCTCGCGCAGCACGTCGGCGAGCCCGAACGGTCCCGCCTCCACCCGCAGGCACTCGAGGACCTTGGGGCGGTGCAGATCGGCCTCGACCAGGACGACGCGCAGGCCCAGCCGGGCCGCGCCCAGAGCCAGGTTGCAGGCGGTGGTCGTCTTGCCCTCGTCCGGGATCGCGCTGGTGACCAGCACGATCCGTCCGGTCCGCCCCGCGGCGATCATCCGGGAGAGGTGGCGGTAGGCCAATGCGGGCTGACTGTCCGGAGCCTCGAGCACCACCGTGCACCGCCGATCGCGCATGAAGCGCTGATGGTCGGTCACCGCCAAGACCGCCGCGTCGCACAGCTCGGCCAGCGAGTCCGGTGAACGGAGGGTTGACCGTCCCCAGTTCCGCTCGATCTGCGGGGCCACCTGTCCGTCCGGCGCAGTCCCGGCACCGCCCTGCGCGTTGAGCAGGCTGAACATGGCGACCTCCAGGAAGCCTTCGGCGGGCGGCCCGGTGTCCCACCAGAGATCTGGCGAGCCGGGTTCGTCGGCGTCCCCGGTCGCCGTCGTGGTGAAACCGGACAAGGCCAGATCATCTGGACCCAAGCCGCCCACCGATACCGGATGCGGCCGAATGGCACATCTTGCCGCGATTCGCCACGGGTCGGGCGTCCTGCGACTTGCTCGGCAGCGGCCGCCGGCTGCCCCCTGGAATGCGGGCCGGCGGGACGCCCGGACGGGCTAGTCGATCTTGACGGTCGCCCCTGCCGGAGCCGGATCATCTGCGCGGACGGAAGCTGAAAAATCCGAAAGGCGATGACATGCCGAGCAAGGTCGCAAAGGCACTCGTTGCCACCGCCGTGGTGGCCTCCGTCGCCCTCATCGGCTCCAGCGTTCCAGCCGCCGCGGCGAGCCCGCCGGGCGGCGGCGGAACCATCAACGCCTCGGTCGAGCAGCTGCTCACCACCCTGCTCGGCAGCCAGAGCGGCACGACGCCGACCGGTGGCGGCGACACCGGAAGCACGCCGGGCGGGACCCACAGCGGAGCGATCACCCAGCTGATCCGCACCTTGCTCGCCCAGCCCGGGGACACCCCCAACACCACCCCCGCGACCCCGACGACCCCCACCCCCGGCCCCCACCCGACTCTCATCAAAGCCCTGCTCGGCGGCCCGAGCGGAACGCCAAACCCCAACGGCCGCGACTCGACGCTCGCGCTGCTGCTGGCGGGCCTGGTCGGCCCGCAGCCGAACCACGGTTTCGTCGGGGGCAGCGTCATCACCGTGCTGAACGAGTTGGCGGAGGTGCGCGACCTGGCGGTCCCCCACGGCTCGTCCGGCGGTT
>DATAUG010000008.1:0-2548 GCA_036268355.1 Sporichthyaceae bacterium
AGCCGCACGACCCGCTGCGGGTGAGTCAGCGCCCGAAGCGCCAATCCGGCGGCCAATGCCACAGCGGCCGCCGCGGCCAGCACTTTCAGGCACAACGCGATCCGCCAGTAATCGTGATCAGACGCCGCGACCGCGACAATACCGGTCGCCATGACCACCGCGAACACATCCGGCGGTGGCTCCACGCGGGCGACCCAGCCCAGCCTCACCACCCCATTGTCCCGGCGCCGCGTGTCATGTGTCGTACTCTGAGCACCGAGAATGAGAATGCGCCGGGCACGGCTGCGCACCATGCTCCAAGACGTGGCGAGGGGCGCGCGTTGGCCGGGGCGGATCGCTCGGCGGCTACTTCGAGCACCGGTGTCGCTGTATGACTGGAACGCCGGGCGGCTGCTCGGTCACCGGTTCCTTCGCCTGACGCTTCGGACGCCGTTCGGGTCGGCCCCATCAGACCATGCTCGAAGTCATCGGGACCGGCCCCGCACCCGGTGAGGTCATCGTCATTGCCGGGCTCGGGCGAACAGCGCACTGGTATCGCAACGTGCAGGCAATCCCGGCGACCGAGGTCGCTATCGGCCGAGACCGGTTCCCATCCGTACACCGCACCCTCGACCCGGCAGAGGCCATCACCGTGCTTCGCGACTACGAACGACGCAACCGGTGGGTGGCACCGGTCATCCGCCGCGTGCTGACCTGGCTCGTGGGCTGGGACTACGACAGCAGCCCCGACGCGCGGCGGCTGACCCAGCAGCTCCCTTTGGTCGCATTTCGACCCCGCCGCGCACCCTGAATCACAAGCAAGGGCACCTACCCCCATGCTCACGGCGACAGCGACGCAGACCGACTCGCTGCGCCGGCGCGTTCCGGCGGTGTACACCTTGTGGGCGATGTTCATTGCTCTGACCAGCATTAGGCCGGTGGGTTTAGGTTCAGTCGATGCGGGAGATCTTCCACGGGCAACTGGCTGCGCTCGGCGCGGAGCTGTCCACCATGTGCGAGTTGGTGTGCGCGGCGATGGAACGGGCCACCCGCGCGTTGCTCGACACCGAGCTCGTGCTGGCCGAGCAGGTCATCACCGGCGACGCCGAGATCGACCACCGGGGTGCGCGGTGTGAGGAACATGCCTGCACGTTGCTCGCCTTGCAGGCGCCGGTCGCCGGGGACTTGCGCACGGTGGTCATGGCGATCAGGGTCTGCGAGAGGATCGCCCGGATGGGCGATCTGGCCCGCCACATCGCCGAGATCGCCCGCCTGCGCCACCCACACTGCGCGGTGCCCGCTGAGCTGATCGGGCAGTTCGCCGACATGGGCGCCCTGGCGATCGCGGCGTGTCGGGACCTCGAGCATCTCATCGCCGCCCCTACCGGCACCCATACCCCCGCCCAGGAGCGCGCCGATGACCACATCGACCGGCTGCACCGGCTGGTGCTGGAGATAATCAGCCACGCCGATCCGCCCTACCCCATCCAAACCGGGGTCGACGTGGCACTGCTGGCCCGCTACTTCGAACGATTCGCCGACCAGGCCGTGGCCGTCACCCGCCAACTCGACTTCGTCGTCACCGGAGAAATGCCCCCACCCAGTCGCCCATGACGGCACCAAAACCCTGTGACGGCGGTTCTTCACGCCCAGTGCGGGTCGATCCGCGGCGCCACCGCCGCGGCTATGAGAGCCGTCTCCAGTTGCGGCGACGGGCCTCCAGCGCGATGACAGTGCTCGATGTCGGTCACCAGTCGTCGCGGGGACTTGGGCGGTCAGATCCGGCAGATCCGGCTCGAGCGTGGCCACCTCCGCCGCGGCCTGGTCCACCGCTGCGAGTACTCCGCCCCAGCCGGCGCGGCGCGTGTCGAGTGCGACGGCGACCGCCTCGCCGGCCGCGCGCAGGTCACCCTGCACACCCAGCATCCGGGGGCCGGGTCTGATGACAACGACCGGGTCGTAAGCGGACACCAGGCGGCTTCCTCTCGTCTTCGAGATCGCCGCCGCGCCCCTGGCTCGCGCGGAGACCATGGTCGGGGGACGTCACACACCGCGCATGTCGATCGCCGTGGGGCGCTGGCGCGGTCGAGGAACTCGCGCGGTGTCTGGTCGCTGAGCGTCTTGCGTCGTTCCCGGCCGCACAGGTTGGTCATCGGGTCCTGCAGATCATCGAGAGCCCGGATCAGGCCGGCGACGGTGGGCCATATCCCGGTCAGGGCCTAAGGACGCTCGGTCTCATTGATCATGGCACTGAGACTTCAGAACCATGGGGCGATCGGGCACAACCGCCGAACCCAGTAGACGGCGCGAACCCATCGACCCACGTTCGCACGAAGGACTTACACCGTTGCTGCGCCACACCCGGATCAGAGATCCCGGTCCTACCCGATTTACCGGCGCCGTAACCATGTCACCGCCCCGGTCGCGAGTGGCAATCCCCTGGAACCGTAGAGACTTCGGTTAGTGCGATCTTGTAGTTGGGTCGGTTTGTTCGCGCCGCGCGCGAGTGGGGCAGGCGTTTGGGCCTGCCCGCGCTGTGCGCCGGTTGGGGGGCCGTCGAGGCTCCGGG
>DATAUG010000009.1:0-14393 GCA_036268355.1 Sporichthyaceae bacterium
ATCCCATGGTCAGACGCGAGGTGCAGGTCGTCGACCCGGCCCGCGACGAGGCGATCCTGCTCGCCGGCGGCGCAGGCCTGCTGAGCGCGGCCGCCGGCATCGGGTGGGCCGCGCTGCAGCTGGCCACCCGCCTGCAGGGCCGGGCCGCTCCCCCGGCCGCCCCCGCACCCTTGATCCGGGCCCTGGCCGCCCACCGGGTCCGCTGGGACACCACCACAACCCTCCTCGCTCTGCTCCTGGCCGCCCTGCTGACCATTGCAATCCTCGCGGCGGTTCTCACCGTGAGCCGGTCCCGCGCCGCCGGCCTGCGGGGTGATGCGGCGGCCCGGCATTTGGCCTCGATCACCGACCTGCGACACCTGCGCGAACCTGCGCGGCGGGCCACCGCAACCCGCCTCGGCCTACCGACCAAACTGGCCGTGAGGCACCCCGGGCTGCCGGTCGGCGACGTCCTGCTCCCACCGACCGGGAAGCGGCGGGCGGCGATGTACGCGTCCTGGGAGGACATGACCGTGCTCCTCGCCGGGCCCCGCACCAACAAGACCACCGCCTACGCCATCCCCATGCTGCTCGCTGCACCCGGCGCGGCGTTGGCGACCTCCAACAAACGCGACGTCCTGGACGCCACCAGGAAACTGCGCGCTAAACACGGTCGCGTGTGGGTGTTCGACCCGCAGCGCGTCGCCGAGGAATCCCCGACCTGGTGCTGGGACCCGATCGGTTTCCTCACCGGCCCAGACGGGGCACCGGACCCGGCCCGCGCCGGTGTGCTCGCCGCGCAACTGGTCACCTCCGCCACCCCCGCCGGCGCCCGCACCGACGCCTACTTCGACACCGAGAAGACCACCCTGCTGTCCCTGCTGCTCCTGGCCGCCGCCTGCGACTCCCACCCGATCAGCACGGTCTGGACCTGGATCTGCGACCCCGGCGACACCGAGCCGGCTCAGGCCCTCACCCGCGCCGGACACAGCGAACACGCCCGCGCCCTCTCGGCCCTGGCCTCCCTGCCGGACAAGCAACGCGACGGCGTCTACGGCTCGGCCCGCGCCGTCGTCGGGTTCCTCCTCGACCCGGCCCTCACCGCCTGGATCACTCCGAACACCGACCGACCCGCCTTCAGCCCGAAGGCGTTCGCCGGCTCGAAGGACACCCTCTACCTGCTCTCCCGCGACGGTACCGGCGGCGCCGCGCCCTTGGTCGCCGCACTGACCCTCGCCGTCACCGACGCGCTCGAGGCCCACGCCACCGCCTCACCGGCAGGCCGGTTACCGGTCCCGTTCGTCGGTGTCCTCGACGAGGCCGCCAACATCTGCCGGCTGCGCGACCTGGACTCCCTCTACTCCCACTACGGGTCCCGGGGGATCTGCCTGGTCACCGTCCTGCAGTCCTGGGCCCAAGGCAGCGCCGCGTGGGGCCAGCACGGAATGGAGAAACTCTGGTCCGCCGCCAACATCCGCATATACGGCGGCGGCGTCGACGACCACCAATTCCTCCGCCGTCTGTCCGAACTGATCGGCACCCACCAACGCCTAGCCCGGTCCCGATCGAGCGGACGCAACCGGCACCTGACCCACTCCGTGATCGAACGCACCACCCTGTCGATTGCGGAATTGCGCGAACTCCCGGCCGGGCGCGCGGTGTGCTTCGCCTCCGGCACCCCCGCCTTCCTCCTGCAACCACGGCCTTGGTGGACCGGCCCTCACGCCGAAGCGATCCGCACCGTCCTGGCCGCGGCCAGGACGGTGCCTGCGCAACAAGGTGAAGCCTCGACCGGAGCGCGACTGTGACGGACCGTCACGACGAGGGCCTCTTCACCCCCGACGGCGCCGACCTAGCCTGGCCGCGGTTCGCGGACGTACACGCGTTCGTCGCGGACTACCTGGCCAAAATGTGGGCCCGCACGATCCGCGACCCCGACAACACCTTCCGCTGGTGCGCGAAATGGTGGGATCACCCGCTAGCCCTCGATCGGCTGACCGCGCTGTGGCGCGCCCACGAGGCCATGCACGCCCAGGACGGCGCCGATGCCAGCTCCTGGTGGACCGACCACGCCGACCCCACCCGCAAGGCCTTATGCGCCCCCGACGGCCCGTTCACCCGCTGCGGTCCCGGGCGCCACCAAGTCCCACCGGAGCTTCCGATCGCCACCCCGCTACTACTGGGCACCTCAGCGGTCGCGTAGTCGTCCTTTCCCAGGTACCAGGTTGTGCCTGCCTGGCCGGCGCAGGAGCCCGACCCGGACACGCCCGCCGCGTCGCCGAAACTGGCGTCCACCATCAGCAGCAAGCACGCGCGGGCACCTGCGACGCGTCGGACGAGACCGCGGTGGGGACAGTGCCTCGCACGGATGGACCGCCACACGACCGGAGCCGTGGAACAAGCCCAGACCGCTCACGCTCGCGCCGAGGTCACGCACAACCTGCCCCCGAGGTCTCCGCGTTACGCGAGCACCCCGTCCTGGCAGAGCACCCGGATCTGACGGGCTGGGCCGCCGAGCAGCGCGGCCTGCGGCAACAGGCGCGCACCGCTGCCGCAGCCCGAACCGTGTCGCGGGCCGCGCGCGGCCGAGCGATTCATCGACCACGACCATGGCTGGGACTACCACCACCGCAGCCACGGGCGTGACCGTGGCGGGCCCGAACTCGGCCTGTAGGACGAGCAGACCTGACAGGCCAGATCAGGACTTTTATCGGAAAACTGTGTCCGGAATCCGGCAGCGAACCGAGCGCTCAGGGCCACCTTCAAGACGCCGCTCTCGCTGAAGGAGCGCCACCCGCCGGCGGCGTTGTCGGACTGCCGCTCGTGATCAGGGTGGCGGTCAATTGGTGACCTTGGGCGTCGCGCCAGAAGATGAGAGAGCCTCCGGCTTGCACGTCGGTGTATCCGGGTGCGTTGCCCAGGTCGACGACGGCGTTGGTGTGGCGGTCGTACAGCCAGATCTGGCCGTTGTCGTTCCCGGTCCAGAGTAGGAGGTCGGGGGTGAGCACGGGGTTGAAGTACGCGACGCCGGTCCCGGTGATTGTTGTGGCGGCGCCGGATGCCTTACGGATCGTCATGACAGCCCCGGTCGCGGTGTCGTTCCCGTTCCGTTGCGTCACAGACCATGCGACGTCGCCGCCGGATGAGCTCATGTTGACCACGCCGTTCGCCGCTACCTGTACCTGCTGCACGACAGTGTCGGTTCCGGTCAACAGGTCGATGTGGTGGATGAACTGCACGTGTTCAGGCACGGTCGGGTCGACGAAGTGCGACTTCGTGTAGAACAGGTCGTTGCCGTCGGCCGACATGTTCTCGGCGTCGGAGACCTCCTCGCGCACCGGCGTGGCGGCGGCCAAGTCGCGGGAGTAGAGATTGACACGCGCCGGTCGGTTCTTGTCGCCGGTATTCACGGCGGCGAGTCAGTAAACGCGCCCGTGGGCGATGTAGGGGATCGTCTGATGGGGTGCCGTCGGGGTATTGGCGCCGTCTGCGGCCGCAGCGATTACGCGGGTCTGGTGGGTGTCGCGGTCGTAGGCCTCGATCACCCAATTGTCGTTGGTGATGTCCGTGCTCGAGCCTTCCGCCCAAACCACTGTGTGCGCGTCAGCCGTCGCCCCGCCCTCGATGCCGCGTGGCGTGTTCCCTGTCTTTTCGGGCAGTACCTCGCCGTGATCGGCACCTGGATCCATCAATTCGATGTGCCCCTGTGTGGCTTTGGTCCCGCCGTCGTCCGGCGCGATGACGCCGACGATTGCCTGTCCCTCGGGCGTCACACCAAACGGGCCGATCAGGTCGCCTGTGGCCTTTTGCACCAGCGGCATCTGAGGGCCGACGCGCAGTCTCGGGTACTGGACCATCGGGACCGCGTGGTCGGTAGACGGCCCGGCCGGATAGGTGGTCGTCGCGCTTGCGGTGGGAACGGTCAGTGGACTGGGTCCGGCGGGTGTGATGGACGCGATTTGGTGCGCGCTGCCGCAGGCCGCACAGGCCATCACGGATGCCGTCAGAAGAGCGAATCCGAATTTCATCAGAATATTCTCCGTCAAGTAAGTTGACGCTCATGCATAAAATATCGCATGGGGCTTCCACGCGCTGTTAGCGGTCAGCAGCACCATCAAAGCTATTGGCTCCGTACCGTACTTCTGACTGAATGACGGCCCTTCAACCAGGCGATCGTCTAGGAAGGGCCGTCATGCCGGTCAGTTGCATTCAGCTCAGTACGCGATGCCGTTGGTCGACAGATAAGTGTTTGCGAACGCGGTGGTGGAGGGGGCGGTCGGCTCATTGACGGTGTTGAAATACCGCTGGGCGTTGGGGAAGATGGAGGTGCTGGAGTCGGCGAACTCAGTGTTCGCGCCCGAGTTGTCGTAGCCGAACACGCCGAGCCAGTGCCCGATCGACGTCTGCCGGTCCGGGTGGCCGTTGTAGTGCGGCCCGCGGTAGACCTCGACCGTGTCCGCCCCGAAGGGCTGACCGGCGTCGATGTCGGTGGTCAGGTCGGTGACCATCGTGGAACCGGGGTCGTGCTGCTCGTAGTAGGCGCCAGTGGGGAGGTAACCCCCGCCGCCTGCCCAGTTGTTGGATCCGCTGGCCCAGTCGTTGCTGCCCCAGGTGGTGGTCCCGTTCGCGGCGGTCTGCATGTACCTGCTGCCTGCCAGTGCAGACTGGGAGAGGGACACGTTGTAGCCGTCGTTGCTCGTCCAGAACCCCATGTAGTTCATGTTGCTGTAGCCCGAGGCCGGTCCGCAGTAGTAGCCGGGGCTCTCGGCGACCTGGTAGTAGCCGCTCAGGTGGTTCTGCGTGTACGCGGCCATCGGGGTCATCGAACTCGAGGAACTCGTCGAGCTGGTCATCGCGGTTGCGGCGGGTGAACCGCTGCGGGGCCCTGCAGCACCCCAGCGCTGCTTGTAGGCGGAGAACATCGACGCGTACTTGCCGGGCGTGCCCCCGCCTGTCTTCTCTGCGTAGTACTCGGCCGCCAGTGCGTTCTTGTCCTTGATCTGTGTCAGCTGGCTGGCGGTGTAGACCGGCTGGACCCCCGACGAGTCGTCGTCCGGGATCGGCGCCGGGTTGGTGGCGGCCGCGGCCGGGGCGATCGCGGATGTCGACAGCGCCAGTGTGATCAGCCCGACGCGTAGCGCCGTCTTCGTGCGGATTCGCATGATGCTCCCTGTGATTCGCCTTCGGGTTCAGCGGAACCGGTGGACCTTTCGACGAAGCGTGAGCAAGATTTGAAGGGCGCATTATGCGATGGCGACTGGGCGGTACGTTCGCGGGTTAATACGGCCTGAAGGAATTACGGACAAACCGGGCGGTCGTGTTCAAATCGCGGCAGGATCCGCCCGGATTGCATTTGAGGGTCGGCGGCGGCCTTCTCCAGCGCCGACGTACGCGCTACCTGCCGCGCCAGTGGTCAGTGCGCTTCAGCGAGGGCTCGGTAAAGCGTCGAACGTCCGACGCCGAGCCGGCTGGCTATAACGGTCACCGATTCGCCGCGATCGCGAGCGCCAAGGGCTGCGGCTAGGGTGTCGGGGCCGACGGTTACGGGGCGTCCCCGCGACGACCTGAGGCTGCGGCAGCGGCGGTCAGGCCATCGCGGGTGCGTTCGACGATCAGGTCGCGTTCCAGTTCGGCGGCCAGGGCGGCGACGAGGAGCAGCATTTTCTCGACGATCGCGGTCGCATGCGGGCGGTGGGTGCCGGCGCAGATGCCGGTGAGGATCTGCAGGTTGATGCCGCGGGCGTGCGGGTCGTCCTCGAGCAGGACGAGCAGTTCCTTGATCGATCGGGCGATCCGGTCGGGCTTGTAGACGACCAGGCCTGGTTCAGTGGCCGTGGTCGCGGCCGTGGTCGATGGTGCGTTCGAGGCGCCTGGCGGCGGCGCGGGTCTTGCTCACCGCGCCGGCGGCGAGGTGGCCGGCCAGGCCGGGCAGCACAGCGTTTATGCGGGTGGCCTCGGCGGTGTGGCCAACGCGGGTGTGGCGGGCCGCGAGCAGCTCGGCGCTGCGCAGCAGCTCCGGGCCCAGCCCACCCGCAGCGGCGCTGCGGCGTGCGGCGAGGACGACGGCGGCGGCCATGCCTGCGCCGGGTTCCTGCCCGCCCGGGCGTCCGGGTCGGGGTTGTTGGGCGCTGCGGGCCAGCACTCCCGCGGCCTGCCGGATCTCGGAGCTGCCCGGCCCGTCGTGAGTACCGGCCCAGCCTGCGAGGGCGGCGGAGGTCTGTCGTGCGGCCTCTGCCCACCCGGCCCGATCGGTGTCGGCCAGGCCGGCCAGGTGCCCGTTGTACTGGGCCCACCTGTTCGCGGCGATCGTCTCGGCGGCGGCGACGACGGGCTGCGTCTCACGCCCGCCCGCAGTGGCAGTGGCGCGTCCGGCGTGCGCGGCCCGCCACTCCCCCACCGCCGCCACAACATGCTCGGTGCCAGGGGTCGGCCAGGTCTCGCGCAGCCGTGGCAGGGACAGATCCCGGCCGAGGGTGCCGCCGCCGTAGAACCGCCATGCCCCGTCGTTGCGTTCGGCAGGCAACGCGACCCGGTACCCGACCACCACATCGGTGGTGTCCTTGGCGTAGCGGGGTTTGATCACGATCCCCTCGGCACGCACTCGGCGGACGAACTCCGCCTCCGACGTGGAGGCGAGTGCGGCGGCGCGGACGCGTTGCCCGAGTTCCTGCGGCGCGGTCAGGTCGGCACCGACCCGCGCTGCGCGGTTGATCTCGGCGCGGGTCGATCCGCGCTCGCAGATCCCGGCCGCGGGGCCCGTCAGCCGGGTCAGGCCGTGTCGTTCCTCCAACCCCCGACACACCGCCTGCGCCCGGTAGTGGTCGCGGTAGCGGCCCTCCCAACGGGTGCCGTCCTCCCGCACCGTAGAGGCGACCAGGTGGACGTGGTCGTTGCCGTTGGCCGACCGGCCGTGGTGGACCGCGACCCACCGGCACGGCGCCTTCCCGTCCGCTTCGGTCAGGCCCATCGCCACGGCGAACTCGGTCGCCACCGCCTGCCACCGTTCGTCCCCGAGTTCACCCTCACCGGCGGCGATCGACAGGGAGCAGTGCCACACGTTCTCCTCCCGCCGCCCGACCTCGACCCGCTCCCCCGTGCCCGGGTCCTGCACGGTGCGCGGCGCGGTCACGCTCACCCCGAACCGCCGCCGCGGGGCATCGATCCACGCCGCCAACTCATCGGCCTGCACCCGCGACAGTTCCCCACCCTCGTAGCCGGCCAGCAACATCTCCGGCCCGGCGACCAGGTGCGGGAAGGTGTGCTCGTTCGCCTTCCCCGGACCCACCAAGTACCGCAACACCGGACCCGGCACCCCGGCCTTGGTGATCTTCGGGATCACCCCCCCACCCGCCGACGCCCGGGCCCGGCGAGCCCGGCCAGGACCGCGTCCAGCCGGGCCGCCACCACCTCGACCGCCCGCAACGCCGCGGTCGTCGCGTCCTGGACCTCACCGGTCGCGTTCGTGACCCTCGCGATCTGGTTCACGTTCACCCCGACCCGACCCACCGCCCGCGACAGCACCGCCAACTCCGCCGCCACCGCCGCCACCGCCCCGGCCGACTCCGCACCCCCGGCCAAAGCCGACTCCACCAACAACCGCGCCACCGTGATCCCCCGCGCCGACGCCAACTCCACCAGCCACGCCTCCTCCGCCGCCGAGACCTTCACGTAGTGCCGACGATCCCGACCCCCGGCAACGTTCGCCCGCCGCCGACCCGACCGCCCGACCGCTCCCGGCCCCCCGGCCGACACCGCTTCCACGCCCATCCCGCACCCCTGAAGCCAGCGCAGCGCACCCGCCTGCGGCGGGGACCAACCGGGAGCAACCCTGCCGCGCGGCACCGACAAACCGCAGGCGAACACCCGAATTGGGCGCCGTTAGGCCGCCCAAATCGCTAACTTGCTCCCGCTCTCCCGCCTTCGCTCCCGCTCTCCCGCCTTCGGCCTACGAAGCTCCACCGTGGCTGCCCTCACCCAGCGGGGCGCTGCCCCGGACCCCGACCTCGGCTCCAGGACAGGAACCCTCGAGCTCTGCCGCGGGTCGGTGGGTGGTGCGGGTTCCGTCCCGTCCCCGCGTCGCCCACAGGGCAACCACCCCGCCCCGGGCCGCCGCAAGGGCACTGCGTGGTCCTGCGGACTGCCCCTTGCCCCGACCCGGACCGGCGCGGCCGGACACAGCCCGCCGAGGCGACGGGACAGACCACCCGCGGCGGCGGCGCCCGGGAAAGAGAATCGGACGCAGAGTTTCCGCGGCTCAATATCCTGTACCGGGCATGATCCGCAGCGGCGACCGGACGCGCCCCGGTCCGGCGACACGGCGCGGCCCACGACCCAGGGCAGCGCCGCTCGACCACTAGGGAGACGGCCGTGACCACGTCCATCCTGACCCGGCTCAAGGCCTGGACCTTCCCAGCCCTGTCAGCCGCGCTGGCCCTCGGCGTCCTACCGGCAGGCACGGCCGGGGCTGCCACGGCCTTCTTCCCCCACTGCGTCTCCGGAGGCGTCGACGGCATCTTCCCGCAGACCGCCTCCTTCCCCGGCATCGACGCGGTCGAGTGGATCGTGGGGGCCAAGGTCGTCGTCCAGCACGACTGCCTCGGCGGTGCCCGCGGGGACGTGGTGGACACCGCCTACTGGAACCCGAAGGGCAACACCACAACCACCGCCGTGGGGGTGCAGTCGGTGCAGTACCGCATCGCCGGCCACTCGACCTGGGTCGACATCCCCAAGCGCCAGCCAGACGCCAGGCTTCCCCACCCGTGCATCGACAGTGGTTGCCAGTACGAGGCCCAACCGTCCCTTCCGCACCAGCGGATCCAGCAGGTACGCCAGACCACCTACATCGTCCACGACGGCATCCGCAGCCGCCCGGTCACCTTCACCTGCACCCTGGACACCCTCTACGTCAAGCACAAATGCACCACCGGATGAACACCGGCCCACACACGCCGACCATCCCCACCGGCTGACAGGAGACGACATTGGCCACTCGCAGGACGACCGGGCCGCGGATCGCGGCGGCCGCGGCCCTTCTCACCGGCCTGACCCTCGCCCTGCCCGGCGGCCGCGCCCAGGCCAACCCCGAGCCACCGGGACCAGGCTTCAACGGAGAATGCGTCGCCAAGAACGTGACCGGCAAGTACACCCAGACCGCCTCCTTCCCCGGCATCGGCCGCGTCACCTGGAACATCGACACCGAGGACTACGCCGCCGACGACTGCGACAACCAGGCCGGTGCGGTCACCGACGAGACCGGCGGCCAGGCCAAGGGCCCCGCCCGCAACACCCACCTGCAGATCAAGAACGTGCAGTGGACCGCCGACCGCGTCACCTGGCACGAGATCCCCCTGGACCTGTGCGCCCACGACAGCTGCGGCTACCGCGCCAAACCCCAGATCCCGCACCCGATGACCGTCAAGGCGATCCGACACACCACCTACCTGATCCACAGCAGCGACCGCAGCCCAGCCCTCACCTTCACCTGCGACTTCACGACCAGCAAATGCCACACCGGGTGACCCTGCGCCCCACCTGACCCGGGCGCACCGGACCGCTCGAGGCTCACCGACCACCGGAGGCCGCAATGATCCGCACCGGAGGACAGTCCCCAGGTGCCCCGCCGGCGCGCCCGTTGCGGGAGCGCCGCGGCGGGGTGGTCGCCACCGAACCGGTCAGCTCGCGTGGATCGCACCGTCCTCCCCGACGTACAGGTCGCACGACCCGTACGGGTGTGCCGCGGCGGTGAGCTTCTCCCCCAGCTCACCCAGGCCGCGGTCCCAGAACCCGGCCCCGTGCCGGTTACGGGTCAACCAGAAGTCTCCCCCGGCATCGGCGACGCTGCGCCCGGCCCGCACGTAGGCATCCAGCCGGTCCAGGTTCGCGTGAACGAAGTCCCAGCAGTCCGCGCGCATGCCCAGCCACGCCGCAGCCGACAGATCCCCCGGCTCCAACCGCGCGTCCAACGACACAGCGGCCTCGTCGGTGGACGACCAGAACGCGCACTGAACGTAGCCGGCCAGGAACGCCTCGATCGCCTCGGGGCGGACCCAGAACTCCACCGCCGAGTTCCGCGGACCGAGCCGGTCCTCGCCGCACAGCTCGCACCGCGCGGCCGACAGCCACTCCGCATGGCCCGGGCACTGCTCGGCGCCCTCGGGAATGCCGTCCAGGCAACCCACCGACGCATCGGACTCCCGCATCCGGGCCGCATGCACCTCCCCCAACTCCCGGCCCGCCGCGTCCAGGCCCCAACCATCGGTCCCGTTCGCCAGCACCAGCGCGCAGCCGGCGCATACGAGGATCTCGACCGGGGTGGTGAACTGCTCGAAGTAGGTGCGGGCGCCGGCGGGCTCGCGGGTACTGGTCATGTGGGTCGGTGTCCTTCCGGTGGGCGCGGTTGCTGATGCACCGCCTCCCGCGCACCGGCGTGCGTCGGCGGGTCAACCCCGAAGCCCGCAGGGCAGGACACCGTCCTGGGGTTGACCCGGCCGGTCGCCGCCGGGCGAAGGTGCAGCAGAAGCAGGCGCACCCGCCGGATCCGGGGATCGGACGTGACCATCCGCCCCGGCGCCGCGGCGGCCGGACATCATGGGCCCGGCTTCCCTCTCCCGGATCGGGTGGCGCCCGTGGCGCAACTGACGGCGCTCGAGCCCTGCCATGGTCGGATCAGGGCCCGCCGGGCGCCCCGCACGGCCCGGCCGGGTGCCCGTCCAGAACCGGGCACCGACTGCGAACAACGGCGACCCCTGCCCGCGGCGCGAACGCACCTGGGGCGCGAAGGACAGCGATACAGCGAGCAATACCGGCCGCGATACAGCGGGACGCACTTCCCGGCACCATCGCCAACGAGCCGGCCCGCGCGCTCGGTTCGGCCGCCCGGAGGCCACAGCCTGCTCGGGCCCCTGCGGGTTGCGGTCCGTGCGGTGCGAACACAGGCGTGGCTGGAACGGCAGCCCGCGGAACAGCGTGCGGGTACACGTGGACCGGATGACGACCTTCGCCGCCGGGCGGCAGGACACCCAGGCCTGCGCTCACCCTCGTCGCCACGGGTCGACCTCGGTGAACCGACCGCACTGCCGCCCGCCCCCGAGCCGCAGCGGCTGCACAGCTTCCCGGCGTGCAGGTCTGCCTGCCCGGTCGAACGCCGACGGGATCCACAGGCCACGAGACGGCGATACGACGAGCAATACCGGCCGCGATACGGCAGGACAAACACCCTGCCCGCCACTTCCAGCCACCGGTCGGCGTGATCCCAGACAGGAGCCCCCACCGACGGCAAGCCGGCGATACAACGAGCGATACGCCGTGCGAGACCACGACCAGGACCGCGGGCGGGCGGGTCCGACGCCCGCCGCGAGCCCAGCATTGGGGGAACAGGCGCATCGCACGCGACCAGGCGCGTGGTTCGGCTCCCCGCCGTGGCCAGCAGACGGAACCGAACGCCCCGGCAGGCCTCGCAGCGTGGCCGCCCGGAACTACTGAGGACCGGACAGCCGGCCGACGATACAACGAGCGATACAGCCAGGCATACGGAGAGCAGCCCAGGCCAACTGGCGTGTCGGTACCAACAGCACCACCAGTCCCGCGAGAGCCTTGACGTCATGAACAGGGATGCCCTCGGCCGCGTGGTCGCGGTCGCTAATTCGAAGGGCGGGGTGGGCAAGACCAGCCTGGTCACCACCCTGGCCGGGCTGGCCGCCGTGGCCGGGTACAAGGTGCTTGTCGTCGACCTCGACCCGCAGGGCAACGTGGGGGAGGACCTCGGGTACACCGGCCGAGGCGAGGGTGACGGGGGTTCCGGCCTGGTCGCATCGATAGCAGCCGGCACAGCGTTGACGGTCGCCCTGCCAGGAGTGCGGCAGAACATCGACGTCGCCTGCAGCGGGGACCGGCTGGAGGACCTCTCCGGTCTGCTGCTGTCCCGGGGTCGGCGCGAGCAGGACGACCTGGCCGACACCCTGGCCGGGCCGCTCGCCCAGTTGCTAACCGCCCAGGACTACGACCTGGTGCTGATCGACTGCCCGCCGGGGGAGTCGGTGCTGCAGATACTCGCCCTAGGCGCGGCCCGCTGGCTGGTCATCCCGACCCGCGGGGACGCAGCCAGCCTCAAGGGCATGGGGCGCATCGCGCAACGGCTGGTCCGCGCCCGCTCCCACAACCCCAGTGTCGAACTGCTCGGCGTGGTCCTGTTCGACATCGCAGCCTCGGCCACCCGCCTGCGCCGCGAGATCGCACAGCAGATCACCGAAGCGCTCGGCGGGATCGCACCGCTGTTCGAGGCGACCATCCGCCACAGCATCGCCGCGACCGATGCCCGAGGACGCGGCCTGCTGATCCACGAACATGCGGCCGCGCTCGAGGGCGAACCGTTCTGGCAGGCCCTGCGAGAAGGCCGCCGACCGGTCTCACCGGGTTCCGCGCCGGCCTTGGCCGGCGACTACGCCGCGCTCGCGCACGAGGTCCTCCTGCGCATCGCGACCATCGAGGCGCAGACCGCCGCAGCGAATGAGGTCACGGCATGGGTGGGGTGACACCGACTCCGAGCCCGACGCCGAGTCCGATGCCTACCCCGGATCTCGCTGGCCTGCTGCGCCGCCAGCCGACCACCACTGGACCCACCCCCGTTCCTGCACCGCAGGAACGCACACTGGCGGTCCTGCGCAACGGCCCCACCGACGAGCGGAGACCCGCCACGCCAAGTACGGCGCCCGCTCCGACGGCGCAGCCGGCGAAACCGGAACGGCGGCGAGGCCCGGAGTCCGCTTCGACCGCGCCGACGCGCACGACCAGGGACAGCGCACCCCAGGGGAGCGAGGTCCCGGAGCGTCGCCAGTACCTGCGGTCGATCACCGTGTACATCCCGCGCAGCCTGCACCAGCGACTGCACCGCACGGCGATCGCCCGGTCCACCACCGCGACCGCCCTGATGCTGGCCGCGATCAACAGCACGCACGACCGGCTCGGCGAGGCGCTGACACCGCAGCCTGCGCAGGCCGACAGCGGCTCCCTGTTCGACATCCCCCAGGTACGCGCCGCCGTCGAGCCGACGGTGCAGACCACGATCCGCATCACCGACCGGCAACTCGAGGCCATCATCACCCTCTGCCGGACCCACGAGGCCAACCGGTCCCTGCTGATCGCGACCGCGCTGCGCCTGTACCTGAAGTGACCCGGCGAGCGGCCGCTCGCCGGGCCGTCCTGTGCGGTTCGCCGGCACCATCGCGGCCGGCCCTGGCCGCCGAGGGACCGAGCTGCGCGCGGACGCAGAGGCCGAATCAACGGTGTCTCTTGCGATCAGGGGGTGCGGGATCCCATTGGTGTGGCCGGAGACGTACGTGTCGGGCGCGCGGGAGCCGACGGCGGCGATCCAGCGGTCCTTTCGGCTGGACGGTCCAACAGTGCGGCTGGAGGATCCCTGGACCGACGGGCGACTCTGGCCGTACAATGGCCGTACGAATCGAGGGGATCTGATGACCGTTGAGACGCGGCGACGTTCCAGGCGCCTGGAAGTGCGCACCACGGACGAGGAGCGTTCGATCATCGACGCCGCGGTCGCGGCCGGCGAGACCGACCTGACATCGTTCGTGGTGGGTTCCTTGCTCGTGGAGGCGCGCCGTGTGCTCGCCGATCGGACCCGGTTCGCCCTCAGCGCCGAGGCATTGAAGGCGTGGGAGGACCTCAACGTCGCGCCTGCTCGTTCGTTGCCCGGGGTCCTCGCCCTGATGTCGCGGCCCTCGCCGTTCGGTAAGTGACCTACAGCGATCCGGCTCCCCTGGAGCGACACCACAACCTCGACCCGTTCGTGTGTCGCTCGGAGGAGCAGACGCGGTGGTTGAAGAAGTTCGCCCGCCAGTCGGCCTCCTCGGATCTGACCAAGGTGTTCGTCGTCACCGACTCCGCGCGCACGGACGACGTGGTCGCGTACTACGCCTGGTGCATGGCCAACCTCGACATCGCCGCGCTGCCCGAGGCCATGACCAAGGGCACGGGGCGCTACCCCCAACCTGTCGTGCTCCTGGCACGACTCGGCGTCGACGTCGGACACGAAGGCAGAGGCCTCGGCTACGGCATGCTTCAGGACGTGCTGCAACGCACTGCGGTCCTGTCCAGCGGCATCGGTTGTCGCGGTCTGCTCGTGCACGCCGAGTCGACCGAGGCGAGGGACTACTACGTGCACCTGATCCCGCAGTTCGCGCCGAGTCCGACCGACCCGATGCACTTGGTCCTGCGCATCAAGGACATCCGCAGGTCCCTTGGACTGTGAGACCGGCGTCCGGACGTCGGCGCCTGACGGATCTGACCCTTGCCCGTCTCCCTGTCGAAGCTGACGTGGAGGATAGGCCCATGGCGAACTGACGCTACGTCAGACGATTTCGCGCAAAGAAATGGAGCACGGGAGCGGCGGTCGGCGCGAC
>DATAUG010000010.1:0-1528 GCA_036268355.1 Sporichthyaceae bacterium
GGACTTCCGTTGGAAGTAAAAGGTAAGCATTGCTCCAAGGAGCGTGCCAAGCACAGCGATACCCGCTGCGAGCGCAGCTGCCATGGCGACAGTGTAGGCGTCGACACTGATTCACCAGAACTTGATCATGCGTTATTTCACCCTCAGTCCGGCCAACGAAGGCTAGCTAGACCGACCGGGTGACTCTTTGAGCTTCTCCACCGCCGAGGGTCCGCTCATCGGCATTATGCCGGTGATCAAAGATCAGATCACTGCCCTCCGGCGGCATAATGCCTGATCATGCCTGTGATCGAGGCGCAGTGCGCCTCGATCCTGGTGCCTCACGATCACAGGCATATCAACCATGAGCGTGCGTCCACGCCTCTGGCGGTGAGCCATTCACGATCCGCCAGCTCTGCGAAGACCGTAGCCCACGGCGCCTTCAGCAGATCACGTACACCGGCGAGACCGTGGGCGCCTGCTCCGAGGGCCGTGGACCGTACTCGAACTCGGAGGCGGTCGGATCATGTTTCTCCGAGCAGGCCTAGATGATCGGCGCTGTCGTGCCATTCGCGTGCCATTAACCCCGGTAAAACCATGTACCCCATGGTCACTCACGGCTTAAGGGGTCCGCAGGTCACGGCCTGTACGAGCTCGAATGATGCCAATTCCCAAGCTGACAGTGCGGGTTCGATTCCCGTCACCCGCTCCAGCCGAAGGCCCAGGCCAGGACATCAGTCCGGATCTGGGCCTTGATCGTTTCGGGGCCGCTAGGGGCGTCATGCATTTAGCGTGCAATTAGCCCGCCTGCTCTTCGGTGGCGTCGCCGTCGCCGTTCTTGGCCCTCTCGGCCTGGACATGAGCGTCGATGGCGCCCCCGGCCGTAGCTGGGCAGGTCAGGGTGAGGAACATCGACGGGCGGAACGTCTTGCCGTCCGGGGTGGCGTAGGTCTTGCCAATGGTCCTGGCGTCGATTTTCCGGCGTGGCAAGGCTGCTGCGTCCTGGCGTCGGCGGGTCGTGCGGTGCCGCCGTTGTGGCCGGCCCGGGAGGACGTCCCCGCGCATGTCCGCCGCGGTGATCTCCTCGCCCAGCTCGCCGTTCAGCGCGTCCAGGTCGGTGACATCTTGCCCGTCCGGGTCGGCCTGGTCGCGCATGACCTGGGCCTCGGCGCGCTTCTCGACCCACCACTTCTGGTCCTCGGTGGCCGGGTCCGGGTCGATGACCGGTTCGGCTTCCCGGCGGACTCCTTCCTGGCGGAAGCCGCAGGCCGACGGCGCGGTCCCGGTCCTGCGCGGGATAAACCAGCGGCCATGCGGTAGACCCCGCCACCGGGAGGCTGCTCACTGCGGGCCGACGGCCACCCCTACCGGGAGCCGCTGTCCGGTGATGATGGGATGCGGATGCTCGCCGCCCGGCCAGTCGGCCTCCCAGATGGTGCCGTCGCCGTTGTTGGCCCAGTACAGGTCGCCGTCGCCGACGCTGCTTACTGCCATGCCCTGCGGGTGGTGCTGGCCGCTGACGATGGCAAACCCGTCGGTGCCGTCAACG
>DATAUG010000011.1:0-16231 GCA_036268355.1 Sporichthyaceae bacterium
ATCCCATGGTCAGACGCGAGGTGCAGGTCGTCGACCCGGCCCGCGACGAGGCGATCCTGCTCGCCGGCGGCGCAGGCCTGCTGAGCGCGGCCGCCGGCATCGGGTGGGCCGCGCTGCAGCTGGCCACCCGCCTGCAGGGCCAGGCCGCTCCCCCGGCCGCCCCCGCACCCTTGATCCGGGCCCTGGCCGCCCACCGGGTCCGCTGGGACACCACCACAACCCTGCTCGCTCTGCTCCTGGCCGCCCTGCTGAGCACCGCAATCCTCGCGGCGGTTCTCACCGTGAGCCGGTCCCGCGCCGCCGGCCTGCGGGGTGATTCGGCGGCCCGGCACCTGGCCTCGATCACCGACCTGCGACACCTGCGCGAACCTGCGCGGCGAGCCACCGCAACCCGCCTCGGCCTACCGACCGACCTGGCGATGAGGCACCCGGGGCTGCCGGTCGGCGACGTCCTGCTGCCACCGACCGGGAAGCGGCGGGCGGCGGTGTACGCGTCCTGGGAGGACATGACCGTGCTCGTCGCCGGGCCACGCACCAACAAGACCACCGCCTACGCCATCCCCATGCTGCTCGCTGCACCCGGCGCGGCGTTGGCGACCTCCAACAAACGCGACGTCCTGGACGCCACCAGGAAACTGCGCGCGAAACACGGCCGCGTGTGGGTGTTGGACCCGCAGCGCGTCGCCGATCAATCCCCGGCCTGGTGGTGGGACCCGATCGGTTTCCTCACCGGCCGCGACGGGGCACCGGACCCGGCCCGCGCCGGTGTGCTCGCCGCGCAGCTGGTCACCTCCGCCACCCCCGCCGGTGCCCGCACCGACGCCTACTTCGACACCGAGAAGACCACCCTGCTGTCCCTGCTGCTACTGGCCGCCGCCTGCGACTCCCGCCCGATCAGCACGGTCTGGACCTGGATCTGCGACCCGGGCGACACCGAGCCGGCTCAGGCCCTCACCCGCGCCGGCCACAGCGAACACGCCCGCGCCCTATCGGCCCTGGCCTCCCTGCCGGACAAGCAACGCGACGGCGTCTACGGCTCGGCCCGCGCCGTCGTCGGGTTCCTCCTCGACCCGGCCCTCACCGGCTGGATCACTCCGAACACCGACCGGCCCGCCTTCAGCCCGAAGGCGTTCGCGGGATCGAAGGACACCCTGTACCTGCTCTCCCGCGACGGTGCCGGCGGCGCCGCGCCCTTGGTCGCCGCGCTGACCCTGGCCGTCACCGACGCGCTCGAGGCCCACGCCACCGCCTCACCGGCAGGCCGGTTACCGGTCCCGTTCGTCGGTGTCCTCGACGAGGCTGCCAACATCTGCCGGCTGCGCGACCTGGACTCCCTCTACTCCCACTACGGCTCCCGCGGCATCTGCCTGGTCACCGTCCTGCAGTCCTGGGCCCAAGGCGCGAGCGCCTGGGGCCAGCACGGCATGGAGAAACTCTGGTCCGCCGCCAACATCCGCATATACGGCGGCGGCGTCGACGACCACGTCTTCCTGCGCCGCCTCTCGGAACTGATCGGCACCCACCAACGCCTCGCCAGGTCCCGATCGAGCGGACGCAACCGGCACCTCACCCACTCCGTGGTCGAACGCACCACCCTGTCGATTGCGGAATTGCGCGAACTCCCCGCCGGACGCGCGGTGTGCTTCGCCTCCGGCACCCCCGCCTTCCTCCTGCAACCACGGCCTTGGTGGACCGGCCCTCACGCCGAAGCGATCCAGGCCGCGCTCGACGATCGACGACAAGCGGGCATCGCCCATCCGCGGATCACCACACCCGCCGAGGAACTCGGTCACCCAGCCGTTCGACAGCAGGGCCCGTGGTGAACATCTCCACCCCGGACGACGAACCGGTTGATCCGCTCGCCGCCCTCGACGAGATCCTCGCGCCGGCACCCGCCCACGACCCAACCGCCGGCACCGCCGCGCCCTCGTTGCCTGGCTTCGAGGATGTGCACGAATTCGTCACGCAATACCTGTGCCCACGGTGGGCCAGAGTCGTACGCGACCCGGACAACACCTTCCGCTGGTGCGCCAAATGGTGGGACCACCCCGTGGCTCTCGACCGCCTCACTGCCCTATGGCAAGCCCACCAGGTCCTGCACGCCGAAGGCGGCACCGGCCCCGCGCGATGGTGGCGCGAATACGGGGACCCAGCCTTGCTGGCGCTCGCTGAACCCCGCTCGGGACCATTCGCCGACTGCGGACCGGATCGACATCGGCTCCCACCGACCTTGCCCAGCGACCCATTCCCAGACAGACCGCTTCCGTGGCCTGACAGGTGAGCCGAACGGGTAGCGCCGCCGTACCGTCGCGCTTCCGTGTCGCTTACGCCGAAGCGCCGGCCTTGGCCGCGGCCAGTTGGAGCAGGTTGGCGATCACCGTCAGTCCGTCCGAGATCAGCCGGCCGACATCGACGGTCCGGCCTGCCCATGTGCCGTATGTGGGCCGGCGCCGTCGCCGGTCCTACAACATCAGCGGGCGTACGCGCCCGCACTCTGCAGGTCATAGCCCGAGGTCGTGTCCCCGACCGCTGACCTCGGTCAAGTCGACCGGACAGTGGACGATGTCGTGCGTTCCACCGATCCACAGGTGTGAGGTCTTGTCGTATGACGTTTTTCGTGGAGAATCGTAGTACGAAGGGAGTCGCGCGTGCCACCCGTGCGGATCTTCGACGTGGAGTGGGACGCGAGGAACATCAATCACGCCACCACCGACGCGACGATGCAGGAAGTGACCCAGGCGATCCGCAACGCCCGACTGATCTACAGCAACCCGAACAAGCACGGCAGCGCCAACTCCAAGCTGATCTCCGAGACGGACGGCGGACGCAAGCTCGTGATCATGGGCAACTACGACCCGGCAACCGGCGTCTTCCGGCCGATCACCTCGTGGGAGACCAAATGAGCCACAAGCGCAACGACGACCCGACAGCCGGGATGACCGAGGCCGAGGCCGCGACCTGGTACCGCGAGCACCGCGACGAGGTCGAGGCCTGGAACTGGGGCGAGCCGACCCCGATCGAACCAATGCCGCGGAGCAAGGCTCGCGAGGTCACCTCAGTCCGGTTCCACGAGGGCGAACTGGCGACGATCGCCGCCGCTGCCGAACGCTCCGGCCTGAAGCTCGGCGCCTACATCCGCCAGGCGGCCATGCAGGCGGCAGTCAACGACGCCGTGTTCGACAGAGATGTCACGGCCGTCAACGTGCAGACGAAGCTCAACGACATCGTCGGATCAATCGTCGGCTTGGCCAACGAGATCGGACTGGTCGCACACATCCCGACCGGCGCCGAGATCCTGAACGCCAAGGCGGAGCTGATGCGCAAGGCCCTGATCGTTCAGGACGAGCCGCTCATCCCGAGCGCGCACAAGCGGTCCTGACGACACGTCACAACGCACATCCGGATGCACGGGCACCGACTGAAAGCAGCAACTCCTGTGTACTCGCAGGCCGAGCTAGTTGCAGCTCGATGCCTTCCACGGCCAACAGGCCGTGCTGACCCGGGCCTGCCGGATCAACGGCCGAGGTCGTGGCCACGGCCGCCGGCGGGACCGGCTGGCTCGTACGAGCGCTCCGGTTCGACCACCCGCTCCAGACTCAGCGCCGCTCCGGCAGCTTTTCCGGCTGTGGCAGCGGCCCGCATCGGGACCACTGCTAAGCCGGCCAACGTCGTGGCCTCGCCGGTGTGCCCGAGTTGCTGGTGGCGGCGCGCCAATAGTGCCGCAGTGCGAGTCAGTTCCCGGCCCATCTCCTGGCCGGCGCCGGCGCCGGCGGACAGCAGCAATGTCGCTGCGCGGGCTGAGTCCGCGTGCGGTGCTGCGGTGCTGCCGGGACGGCGGGTCTGCGCGGAGCGGGCCAGGGCCCGGGCGGCGCGGGCCAATTCCGGTCCGTGGTCGGGGTCGTGGCGTGCCCACGCCGCGACCGCGCCGGCGACCTGACGGGCGGCCTCGGCCCAACCCCCATCATCGCTCAGAGGGAGCTGCGCGAGGCGGTCGTTCCAGGCTGCCAGCCGGGTCGTGGCCGTCGCATGCGCATCTGCGGTCAGGCCCCGGGTCTCCCTTCCACCGATCGTGGCGGTGGCGCGACCGGAATGGGCCGCCTGCCAGTCCCCTACTGCCACCGCGCGGTCCTCGGGCTGCGGCACGGGCCAAGTTTCCCGCAGCCGGGGCAGGGACAGGTCCCGGCCGAGCGTCCCGCCGCCGTACCACCGCCACTGCCCGTTGTTGCATTCGGCGGGCAACGCGACCCGGTAACCGACCACCTCGGTGGTGGAGCCCGGGGCGTAGCGGGGTTTGATCACGATCTGCTCGCCGCGCACCCGGCGCACGAACTCCGCTTCCGAAGTGGCGGCGACCGCTGCGGCCCGCACCCGCTGGGCCAACTCCTGCGGGCAGGTCAGCTCCGCCCCCGACCGCGCCGCGCGGTTGATCTCCGCGCGGGTCGACCCGCGCTCGCAGATCCCGGCCGCGGGGCCGGTCAACCGGGCCAGGCCGTGTCGTTCCTCCAACCCCCGACACACCGCCTGCGCCTTCACGTAGTCCCGGTAGCGGCCCTCCCACCGGGTGCCGTCCTCCCGGACCGTCGAGGCGACCAGATGGACGTGGTCGTTGCCGTTGGCCGACCGGCCGTGGTGCACCGCCACCCAACGACACGGCGCCTTCCCGTCCTGCCCGCTCAGGCCCATCGCCCCCGCGAACTCCTGCGCCACCGTCTGCCACCGCTGGTCGCCCAGCTCGCCCTCGACCGCGGCAATCGACAGGGAGCAGTGCCACACGTTCTCCTCCCGCCGCCCGACCTCGATCCGCTCGCCCGTGCTCGGGTCCTGCACGGTGCGCGGCGCGGTCACGCTCACCTCGAACCGCCGCCGCGGGGCATCGATCCACGCCGCCAACTCATCGGCCTGGGCCCGCGACAGCTCCCCGCCCTCGTACCCGGCCATCAACATCTCCGGCCCGGCGACCAGATGCGGGAACGTGTGCTCGTTCGCCTTCCCCGGACCCACCAGGTAGCGCAGCACCGGACCCGGCACCCCGGCCTTGCTGATCTTCGGGATCACCCCGCCACCCGCCGCCGCCCGGGCCCGGCGAGCCCGGCCAGGACCGCTCCCAGCCGGGCCGCCACCACCTCGACCGCCCGCAGCGCCGCGGTCGTCGCGTCCTGGACCTCACCGGTCGCGTTCGTGACCCTCGCGATCTGGTTCACGTTCACCCCGACCCGACCCACCGCCCGCGACAGCACCGCCAACTCCGCCGCCACCGCCGCCGCCGCCCCGGCCGACTCCGCACCCCCGGCCAACGCCGACTCCACCAACAACCGCGCCACCGTGATCCCCCGCGCCGACGCCAGCTCCACCAGCCGCGCCTCCTCGCCCGCCGAGACCTTCACGTAGTGCCGACGATCCCGACCCCCGGCCACGTTCGCCCGCCGCCGACCCGACCGCCCGACCGCTCTCGGCCCCCCGGCCGACACCGCCTCCACACCCATCGCACACCCCCGAAGCCAGCGCAGCGCACCCGCCTGCGGCGGGGACCAACCGGGATCAACCCTGCCGGGCGGTACCGACAAGCCGCAGGCGAACGCCCGATTTGAGCGCCGTTAGGCCGCCCAAATCACTAACTTGCTCTCCCCGCTCCACCTGCTCATCCGCTCCGAAGCTCCACCGTGGCTGCGCTCACCACAGCGGGGCGCTGCCCCGGACCCCGACCTCGGCTCCAGGACAGCAACCCTCCAGCTCAGCTGCAGGTCGGTGGGTGGTGCGAGTTCTGTCCCGTCCCCCCGTCGCCCACAGGGCAACCACCCCGGACCGGACCGCCGCAAGGGCACTGCGTGGTCCTGCGGACTACCCCTTGCCCCGACCCGGACCGGCGCGGTCGGACACCGCCCGCCGAGGCGACGGGACAGCAAACCAGAGGGTCGCGCGCACGCGCCCAGCGGGCCCGGACCCCCGCTCGCAGCCGCGCCACGCCGGCGCTACGGGCCGCCTGAGGGCACACGCATGTCACGGCCCGCGGCAGGTCCCAACCCTGGCCGGTGGCGTGCTCCCCGTCAGTTTCAGATGTAAGTGTGTTTTTCGGGATTCTTATAAACCGTCGATACTCTTGTTAGGCTGACCGCTGTGGATCCGCGAGCGAACCCCTACACACCCAATGCCGGCGCCCGGCCGCCCGCGCTGGTCGGACGCCGACACGAGCTGGACACCTTCGAGGTCCTGCTCGATCGCCTGCGGGCCGGCCGCTCGGAACAGTCGATGATCATCACCGGGTTGCGCGGCGTGGGCAAGACAGTACTGCTCAGCGCATTCCGCGACCGCGCCATGGAACGCGAGTGGGTCGTCATCGAGATCGAGATCTCCAAGCACGACGACGACCAGTTCCGTGCCGTGCTCGCCCGCGAGCTACGAAAGGCACTCTTCGCCATCGCACCCAAGGCCAAATGGGCCGACCGGACCCGGCGCGCGGCACAGGTCCTGCGCTCGTTCACCATAGGTGTGGACCCGGACGGGCGGCTCACGGCCGGGTTCGGAGTGGAACCTGCCGAAGGCCAAGCCGACAGCGGCGCGCTGGACGCAGACCTGACCGACGTTCTCGTCGCGATCGGCGAAGCCGCCCACGAGCACCGCACCGGCGTGGTCCTGCTGCTCGACGAGATCCAGTTCCTCAACCGCGCACAACTCGAAGCCCTGATCGCAGGCATCCACAAGACAGTCCAACGAGCGCTGCCGATGACCCTCACCGCCGCCGGGCTGCCGCAACTCGCCGAACTGGCCGGAGAGGCCAAGTCATACGCCGAACGGCTGTTCAAATTCACCAAAATCGACAAGTTGAGCGCCGCCGACGCGAAACTCGCACTGACCGGACCGGCGGCAGCCGGTCACGGCGCCACGTTCTCCCACGCCGCGTTGGCCCTGGCCATCGACTTCACCGAGGGCTACCCCTACTTCCTCCAGGAGTTCGGCCAAGCCGCCTGGAACGTCGCCGACGGGCCGCAGATCTCAGACACCGACGCTCGCGACGCCCAAGGAATGGTCGAGGAGAAGCTCGACTCCGGCTTCTTCCGCGTGCGCCACGCCCGGACCACCGAACTGGAACTGGCCTACCTGCGCGCCATGGCCCAGCTGGGACCCCAACCCCACCTGGCCGGCGCAGTTGCCAGACTCCTGGGCCGCACATCCCAGCAGTGCGGTCCCACGCGGTCCCTGCTGATCGAGAAGGGCCTGCTCTACACCCCCGAACACGGCTACGCCGCCTTCACCGTCCCCCAGTTCGACCGCTACCTCAAACGCACGATCCCCAACCTGGTCGTCCCACCCATCCGGGAGCGCTCCCGCAGGCCCCCGCGCGCCGGCTAGAACTGACCCCACTCCGCAACCATCGAGCGGCGAAGGCGGGGCGATCCGAATGCGCCGGAAGGCCCGCTCCGCCCAGGCACCGGACACGCCCGGCGATCTTGCCGACCCCCGACCCGGGTTGGAATATTTGCCTCGTTCGTCCCCGGACCCCGGACGGGCCCTGACGTGTCGATCCCGTCCGGCCACCGGAGGCCTCCGATGATTTCCTGCAGCCCCGAATCCTCCGGCCGACGGATCAGCCTCACCTTCACCGTCACCGATCCCCGCCGCGGCGGGCAACAGATCAACCTCGTCGGTGACTTCAACGACTGGGACCGCGCCGCCACCAAGATGCACGGGGCCACCGGCGCGCCGGCCGCGACGGTGGCCCTGGAAACCGGCCGCTACCGGTTCCGCTACCTCGGCAGCCGCGACGGCTGGTTCAACGACGAGGACGCGGGCTGCTACGAGTTCAACGAGTTCGGTGAGAAGAACTGCGTCCTGGACCTCGCCGTCCTGGACCTCGCGGCGCTGCGCCGACGGGCCAAGGAGCTCCAAGACGCCTGCTGACCGCATTCCGTCAAGTGACCCGGCATCGGCGAAATCGCGAATTCCAGCCCCGGACCGAAATCCGAGCGCAAGTCAGCTGAGTTGCTCAGCCGGTCCGCGGCCGCGCCACGCCGCGCCCCGCCCACCCCGATGATCCGGACCGCGTCGGGAATCCCCCGCCCCACCCAGGACCCCACCCCAGGCCCCGTCACGCCGCGGTTACCCCGCTGCGGGCAAGCAGGGTCCTAGTTCCTCGGTTCGTGAGCGGGGCGCTGCCCCGGACCCCGGCCTCGGCTCCAGGACGGCCGCCCTCCTGCTCCCCCGCGGGCCGGTGGGTGGTGCCGGGTCCTCCCGCCACCTCACCGCCACGAGGGCAACCACCCCGGCCCGGGCACGGCAAGGGCGCTGGGCGGCCCTGCGGGCAGACCCTTGCCCGCACCCGGACCGGCGCGGTCGGACACTCACCCGCCGAGGCGACGGGAGGGACCACCGTGTCGTGGCGAAGGCTTGGAACGGACCCAACCGACTGGTTGGCACCAATCCATATCCTGTGACCGAACAAGATCCGCCAGGACCAGCCCGGGCCCGGTCGGGCGTACCGGACGGCGCTCGATCGGATCACACCCAGGATCCCGACGGCAGGAGCCGACATGCAGACGATCAGAACGACCGTGCCACGGATCGCGACGACCGCCACCGTCCTCGTGGGCCTGACCCTCACCCTGCCCGGCGGCCGCGCCCAGGCCGACCCCGAGCCACCGGGACCAGGCTTCAACGGGGGATGCGTCGCCAAGAACGTGACCGGGAAGTACACCCAGACCGCCTCCTTCCCCGGCATCGGCCGCCTCACCTGGAACATCGACACCGAGGACTACGCCGCCGACGACTGCGACAACCAGGCCGGTGCGGTCAGCGACCAGACCGGCGGCCAGGCCAAGGGCCCCGCCCGCAACACCCACCTCGAGATCAAGAACGTGCAGTGGACCGCCGACCGCGTCACCTGGCACGAGATCCCCCTGGACCTGTGCGCCCACGGCGGCTGCGGCTACCGCGCCAAACCCCAGATCCCGCACCCGATGACCGTCAAGGCGATCCGACACACCACCTACCTGATCCACAACAGCGACCGCAGCTCAGGCCTCACCTTCACCTGCGACTTCACGACCAGCAAATGCCACACCGGGTGACCCTCCGCCCCACCTGACCCGGGACCGCCCGCCGGCGAAGGTCGAACCACAACAGCGCCGAAGTGATCCGCTGCGGCGACAGCCCAGAGCCGTACCCCGCCCGAGCGCCCAGTGCGCGAACGCCACGGCGGGAGTAGTGGCGCAGGAACGCTCAGGTCGCGCGGATCGCGCCGCCCTCCCCCACGCTGATGGCCACGGCCCCGTAGCGGCAGCGGCTGCGGTCAGCCGCTGCCGCAGCTCACCGATCCCCCGGCACCGGAACCCTGGCCCCGCGCCGATTACAGTCGGCCAGAACTCGTGCCTGGCATCGGTGATCCCCTGCCGGGACACACGTACGCCTGCAGCCGGTCGAGATTCGCGCGAAGGAAGTCGCCGCAGTCCGCGCTCATCGCCGGCCAAGCCGCGGCCGAGAGCCACTGCCCCGCGCACTGCCCCGCGCACTGCCCCGCGCTCGCCGGGATCCTGCGCCCACGTGCGCCTTCGACCCGCACAGCGAGGACGTCCACCTTACATACCGGCGCGGACGCATCATGCTGCTATGATGCGGATATGTCGAAGGTGCGTACGACGGTGACACTCGACGAGCAGGTGATGACCGCCGTTCGGGTCAAGGCAGCCCGGGCCGGCAAGGCCGACAGCGAGGTGATCGAGGAGGCGCTGCGCCGGGACCTGGGCCTGGACCTGCTCGAACGGCTGTGGGCGAAGAACGACCTCGACCCGGACGAGGCGATGGCGTTGGCCATCGAGGCCCAGCAGGCCACCAGACCTCACCGACACTGAGACCCGGCCCAGCGGTGCGCGCCGTCCTGGACCCGAACGTGCTCGTCTCGGCGCTGCTGTCCCGCTCCGGTCCTCCGGCAGCACTGCTGCGGGCCTGGTTGGACGGCGCCTACGAGCTGGTCGTCTCCCCCGCCCTGCTCGAGGAGCTGGCCCGGGTGCTGACCTACCCGAAGATCTCCGCCCGGGTGACCCCGGGTGAGGCACGCGAATTCCTCGACGTGCTGGCCACCCAGGCCGGGATCGTCCAGGACCCGCCCGGCGCCCCCGCGGTCGGATCCCCGGACCCCGACGATGACTACCTGATCGCCCTGGCCGCGGCAGCGCCTGCCGTGCTCGTCTCCGGTGATTCCGACCTGCTGGGACTGGCCGGCCGCATCCCCGTCCACACCCCCGCAGCGTTCCTGGCAATGATCTCCACGACCTGACCCATCGGCAGCGGGCAGGCCCACGGCCGGTAGGCCGGCACGTACGCGGGCGCAGGTTCAGTTCACGTGCACCGCGCCGTCCTCCCCCACGTGCAGCTCGCAGCTCCCGTAGGGGTGCGCGGCGGCGGTTAGCTTGTCCCCCAGCTCACCCAGGCCGCGGTCCCAGAACCCGGCGCCGTGCCGGTTACGGGTCAACCAGAAGTCTCCCCCGGCATCGGCGATGCTGCGCCCGGCCCGCACATAGGCATCCAGCCGGTCCAGGTTCGCGTGAACGAAGTCCCAGCAGTCCGCGCGCATGCCCAGCCACGCCGCAGCCGACAGATCCCCCGGCTCGAACCGCGCGTCCAACGGCACAGCGGCCTCGTCGGTGGACGACCAGAACGCGCACTGAACGTAGCCGGCCAGGAACTCCTCGATCGCCTCGGGGCGGACCCAGAACTCCACGGCCGACAGGCGCGGACCGAGCCGGTCATCGCAGCACAGCTCGCACCGCGCGGCGGACAACCACTCCGCATGGTCCGGGCACTGCTCGGCGCCCTCGGGAATGCCGTCCAGGCAACCCACCGACGCCTCGGACTCCCGCATCCGGGCGGCGTGCACCTCCCCCAGCTCCCGGCCCGCCGCTTCCAGGCCCCAACCATCGGTCCCGTTAGCCAGCACCGACGCGCAGTCGGCGCAGATGACGATCTCGACCGGGGTGGTGAACTGCTCGGTGACGGGTCGGCCGGTGGCGGGCTCGCTGGTGCTTGTCATCTGGATCGGTGTCCTTCCGGTGGGTGCGGTTGCTGATGCACCCGTCCCCCGCGCCGCGGCGCACCGGTGGGTCAACCCCGCAGCCCGCAGGGCAGGACACCGTCCTGGGGTTGACCCGGCCGGGCGAACCGGTGCGAGGGTGCAGCCGAAGCAGGCACACCCACCGGATCCGCGCAGCGCGAAACGTGATGACCAGGCCTGAGCCACCGGACCGGCCTGAGGCCTCGGCGCAGACCATCGCTACGGGACCGCTTGGGCGCAACCTCGACGTCACGTGCAACCCGACGAGTTCGAGCCCCGCCGCGGCCGAGGCAGGGCTTACCCGGCGACCGGCGCCCAGCACGAGCAACGCCAACCCGGGGCCGCGCCACACAGAGCACCCGGGACCGAAGGACGGCGATACAGCGAGCAATACCGGCCGCGATACAGCACGACCTACGCCCCGCACCATCCGCCCCCCGCCGCTCGGGGCGATTCGGCCGGCCATCCTCCAGGCCACAGCCTGCCGAGGCGTCACCAGGTCGCGGTCCCCATCCGGGCGCCCCGGACCCAGGCAGTGCCCGGCGACCTGCGAACGCCGGGAGGCGGGCGAGGCAGGCGACCCGCACCCGTCGCGCAGCGACACCCGTCCGCGCTCCCCCGGCGCGGGCCCGGATCGGTCGAGCGAGTCCGCCCAGTGCACCTTCATGGCCCCGCCGAGCGGACGGAGAATCCGGGCGCCCACGTCGACCTGCCCGGTCCACGACCGAAGACGAACAGGCCACGAGACGGCGATACAACCAGCGATACCGGCCGCGATACGACGAGATGGACCCCGTGCCGGCCACATCGAGCCATCGGGCGCCGCGAATCCCGAAAGGCACCCTCAGCGGCGGCAGGGCGGCGATACAGCGAGCGATACGACGTGCGAGACAGCGACCAGGAACGGAGGCGGACGGGCCCGACGCCGAGACGCGAGCCAACCCTCGGGGGACAGGGGCATCCTGGGGGATCGGACACCTGGTTCGGGCTCCTGGACCCGGCTCCGCCGGCGACGCCGACAGTTCCGGCCTGCCCTGCAGCGTGGCCTGCGCCGGACGGCCGGACGGCCAGACGGCCAGACGGCCAGACGGCGATACAACGAGCGATACAGCCAGGCGTAGGGAGAGCAGGCCAGGCGAAAGGGCGTGTCGGTACCAACAGCACCACCAGTCCCGCGGGAACCTGGACGTCATGAACAGGGATGCCCTCGGCCGCGTCGTCGCGGTCACTAATTCGAAGGGCGGGGTGGGCAAGACCAGCCTGGTCACCACCCTGGCCGGGCTGGCCGCCGTGGCCGGGTACAAGGTGCTGCTCATCGACCTGGACCCACAGGGCAACGTGGGGGAGGACCTCGGGTACACCGGGCGGGGCGAGGGTGACGGAGGTTCCGGCCTGGTCGCATCGGTAGCGGCCGGCACGCCGCTGACCGTCGCCCTGCCCGCGGTACGCCAGAACGTCGACGTGGTCTGCGGCGGGGACCAGCTCGAGGACCTCGCCGGTCTGCTGCTGGCCAGGAGCCGGCGCGAACAGAACGAGCTCGCCGACGCCCTGGCCGGGCCCCTCGCCGGTCTGCTCGGCACGCAGGACTACGACCTCGTGCTGATCGACTGCCCGCCGGGGGAGTCGGTGCTGCAGATGCTCGCCCTGGGCGCGGCCCGCTGGCTGGTCATCCCGACCCGCGGGGACGCAGCCAGCCTCAAAGGCATGGGGCGCATAGCGCAACGGCTGGTCCGCGCCCGCTCCCACAACCCCAGCGCCGAACTGCTCGGCGTGGTCCTGTTCGACATCGCGGCCTCGGCCACCCGCCTGCGCCGCGAGATCGCGCAGCAGATCACCGAGGCGCTCGGCGGGATCGCACCGCTGTTCGAGGCGACCATCCGCCACAGCGTCACCGCGACCGATGCCCGAGGACGCGGCCTGCTGATCCACGAACACGCGGCCGCGCTCGAGGGCGAACCGTTCTGGCAGGCCCTGCGAGAAGGCCGCCGACCGGTCTCACCGGGCTCCGCCCCGGCCTTGGCCGGCGACTACGCCGCCTTGGCGCACGAGATCCTGCTGCGCATCGCGACCATCGAGGCGCAGACCGCCGCGGCGAATGAGGTCACGGCATGGGTGGGGTGACGCCGAGCCCGACGCCGAGCCCGACGCCGAGTCCGATGGCGACCCCGGACCTCGCGGGCCTGCTTCGCCGCCAGCCGACCACTACTCGGCCCACGCCCGTTCCCGTACCGCAGGAACGGCCACTGGCGGTCCTGCGCACCGACCCGACCGACCGCAACGAGCCGACACCCACCGCGCCGGCTGCACGGCCCGCCCCGAGCGCGCAGCCGGCGAAAACCGAACTTCGTCGCGGTCCGGAAGCCGCGTCGCCCGCGCCGACGCGCACGACCAGGGACAGCGCGCCCCGGGGGGGCCAGGTCCCGGAGCGTCGCCAGTACCTGCGTTCGATCACCGTGTACATCCCGCGCAGCCTGCACCAGCGTCTGCACCGCGCGGCGATCGCACGGTCCACCACCGCGACCGCCCTGATGCTGGCCGCGATCAACAGCACGCACGACCGGCTCGGCGAGGCGCTGGCGGTGCAGACCGAGCCGGCCGACAGCGGCTCCCTGTTCGACATCCCCCAGGTACGCGCGGCCGCCGAACCGACGGTGCAGACCACCATCCGCATCACCGACCGCCAGCTAGAGGCCATCGTCGCCCTCGGCCGCACCCACGACATAAACCGGTCCCTGTTGATCGCAACAGCTCTGCGGCTCTACCTGGGTTGAGCCCGTCGGCCGGGGCGGCGTCCGGCTGGGGCTTCGGTTCGCCGGTCCGACGACCGAGTGTCCGACGGCGGTGCCGTGGACGGAGCGAGCCGTCGAGGGCGGGGGAGTTTCCATAGGCCGCGCTCGAGCGGCTGCGGCGGGCCGGGCGGCGCCGCCGCCGCGGCGGTGGCGGACAGGGCCAGCCGCGTCAGGCGCCGTGCAGCGGCCGAATGCAATCAATTAGGTGCGGGAGAACGGACTGCGAGCAGTCAGCGTCGGCCCGGGCTCTTCCGTCCGCCCTTGACCTTCTCGGTGTGCTTGGGGTGACCGGGAGACGCCAGCAGCAGGATCACCCTTCCGGCGAACAACTGCTTGCCCCGCGAGTCGAGCACCGGCGCCGGGTCGACGAGGTACAGCAACCGGCCCCCGTCGGTGATCTTGTACTCCCACTGCTGCAGCGTCAGACCTTGGTAGGTCTTGGTCGCCTCAGCTCCGCGCAGCCGGTACTGACGGGGCGTCACGGCGAGCGGGTCGATGGTCAGTGCGTACCAGGCGTCGCAGACGGCGTTGCGGGCCACGGCCAGGCAGTCCGACCATTCCCGCTCCACCCCGGCTCCCGCGAACACGATCTGATGGTCCGAGCGCTTGCTCGGTCGGGGGATCGGGGTTACCTGCCTGCCCGCCTCGCCGGTCAACGCCTCGGGGCCGCGGGAGTCCGGCGCGGGTCGGGGGCCACCAACGGCTGCTCACCCAACCGACTCGCGACCAGGGCGCGCAGTTCGGGGTCGCCGGCCATCTGGGCCGTCGACCTCCAAGCCTGGGTGACGATCTCCAGCTGCGTGAAGTTCGCGACCGCGGCGCAGGCACGGGCGACCGAGAGGTACTCGTTCGCGAACGCGACGACCTCGTCGTCGCTCAGCAGACCCAGCCAGGGGAACTCGTCCCGTAGCGCGGCCAGCGTGGGCTCCTGGATCTCCACCGCAGCGATACGGGCGACCACGTTCGCAAGATGCGCCAGCGAGTCCTCGGAGCGGCGCACGTCGCGCGCCCGGCGCACCAGCAGGTCCTCACCGTCGCGCCGGGTCAGGACGACGTCTTCCCCGGCGTCCAACGGCTTGAGACCGCTGGTCGGCATCTGGACGAACTTCGACAGGGTCATCTCCACCAACACAGTGTTCAGAACAACCTCTGAACTGTCAAGGCAGGTGCGGTCCTTCGGACCTGGACACGTCCCGCCAGGTGGAGCCACCATGCTTCGGGGGACGGCGCGGGCGGCTTGCGCACGACGACCGCCGGATCGTCCGGACAGATCTGATTTCGATCAGGGTGCGGGATCCCAGTGGTGTGGCCGGAGACGTACCTGTCGGGCGCGGGGGAGCCGTCGGTGGCGATCCAGCGGTTTTTTCGGCTGGACGGTCCAACAGTGCGACTGGAGGACTCCTGGACCGACGGACGACGCTGGCCGTACAATGGCCGTACGAATCGAGGAGATCTGATGACGGTTGAGACGCGGCGACGTTCCAGGCGCCTGGAAGTGCGCACCACGGAGGAGGAGCGGTCGATCATCGACGCCGCGGTCGCGGCCGGCGAGACCGACCTGACCTCCTTCGTGGTGGGTTCCTTGCTCGTGGAGGCGCGCCGCGTGCTCGCCGATCGGACCCGGTTCACCCTCAGCGCCGAGGCCTTGAAGGCGTGGGAGGACCTCAACGCCGCGCCCGCTCGTTCGTTGCCCGGGGTCGTCGCCCTGATGTCGCGACCCTCACCGTTCGGTAAGTGACCTACAGCGATCCGGCGCCCCTGGAGCGGCACCACAACCTCGACCCGTTCGTGTGTCGCTCGGAGGAGCAGACGCGGTGGCTGAAGAAGTTCGCCCGCCAGTCGGCCTCCTCGGATCTGACGAAGGTCTTCGTCGTCACCGACTCCGCGCGCACGGACGACGTGATCGCGTACTACGCCTGGTGCATGGCCAACCTCGACCTCGCCGCGCTGCCCGAGGCCATGACCAAGGGCACGGGGCGCTACCCCCAACCTGTCGTGCTCCTGGCACGACTCGGCGTCGACGTCGGACACGAAGGCAGAGGCCTCGGCTACGGCATGCTGCAGGACGTGCTGCAACGCACTGCGGTCCTGTCCAGCGGCATCGGTTGTCGCGGTCTGCTCGTGCACGCCGAGTCGACCGAGGCAAGGAACTACTACCTGCACGTGATCCCGCAGTTCGCGCCGAGTCCGACCGACCCGATGCACTTGGTCCTGCGCATCAAGGACACCTGCAGGTCCCCTGGACTGTGAGACCGGCGTGCGGACGTCGGCGCCTGACGGATCTGACCCTTGCCCGTCTCCCTGTCGAAGCTGACGTGGAGGATAGGCCCATGGCGAACTGACGCTACGTCAGACGATTTCGCGCAAAGAAATGGAGCACGGGAGCGGCGGTCGGCGCGAC
>DATAUG010000012.1:0-1546 GCA_036268355.1 Sporichthyaceae bacterium
ACCGCTTCCAGCCCGGTCAGCGAGGCGCAGCCGATCGCCGCGGCGACCGGCTCTCCCCTCGTGCAGTGCGGCATGGCCCAACTGACCCCGCGGGTCGCCGCCGGCGACCCGGTGCTGTCGCGCGGCAACGACTTCTTCAACCAGCTCGAGCAGGCCCAGCAGGTCCCGCCGGCGGTGCAGAAGGTCTACACCGTCGACATCCCCGGGCTGAACGACACCCAGAAGCACGAAGTGCTGCTGTTCCTGTCCAGCCTGAACCAGTGCCCCGGGCTGAGCCCGGACCTGCAGAAGTCCGTGCTGGACGCCTTCGACCAGCTGACCCCGAAGTCCGTGGCCGACTCGGACAACGGCAGCGACGGCGTCCAGTCCGAGGTGATCCGCAGCGACGACAGCGCCTATACGGACTCCGACGCCGATTCCGCCTGGGCCGACGGCGACTGGGACGGCCACCCGTGGTGGTTCCGGCCGGCCTGGGACCACCCGGTCACCGACCACGACGACTGGGTCCAGTGGGGCACCGACCGCCACGAGCACGTCATCTGGCGCTGGGACGGCCACGACTGGCAGCGTTTCGGCCGGGCGCAGGACGCCCCGGCGAACAAGCCCTACCTGCCGGCCCGGCTCGGAACGGGCGCGTTCAACCCGCCGTCCCACAACCAGCAGGACACCACCAACAACAACACCCCGAACCAGGTCCCCGGCGCCCCGGCCACGAACCAGAACCCGACCGGCGTCGTGCCGGGCACCAACGGGTCGCCGGACGCCAACGCTCCGCAGGGCGTCGCGCGCCCGCAGTTCGACAACGGCCGGCCGGGTGGGCCGAACGGGACCACCACCAACGGCACCACGCAGACCAACACCTCGACGACCGACAACTCGAACTCGCACTCGACCGGCACCGGCTCCTCGAGCACCGGATCGTCGAACACCCGGCCGGACTCGACGAGCACCGGTGCCGGCAGCTCGAACTCGCACTCGGACACCGGCTCGGCGCGGACCGAACGCGGCAGCGGCAGCTCGTCCGACACCGGAACCGGCACCCACGAGCGGCAGTCGAGCCCCCGCGAAAGTTCGAGCGGGTCGACCGGCACCGGCTCGGGCGCTTCCTCCGGTCAGTCGGGCGGCGGCTCGTCCTCGACCGGAACCGGCGGTGCGGCTGGAACCGGCGGTGGCGGCCCGATCCGGAATTGACCGTTACCGGATCTCGCACCCGGTCTCGTCGCACCGGGCTCCGGTCGAGGCCAACACCTAGGTCGGGGCCTGGTTTCCGTGCTCCCAGCCCAGCTCCAGCCCCCGCAGCAACGTCTCGACAGTGTCCGCCCCGGGCAGCGCGAAGCGGCCGGCGAACAGGAAGAACGGGACGCCCTCGATCCCCCGCGCCCGCGCGATGTGATCGTCCTGCTCGACGGCGCGGCGGTACCGCCGATCCTCCAGCGCAGCGCGCAATTCCCGCGTGTCCAGCCCGATCTCCGCACCGAGCTCGACGAGCGAGTCGACGTCGAAGACCGAGATGCAGTCGCTGAAGTACGCGCGGAACAGCCGCGCC
>DATAUG010000013.1:0-2083 GCA_036268355.1 Sporichthyaceae bacterium
ATGACCGCCCCTGAAATCCAGAACGTGATCACCGCTCTGCGCCGCGGCGGGATACAGATCGTCACTATCCACAACCACGGCCTCACCGAGGAACCCCGGCTGTTCTACCTGCACTTCTGGGGAGTCAACGACGCGGTCACCCTCGCTCGTGGGGTGCGCGGCGCGCTGGATGCCACCCACCTCGCGCCCAACAGTTGACCGACGCAGACCCGCGGCGCACACCAGCGGTGCGACGGGCGGCCGCGGACACCTACTGGGTGGGTTCCATCTCCAGCAGCGCCGGGTGCCCGTCCGCGCCGTGCGGGACCGGGTAGAAGCTGTGATGACTGATCGGGTCCACAGCGATCACGTGCGCACCGTCGGCGAGATGACCGCTACCGACCACGACCGTCGCCCTGCCACGTTGATCGAGAATGCTGACCGTGCCATCTTCGGCGGCGACGTACAACCGCCGCGGGCCCGGGTCGTAGGCCAGCACGTCCGGAGTGTCCCCGACCGGGTTGGTGGCAATGACCCGCAACGTCGCCAGGTCGAGGGTGACCAGCGTGGCGTTGCCCTCCCAGCCGATGAACGCGAGACGGTCCACCGGATCCAGGGCCAGGCCGTGGCCGTGCTCGCACCCCGGAAGCGCGGCCCGGCGGGTGATCGCCAATGTGGTCGGGTCGATGACCGCGAGGTCATTGCGCCCCTGCACCGCGACGAGGAACTGATCCGCGACCGGGTCGTAGGCGACATTGCCGACCTCGCCGCCCAGCGCCACGGTGCCGCGCACCGCGGCGGTGGCCGCGTCGATGACCGTCTCCGACCCGCCGGACTCGTTCGTGATCCAGATAGCGCCGCGGCGCGGGTCATAGGCCAACCCGTCGGGATAGTCCCCGGTCGGGGTCTGGGCGAGGACCGCGGCGCTGTCCTCATCCAGGATGACCGCCCTGTTCGCGCCGGTCTCGCTCGCGTAGACCCGATGCAACGACGGGACCACCAACACACCGTGCACCTGCGACAGATTAGGGATCGTCCGCACCGCACGGCGGGCGGCGAGATCAACCTCGATGACCTCGCTAGCCCCCAGATGCGCCACGAACAACAACGCCCGACCCGGGTCCAGGCTCGCGTAGTCGAGCCGCGAGGTGTCACCGGGCAGGCTGATCTCCCCGACCATCCGCAGCGGCAGTGATTCGGCCCCCGCGCGGCGGGGCGCGGCGACAACCACCACGACAACCGCAACCAACGCGACAAGCACCACGCCCAGCAACACTGTTCGCGATCGAAGCGACAGCCTCCGGGTGTCCAGCGGAGAATCGGACAGCTCCGAGCTCATCTCCGAGATCCCGGGTCGGGCGCAGAGTGCCTCACCGTCGACTCACCTCACCTGTCCTGCCCGCCAGCCCACACCGTAGAATGCAACCCAGGTTACAGTTATGGCGGCGATGGCCGGGCGTCGCCGACAGCGACTATCAGGAGCCGGAGGCGGCGTGGCGGATCGACCGGCCGGACCGGGAACGTGGGTGATGCTGTCCTACCGGCTCCCGCGCGAACCCTCCACACCGCGGATCACGATCTGGCGCAAGCTCAAACGCCTCGGCGTGGCCCAGATCGGCGACGGCGTGATCGCCCTACCCGCCGATGCCCGCACCCAGGAACAGTTGGAATGGATCGCCGAGGAGATCACCGAAGCCGCCGGTAGCGCGACAATATGGCTGGCCCAACCCACCACCCTTGCCGCGGAGAAGGAGCTGGCCACCACCATGGCCGCCGCCCGGGCCGACGAGTACGACCACGTCATCACTGCCGCGACCGCCGCGACCAGCACGCCGGCTCCCGAACGTGCCGCGGCCTCGCGGAAACTGCGCGCCGAACTGCGCCGCATCCAACGCCGCGACTACTTCCCCCCGCCGGAACGAGACACCGCACGACTGGCAGTGCTGGACCTCACCACTACCGGCACTGAGTCGACTGAACCGGTCGCGGACATCCCCGTCATGGAGCAGCCGTGAAGTGGACCACCCGCGCCAACATCCACATCGACCGGGCCGCCTGCGCCTGGCTGATCCGCCGCGACCTCGACCCCGACGCCGAGTTCGTC
>DATAUG010000014.1:0-1974 GCA_036268355.1 Sporichthyaceae bacterium
GACGGGCGGGCAGCCGGGCCGCATCGCGTTCGGGTCGTTCGATTCGGTCGTCATGGGTCCTCCGTGGCGCAGCGGTCCGGGGACAGTCTCCGCGGGAACCAGTCATGTCGGACAGCGGGTCCACTCGGTGGCATGCGCCGGCGGACGTGGATCACGGCATCCGCCAATCCGGCCCGTTCGGGTTCCCGTTTCCGTAACGGGGTGTTCGCCGTGGTGGGGGCACCGCGGCGCCGATGGCGAGCCACCCCATTGCGCCCGGCCCAGGCGGCTCCTAGCCTCGCCACGACGCCCGCCTCGCCGTGAACTGCATCCAGAACTTCACCGGATGGATGATTCCAGGAGGCAGGAAATGATTCGCGTCCTTGGCTGGGCCACTGCGCTGGCCCTGCCGGCCCCAGCGGCGCCGGCATCGGCAGCCGGCACAACGGTGAACCTGGACCTGTCCAACCTCAGGTTCTGCCGCCAGGCCCCATGCCCACCGAGCGCCCAGGGATACCTGCGCAACCAGCATGTGCGACCCGTTCCCGATGTGCCCGGGCCACATGATCATGATCGAGAACGGCACCCCGGACGGGCAGAAGGTCGGCATGGCGCAGGCGCGCAAGGGCCCGACAACCACCTCCTACCAAGTCACCCAACCGCCCGGCACGCCGCTACTTCTGCAACATCAACCACCACGACGCATTCGGTCAGACCGGGATCCTGGGCCTCACCGGCTACTGACGGACCGTCAGCTCGAGGGTTCAGCTCGACGGCCGGCCTCCGTTCCCTCCCGGAGGAGGTCGGTCGGTGCGCGCATCCGCCAGGCATCGGTGACCAACTCCTCGAGACGTTCGCGGTCGACCTTCGCCAGGCGGAGCATCACCAGCGGCCAGCCGTCGTAGCCAGAGGCGGTGAAGAAGACGTCGGGTTCACCGAGCAGCAGCGCCTGCTTCTCGGCCTCCTCGCCCACGTAGAGCACGGCGACGTCCCTGCGGATCACCCGGCCTCGACCGGTCGATCGGTCCGGATAGGACCAGACGAAGCCCTTGCCGGCGACGCGGAAGTCGAATCCGTCGCTGTCGATCTCCACGACGTGCGGCAGCGCCAGCGCGAGCCGGCGGACATCCTCGGCGTCGGCCATCCAGGCAGAATAGGCCGACCTCGACCACCCGCACCGGCCAACGACGGCCTGCCCCCGCCGTCGCCCTGAGACCGGCGCCGGAGGTAACACGCGCTCTGTGATTCCATCTGTTCTGATTGATCGTCAGATCATGCCCTCGCATGACTTTTGCACCGGACGAGCCATCCGGTCGGGTTCCCGACACTTGTTCCGATGGTCCGGGACAAGAATTCCGTCGGGGAGACTTTGCGGTCTTCGGCCATCCGTGTGACGCCATATCCGGACAATTCCTCGTACCGTAACGGGCGCTTGGATCTTGATGATCAACTCTTGACCGGATGCCGGCCACATGGGCGGGCCCGGCTGCGCAGCGACGCCGGGCCGGTGCCGTTAGGAGATGATCGTTGTGAAGAAGATCGCCACGAACGTCGCAGTCGGGCTCGCCGCGGGATTCCTGGTCCTGGCGGGCGGGGCGGCGGGCAACGCCGTGGCTCCGTACGGGCCCAGCGGATCGGTGGCGGTCAACAGCCCATCGCCGTGCGCCGGGACAACGATCACCGTGCAGCTCAGCGGATTCAACGTGGGCGAGACGATCGACGTCTACCTCGGCACGGCGTCCACCCCGGTGCAGAGCGTTACCGCCGGTAGCACCGGCGGCGCGACGCTCACCATCGCCATCCCGGCGACCGATCGCGGCCCGCTGGTCGTCTCCGCCGTCGGCCGGACCAGTGAACTGACCGGGTTCGCCTCGCTGACCGTGCTCGACTGCTCGCGTTCGGGTGCCGGTTCCCTCAACACCGGCGACGGCAACGAGGGCTCGGACAACATCGGCGACGGCAACCAGGGCAACAGCAACCGCGGCGACGGCAACC
>DATAUG010000015.1:0-23355 GCA_036268355.1 Sporichthyaceae bacterium
CTACCTGCCCAGCGACGGCTACACGACGTTGAACACGATCTCGACAATGGGCTCGTTCCTGCTCGGCCTGTCGACGATCCCGTTCTTCATCAACGTCATCTACACCGCGCGCCGGGCGCCGTTGGTCAACACCGACGACCCTTGGGGTTGGGGACGTTCCTTGGAGTGGGCGACCTCCTGCCCGCCACCGCGGCACAACTTCCTCTCGATGCCGCGTATCCGGTCGGAGAGCCCCGCCTTCGACCTGCACCACCCGGAGCTGTCCGGCTCGCACGCCCACTCGGGCGGCACGACGCTGCTGGACGAGATCTACGGTGAAGCCGACCACGATCCCGAAAGGCACTGACACCAGTGAAGGTCGAAGGCAACCTCTTCGCCGGCATGGGGATCTTCGTCGCCCCGATCATTCCCATCTACTGGCACTTCTCGCACGACCCGACCGGTACCGCGGCGCTGGTCATGACCTTCGGGTTGTGCGCGCTGGTCGCGTTCTACTTCCTGTTCACGGCCCGCCGCATCGACCTGCGTCCCGAGGACGACCGCAACGCGCGCATGGAGGACTCGGCGGGCGAGCTGGGCTTCTTCAGTCCATACAGTTGGTGGCCGCTGGCACTGGCCGCCAGCGGCGCGATGGCCTTCCTCGGGGTCGCTGTCGGGTGGTGGCTGGTCATCCTGGCGATCCCGTGTTTCAGCGTCTCGGTGTTCGGCCTCGTCTTCGAGTACTACCGCGGCGAGCACGCCCACTAGTAGGCGTCGGCCTCGTTCTCGAGTACCACTGCGGCGAGTACACACGGCCGCTGGGCATCAGCTAAGGCATTCGTAACGCCCCGGAAACTTTTGTCCCCCGGGGCGTCAATGGCGCGTTTCGTAACAAATCCGATCTGTCCCCCGATCCGAACTCGACGCGTAAGCTTTCCAGCGGATCGGCGCTTCGGTGCGCCCGGGCAAGTGAAAGGGTGGCGCATGCGGGCGAAGGGCGGGCGCCGGCGGCGTGTGCGACGCGTCCTGCCCGGCACCGTTGCCACGGCGTCGGCGGTCATCGTCCTGAGCGCCTGCGGCAGCTCCGGTGGCGTGGTGTCCGCTGCCCCGGAATCCGCCCGCGTGGTCGCGGCGCTCCCGGCCGCGGTGTCCGCGGTGCTCACCGCCAGTCCGACCGACGGCTCCAGGGGTGTGCTCACCGACGCGACCCCGACGCTGTCGGTGGCCCAGGGCAAGCTGACCTCGGTGTTGCTCAGCGATCCGGCCGGCCGGGAGGTGCCCGGCACGGTGGGCGCCGGCGGCAGGGGTTGGCACGCCACCGGGCCGTTGGGCAACGGCAAGCGGTACACGTTCGAAGTGAGCGGCACCGACGATCACGGACACCCGTTCCGCAACTCCTCGTCGTTCGCCACGATCACCGACGACAAGATCGTGAAGGCCTGGGTCAGTCCGCTGGCCGGAATGACGGTCGGCGTCGGCCAGCCGATCGCGGTCGAGTTCTCGCACCCCATCGTCGACCGGGCCGCCGTCGAGCGGCACCTGCTGGTGGACACCTCCACACCGGTCGTCGGTGCCTGGCACTGGGAGAGCGACACGGTCGTGCACTACCGTCCGGAGGCGTTCTGGCCCGCCAACACCAAGGTGGTGCTGCACACCGACCTGAAGGGCCTCGATGTCGGCGGCGGGCGTTTCGGCGACCAGGACCGGACGATCCCCTTCACGGTGGGGCGATCCCAGATCACGCTGGTGGACGTGAAGTCCCACCGGATGCAGGTCTTCCGCGACGGCCAACTGATCCGGACGGTGGCGGTCAGCACCGGTAAGAAGGGTTCCCTGACCCGGGGCGGGACGAAGGTCGTGCTCGGCCTGGAGCGCGAGAAACACATGACGGGGGAGGGCATCGGCATCCAGAAGGACGCGCCGGACTACTTCGACCTGCACGTGCAGTACGCGGTCCGGATCACCTGGAGCGGTGAGTTCCTGCACGCGGCGCCCTGGCAGGGCGCCAACCACGGGCGGGCCAACGTCAGCCACGGCTGCGTCGGGATGAGCACCCCGCAGGCCAAGTGGTACTTCGACCACACGATCATCGGCGACGTCGTCAAGGTGGTCAATTCGCCCCGGAAGATGGAACTGCGCAACGGCTACGGGGACTGGAACCTGTCCTGGACCGATTGGCTGGCCGGCAGCGCACTGCCGCACGACGCGCCCCCACCGGACGCGGTTGCGGGCTCCGACGGTGCGGGGGGAGCCGTCGGTGAACCCTCGCCGGGGCCGGCGGACATCGGGACGGACAAGCCGGACACCCCGGCCACCGCAGCAACCGCGACCCCGACGCCCTCGGCCACCCCGGAATCCGCCCGCAGTTCGGCGGCCGCGCACCGCTGACCCCACCTTGGGGCGCGTCGGCCCGGGGTGCCCCGCTCAGCCGTCCTGATCGGCCCGGCATCGGCGGTACAAACCGAACCGGTGCGGCCGACGCCTTCGCGTCAGCCGCACCGGAGGTCGGTGGTTGCCCCGACCGGAACTCAGTGGTGACCGCCGCCGTGGTCGCCGTGGCCTGAGGTGAGCTCCTCGTACTCCTCGGCCGTCGGCTTCGGCATCGTGTCGACATACCAGAACCGCGACAGGCGGGCCTGCAGCTTCTTCACCGGTGCCCCTGGGGCAGGGATGCCCTCGGAGTCGGTCGCCGGGCCGATCTCCAACGGCTTGTACTCTTCACGGCTCATGAGCTTGAACCGCTGCTCGGCGCTGATCGGCTCGTGGACCTCGATGAACTCGCCGTTCGGCATCCGTTTGATGATGCCGGTCTCCCGCCCGTGCAGCACGCGCTGCAGATCCTTGCGCTGCAGCCCGATACACGCCCGTTTGGTGATGATGAAGGAGATGGGTGGCCCGATGATCAGCGCCACCTGGGTGAACCGGGTCACGGCGTTGATCTCGACGTGGAAGGCGTAGGCGATCAGGTCGTTGCCGCCGTTCATCCACAGCAGGCAGTAGAACACCAACGACATCACGCCGAGCCCGGTACGCACGGGCGCGTCCCGGGGACGGTCCAACAGGTGGTGCTCACGCTTGTCGCCGGTGGCCCACGCCTCGATGAACGGGTAGACCATCATCGCGGTCATCATCAGGCCGGGCAGGATCAGGCCGGGGAACAGAATGTTCCACGAGATCGTGTGGCCCCAGATGTTCGTCTCCCAGTTCGGCATCGCCCGCAGCGAGCCTTCCAGGAAGCCGATGTACCAGTCGGGTTGGGAACCGGCGGATATCTGGTCCGGGTAGTACGGCCCGTACAACCAGATCGGGTTGATCTGCGCGATCGCCCCGAGCAGTGCGCAGATGCCGAAGACCACGAAGAAGAAGCCGCCGGCCTTGGCCATGTAGACCGGCATGAGCGGGAAGCCGACCACGTTGTCGTTGGTCTTGCCGGCCCCCGGGAACTGGGTGTGCTTCTGGATCACGACCAGCATCAGGTGGAAGGTGATCAGCGCCAGGATGACGCCCGGGATGATCAACACATGGGTGATGAAGAACCGGGGGATCAGGTCGTGGCCCGGGAACTCACCGCCGAGCAGGAAGAATTCCACGTAGGTGCCCAGGACCGGGATCGAGAGCAACACCGTCATCGCGATCCGCAGCCCGGTGCCGGACAGCAGGTCGTCGGGCAGCGAGTAGCCGCAGAAACCCTCGATCAGAGCCAGGGTCACCAGCCCGTTGCCGATCAGCCAGTTGAGTTCACGCGGCTTGCGGAACGCTCCGGTGAAGAAGATCCGGCACAGGTGCACCACGATCGCGGAGACGAAGATCAACGCCGCCCAGTGGTGGATCTGGCGCATCAACAGGCCGCCGCGCACGTCGAACGACAGGCTCATCGTCGAGGCGTACGCCTCGGACATCGGGATGCCCTTCAGCGGCAAGTACGAGCCGTCGTAGGGCACCTCGGTCATGCTCGGGTTGAAGAACAGCGACAGGTACGTGCCGGTCAGCAGCAGGATGACGAAGCTGTAGAGGCAGATCTCGCCGAGCATGAAGGACCAGTGCTCGGGGAAGACCTTCCGCAGGTTCTTCTTGGCCCCGGCATTCAGGCCGATGCGTTCGTCCAGGTAGGTGGCTACGCCCCCACCGATCTTGGCCGCAGGACTGCTCATCCGCGCTCCCAGTAACTCGGACCGACGGGCTCGTCGAAATCACGCTCGGCAACCAGGTAGCCGTCCTGGTCGACCGTGATGGCCAACTGGGGCAGGTTGCGCGCGGCCGGGCCGAATATCACCCTGCCGCCGTTGGCCAGGTCGAACGTCGATTGATGGCAGGGGCAGAGCATGTGGTGGGTCGAGTGCTCGTACAGCCCGAGCGGGCAGCCGGCGTGCACGCAGATCTTGGAGAAGGCCATGATGCCCTCATAGCCCTTGGCCGCCTCGTTCTTGCCACGGACCTCCTCCGGGCGCAACCGGATGATCATGACGGCCGCCTTCGCCAAGTCCTCCGGGGTGACCTCCCCGGTTGGGTGGACCGACATCAGCGAGCCGGCCTGCATGTCCTCCGGCCGGATCGGCTTGAGGCTGTTGGCCTGCAGCAACTGACGTCGCTTCGGCTCGGCCCAGAGGGTGTGGCGCAATACCTTCTTCGGCAGTGGACCCAGGTCGCGCAGCGGCATGATCATGGTGATCGGGAACGCGGCCATCGCGCCGGCCAGCGACATCCAGATCAGCTTGCGGCGGGGCAGGGCCGAATCCGCGCCGCCGGCCTTGACCATCTCGAGCACGTCGGCGGTGTCCGCCGCCGAGGACTTCATCGGATGGCGGTCCTGGACCATCTCCGCGGAGTTCATCAGCTTGCGGGCCCAGTGGATCTGGCCGAAGCCGATGCCGAGCAGCGAGACGGTGAGCGAAAGGCCGAGCGCGAAGTTCATCGAACTCACGTCGCCCAGGCCGATCACGCGGAAGATCGAGTGCGGGTCGATGGCCACGAAACAGACGACGAACGCGACGGTGGCGATCGAACTCACCGTGAACATGGCCGCGACCTGGCGCTCGGCCCGCTTGGCGGCCCGCTCGTCGACGTCGGTGCGACGTAGCTCGTGGTGGGGCAGCCCTGGGTTGGCGAACGGGTCGTCGGTCGGGTGTGCCAGCTCCGAGCCGTGCCCGGACCCGTGGCCGTGGGGGTCGTGCGAGTCGCTCATTTGGCCTTGGCCCCCAACCAGATCGCCGCCCCGATGAGGAGGGCCAGCACAGCGGTCCACAGCAGCAGACCCTCGGTGACCGGGCCGAGTCGGCCCAGCGCGCTACCACCCGGGTCCGGCTGCTTCTGCATGTGGGTCAAATAGGTGACGACGTCCTTCTTCTGGTCCGGCGTCAGCGCTCCGTCGTTGAAGACCGGCATGGCCTGCGGACCGGTCAGCATCGCCTCGTACATGTGCTTCGGATCGGTGTTCTGCAGGCCGACCGCGTACTTGCCGTAGGTCAGGGCGCCACCGTCGCCGGCGAAGTTGTGGCAGGACGCGCAGTTGGTGCGGAAGATCTGGCCGCCCTCCTGCATGTCGCCGTCGCTGGCGTACTGTTCCGCGGTCGGGATGGCCGGCCCCGGCGCCAGTGAGCCGATGAAGGCCGCGATGGCCGCGGTCTCGTCCTGGTTGAAGAAGGCCTTCTTCCGCGGCTCCTGGGCGTCCTTGGACTGCGCAGGCATCCGGCCGGTGCCGACCTGGAAGTCGACCGCCGCGGCGCCCGCGCCGATCAGCGGCGGGCCGTCGCTGCTGCCCTCCGCGTTCAGGCCGTGACAGCTGGAACAACTGCTGACGAAGAGGCCTTTGCCCTCCTCGATCGTCAGCGACCTGGCCCCGGTGGCCGCCTCGGCGGATCGGGACGGCGCGAAGGCCGCGTAGAGCGCCCCGACCATGCCGAGGGCGAACAGCACTACGACGAATCTGGCCAGGGGATGGCGCCGTCTGGTTGACAGCCGACCGATCACTTTCAAGTGCGTTCCGTCCTCGGGTACAGGGGGCGGGGGATCAGCGCAACAGACAGGGCTCAGCGCAGCAGATAGATGGCGCCGAACAGGGCGATCCAGACCACGTCGACGAAGTGCCAGTAGTACGAGACGACGATCGCGGTGGTCGCCTGTTCATGGGTGAATCGGCGGGCGGCGAATGTGCGCCCGAGCACGAACAGGAAGGCGAACAGTCCCAGGGTGACGTGCAGCCCGTGGAAGCCGGTCGCCAGGAAGAAGATCGACCCGTAGGCGGACGACGACAGCGTCACGCCTTCATTGGTCAGCTGGGTGTACTCGGTGGCTTGGCCGGCCACGAAGAACGCACCCATCAGGAACGTGATGATGAACCAGAGCCGCAACTTCTCGACGTCGCCGCGCTCGGCCGCGAACACGCCCGCCTGGCAGGTGAACGAGCTGGACACCAGCACGAACGTGTTGAGCGAGGCGAACGGCAGGTTCAGGTGCACGTCCGCCGGTGGCCAGTGATCCAGCCCGGTCACCGACCGGATCGTGAAGTACATCGCGAACAAGCCCGCGAAGAACATCAGCTCGCTGGACAACCAGACGATCGTCCCGACGCTGACCATGTTCGGTCGGTTGACGGCACCGTGTGCTGACGGGCTGTCTACATGTGCAGTTGCGGTCGCCACGGCGGCATTATTGCGCCCCGGTAGTGCCGCTGCGTGACCGGGGCCGCCGTGTCTGGATTCGCTTGGGCTCTTCGCTCGTGTTCCCTGCGGTCAACAGGCTTCAATCGCCTCGGCAGCTGCGAGGGTTCGCAAGCTCGCCCTCGCGCCGCCCTCGCCTCAATCGCCTGTTCCTCGCTCGTCGCAGTCGCTCAAGTTGTCCGACAGTTAGGCTCAAGGGGTGCTCGCGGCCTTGCTTCCGACCCATGCCGGGCCAGGCCTGCCGACCGCTCCGTTGAGCGGCTCGCGGTGGCTGACGGCCTGGTCGTTCGAGCCGGTTCCGGTGCTGACGATTGCGCTTTCGGCATTGGTCTACCTGTGGGGCGTGCAGCGGCTGCGGGCGGCGGGAACCGCCTGGTCGGTGGGCCGCACCGTGTCGTTCGTGGTCGGCGGCCTGGGCTCGGCGTTGATCGCGACCTGTTCCGCGCTGGGGACCTATGACGAAGTCCTGATCTCGGTGCACATGGTTCAGCACATGATCCTGGCGATGATCACGCCGGTGTTCCTGGCGCTGGGCGCTCCGGTCACGCTGGCGCTGCGGACGCTTCCGGCCCGGCCCAGGGGTTGGCTGCTGGCACTCGTGCACTCCCGCGTGGCCGCGGTTCTGACCTTCCCAGTGGTGGCCGGCGCGTTGTTCATCGTCAACCCCTTCGTGCTCTACTTCAGCGGCTTGTACGAGCTGACGTTGCAGCACGACTGGCTGCATCAGCTGGTCCACCTGCACTTCGTGGCCGTGGGCCTGCTCTGGTACACCCCGCTGATCGGCGTGGACCCGCTCCCGCGCCGCCAGAGCTACCCGTTGCGGATGATCGCGGCCTTCCTGACACTGCCGTTCCACGCCTTCATGGGCGTGGCGATCATGTCGATGACCACGCTGATCGCGGGGGACTGGTACACCGCGCAGGACCGCGCCTGGGGGCCCAGTCCCCTCACCGACCAGCACACCGCGGGCGGGATCCTGTGGTCCAGCGGCGACCTGGTGGGGCTCGTGGTGTTCACCGCGCTGTTCAGGCAGTGGGTTCGCGCCAGCCAGCGGGAGGCGCGCAGGGAGGACCGGCGCCTGGACCGCCTGGAGGCGGAGGAGGCCGCGCGGGCGGCGCGGGCCGCCCGGTTCGCGGGCGCCGCCGATCAGCAACCTCGATAGCATCGGGCGATCGTGAGCGACTTGCGCCGAGCGAGGAGCACAAGCGAGGAGCACAAGCGAGGAACGAGCGAACAATCAACACGGGGCGGTCGCTCGGCGGGGGCTCGGCAGGTCGCCGAGGTGTGCTTCGGGACGGGAGCGGTGCAGCTGTGTCGGGTGCGCAGGACCGGGTCGAGACCTCGATGAAGCTCTTGGTCTACAGCGACGACGTGAACACCCGTAACGAGGTGCGGCTGGCGCTCGGGCGTCGGCCCGCCCCCGAGTTGCCCCGCGTCGAGATCTTCGAATGCGCCACGGAGCCGGCCGTGATCGCGGCCATGGATGCGGGCGGAATCGACGTCGTGGTGCTCGACGGCGAGGCTGTGCCCGCAGGCGGCATGGGCATCTGTCGTCAACTCAAGGACGAGATCTACCGCTGTCCGCCGGTGCTGGTGCTGATCGGCCGGGTCCAGGACGCCTGGTTGGCGACCTGGTCGCGAGCGGACGCGGTCACTGCGCACCCGCTCGACCCGATCGCGGTCGCCGACGCGGTCGCTTCGTTGATGCGCCGCCGCCTGGCAACGCCGACGCCTGCTCGGTGACGCGTACCTGGCCGTCGTTGTTGGGCGCGTTGCTTCGTCACGAGGACCTCTGCGCCGACGACACCGCCTGGGCCATGGACCAGATCATGGCCGGCGACGCATCGCCGGCTCAGATCGCCGGATTCGCGGTCGCGCTGCGGGCCAAGGGCGAGACCGTCGAGGAGTTCGAGGGCCTGGCGCGGGCGATGCTCGGCCGGGCCACGTTGATCGACGTCCCGGGCGACATCGTCGACATCGTCGGCACGGGCGGCGACCAGGCCCACACGGTCAACATCTCGACGATGGCCACGATCGTGGTGGCCGGAACCGGGGCCCGGGTGGTCAAGCACGGCAATCGGGCGGCCTCGTCCTCGTGCGGCACCGCCGACGTGCTGGAGGAACTCGGCGTGGCCCTGGACCTGCGGCCGGCCGACGTCGCGAGGGTCGCGGCCGAGGCCGGCGTCACCTTCTGTTTCGCGCCGGTGTTCCATCCGGCGTTGCGGCATGCCGCGGTGCCGCGGCGCGAGCTGGGCGTCCCCACGATGTTCAACTTCCTCGGCCCGCTGGGCAACCCGGCCCGGCCCGGGTTCCAGGCGCTCGGCGTGGCCGACCGGCGGATGGCGCCGATCATGGCCGGGGTGCTGGCCCGACGCGGGGTCGAGGCTCTGGTGTTCCGCGGCGACGACGGGCTGGACGAACTGAGCACCGCGGCCACCTCGAGCTACTGGGAGGTCCGCTCCGGAGCCGTCTCACCCGGAGTGCTGGACCCGACCGAGTTGGGCGTCGAGCGGTCGGCACCGGATGCCCTGCGCGGCGGCGACGCGAAGTTCAACGCGGCCGTGGTGCGCGAACTGCTGGCCGGACGGGTCGGTCCGGTCCGCGACGCCGTGCTGCTCAACGCGGCCGCCGCCCTGGCGATGCTGGATCGCGGCCCGGAACCGTTGGCCGAACGGTTGGCCGCCGGTTTGCGGCAGGCCGCGGCGGCGGTGGACTCCGGCGCGGCGGCCGCGGCGCTGGACCGCTGGATCGCGGTCAGTCGACGACTACGCGGGTCCGGTTAGACCGTCTCTGGACCGGATGAGCGAGCTGTCGGAGAATTTGCGAGCGCAGCGAGCGCGAAGCGGCGCGCAGCGCCGCAATGTAACGACCGACGATCCGGTTCGCGCTTTCCGCGAACACACCTCTCCGGAGTCGGGCCCTCTCAGCCCTCCAGACCGATCGAGAACGCCGCCTCCAGGTCGTGCTTGGAGTAGGTGCGGAACGCGATGTGGGTCTCGGTGGAGACCACCCCGGGAGTGCGGTTGAGCAGCCCCGGGATCACGTCGGCCAGTTCGTCGTGCCGGCTCACCCGCACCATGGCGACCAGGTCGTGCTCGCCGGTGACCGAGTAGACCTCGCTGACCCCGGGCAACTGGGCGATCGCCTCGCCGACCTCGGGCACGGCGCCGACATCGGCTTTGATCAGGACTATCGCGGTGATCACCGCGGTCTCACCCGCCCTCGTCTGTCCGGCATCTCTCGGTTGCTGCCGATGTAGAGCATTGTCAGCAACAGGCCGATGCCGAAGCCCACCACGTGGGCAACGTAGGCCACATTGCCGTCGCCGAGGCCGCCACCCTGGGCGTAGAAGGCTTGCAGCAGGAACCAGCCGCCGAGCACCAGCCAGGCCGGCAACTGCAGCGGCAGGAACAACAGGAACGGGACGAGCGCAATCACCCGAGCCCTCGGATAGAGCCAGAGGTACGCGCCCAGCACCCCGGCGATCGCCCCGGACGCGCCGATCAGGGGCTCGGTGGAGTGCGGTTGGGCGAACGCGAACGCGTAGGCCGAGGTGTAGCCGCACAGCAGGTAGAACAGCGTGAACCGAAAGCGACCGAACCGGTCCTCGACGTTGTTGCCGAATATGAACAGGAACAGCATGTTCCCCAGCAGGTGCAGCAGCCCGCCGTGCACGAACATCGAGGTCAACGCCGACAGCGCGGGAATCTTGTCGAACTCGTACGCCGGGCAGGTCACGGTCTGGCTGCCGTCGTCGACCTCCACCGGGGTCAGCGGCAGGGCCTTGTTCTGCACCAGCTCCTCGGGTATCGCCGAGTAGTGCTGAATGAAGGCGTCCTGGCGGCACAGCGCCGGTGCGTCCGGCGGCAGGCCGGCGTCGGTGAGGTCCGGGCCCAGGAAGTAGATCGCGCAGTTCAGCAGGATCAGCAGGTAGGTCACCACGGGCACCCGGCGGACCGGGTTGTTGTCGTGGATCGGGATGACCACGGCTACATCCTGCCGGTGCCCGCGGCGGTACTCGTCGGAGCGTCAGCTGCGCTCATCGGTGCGCCATCCATGAGTCGGCGGTGCCCGCCCATGGGGAGAAGTTCGTCGGTCGAGCAGCCACCCACGAAACGCAACCACCGGGGCGGTTGCGTGCGCAGCGGGATGCTCATGCCCCGTGCGGCGCGGCGAGCGCGGCGCGTTCCCCGGCGGGCAGCAGCGCGGCCCGGCCGGATTCGGCCTGCTCCAGCCAGGCCCGCCACCGACCGGCTCCGTGCAGCGGCGAGGCCCACACGCCCTCGACGTGCACCAGTCGGGTGCCGGGTTGTTCCAACCAACGCAGGATGCACTCGCTCTCCTCGGCACCGGCCGCCGGCAGCGGGCCCACGCCGGGCAGCACGGTCGCCGCGGTGGCCCGGGCGGCCTCGACCTCGCGCAGCACCGCGCGGACGTCCGCGGCGACCGCGACGGCGCTCAGCCGACCGTGGCGGACAACCGCGATCTCCCAGCGCCCCTCCTCGGCCGGACGCGCCGCGACGATCTCGGCACAGCCGGTCAGCCCGACCAGGCGCTGCATCCGAGCCGCCGCGCGCGCGAAGGCGGCCAGGCGGTCTCGATGCGCGGCGGCGTCCTCGTAGCGCCCCACCGCCGCGAGGGCCTCGATCCGGGCGCGCAACCGCGCGATCAGCTCGCGCGAGTCGCAATGCATGGCCTCGCGCACCTCGTCGACGTGGGCGGCGTACTCGGCTGCGGTTTCCCGCCCCTCGCACGGTGCGTTGCATCGGCCCATCTCGGCCAACGCGCAGGCCGGCGCCCGATGTCGCTCGGACATCGGCTGCCGGCACTGCCGTAGCCGGAAGGCCTCATGGGCCGCCGTCATCGCCTGCTCGGCGGTCCGTGCCGAGCCGAACGGGCCGAGGTAGGAGGCGTTGTCCGGGCGCACCTGGCGGACCACGGACAGCCGCGGGAAGCGTTCGTCGGTGAGCTTCAGCCAGAGGGCGCGCTCCGGGAAGCGCGACCGACGGTTGTAGCGCGGTTTGTGCTCGGCGATGAGCCGCAACTCGCGAACCTGAGCCTCCAGGCGGGTGGCGCAGACGATCGGCACGACGCGTTCGGCCAGTCCCACCATCTCGCTCATCCGGCGGCGCGACTCCGACGCCGTGAAGTACGAACGCACCCGGTCGCGGATGTTGCGGGAGGTGCCCACGTACAGCACCTCGCCGTGCGCGTCCTCGAACCGGTACACCCCGGGAGCGCAGGGCAGGCCCGCGGCCAGGTGGCGCTTGCGGCGCAGTGCCGCCCGGGTGCGGGCGGAGAAACCGGTCAGCTCGGTCAGCGACTGCACACCGAGAACGCCGAGCCGCTCCAGCAGGCCGTGCAGCACATCGACAGTGGCCCGGGCATCTTCCAACGCCCGGTGGTTCGGGGCGGCCGTTGACCGGAACAGCCGGGCAAGAGTCTCCAACTTGCAGTTCGGCACCTCGTCGCGGGACAAGGCGTGGCGGGCCAGCCGCACGGTGTCGACCACGGTGAAGCCGGGCCAGGGACGCCCGGTGCGGGCGCACGCCCGGGACAGGAAGCCGACGTCGAACGGGGCGTTGTGGGCCACGAGGACGGCGCCTGCCGCAAATTCCAGGAACGCCGGCAGGGCGGCTTGCAGCGGTGGTGCGTCGGCGACCATGGCATCGGTGATGCCGGTCAGCACCGAGATGAACGCCGGGATCGCGGTCTCGGGATTGACCAGCGTCTGGAACTCGCCGAGGACGAGCCCACCGCGGACTTTCACCGCGCCGATCTCGGTGATGCTGTCGGCGGCAGCGCTGCCGGTGGTCTCCAGGTCGACCACGACGAACGTCACCTCGCGCAAAGGGATGCCGAGTTCGTCGAAGCTGCCCTGGACACCGCTGCCCTGGACACCGCTGTGGTCCGCGGGCTTCGGCGCCGCCCGCAGGGTGCCGGCGGTCATCGGCACACCATCGACCGCCGGTGCGACTGCCTGGTGGCGGGCACTGTGACATTGATTCGCTCGCTGCGCTCGCTCACCGGCGTGCCTTCGTTCGTGCGTGCGGGCCGGGTGTGGCGGGCGCCGTGACATCGATTCGCTCGCTGCACTGGATTCATGTCGATCGAACGTAGGCCGGGGGACCGACAGATCGACCGCGACGCGCTGGGTCAGGCGGGGTTCTGGTGCCGCTGATTCCAGTGTTTCCACCGGGATTCGAATTGCGTCTCGCGGAATTGTCGGAGCCGGGTCGTAGCGTCCGGGCCACACGAAATGGTCAGGTGCCGGGGTGGCCCGGATGGAGGTCGGAATGATCATCGACTGCGACCGCTGCACGATGCGCGACATCGCATGTGCCGACTGCGTTGTCACGGTGCTGCTCGGACCGCCCGGCGCGGCGCTCCCGGGGTTCGACGAGGAGGAGACGATGGCGTTGGCGGTGCTGGCCGGGTCCGGTTTGGTGCCGCCGCTGCGGCTGAAACTCGACGCTTCGGCGTGAGCGAGCGAAGCGAGTGAACCAATGGGCACGGGCGATCGAGGCTCCCGAGCCGATTGGGTTTGTGACTGAAGGGACCCGGGCAGCTCCGCGAAACGCCGAGGAGCGAGGCGTGAGCAATTGATCACGCCTCGTGGCGAGCAATTGCGATTCCGCAGGGTAAAGCGGCTCGGAATCGAAGGAATGCCCCAAGGTGCGGTCAAGGCAACGGGAAATGCCGGGCTCCGAATTTGAAGGGCTCCCGTCACCGGCTATCTTTTGGGGCGGCGGCCGTGCTTTCACCCACCTGGGTGGAGGTGGTTGCCACCGCCGAGTCTGGCCACCAGGTGAACGGGTGCATCTGGTTCCGGAGCCGGGGACCCACCTCCCGGGGTGAGTCGGGGCGTTCCGCGGACCGGGCTTTCGCCGGGCGCCACGGCCGCGCTCCGTAGGGCGTCTTCCCGCCCGAACCCGTCAGCTGACCCGGTGGGCGGTCGAGGAAGGACGGAGTTGCCTGCTGTGGCGAAGCTGCGCTCGAGTCGCGGACGCGCACGTTCGCGGTGCGCCGCCTTGGTCGGGGCCACGCTCGCCGTCAGCCTGCTCGTGTCGGGCGCGAGCAATGCCACCTCCACCGTTGACGTCGGACAGGCGCAGCGCGAGGTCGACGCCCTCTACCAGCAGGCCGAACAGGCCACGGAACGCTACGACGTGGCCCGCAACGCCATGCTCGACGCCGAACGCGCGCTGGGCCAGGCACAGAGCCGGGCGGCCGCCGCGCAAGGCGCGGTCGGTCAGCTGCAGAAGACGGTGGGAGCGTTCGCGGCCTCCGCCTACCGGAACGGTGGCCTGGACCAGACCCTCCAGTTGGTGTTCTCCGAGGACCCGGCCACGTTCCTGGACCGCATGGCCTCGCTGGACGCCCTGTCCACCCGGGAGGCCGACCAGCTGCGCAAGGTCGTCTCGGCCCGCCAGGAATTGGCGGCGGGCCAGGCCGCGGCGGCACAACAGCTGGCCGTCGTCGCGCTGCAACGCCGCACATTGGCGGCCGAGAAGGCGCAGATCGAGCAGAAGTTGCAGCAGGCGCAGACGTTTCTCTCCCGGCTGAAGGCCACCGACCGAGCCCGCCTGTCGCGTGTCTCGCGCGACTTCGACCCCCGTCAGCTGCTGAGTTCGCTGCCGCTGCCGACCAACGCGCAGGCCGCCAAGGTCGTCCAATTCGTGTTGGCCCACCTCGGCGACCGCTACGTCTGGGCCGCATCCGGAATGCACAGCTGGGACTGCTCCGGGCTGGCGATGATGGCCTGGCGGGCGGGCGGCGTCTCGTTGCCGCACTCGTCGACCGAGCAGTTCGTGGCTACGCGGAAGGTGTCGCGCACCGATCTGCAGCCGGGCGACCTCGTGTTTTTCTACCGGCCCATCAGCCACGTCGGCATCTACATCGGCAACGGTTACATGGTCCACGCCCCGAACCCCGGGCGGCGGGTCGAGGTGGCGCCGATCGACCGGATGCCGTTCGCGGGCGCTTCGCGCCCCTGACAGGCGATTGAGGCGAGCGGAGCGCGAACAAGCGAGCCTGCGAGCCTGTTCAGCGTTCCCGAGCCGATTGAAGCCTGTTGACGAGCGCAGCGAGAATCACAGGCGATTGAGGCGAGCGCAGCGCGACAGGGAGTTTGCGAGCCCTCGCAGCTGCCGAACCGATCGAAGCCGTTGACCGAGGTGGAAACGTGGTTCCGGTGAGCTGCGCGAAAGCCCTCTCGGCCGGCCACCTGCGACGTACGATTCCGGAAATGTCTGACTTTGCGCTCAGCTGCGATGCGCCGCCCGGCGGCCGGTGTACGGCTGTGTCCACCGGCAATGTCGACTGAATCGCGGTCCCGTCGGGGAATGCGTCTGCTGCTTGCCGGCGTCCTGGCGATCCTGCTGCTGATCAGCGCCGGCGCGGTCACCCGACACTCGGGCGGGCGGGCCGCGGCGCTGGGGTCGCGGGCGGCGGTCGACGAGGCCTCGGTGACCCGGGCCGAGGGGCGCCAGGACACCGTCGCGCAGATGCTGGCCCGGCGGGCGACGGCGCTGCAGAGCAAGGACCGCACTGCGTTCCTCGACACGGTCGACGACGCCGACCCCGAGTTCCGCGACAGCCAGGTCGAGTGGTTCGACAATCTCTCGGCGGTGCCCTTCGACGCGTGGTCGTTCAAGCTGACCGACGGCCTTTCGGGCGGCGTCCCGCCGGCCGCCACCGCGCTGACGGCCAAGTTGGCGGACGGCAGCTTCCCGTACATCGTGGCGGTCTCGTACCGCATCACCGGCTACGACAACGCCCCGCAGCACTACGAACAGGTGCTGACCTTCACCCCACGCCACGGCCGATGGCTGGTCAGCGGCAGCTTCGACCCCACCGGGCAGGCACCGCACCGGGAGCTGTGGGACGTCGGCAAGGTCCAGCTCCTGGCGGCCGACCACGGGCTGGTCCTCGGCCTGGTGCCGCCGGACGCACTGCGGATCTACGCCGCGGAGGTCGATCGTGAGGTGCCGCTGGTCGACGCGGTCTGGAAGCACCCGTGGTCGCGGCAGGTCCTCATCGAGGTGACCCGCACCGAGGACGAGATGGCGACGCTGCTCGGCGGCGCGCCGTCGGCCTACCGCCAGTTGGCCGCGGTCACTCGCGGGGAGCTGGGCACGGTCGAGGCGACCTCGGCGGCCGAGCGGATCATCGTGAACCCCAAGGCGTTCGGCGAGCTGTCCGAGGTGGGCCGCAGGGTGATCATGGGCCACGAGATCACCCACGTCGCGGTGCGCGCCAGCACCCAGAGTTGGACCCCGCGCTGGTTGGCCGAGGGGCTCGCGGACTACGTCGGGTATCGCGACAGCGGGCTGTCGACCGAGGTGATCGCCCAGGAGTTGGCCGCGGACGTGCGTCGTGGCCGAGTGCCCGACGCCCTGCCGGTGGACGACGCGTTCGCGGCGACCGATTCGGACCTGGCCCAGGCCTACGAAATGTCCTGGCTGGCCTGCCGCATGATCGCCGAACGCTACGGCGGCCCGGACACGCTGATCGCCTTCTACCGTGCGGTCGGATCCGCGGGCGGCGCGAACCAGATCGAAAAGGCATTCGGCGAGGTGCTGTCGACCAGCCGGCAGCAGTTCACCGGGCAATGGCGGGAGTACGTCAAGAGCGAGCTGGGCTGACCGAGGTGCCCCGCCGCGCGGTGCTTGTTGCTCGCTTGCGCTCCTCGCCCCCTGCTCGTCGCGGTCGCTCGCGGTTGCTCGTCGCAGTCCCTCGCGGTTGCTCGTCGCAGTCGTTCGCCGCCGCGGCGACGTTCGCGCTGCTCGGGGTCGCGCTGGTCGTCCTGGTCGTCGGCATCACCCCATGGCGGACGCTGCCGGCACCACCCGGTGGGCCGGTTCCGGTTGACATACACCGCGACTTCACCGCCGCGCAGATGGCCCGCGAGGTCGCCTACCACCGACAGTTGTGGCCGGCTGTGCTCGGTGGCACCGCCGCGGAACTCCTCGCGGCACTGGTGCTCGGGTTCACCCCGGCGGGCGCCCGCCTGATCTGTGCTGTAGCCCGACCGTTCGGTGGGCGTCGCTGGGTGCGGTTCATCCTCGGGACGGTCGCGGTCACCGGCGTCGGCCGGTTGGCGGTCCTGCCGTTCGATGTCTGGCGCGTGCACCTGCAACGCGCGCAGGGCCTGGTGGTCGAGAGCTGGACCGGCTACGCGGTCGACTTCGCCATCGAGTCCGGCTTCCAACTGCTGGCGACGGGCGTCGGGCTGGGCGTCCTGTACGGGCTGATGCGGTCGGTACGGCACTGGTGGTGGGCGCCGGGCGCGGCGATCGCCGCCGCGCTGGTGGCGGTCACCTCGTTCGTGTACCCGATCGTGGTCGAACCCGCCTTCACGCACTTGGAGCCGATGCCGGCGGGACCGCTGCGCGATTCGCTGCTCGCGCTGGCCCGACAGGACGGGGTGCACATCTCGGGGGTGGAGATCGCCGATGAGTCCGCGCGGACCACCGCCGTCAACGCCTACGTCTCCGGCATCGGGTCCAGCCGCCGGATCGTGATCTTCGACACCACGCTCCGAAGGTTGTCCCCGGCCCAGGTGCGCTCGATCGTCGCGCATGAATTGGGGCACGCGAAACAATCCGACGTGGCATGGGGCACGGGCGAAGCCGCGCTCGGTGCGGCCGCAGCGGTGTGTCTGCTGTACCTGGCGCTGGGCTCGCGGTGGCTGCTGCGGCGGGCCGGGGTGAGCGACCCGCGGGATCCGCAATCGGTGGCGCTGGTGCTCGCGCTGGTCGCGGCGGCCGGGGCGGTGACCTTGCCCCCCACCCTGCTGGTCAGCCGACGAATCGAGGCGCGGGCCGACATCCACGCCCTGAACCTGACCCGGGACCCGGCAACGCTGATCTCGCTGCAGCAGTTGATCGCCGTCCGCAACCTCGCCGACCTGAACCCGCCCTGGCCCGCGGTGCTGTTCCACGCCGACCACCCCACCGGGCCGCAGCGCATCGCCGACGCACGCACCTGGGCGGTGCTGCACGGTGTGCCGGACACGGCCCCCGGGAACGGATGAAACGGCACTCGGGCAGCGCCGGTGCGCACGGCCGGCGGCCAGGTAGGCCACGCTCTACCGGTGACGCGCACCCTGGTCGTGACCAACGACTTCCCGCCCCGCACCGGCGGGATCCAGTCGTTCGTGCATGCGCTGGTGGAACGACAGCCGCCCGATTCGATCGTGATCCACGCCTCGAACTCCGCCGGTGCCGCGGCCTTCGACGCGGGTGCCGGCTACCCGGTCGTACGCCACCACGGGTCGCTGCTGCTGCCGGTGCCCGCGGTGGCCCGGGCGGCCGCGGACCTGATCGGTCGGTTCGGCATCGACACGGTGCTGTTCGGGGCAGCGATGCCGTTGGGCCTGCTGGCGCCCCGGTTGCGGGCCGCCGGTGCCCGCCGCCTGATCGGCCTGACCCACGGGCACGAGGCCGCCTGGGCGGTTGTCCCGGGCGGCGACCGGGTGCTGCGCCGGGTGGCCGCGGGCCTTGACGTGATCACCTTCCTCGGCCCCTTCACCGGGTCGCGGATCGCCGGCGCCCTGCGGCCGGTCGACCGCGCGAAGCTGGTCCGGCTGCACCCCGGCGTCGACCCGGTGCGGTTCGCCCCGGGTCCGGGGCCGGTTCGACGTGCCCAGCTGGGGCTGGCGCACCGGCCGGTGGTGGTCTGCGTGTCCCGACTGGTGCCGCGCAAGGGTCAGGACACGTTGATCGCCGCGCTGCCGGCGGTCCGCGCCGAGGTCCCCGAGGTCTGCCTGCTGATCGTCGGTGGCGGGCCCTATCTGCGCCGGTTGCGGGACCAGGTCCGGAGGCGGGGACTGGGCGACCACGTCCGTTTCACCGGCCCGGTACCCGATGCCGACCTGCCCGGCTACTACGGCGCCGGCGACGTCTTCGCGATGCCGTGCCGGACGCGGCGCCGCGGTCTGGACGTGGAGGGGCTGGGCATGGTGTTCCTGGAGGCCTCGGCCTGCGGGTTGCCGGTCGTCGCGGGCGACTCCGGGGGAGCCCCGGAGGCGGTGCTGGAGGGGGTTACCGGAACCGTGGTCGACGGGCACTCGGTCGCGGCGGTTGCAGCGGCCCTCAACCGCTTCCTGACCGATACGGCACTCGCGGCGAAACTCGGAACGGCCGGCCGGGACTGGGTGAGCGACGATTGGGGCTGGGACGCCCAGGCGGCGCGGCTGCGCCAACTGTTGGTCGGCGACTGACGCCTCAGCGCGGGCTTTGCCGCTCCGAGGTGATCAGGCCCATGTCCAGCGCGGCCCGCACCGCCTGTACCCGGTTGGCGGCGCCCAGCTTCTCGTAGACCTTGGAGATGTGGGTCTTGGTGGTGGACTCGCTGATGAACAGCTTCTTGGCGATTCCGGAGACCGCCAGGCCGTCGTACAGCAGCTTGAGCACCTCCTTCTCGCGCGGACTCAGCGCGGGGCCCGACGGCGTCATCTTCCGCCGCATGGCGTCGGCCAGGTCCGCGGCGGAGAAGGACGCCGGCGAGGCGGCCGCATGCCGCGCCGCCGCGAGCACCTCCTCGGCCGGGGCGTCCTTGTTCACGAAGCTGGACGCGCCCGCCTCCAGGGCCCCGAACAACTGGTCGTCGCCGGCGTACATGGTGAGGATGACGATTCCCATCGTCTCGCCGGCCGCGCGAAGCTTCTTGACGGCGTCCAAGCCGTTGCCGTCGGGCAGCCGCACGTCCATGATCACGACCTCGGGAGCGGTGGCCCGGATGACCGCCAGCGCCTCGGCCACCGAACTCGCCTCGCCGACCACCTCGAAGTCCGGGTCGCGCTCGAAGGCCCGGCGCAGGCCGTGCCGGATCAGCTCGTGGTCGTCGACCAGCAGCACAGTCGTCATCGTGCCTTCTCCTCGTTCCGTCGGCGGGTCTTGCCGACGGAGATCAGCTTCTCGTACTCCTCCGGATCACCGGTATGGGCCGCGCCAGGAAGCCCGACCCGCACCGCCACGTAGGTACCGCGTGGCTGACGCGCGCGTATCTCCAGGACCGCATGGGTCCGGGCGGCGCGTTCCCGCATCACCTCGAGCCCGTAACTGTCCTCCCGCCCTTTGCCCAAGCCCCGGCCGTCGTCCTCCACGACCAGTTCGGCATCCGGCGGATGCACCCGGCAGGTCACCCACAGATTGTCGGCGGCGGCGTGCTTGCGGGCGTTGTTGACTGCCTCCTGAGCGATCCGGAGCAGCTCCGCCTCGGTCTCGGCGGGCAGCCGGCGGCTGGACTCGTCCAGGGTCAGGTGCACGGTGAACCCCGAGGTGGTCCCGATCATGCGCAGGTATTCCGTCAACGCGGCACCGAGGCCGCCGTGCCGGTCGACGTCGGACCGCAGGTCGAAGATGGACAGCCGAAGCTCGCGCACGATCCGCGTCATCTCCTGACGCAACCCGGCCAGGTCGTCGACGATGTCGGGTTGGCCGCCGTCCTGCGCGACCGAGGAGATCTCGTCGACCATGTACCCGAGCGAGGCCAGCTCCTGGGCGATGCCGTCGTGGATCTCCCGAGCCAGTCGGCGCCGCTCCTCGGCTGTGGCCAGTTCCCGGATCTGCTCGAAGAGCAGCCCCGTCTCCAGCCGCAGGGCCACGTCGCCGCACAGCGTCTCGATCTCGGTCACCACGTTGGGCGGGTAGGCCTGCACGGCCTCGGTCTCCATGCCCACCAAACCGGTCACCCGGTCGCCGATCCGGATCGGGACGACCAGCGCGCTGCCCGAGGCGAGGTCCGGCAGCTGGTTCCGGTCGCGGGCGAACTGATGGCCGCTGACCTGGGAGCGATGGTTGGTCCAGACCTCCGCGAACGGAGTGTGTCCCTCTGGCCCCAGCTCCCACTCCAGCCGGTCCGCGCCGCGATGCGCCAGCGGGGTCAGCCCGCCGCCGTCCCCGCGCATGATCACCGCGGCGGCGCTGAACTGGGCGATGCGGCTGATTTCCTCGATCAGGGTGTCGGCGGTGGTCACCGGGTCGAGCGAGCCCGGCAGCTGCCGGGTGACGGTGTACAGCTGGGAGAGCAGCGAGTGGGCCTCGGCGTACGCGTTGGTGGCGGACTCGGTGGCGTCGTCCTGCAATCGTCGAGCCCAGGCCGCGACCAGCCCGCCCATCAACGCGATGACCGTCCACTGGGCGGCGGCAACGGTGTAGTCCTTGACGTGCAGATCGCTCTGGTTGGGCACGGAGATGCCGATCAGCAGCGCCGTGGCCGCGGTGCCGGCGGCGATCAGCGCCCCGGTCGACTGGGCCAGCAGGCCGCCCGCGAAGACCGGCGCGAGCAGGTAGGGCAGCAGGGGGCTCTCCTCATGGCCCGTGGAGTGGACCGCGATCGCCCAAACCGCGATCTCGCCGGTCCGACCCAGGACCCCGGCCAGTGTCGTGCCCTCCAGCACGGTTACCGCGGCACCGACCACGCCCATGGCGGCCAGCCAGCTGAAGTCGCCCGCGGCGTTGTCGCCGAGCAGGGCGAGCACGGCACAACCGGCCAGCAGCAGCACGCGCAGCGCCGCAGCCGGCAAGCCGGGGTTGCTCACCAGCAACCGCGCCATACGCCCTGACACGAAGCCACCTTGACACACAGACCGTTACCGGACGGAACTGCACAATCGGCTCCGGCTTATGCCGCCGCAGGCCGGGAGGAGCCTCAGCGGCCGCCGCCCCGCTCGTGGATCTGTCTGGCCACGTCGCGCGTCGAGAGGCTCTCGGCCAGTTCGGCGACGTATTCGGCCACGCCGTCGACGAACTCGGCGACGGCATCGGCCTGGAACCCGTGCTGCGCGCCGGCCGCGACCAGCATCGAGTTGGCATCGGTCAACGGCAGGCCGACGAGATACCGCCAACTGGTCAGCGGCACCCCGGAGAGCTCGTCGCGAAGTGTCTCCGGGTCGTCGATCAACACGATTTCGTCCTCGCCGAGTACGTGGCGGACGAACCAGTGCTCCTCGGACAGCCGGTAGCGCAGGTCGCTGCGCCCGACGCCGATGCCGGAGGCGGTGGTCCAGCAGTCGCCGTCCGGGATCATGACGGCGACCGCTTCGCAGCCGGCCAGGTGCTCCATCGCGACGAAGGCCAACTCCTCAGCGATCTCGGCCGGGGACGCGAGGCTCTCGGTCATCGCCATCAACTGGTGCACATAGCCCAGCCCGGGCGGCTCGAGTTCGGGTCCGTAGTAGACGGGGCGGTTGGCCAGGGCCCGGGCGGAGAAATCCTCCTCGGCCTTGCGCACCGCATCACCGACGATCTGGTCGGCCTCCGCCCGGATCTTCGTGTGCTGCGCGGCCTCCTTGACGCGGGCGATGGTCTCGACCCGCGAGGCCTCCGCCGCCACCTTGGCCGCGACGCGGGCCTGCTCGGCCTCCTCGCGGGCGCGGACCGCCGCTTGATGCGCCTCCACCTCGGCCTGCAGGCGAGCCGCCTTCGCCGCCTCCGCGGCCAACTTCGAGTCGATCTTGGCCTGCGCGAGCGCCTCGCGCTCGGCGACGGCCCGGGCTCGTTCGTCGGCCCGGGCCATTTCCGCGGCTGTCCGATCGGCCGCTCGCGCCGCCTCCTGGGCGAATTTGGCGTCGGTCTCGGCCTGTTCGCGGGCCGCCTTCTCCTCGGCCCGCGACTGGGCCTCGGCGATCCGGCCCGCCTCGAGGCGGGCCTTCTCGATCGCCTTCTCCGCCTCGGCGGCGGCACGCTGGTCCGCGGCGGCCTTCTCAGCCGCCGCCCTCGCCGCGATCGCCGCGGCGCGTTCGGCTGCCTTGGCGGCTTCTGCCTCGTATTTGGCTCGTTGCCTGGCGTCGGTCTCGGCGTTCCGGGCTGCCTCGATGGCGGCTTTGGCTTCGGCCTCGAGTCGGGTTTTTTCGGCCCGGGCGGCTTCGGCGGCGGCGAGTTCGGCTGCCTTGGCGGCGGCGCGCTCGGCGGCCTTGGCCTCGGCCTCGAGGCGGGCCTTCTCCGCGCGCTCGGCCTCCGCCGCGGCGCGTAGTTCGGCCTTCGTCGGGGCGGGCGGGATCAGCCGCACCGCCTCGATGACCTCCGGCGCGCTCGACGCTGCAGGGAACACCGCTTCCGGCCGGTCGCGGCCGACCGCCTGCACGGGATCCTGCTCGGCCTTCTGCGCGGCGGCCATCGCGCGGACGGCTTCTTTCTCGGCCGCGGCCCGCGCCCGTGCGGCTTCCTTCTCGGCCGCCGCCAAGGCCTTGGCCTGCATCTTCTCGGCGGCCTCGCGGGCCTTCTCGGCGGCGCGCGCGGCGGCACGGTCCTGACGTGGCTTCGGCGCGACGATGGGTGCTTCCACCGGGGGCGGCGGCAGTTGCTGTACGGGCATCGGCGGCGGTGTCGCGGCGGGGGGCGGCGGCGCCAACCCCGGTAGACGACCCTCGACGACCGGGTGTGCGGCGCTCGGGGTGTCGAATCGGGACGTAGCGCCGGGCCGTGGCCGGGCCCACGGTGCCAACCTGTGCTTACGGGTGTCGTCCGTCGGGACCGGTGGCAGGTCCAGGTCGTAGAGCGGCCGGTCGACCGGCGGGGCCGGCCGCGGGGTGACCGAAGCGACCGGGGAATAGGGCGCAGCGGACGGATACGGCGCCGGCGACGGCGCAGGCGAGGTCACCGGCGCAGGCGAGGTCACCGGCGCAGGCGAGGTCACCGGCGCAGGCGAGGTCACCGGCGCAGGCGAGGTCACCGGCGCAGGCGAGGTCACCGGCGCAGGCGAGGTCACCGGC
>DATAUG010000016.1:0-5935 GCA_036268355.1 Sporichthyaceae bacterium
CGGTGCCGAAACGGCCGGGCCCGCGGCGGCCAGGACCAGTGCGGCCCCCATCCCTAGGACGACGGTCGACGCGTCCGTGCGAGCAATGCGCCGTCGGAACCTGCGATCCACGACTGCCCCCAATACCTCGGTGGCCCTCTACGGGTACCGCGCCCCGGACGAAGCCGATGTTCGCCCACCACACATCAGGCCGGCCCCTACCGGTACCTACAAGATCGTTGATCCGCCGGGGAACCCGGCCCCTCACCGGACCGGGCACCAAAATCGTGCCCCTGCTCGGCCGGCACATCCGCGGGATGACGACCAGGGCCGCATCGACCGGCGCGCCCCCACCCGGTAAGGGACAACGCACTGACGGCTGGAGAAAGCGCGCTCCAACCCCCATATCTGACGTCCGACGTTCCCGAGTTCCTCGCGGGTCGAATCTGATCGGGCCTCAGAACCGCGCCTGGGAGTAACCATGGCACCCGGCGTCGCCGGACCCAGACTCGTCGTGACCCTCGCCTACGAATGCGACACCGTCACCCAAACCCTCGTCGTGGCCGTCAACCTCCCCTCCGGCCGAAACCTCGGCACAATCCGCACCATCCCCGAATGCACAGGCACCCCAGGGACCCACGACATCACCGTCCGATCCCACACCGGGCACTTCATGTCCGGCCAACTCGTCCAAATCAAGGCCGACCTGCAGGACCCGACCAACCACTCCGTCCACTTGACGGCCGTGTCGGTCAGGTGCGGTTGTCGAAGCGGTCCTGGTAGGCGGCTTCGAGGTCCCGCCACAGGGTGGCCAGGACCTCGGGGAGGTCGTAGTACCGGGACACGCCGGCGGAGAGTTCGGGGGCGTTGCGGGCGGCTTTCTCCCACTCGTCGGCTGCCTCCACCACGACCTCGACCAGGCCCAGCAGGGGGTGCTCCTCCACGCCGCCGGCCAAGGCCGCGATGGAAGGCTTGCTCGGCCCGGTCGTACGCCGCCGACGCGGCCTCGAGCGCTTCCTCGGTGTCCATCCGGCGAGCATGCCAGACACCACCGGCCCGACCCGGTCACGCCGAACCGCTCGAGCCCGCGAAGCCACGTCGCGCTGCCGAACTCGGATCCGCCGGCCCGACTTGACCGCAAGACGAACGGTTCTCGGAAATCCCGAGTTTGGGAGCCCGGCGCATGCATAGAGGTCAGCCGGACGGATGACCTGAGAACCACTCGTTCGGTGCGGAACGGGACAACTGGTGCACCCGTCGAAACGACACCCAAATGGAATGGAGTTTCGTCGTGAAGGTGTCGGCCCGTCTCCTCAGCGCAGTGACCACCATCGCTGCTGCGTTCGGTCTGGCCGGTTGCGGCAACTCGACCCCTGCCACTGTCGGGGCTCCGCCGTCCCCGCCGGTTGTCACTCCGGCGCCTGCGGCGACCCCGAAACTGACCTTTTGCCCGGCCGGTCAGGTTCTGCAGGTCAGCGGCTCGGACACCGTGCGTGTTCAGACTGCGTCCAGTGTTCCGGTCAACCCCCACCCGAGCTACACCCCGGTGGGTGCTGACTCGGTCTATTTCAAATGGGTCGCGAGGCCTTCGTGCGACTACGTCGCCTGCATGCAGGCCTACGCCTACGCCGACAACGGGTGCCCATCGGAGCTCTACGTCGAGGTCCAATTGACCGACAAGGCCGGCACTGTCGTGGGCATGACCAACGCCGTTGCTTCAGGGTTGGGTTCCGGACAGCGCGCTCTGTTGACCTTCGACATCACGGCTAACGGCAAAGTCTCCGGCCATGTGAACAAGGTCGATTGCCTGCAACCAGGCGGGGTCGGGTGACGCACAATGATTCACGCGGATTCCGTCACCGGAAACGCCGCGTACTCGAGATGCCGTGGTACCACTGTGGGCCTGTTTATTATTTCCAACGGAAGTGCACGAAGACCCCGTTCGAAGTTGTCCTTGTCCTTCTCGACCCGGTGGTACGTGACTTGATCTCCGGCTGTTGCAGGAACCGCAGCACGTGCTTCTTGAGTTGGCCGGACCCCTTGCCGGGGGATGCTCTCGACGAGCGGTGCCTTGGTCCGCACCGCCTCGTCGATGATGTTGCGCCGCGCCCGGTCGATCTGGCCGCCCTTGTTGTAGATCTCGTGCAGGTCCAGCTTGAGCTTCACCGGCCCGGGTACTTCACACCCGTCTCGGCGTGACAGTCGTAGCCGTTCGGGACCTTGTAGAGGTACTGCTGGCAGTACCTCCTCGAACCGGGCCGGACGGTCGGTTCCGAGGTGTTGCGGCGGCTGATCTGCCTGTGCACGCCGTGCCACACCGCCACCCACTTCCACCTCGCCCAGATCCGCGGCCATGCCGACGAGGCCCTCGCGTACCTGTGCCGGGTCACCGGCATGTCCATCGGCGAAGCCAACAAGCACCTCGACAAATCGCGGGGGGACGTGGCTGGCCCGGAACGAGCGCAGATGGGAGCTGAACCTGCGGATCCTTCACCGTCGCCGGCATCACCCTGAACCCGCCGCCATAGCTGCCGCCCAACAGAGCCGACTCGCCGCCAACGGAACCGCCGCGAGCAGGTCCTGGCTGGCCACCACCGCAGGGGCCGCCGGGAATCAACAGCCGCCCACCTGAGTAGCGGCACGGCACACAGCCGCGCTGATCGCCACCGCACCGAGCCGTGCCCGAAGGGAGGTACCTGACCATCCGTCAGATCCACCTGCCACTGGGTGTGGGACCGACTGATCAACGGCAGCCACCTGTGTTCGTGAACGGGCCTAGCTACCGGCCGAACAAGCGACTCGGCCGACCGCCCTCGACACCGAAGGAGACCACCCGCTAGAACAGACCCCGGACCCACCACCTGCGGAATTCCGTGAGCGTCGACACCCAGCCTCGCCGACCTCGGCACGCTGGAAATAGGCGCCGGCAGTGGGTCACCGATCCTGACCTGCCGCGCCCTGAGCGGGCGGGGCGTGACCCCGAAGCGGACCTATGTCGATCACATGGCCATGACCCAAGGGCACTCCTCGCATCGGTCGTACCTACGTCCGCCGCTACCCGTAGGTAGGCGGGGAACTCGTGGGACGGTTCGTGAGGCTACGACGAGACACGGGGCCGTGCGGATTTCCGAGGTATGTGCTAAACGGTTCGAACGGGGAACGCCGGACGGTCCGGTCGGGCCGGCCGGTTCGACCGGTCCGGGGTCCGCGCCGTAGGTCTTGTCCGGGATGCTTGCCTGGAAGTGGTGATCGCTGCACGCCGTACGAGGCCGTGACTGCCCGGGGGGAGGGCGATCCGGAGATGGACGAGAAGGTCGTGCCAGCGCGCGAGGCGCTGCAACGGCTCGGGCGTCCGCAGCCCCCTGCGGTTGCCGCGGATTCGGATGACCGGGGTGAGTGGTGAGCGGGCGGTTGCCGACGCGTTGGTCGAACTCACACGACTGTTCATCCGACACCCGAAGCTCGCCCTGATGGGTGATCAGATCCGGTGGCGGGACTCGATGGCCCTCCACGCCCTGCAGGAACTCCCGGTCCGCAGTGCCGGGAGGCGTTGATGGTCCTTCCGCGCTGGTGGGCGCGCGCCAACAAGGTCGGTCGGCCTCAACCGGATCGTGCGCCGCATCGCCTGGTGGGCACCCGGCCTGGCCGTGACACCGCCGGGCCGCATCCCCGTCAGCGCCCGACTGGTCGAGCCCGAGCGGCTGGGTGACCACCCACGCACGCTGATCCCGGGATCCCCGAATCCCGGAGATTTGCCGCCCGCCCACAGTGATGGACGTGGGTATGACAGGCCGGTGTCGAGGCAAGGCCGGCACCTGACGGACAGTCAAATGATCTTGCCAACCGGTCGGTCGGCCGTGTCCACTACAAGTGGCCCGCCCGTTTGCACACTTCGGCGGAGTCGAATCGACCGACGGATCCCTTCAAGGCTCGGCGAAAGACCCTCGGCAACCGACGGTGACACAGCTGCGCGGCCGGGCACCCCCGACCCCGTGGTGGCTTCGGCTGCGGCGCCGGTCTGTTTGCTCAGGTTCCCGCGGGCGTCGTAGGTGTCGGTCTGGGTGACCCCGCCGGGTGCGGTCAGGGCGCTCACGCGTCCCATGTTGTCGTACGAGGTGGTCCAGGGTCCCCGGGGTTCGGGTCGGCCGCCGTGGACGGCTCGGTCCGTTTCTCCACCAGGTTCCAGGTGTTGTGTGTGGTCAGGAACGGGTTCCCGCGGCCGTCGGTGAACCTGGTGGGGTTGCCTGCGGCGTCATGGGCGTAGCTGGTGTTGATCGTCTGGCCGGCCGCGAGCGGTTCGATCTGAGCGGCGATCGCGCCGCCGGGGTCGAGGGTCCACGAGGTGGTGTTGCCGTTGGCATCCTTGGCCGCGGTTTTGCGCCCGTTCAGGTCGTAGCCGGTCATCGTCGAGCGCAGCGTGGTGCTGCCGGTGTGGTCCGTGTCGGCAGTTCCTACCTCGCTGCCGGACAGATCCATCGTCACTTTGTGCATGATGCGTTAGAGCCCGGCGTCCCAATAATTTCAGTCACGCGGCGCCAGCGCTGGGGGATTCGGTCGGCGCTGCGGCGCCGAGGCAGGGGCTGCCGGGGAATCTGGCCAATGCCGAGTACTTGGCTTGGATCGACGTGGTCGGGTCGATCGCCACTGTCACCATCCAATTCGGCCCACATTTTCTCGCGTCGTTCGTGGATGGATCCACGACGGACTGTCCGACCGTTACCGAGTTCCACGCTGTCACGAAGTACACATCTTCGCCAATGTCACAGCTGAATGTCCACGGCTCCAGCTCCGGCTGCGCGTGCACGTTCTCGTCCTCGAGATCCGCTGCGCGACAACCTCCGGCTGCGGCCACGGAGTGGGCGAGGTTCCGGGCCTGGGTCAGGCTGGTCGGCACGGAATTGAGGGGGACAGTGGTGAAACGTTCGACCACCAGTCGATTCCGACGAGCAACCCCTTCCAGAATCCAATGGAGACCAGAAGAAGGACGCAGACGAGTAACGCCCAAGTCGGGACACCGCGACGATTTAGGGCGGCGAGCGGGCTATTTCTCATGCCTTCATTTCCCGTCGGGCGGCGAGGGGTTGCAGTCGGCGTGAACTGTCTCGATGTAGCTGGCGTCTCTGCGGCCCGATTCAAGGTGCCATTCAAGCCTGTTGGGTTCCTTGAGTGACACGAATTGTTGATGACAAATAAGCTGCTTCTTCAATCCATCGTGGTTGCCCATTGCCGCGAACTTGCCATAGGCGCCGAAGATGTTGTTCCCGATTCTTTGCTCGACCTCATCCCAGTCCGCTTGTCCAGCGTCCCACGTCGCGGCGGCATAGGTTACAGGACCGAACGCCATGGAACGCTGAGCGAGGTGTCGCGCGAAGTACGTGGGGAATACCTGCAACACATACCCCAATCTGGGGCTGTCGAGTTTTCCTCCGTCCACAAATGTACCGGGATTCCAGATCTTGACGTGGTCGATCATCTTTTGCCCGGGTTACGGCCAACCACGCCTGAGGGCAGAAACCGTGGAGAGCCCGTTGCGTCGAAAGGCGCACGGCGGGTTCGGCGAGCGTCCTGGGGAAACGGACCGGAAGCAATCCCGGCACCGCGCCCCAGGCCGACTCGACCAGCGCTGCGGCAATGGCTGGCCGCCGCCTGGAGGACGTTCTGACGGCCATTCAGATCAGGGTGACGTGGGCAAAGCTGGCGGACCAGGTCGACCGACGAGACCTCAACACTCCACCCCTCCCGGGGACGATGGAGTCGTCTCCACCCGCACCCTGATCAAGTTGGGGTGCCGGTGTGGCCGCGTTCCTCACCGTCGGAGCGGTGGTCACCACCGTGCCCGAACTGATCGCCGTCGCCAGGGTCCCGGCGTTGGCCGTCGGGGCTGGCGTGGCCGGTTGCCGAGCCCGCGCCCGCCTGTTGGCAACCGGTTGGCTGGCGGGCGGGCGCTCGCGTTTGC
>DATAUG010000017.1:0-1824 GCA_036268355.1 Sporichthyaceae bacterium
GTGGATGGCCGAGAACGACATCAAGCCGGAACTGACCTTGTGCTCCACGGCCACTCGCGCCAAGGAGACGTGGGCGTTGGCGGCCATGGAGCTCGGCGACGGCGTGCCCACGCAGTTCGAGCGCGACATCTACGGCGGCGATACCGAGGACATCCTGCGGCTGCTGCGCGACACGGACAAGCACGTCCACACGCTGTTGCTGGTCGGTCACAACCCGACCCTGCAGGACCTCGTGCTGTTGCTGGCCGGCGACGGCGAACCGGAGTTGATCGACGCCGCACGCAGCGACTTCGGCACCGCGGCGGTGGCGCGACTGCGCCTGTCGCGGGGCTGGACGGTGCTCGATCCAGCTTCCGCCACCCTGATCGACTTCACGGTCGCCAGAGGCTGAGCCGACGACGCGGGCCGGACGCCACCGCACGGCCCGCGTCGAGCTCGGTTACTTGCGGAGTTCCTTGCGGGTGGTGCTGGTCGACGCGGCGCCGGTGGTGGTCCGGTTGACGGTGAAGTGGCCGCTGCCGGCGGTGATCGGGGTGTCGCCCGGATCGCACTTGGTGACGTCCGCGTCCGGGGCCAGTGGCTTGAAGCCGAACTTTCCGGTTGCCCCGGCACCGATGTCCTCGACGGTGATCAGAATGTTCTGGCCCCGGGCGGCCTCGGGCGTCGAGGTCTTGTCGACCGGGTAGATGAACCCGGCGCGCTTGCCGTCGACCTGCAGACAGATGATCGGGCCGTGGAAGTGCGTCACCGGGTTGTCACCCTTGAAGTAACCGGTGGCAGCGGTGCCGGTGGGGCCGCGGTTGGCGGCGTGGAAGCTGATGTCGGCAATGGAGACGTTGCCCTCGCCCTCGATTGCGTTGTACTGCGGCGCCGTGTCCGCACCGGCCGTGGCCGGAAGAACCAGCCCCGTCAGGGCGGATGCCGCGAGGAGGGCGCCAAGACGGCGACTGGGTTTGACGATCACTTCGACTCCGGGGGTTTCGGGCCTGCAGCTTCGGCCGCGTGTCGCGGCCGTCTGGAGCTGATTCGGCTGAGGGCCTCGCCTCGATGGGTCCCGCTCAGCAAATCTTAAGATTTCTTGGATTCCGGCTGATCGACGAGATCGCCGGCGTCGGCGGCCTCGACGTCCTCCCGGCTGATGCCGAGCAGGAACAGCAACGTGTCCAGGTACGGCACGTTGATCGTGGTGTGCGCGGCGCGGCGCACCATCGGCTTGGCGTTGAACGCCACCCCGAGGCCCGCGGTGGCCAGCATGTCCAGGTCGTTGGCGCCGTCGCCGATCGCGACCGTCCGGGACAGCGGTACCCCGGCGCGGGCGGCGAACTCCTTGAGCATCGCCGCCTTGTAGGCGCGGTCGACGATCGGGCCGACCAGCCGGCCGGTGAGCTTCCCGTCGATGATCTCCAGGGTGTTGGCGCACGAGTGGTCCAGGTCGAGCTCGGTGACCAGGAAATCCGTCACCTGGGTGAATCCGCCGGAGACGATCGCCACCTCGTGGTCCAACCGCTTCAGCGTCCGGACCAGCGTCCGCGCGCCCGGGGTGAGGCGCACGGCTGCGCGGACCGCGTCGACGGCGCGCGCGTCCAGCCCGGCCAGCAGTCCGACGCGGGCCAGCAGCGAGGCCTGGAAGTCCAGCTCCCCGCGCATCGCGGCGTCGGTGATCCGGGCGACCTCGGCGGCGTGGCCGGCGTGCGCAGCCAGCATCTCGATGACCTCGTCCTGGATCAGGGTCGAGTCCACGTCCATGACGACCAGCCGCTTGCCGTGCCGGTGCAGGCCGCCCTGTTGCACCGCGATGTCCACGCCCCGCGCCGCAGCCTCGGC
>DATAUG010000018.1:0-62562 GCA_036268355.1 Sporichthyaceae bacterium
ACCCGAAAAAGTGGTGGTGGTGGTGATGGTGATGCCAGAAGCCCACGGCCGCCGGGGCGACCGAGGCGGCCGGCACGGCGGTCGAGGCGGACGCGACCGCAGAACCGCTTGCGACCAGCCCGGCGGTCATCAAACCGAGCAGAGCCACACGGCCGGCGGACACGCGCGTAAATGCGTTACTCACAATTCCCCTCCAAAATCAACGACTCGTGACCGGACCTGTTGGGGCGGATCACGGACGGCTCCGATCGGAACAATGCACAGCCAACACCAATATTCGGAGGATTCCACCAACGCGAACACCTGAGATTTGTTTGCCAATCATGTGCGGGGTCGCAGCCCAAATCGGGCATAACACCACCAACCGCACGAATCGTGAGTGGGAGTGAAACCAGTCCCCGTGAATTCAAATGCTCACGAAGAGCCAGGGTAAAATATGATTCAACCGTTGCGCTTCCGCAAGTCAAACGGCATAGCCGTCAGGGCTGGTCCGGACTCCGCGACCAAGCCCGGCCGGCATGTTCGAGCAAGCCGGCTCAGCCGGTACGGCCGTTTTCCCGCCGACCCCGTAACCGCTCGATCAACAGCGCGAGAAGCAGCAACCCGGAGATCGCGGAGCTCAATGCGAAGGTATTGCGATAACCGGAGTCGACCGGCAGTCCCCCGGACGTGTGCATGGCCAGAACGGCTCCGGTGATGGCCGATCCGATCGAGCCGCCGATGGTCCGGAGCACCTGGTTGAAACTCGTGGCACTGCCGACCTCGGCGGCCGGGACGGCGCCCAGGATCATCCCGGGCATGGCGGCGAACGTGGTGCCGATCCCGAACCCGAACAGCATCATTGCGACCAGCAACTCCACCAGGCTGCCGTGCCGCAGGGCCAGTTCGGCGTTTGCGGCGACCACGAACAGCGCCCCGATGGGTAGCAGACTCCGCGGCCCGACCCGACCGGCCAGCGCCGCCGCGACCCGACTGGCCAGTTGGCTGCCGATGGACAGCGGCATGATCACGCAGCCGGCGACGAACACCGACAGGCCGAGGCCGTAGCCGGTGCTCCGCGGGGTCTGGCCGAGTTGGCCGACCGCGGCGAAGCCGATGTACATCGAGGTGCCCAGGCCGAGGGCGGCCAGGTTCGCCACCGCTACGTCGGGATGCCGCAGCAAGCTCAGGCGCACCAACGGGGCCGGCGTATGCAGCTCCCACCGCGCCCAGGCGGTCAGCACCACCGCGGCGCCCAGCAGTAGCCCGAGGACAGGCGCCGAAACCCAGCCCCAGTCCGAGGTCTCCGACAGGCCCAGCAGTGCCGCACCGAGGCCGAGGGCCAGCAGGAACGTTCCCACGACGTCGAACCGGGCGGCGCCGGCCGGCCCGGGGGCCGGGCTTTCCGGGACGGCCACCAGCCCACCGGGTACCACCGCGCCCGACCCGAAGGCCGCCGAGCGCAACAGCCAGCCGGTCAGGTCGCGGCGCCTGCGTACCGACTCCGCAGGCGCGGTGCCCGGGATCACCAGCGGGGCCAGGGTCAGCGCGCTGCCGGAGAAGAGCGCAGCGACCCAGAAGGCCACGCGGTAGCTCAGATGCTCGGCGATCAGACCGGTGAACGGATAACCCAACCCGATGCCCGTGGCCGCCGTGACCGACAGCGCGCCGACTCCGCGGCGCACCTGCTCGGCGGGCAGATGCCGGCGGGCCAGCGTGATCGTGACCGGGATGATCCCGTAGGTCAGACCCTGCAGCGCCCGCCCGACCAGCAGCTGCGGGAACGAACCGGGCACGGCGCACAGCACCGAGCCGGCGAGCACTCCGATCAGCATGCCGATGAGCACCCGGCGCGGCCGTGGACCGTCGGCCAACCGGCCGACCACCGGGGTGGAGATCGCCCCGACCAGCAGGTTCACTGTCAACACCCACTGGGCGGACGACAGCGAGACGTGCTGCGCGTGGGCGATCGTCGGGATCAGCAGCACACCCAGCGACGAAATGATCGCCGTGCACAGGCCGCAGTAGACAAGCACCGTCAGCCGGAAGCGAGCCCGCCAGTCGCGGTCGACCACGCCGCGGAGGGTGGCGGGGTACGCGGTGGGCCCGGCCGCTGCGGTGGTCACTGCGTGGCCAACCGCTCGATCAGGCGCAGCGCGCGACCCAGTTCAGCCTGCTCGGCGGATCCCAGGCGCTCGGCCAGGGCCAGCCGCAGCCATTCCTGGCTGGCGGCCCGCTCCTTACCCAACGTCCGCGCTCCGGCCTCGGTGAGTCGGATGAGAATCTTGCGCCCGTCCAGCGGATCGGGGGCACGATCGACCAACCCGCGCTCCTGCAACTCGGCCACGGTCGCGGCCATCGACTGCGGGCGCACCCGCTCCTGCGTCGCCAGCTCCGAGGTGGTGCTCGCGCCGTCGCGCTCCAGCCGGGACAGCACGGCCAGCTGCGCGAACGGCATCGACTTGCACGCGAGCACCCGTCGCAGCAGCGGTCCGAGCACGGACCACAGCTCGTGCGCCAATTCCTCGACGCCGGTCCCGGTCGCCTGGGTCATGCCCCAAGTCTACCGCAAATAAACAGTCAACCTGAACAGTTAAGCTGGGCATCTCCGCCTGGAACGCAGGCTCGGCACGGTCGCGCTGTGGATCCGATCACTTTGGTGGCCCTGCCGAGTGTTCGATCTCGGTAGGGCGGGTACTTCTGGATCGAGCCACGGACGGCTAGCAGAAACGCCACGCGAGCGACAGGCGTTCGCACGGGCATCCATCCGAACCGAGCAAGGAGAAGTCATGACTGGACGTACCCGCACCTCCCTCGCCGCCCTGTTGCTGGGCGCCGGCCTGTCCCTCACCGCCTGCAGCGGCGGCGGCAACGGCGCCGCCGGCACTGGCGGAGCCGCCGGCAGCAGCACCTCGGACATGGGTGGCTCCGGCTCCGGCGGCACCAGCTCCGGAGGCACCACAGCACACTGATCTATCGACCCGGCGCCCCGCCGTACCGCCGAATGCGGCGCGGCGGGGCGCGGTCGTTCCCGGGCCCTCGACCGACAGTTCCGGACACGACACGATCCTCGACACCGGGGGCAACCAGCCGGAGACAACCAGACCGGAGGCGACGACGCCCGCGACGGTCGGGTCCGCACGCCGCCGGCGCCCGACCTACGCTGACCGCGTGACGATGAACGAATCTAAGCCCGACCTGGGCGACAATTCCGGCGGCTTCCTCAAACTGCTCGGCATCGCCATCGTCGAGGCCGGGCCCGACCGGGTCGTGCTGGCGATGGAGGTCGGCCCCGACCACCTGCAGCCGCACGGGGTGACACACGGCGGCGTCCACTGCACGCTGGTTGAGACCGCGGCCAGCATCGGCGGCCACCTGTGGATCAGCGCCACTGAGCCGGCCGGCTCCGTGGTCGGGGTCGCGAACAACACCGACTTCCTGCGCGCCTCGACCGGCGGCCGGCTGGTCGCCACAGCCACCCCCATCCACCGCGGCCGGTCGCAACAGCTGTGGCTGGTGGAGATCACCGATGTGGGCGGCAAATTGATCGCCCGCGGTCAGGTCAGGTTGCACAACCAATTGAGGTGAGCGGAGCGGACACTCTATTGGTGGAGCGGACACGCGGCGACGTAGGCGGAGCGGATCATGAGAGCGAGCTTGCGAGCCATCACGATCCGCGCACCCGAAGGAGGCGCGTACAGCCGCGAGCCTGCGAGCGGCGTCCGCTCTCGAGCCGATTGCAGGTTGTTGACGAGCGCAGCGAGGATCACAACCAATTGAGGCGAGCGGAGCGCGAGAGCGAGCCTGCGAGCCCTCGCGGCTCCCGAGCCGATTGAAGGTTGTTGAACAGAACATGCGAGCCGGCTGACAGAGCGCAAGGCCGCCTGACGGACCGTCAGGCCAGGCCGAGGAGCAGCCCCTGCTGAACCGCGCGGGCGACGGTCTCGGCACGGGACCGCGTCCCGAGCTTTCGCATGATCCGGGTCAGGTAGTCCTTGACCGTGTAATGGCTCAGGTGCAGGCGGGCCCCGATCTCGCGGTTGGTGAGTCCCTCGGCGACCAGTTCCAGGATCGACAGCTCATGCCCGGACAGCAGCCGCTGCTCCGGGCGCAGCACGGCGCCGGCGACCCGCGAGTCGATCACCAACGTCCCCGTTGCGACACCCCGCAACCGCCGGGCGAGCTCGTCCACCGGGGTGTCCTTGATCAGGAACCCGCCGGCACCGGCGTGGACGGCCGCCGAGGCCGCCGCCGCATCCTCGAAGCTGGTGAGTATCGCGATCCGGATGTCGGGGTTCATGCGGTGCACGGCGTCGACGAGGGCGAGCCCGGAGCGGTTCTGCAGTCGCAGGTCCACGACGACCAGATCAACGGGCCGGGTGCGCAGAAACGCCACGGCGGAATCCCCGTCGCCGAAGCACGCCACGACGTCCATGCCATCGCGGGTCAGCGTGCGCTGCAGGCCTTCCAGGACCACCTGGTGGTCGTCGACGAGGACGACGGACAGCCTCGCCTCAACCCGGTCCGACCGGCCCGTGGTCACGCCGGCCGGTTCGAACGCGGTCGGCTGCACCGCCGACTGCACCGCGTCCACGCCTGATTCAGTCACCCTGCCGGCCTCGCTTCGAAAGACGCTGCTCAACAAGGTCATTCGAACGTCGACCGGGCTCGGATGCCTGTCCGAGCAGGAATGTACGTCTCAGCGCGGCTGGACGCGGTCGTGCCGAGCCTGCCCGAGGAACGGCCAGGCAGGACCCCGAACCCACCGCCGGCGTCACGAGGCTGCGCCGACGGTACGGGAGGCTACTTCAAGCCCACATTGGCCCTGGCCGGTGCGGCTGGAACCGCGGTGCGGCGACGGGCCGCGAACAGCCCGTACAGCAGGGCCACGCCGACCACCGCACCGGCCACGCCGAGGACCAGCCCGAGGTTGCTCCCGCCGCCTCCGTCGTCGCCGCCGACGACCTTCAGCGGCCGGCCCGCCACCAGGGTGACGTCCCAGGCCTGGTCGAACGGCGCCACCGGGTCTCCGCCGGGCGTCGTCTGGATCTTGAGCTCCAGGTGATTCAGCCCTGGCTTGGCGGTCGACAGCGTCCCCTGGTAATCACCCACCACCGAGGTCGGCAGGAGTTGGATCGTCGGCGGACCGGCGGCGACCGGCGCCGCCGCAGGAGCCGCCACGGTCTTGCTCGCCGCCTTGCTCGTCGACTTGGCCGTCTTGGTGGCCGACGCAGTATCGGCCGCGGTCTGCGTTGCGGGGGCAGCCGGCGCTGCCGCAACCGGCTCACCGCCGGTCACCAACACCTTGGTGTTCCGCAACGGCGCACCGGAGTCGAAGTCGGCCGCCAGCACGTCCGCATCCCAACCGTTGGCAGCCGGGGTGAGCGTGAACTGGCGCACCAACACGATTGCCCTGCCGTTGCTGTGGGCCCAGGCCGGGACACCGCCGACCCCGAACACCGCCGCAACCATCGCGAACAACGTCGCGACGATTCCGGCCACCCGCAATCTGGTCCGTCCGGACATCATCCGCCTCCTGCCCCCAGAACCGTTGCGGCGATCGTGGACTCGATCAGCTCGTGGAGGTACTTCAGGCCGGTCACACACATCCCGATCGACGCCGCGCCCACGATCAGGATCCAGACGCAGGTCCACAAGGTCTGCGGGGAGAAGCGCAACGAACCGCTGGTCCGTCGCTTCGTCGGCAGAGCGGTGGCGACGCCGGCACCCGCGGTGGGGCCCGAGGCGACCATGCGGTCGTCGTGGAGTACGCGACCGTCCTCGTCGAAGCTGACGCCCCGCGTCCAGAGGTCGGACTCCTCGTCGCGGTCCAGCGCGTCGGTGTCCTGGGCCAACTGCGCCTGCCGCCCGGCCTCCATGACCAGGACGACCGATGCCGCGGCCATGACCCCGAAGATCAGGATCTTGCCGTACAGCAGCAGGAAGTAGTCCTGGGCGTACGGCAGGCGGGTGATCGAGTCCCAGGCGCTCTTGGAGAAGCTGTTGGTCGAGTAGGGCGCCTTGTACGCCGTCTGGGTGGTGAGCAGGTACAGACCGGTGATGACCGTCCCACCGAAGGTGAAGCCGAGCAGGCTGACCAGGAAACCACGGCGCACCTCCAATGTGTGCAGCGTGAGCACCGACAGTGTGCGGCGCAACCGCGGGAGGGCCAGAAAGGCCATCGACGCGGCCAGCAGGAGCCAAGCACCGGCCAGGATCACGTGTGACTGGAGCAGGAAGACCTCGAAGGTCTTGCCTTCCACGATGTATTTCAGGGCCTCGGTCTTCATCTTCATGACCACCACGCCCTCGGCGGTGGTGAAGTTCTTGGCGTACTGCACCGTGGCGATCGGGACCAGAATGTTCCCGGGCTTGTCGATCGTGCCGTGGAACTGCCAGACGCCGGGATGGGTGATGATGCCGGTGCATCGGTAGAGGCCGCGCGGGATCTCCGGCTCGTTGTAGTGCGCCTCCTCGCACTTGGCCGGGTTCTGGGTGGCGTCCTTGCCCTTCTCGTTGAAGGTCAGGTACACGCCGTACGCCCGGCTTATCGGCGAGTGGTCGTTCAGCGTGATGACGATGTCGACCGTGACGTAGTTGGCCGAGACCTTGAACGGCAGCGGCGACTCATGGATGGCGACCTTGAAGTTCTTCGGGTCGTACGGGTCCAGCGCCACCGACGCACCGCCCGCGCTCGGTGCCGCGGGCACAGCGACAGCTCCGGGTGGCGGGTTCACCGCGGAGGCGGCGGCTGCGGGAGCGAGCACCGCGCCGCCGAGCAGGACAACGAGAAAGGCCGCGAACATACGCCGGCCGCGCACTGGGAACGTACGCGGCTGGGCGGAGCTCGCGCTCACCCTAAGTCACCGCCAGGAACGATCTGTTCCACTTGCCGTAGTAGCCGTCCACCTTGACGTCGGCCTCCTTGAACTGCTTGTCGAACCACTGCTGGAAGAACTGGTACCGCTTGTCGTCCTGGACGATCTTCGTCAGCTCGGGCGTCGCGTCGGCCAAGGAGAGCTCGGGCAGATCCTCCCGTTTTGCTACGTGCAACACGATATACACCGATCCGTTGTCCACCTCGAAATGCTGCGGATCCGCTGTCTCGCCCTGCTTGAGCGTGGAGACCTTGTCGATCAACTCGCGCTGCACCGGGGAGATCGGCGACATGTCGACCGTGGCCGAGCGGAGCACCTTTTCACCCAGGCTGCTGATGATTGTGTTCCAATCGCCCCCCTTGTCCAGCTGCGCCTTCAACGAGTTGGCCGAGTCCAGGTCGTCCATGAACGCGATGCCGGTGGTGGCCCGGAACGACTTGCCGACGATGTCCTTGCGCTGGTCGTAGGCGGCCTGGATCTCGTCCGGGTTGACCACCACGTCCGGCAGCAGTTTCACGGCCAGCGCCCGCTCCAGCTTCTCCGCCCGCTGGGCGATCCGGATGTCGGAGGCCTTGAAGCCCGCCGAGGCCAGACTGGGCGCCTGGGCGATCTCCGCCGAGACGTCCTCGCTCTCCTCGGTGGCCGGGACGTCGATGCCCTTCTGCTTGGCCAGCGCCTCGAGGAACACCACCCGGATCTGATAAGTCAGCGCCGTCTGTCGGATCTGCTTGGGCGAGACGGACATGCCCTGTTGCTGGGTCGGGTCCATGTCGTTCTTGCCCTGCTCGGAGGTGGCGAACTGGTTGTACAGGCCCTGGATCGTCTTCGAGTCGATCGCAACGCCGTCGACGTGAGCCGCGACCGCGGGGACGCCCTTGCTGCCGGTCAGGCTGCAACCGGACATCGCCACCAACACGGCCATCGTGGCGGCCGCCGCGCCGACCCGAAGCCCTGATGTGTGCTTGCGAACCCTCATCGCCCTGCCCCCGACTGCGGAGTGGATCCGTTGACGACCGAGACCGGCTTCTGTTGCTTGGCGCCGAGCAGGCCCTTCGTGGAGGTGGCCGCCCGGATCAGGTAGTCGCCGGGGCCCTGCCCGGCCTGGGCCGACTCCTCGGACTGGTCGGCGGCCAGCACCTGGATCAGGTAGGGGTCCAGCTCAGGGGCGTCATGGTCCCTGTCGTCCATGTTCAACGCGGCGTCCACCTTCTTGTACTTCTCGTTCTCCGGGAACGAGAAGTCCTTTCCGATGGCCTCCGTGATGATGTCCGCAACGGTCTGTTGGGTGACCAGGAACACACGCGGATCGCCGTCGACCTTTGCGTAGAAGCCCGCCGTGTTGAACGTGGGCTTACCGACGGTCAACTTCCAGCTCTTGTTCTTGTTGTCGACCACGGTGATCGAACAGACCGCGCCGCAGTCCGACCCGGAAACGTTCTGTTCGTCGAGCCCGTACGCCGGGTCGGATTGGTTCACCCCGCTCAGGATCCGGTACGCGTTCATCGGGAAGACCCGGTCCTGGATCGTGGACAGCATCGTGGCCGCCTGCACGGACGCGCCGTTGCTCGGGCTCCACACACCGTCGGACACCTTGATGTCCGCAGTCTTGCCCTGGGCCGTGAAGCTGGCGGTTACCACCTTCTCCGGGGTGAGGTCAATCGCCGCAATGTCCAACGGCTGCTGCTTCACACCGCAGCCGGACAGGCCCGCGACCACCAGCGGGACAGTGGTCGCGGCGGCCAGCCGGGCTCGACGGGACATCGACGGATGCGTGATCATCCGCGCTTCAACCTCCAGAGGACGAACGGGACGAAGATCAGCGCCGCCAGGCTCGGGAGGACCACCGTCTTCTTGATCAACGCCTGGCGCTGCGGTGCGGTGATGTTGAACTGGGAGTTCTCACCGATGTCCCGGAAGGCCGAGACGATGTCGTTCGACCGGGCGACCTGCTGCAGCAACCGGATGAAGAACTCCTGATCGCCGAACGACTTCTGGTACTCGTTCGAGGCGATATCGGCGCTGCCGACCGCGCCGATGATCGTCCCGAACTGGACGGCATCGGTGTTCGAGCCGTGAATCTGGGTGGAGTTGCTCATCGAGGCGAGCGTGTACGTAGCCGTCGTATTCGGGACGGTCTTGCCGTTCGCGTCGACCTTGTAGCTCCGCGGGCTCGATTGGACCAACTGCGTCAGCTGTGGTCCACCGGCCCCCGCGTCGCCGAAACCGGGCACCTTGTCGACCGCCAGGCTGTCGTTGAAGATGACCGGCGTCCGGTCGTGGTACAGCACGTCGACCACGGACGACGAGGTCGGGTATCGGGTGGACACGATCGCCGCCGGGTCATCGGCCAACGACTCCGGGTCCCGGATCGACTCCTTGCTCAACGTCAGGCCGTACGGGCTGACCAGCTGGTTCATCTGGTCGATGTCGCCGCGGACCGAGTCGGCGGCCACGATCAGCCGCCCGTTGGCCTTGGCGTAGTCCTGGAGGGTCGTCATCTCCGGCGGGAGCAGGGTGGTCCGCGGGCCCATCTCGATCACGACCTGGCACTGTTTGATCAGGTCCTCCGCACCCTTGCCGCTGAGGTAGATCCGCGCCGGGTCGTAGCCGATGATGCGCAGGCGTGCGGCGAAGGAGGTGAGCCCCTCGGCTCCCAGGTCGTCGATGCGGCGCTCACCGTGGCCGTCCACGAAGCACGCCACCGGCGCCGAGGCCTGACCCAGTTGCGCGATCGTGGAGGTGACGGTGCTCTCCACGAGGTCGTCGATCTCCTCCTTCTTGTCGCCGACCTGGATCTGGTAAGTCTCGTAGTCGGTGATGCCGGTGGCCTCGGCCAGTGCCGGCGAGATGTCGGGGTCGATCAGATTGGAGGTGATGTTCGCGCCGGCCGCCTTGTACTTGCGGACCGTCGTGTTGACCTGCGCGGCGCCGAGGCTGATGTTCTGGGTGAAGGCGGTGATCACGATCGGGATGTTGCCGACCTTCTTCAGGATCTCCTTGGTGGCCAGCGAAACCGTCTCCCGCTTCTGCGGGGTCAGGTCGTCCGAACCGGTGACGGCCCGCGCCGCACCCGGGGTGGCCAGCACGACGCCGATGGAGGCAGCCACCGCGAGCCCCCGACGCAGGTAGATCTGACGGTCCGAACCGGCGCGCCGGCGGCTGATCGCGTAGGTGGCTGCCAGCAGGCCGGCCAGCGAGAGGATCACGAAGTAGGTGACGTCGGAGAAGTAGATGATCCCGCGTAGGAACGGGTCGAGGTGATCGATCGGCCCGAAGGTCTCCAGGTGGTCCCGGAAGGACTCCGGCAGATACTTCACGACCAGCAGGAACAGCAGCACGACGAAGCTCAGGAACGTGGCGCTGACCGCGGTGGCGCAGCGCGCCGAAACCGCCAGGCTGATCGAGTTGAACAGCATGATGATCAGCAACATGCCGACCCAGCCACCCAGCACCCGGGCATGGTCGGGGCGCGCGTAGTGGGTGAGCTGGTTGTAGTAGATCCAGGAGATGCTGAGCAGCAGCCACGAGAACAGGGTGTTGGCGACGAACTTCGAGAGCACCAACGCCCAGCGGGGCACCGGCCACGACAAGGAGACCAACAGGGCGCCGTTGCCGCGTTCCTCGGCCAGCGACCGGGCGCCGAGGATCGGGCAGATCAGGCCGAACATGTTGACGATGTTCGCGTAGTACGACGCCAGGTCGGCGGACTTGTTCGAGCTGACCAGGTTTATGAAGAAGACGCCGGAGATGATGATGAATCCCACCGCGAGCGCGTAGGTTCCCACCCACAGGGCCAGCGAGGTGAGCTCGCGTTTCAACAACGTGCGCACTGGTGTCGTCCGCCTCTCTTGCGGTGAGCGACCGGGTTACTGGGCGGCTGGCGTGGTGATGTCCTCACCAGCGCCGACCGAGCCCATGACGGCGTCACGGAAGGCCTCCTCGAGGCTGTCCGCGGTGGACTCGGCGGCCGTGACCGGCCATTTCGCCGACCAGCCCCGCAGCAGATCGGAGACGACCTTGTCGTCCTTGGCCTCGACGGTGACGGTCGTGCCGCGTTCGTCCCGGTCGAGCCCGTGCAGGGTCGCGCCCGGGACCAGGTCGGCCTCCCGCGGCTCGATCTGGGCGTGGACCCGGATCCGCATCCGGATCGCGTGCCCGGCGCCCTCGGCCATTTCCGAGGGCACGCCGGCGTAGACCAGCTTGCCCAAGGACATGACCAGCACCTTGCTGCACATCAGGCGGGCGTCGGCCAACAGGTGGGTCGACACGATCAACGACCGGGTCCTCGCGTACTCCTGGAGCATGCCGCGCATGTCGAGGATGTTGAGCGGGTCCAGCCCGGACATCGGCTCGTCCATGATCGTCACCAGCGGGTCGCCCATCAGGGCCTGGCCCATGCCGACCCGCTGGCGGTACCCCTTGGACAGGTTGCCGACGATGCGGGTGCTCATGTGCGTCAGCCCGGTGCGCTTCATGGCCAGCTCGACCGCGTCGGGGCGCTGCGCCCTCGGGATCCGCTTCGCGGCGGCGGCGAAATTCAGGTACTCCTCGACGCGCATCTCGTTCGGGAAATTGATGCGTTCCGGCATGAAGCCCATCAACTTGCGGGCGCGGGCGGGATTCCGCGCGACGTCCGCGTCGCCGATCTTGATTGAGCCGGAGTCCCAACTGGCGATGCCCGCCAGGCAGGTCATCAGGCTGGATTTGCCCGCGCCGTTGGGCCCGAGCAGACCGGTGATACCCGGTCCGAGCGTGAACGAGACGTCGTTCACGGCCACGCGCGCGCCGTAGCGGCGCGTCAGGTGCGAGACCGCGAGAAGGGGCGTGCTGTCTGGAGTGGTGCTCTGGCCGGGGGCCGTGGCCTGGATGCTGGTGCTCATGGCGAACGCGGTCTCCTCGCTGCCTTCGGCGGAGCACGCCTTCCGACCGGCTTTGTTACGCAAACCGGACAAACGGCGCACTAGCGGGACGTTAGATTTCGATCATGTGTGCACCCGGTGCCTGACCTGTGCTGAAGCTGTGCAACCTGAACAGAAACTGTGAAAAACGCCAAGCGCGCCGGAACCGCGGTCGGTTCCGGCGCGCTTGGGTTTTGCCGTTCGGAGTCAGCCCAGACGATCGGCGATGACTACCGGGTCTTCTTGGCCATGTTGGTCTGCGCCTCGGTGATCTTGATGAAGCGCCCCTTCTCCATGATCATCTGCTTGTCGGAGAAGCCGACGGCGGTCAGGTGGAACTGTTCCACCATGATCGCCGCGAGACCCTCGTCGCACAGCGCCCGCAGGGCGGCGTAGAGCCGCTCGGCGATGACCGGCGCCAGACCGAGCGAGAGTTCATCGATCAGGATCAGCCGCGGCCGGGACATGAGCGCGCGACTGACGGCGAGCATCTGCTGCTCACCGCCGGACAACGACCCGGCCGCCTGGTTCTGCCGTTCCTTCAAGCGAGGGAACAGCTCGTAGACCCGGTCGAACTGCTCCTTCATCTTGGCCCCGGTCACCCCGTAGGCGCCGGTGACCAGGTTCTCCTTGACGGACAGGGTCGGGAAAACCTGCCGACCCTCCGGGGAGAGCGCGATCCCCAGGCCCACCCGCTTGTGGGCGGGAAGGCTGGAAACCCGCTGGCTCCGGAAACTGATCTCGCCCTTGCTCGGCGGGATCGCGCCCAGGATGCACTTGAGCAGGGTCGACTTGCCGGCGCCGTTGGCGCCGAGCACGGAAACCATCTGGCCCTGGTCGATCGTCACGTCGACGTCGAACAGTACGGGGAGTCGGCCGTAGCCGGCGCTGACCTTCTTCATCTCGAAAAGCATGGCTACTCCCCACCGGGGGTGAAGTTACTGGCCGTCGCAGCCGCCGTGTCTTCCTCGTCCAGGTCCAGGATCGAACCCAGGTACTCGGAGCGAACCACCGGGTCGGCGGCGACTTCCTCCGGCGTGCCGGAGGCCAACAACTGCCCCTGGTTGAGCACGTAGACGACGTCGGCGTTCGCCAACACCGCCTTCACGTAGTGCTCGACCAGGATGATCGTCAGACCGAGGTCGCGCTGCAGCTGGCGCAGCAGGGCGAACAGCGCGTGTGCGTCCTCGGCGTCCAGACCGGCGGCCGGCTCGTCGAGCAGCACGATCGCCGGACCACACATCAGCGACCGGCCGATCTCGATCCGGCGCTGCCGACCGAAGTCGAGGTCTCCGACTCGGTCGTGGTAGTAGTCCTTGATACCGAGCAGCACGCACATTGCGTACGCGGCCTGCTCGGCACGCTTCTCGGACTTCCGTGCCGCGGGCAGGCCCAGCACGGTGCTGATCGGGTCGCCCTTGATGGCCAGGTGCGCCGCGGACAGCAGGTTCTCGCCCACGGTCAGGTCGTGGTTCAGCCGGTTGGACTGGAAGGTGCGGCCCATGCCGAGCTTCGCCCGGTCCCAGGGACGCATCTTCGTGACGTCCTTGCCGAACATCGTGATCGTCCCGGAGTCCGGGGTCTTCAGTCCGTTCAGCACGTCGAAGCAGGTCGACTTACCGGCGCCGTTGGGCCCGAGCAGCCCGACGAAGGTCTTCGACGGAGCCGTGATGTTGACGTTCTGCAGAGCCTTGACACCACCGAAGGCGATGGACAGGCCCTTGCCGACCAACGCGTTGCCGGTGTCGCCGCGGTGCGGAGGCAGGAACGCCTCGATGACCGCCAGTGCCTTGTCGCGTTCCGGGTCCAGGCCGGCCTCGGAGACGATGTGGCCCGCGGTGCTGTGGGCCGCTGTAGTCGCGCTCACTTCTTCCCCAATCCAGCAGAGACCGGGCGAGCCTTGGCGCCAGCCCCAGCAGAAACCCGGGGCCGGGCGGACGCGGGTCGTGCACCTCCGCCACCTGCGGACGAGCCGCCGGAGGGACGTGCAGGCGGCCTCGGCCGCGACGACGCCCCGGCACTGCCCTTGACCGCCTTGCGCTTGGCCCGCGCCCGCGGGTCGAACACGTCGAGGATTGCGCCACCCATACCACGCGGACCGGCCAGAACACCCAGGAGCAGACCGACACCACCGATCAACTCCGGCGGGATCTTCCAGCTCAGCAGGATCTGGGGAAGCATCTGGAACAGGCACGCGACGGCGACAACCGCCACGATCGACTCGAAGCCGGCGAAGATCGGGACGGACAGGTAGAACAGCGACTTGAAGGACAGGTACTGCAGGATGCCCGGCGGGTTCCGGTACAGCGGGGCCGAGAGCGCACCGGAGACCCCGGCGAACACGCCGGCCACGCCGAAGGCGACGACCTTGTACATCCACGGCGACACGCCGACCGCCGCGGCCGCAGACTTGTCGACGCCGACCATGATCAGGGAGCGGCCGAACCGCGAGTTGCGGAACCGATGCAGGAAGAACATCGCCAGCAAGAGCGTGCTGAGGATGTAGAGATACATCCGCTTGTCGCTCTCCAGGCTCCAACCGAAGAGCTTCGGCCGCGGGGTGCTCGGGGCCGACAGGCCGCCGGTCAACTTCTCGCTGGTGAACAGCGAGTTCTCCAGGAGGAACTGCAGTGCCAGCGTCAGGACGATGACGTAGACGCCGGACAGACGCATGGAGACCAGCGCCACCACGCAGGAGATCAACACGACCAAGGCCGTGCCGAACAACGCCGCGATCGGGAACGGCAGGTCGGCGCCGGGCTCACCCGGCTTGCCGCCTCGGGCGAAGAACCCGGTCAGGTACAGCGAGGCGCCGGTCAGACCGGCCTGGGCCAGTGAGATCTCCCGGCCCCACCCGATCACGACCAGCAGGCCGAGGCAGGCGATCGCCAGCACCAGACCGACGGTCAGGTTGAACACCCAGTAGTCGTTCGCGATCGCGGGATAGATGAACCCGGCGGCGATGAAGAGCAGGATGAACGGGTGTACCCCGAGCATCCCGACGAGCCCGGTGCGCCTAGGTGGAACCTCGAGCGTCGGAGCTTCCCCCGACCCATGATGCGTAGTAGCTGATGCCATTTGAATCCATTCCCTGCGTGGCTCAGGGCCAAGCGCATGTCCGAGTGCAGCGAGGGCCCCTAGTGGCCGAGGACGGAAGAACCCTTCTTGCCGAAGCGGTCGATCAGAAGGACGGCGGAGAACAGGATCCCGACGACGATGACCTCGCGCAGGCCGTTGTCGACGTGGCCGAACACGTCGGCCTTGAGCATCGAGTCGAGCAGCGCCAGGACGACCGATCCGGCCAGCGCCAGCGGAATGCTGGAGAAGGCACCCAGCACGCAGACGATCATGGCCCGCAGGAACACGAACAGGATCGAGGTGGTGTCGTTGCCGATGTAGTTGCCGATGAGCACGCCGCCCATGGCCGAGATCGCGCCGGAGATCGCGTAAACCGAGGTGCCGACCGTTCCGATCGGGACACCGACCAGCTTGCTGGCCTCGACGTTGTCGGCCACCGCACGGACGTAGATACCGAACCGGGTCTGCTGCATCAGCAGCGTGAAGCCGACGACGACGCCGGCCAGGATGACCAGGGTCATGATCTCGTGCAGCGTGATGACCTGCGCGCCGAGGTGCCACCTGTGGTCGCCGAACGGCGAGGGAACCGGCTCACCGGAGGCGGTGCTGTACTTGAAGATCAGACCCACCATCACCAGCATCATGGCCAGCGAGAAGTTGGTCAGGGTCACCTTCGGGTAGAGCGCCAGCTTCGTGCTGGTGACCAGGAACCCGTACGTCGCGGCAACCGCGGCTCCCATGACCATCAGCAGAAGCATCACCGGGAACGCGGGCCATTCCGGCCGGTGCGTCTCCTGGACACTTCCTGACAGGTTGAGGGCTGGGCCGCCGCCTGCGGAGGTGACCGAGTCTTGGATGTTGTCCGAGCACATCCACCAATAGAGCAGCGTGCTGGACAGCACGATGCCGCCGTGCACGAAAGCCACCGTGCGGCTGATCCGGTAGCTGAGGACCAGGGAAACCGCGACCAGGCCGTAGAGGCCTGAGGCCGCGATCCCATTGATGAACGCGGGCCAGAAGACCTGGCGGTCAAATGTGAGTGCTGAAACCATGGCGCGCCGTCGCTGCCTTCCCTGCCGGCCGAAGCGGACGGCGATGTAAGAGCGTCGTCCGGGCGCATACATGCCGGACGACCGCGCGGTCTAGGTAGGACCTTCTTCCCCAACCAACGAACACGGGACGTGTCGGTTACGGGACGAACCCGGTCAGTGTAGACCGGGGTCCCGGCCGGCAGGGATGCCCAAGGAGGGCCAAATTCCCTGAGAGAACGGTCGTGGGGCCAAAAGAGAACAGTTGACTGTCCGGTAACCGATGGCCGAGGCCAATCCACTTCATCGAATCAACCATTTACAACGGGTGGCAGATGTGCTAGCCGATTTGACCGGTCCTGACCCGCATTCTTGATCGAAATTAAGACCACCGGTAATTCCGACCAGAATTCACAAGCAGAATCACCGGCCCCGCGAACCACTTTCATCCCGGTGCAGGTCACCCGACTCGGTGTCTGGTTGCGTCGGGTCCGGCGCCGGCCCGGCAGGCACCTGAACGCACAACCGCACGCCACGGCCCTCCCCAGCGGCGTCCACGGTCAGCCGACCGCCGATGCGCGCGGCGTCGGTGCGGATGCTGCACAGCCCGAATGACCGGGCCGCGGCCACCTCGGTCCGGATGAACTCCGGGTCGCCCGACCCGTCGTCGCAGATCGCGATGCCCCACCAGCGTTGGTCGCGGTGCAGCGCCACGTCGACCCGGCTCGCCCCGGCATGCTTGGCGACATTCGCCAGACCCTCGCGCACAGTACGCAGCAGCACCCGACCGGCCGTGCCCCCCGGATCCGGTCCATCGCCGTTGACCTGCAAGGACGCCGCGATCCGATGGGTCAGGACGAAGCTGTCCATGAGCTCCTGGACGCCTTCGGCAACGGCCGGCCCGGCTTCGCCGACATATTCGGGGTCCAAGGTGGCCAACAGCGCGGCCCGCAGTTGCCGGGCACCGGTGGACAGCCGCAAGCCGACCCGGTCGAGCACCTCACGGGCGGCCGGCGGCAGGTCCGGCAGACAACGCAGCTCGTGCAGGTCCAGTTCGGCGGCGAACAGTTCCTGGCTCAGGCCGTCGTGCAGCTCCGCGGCCAACCGGTGCAGGTCTCGGTCGACGCCGTCCGGTTCGGTGCGGGCCACCGGCGACCGCCACTCGTCCGCCGCCACTGGTCGCATGCCGGGCCCGCCGCCCTTCCGTCCGCGTTTCGGACCCGATTCATTCGCAACGGGATCCTCCCCGGATGGGTGGTTGCCCCGGCGTGGCTCCCCCGGTTGCATACCCGCCGGTCACCGCCGGATGGCGGCAGGTGCGCAACCGTTCGGCGGGTGCTCGCCGCCGGCGGTACGCCCGAGCCCGGATCGCACCCGATGAATCGTCGTCGCGAGCTGCAGATGAAATGCACAGCGCGGATCCCGAATGGGCGTACCGAGGATCTCCTCGATCCGCTTCACCCGGTATTTCAACGTGGAGGTGTGGACGTACAACGCTTCGGCAGCTTCGGCGAGCGAAGCGGATTCCAGCAGAGTTCCCAAAGTCCGGGTGAGTTCGCTGTTGTGCTCGTGGTCGTAATCGAGCAGCGGGCCGATCCAGCGTCGGACGAACTCCTCCATGCCGCTGCGGTCGTCGCTGTCCACCAGCAGTCCGTAGACGCCGAGGTCGTCGTGAGCGGCCACGACGCCCGCGCGGCCGGTCGTGGCCAGCACGTCCAACACCCGGACAGCCGCACGCGCCTGCGGCCGGAAGTCGCCCGGACCGGCGCAGACCCCGGCCACCCCGGCCGAGACCGAGAGTCCGGCCGCGCTCGCGGCGGCGACCACCGCGCTCGCGAACTGCCGCGGATCCGGTTCCGGATCGCGACCCGGCGGTCTGGGCAGGAACACCAGAACCCGACCCTCGGCGCGCCCGACCAACCCGGCCGGCTCCCCGGAGGCCACCGCGGCGCATTCGGCGGCCGCGACTTCCAGGAGCCGGTCGATGCCGACCGCGCAGTCCGGACCGTCCGCCGCGAACCCGAAAGCCCGGTGCGGTCGAGCCAGGTCGTGCCCCAACGCGACGGCCCGGGCCCCGATCCGGTCGAGGTCGGCGCCGGCCAGCAGGTCGTCGAGCAGTTCCGCCCGGCGGTGCTCACGCTCGGCCAGCGCGTCCCCGGAGACGATCATGACGAGGGCCAGCGTGCGGGCGGCCCGTGCGGCTACCGCGCGGGGCCACAGCCCCTCGCTGCGCGCGGTGGCGACCAGGAAACCGAGCAGTTCGCCGCAACCGCGGATCGCGACCAGCAGCCGACGGGGCCGGGTGCCCCGGGAGGGCAGCACGATGACCCCGCCGAGGGCCACCGCGCGGTCGACCGCCTCACGGTCCTCCGGGCGGGTCTCCGGGCGAAGGATCACCCCGGCAATGTCCGCCTCGCCGGCCCGTTCCATCACCAGCATCCGCGGTGTCTGAAGCACCGCGACCCCGTCGAGGATCGCCGCGGTCCGCTCGAGCACACAGGACAACACCGGCCTGCGCAGGTTTGCCGGATCGAACATCACGTCCAGCCGGGCCGGGTCGATCTGGGACAGGTCCGGGGTGAGCGGGACCGCGGCGGCCCACGACACCGGCGACTCCACCGGCGGCGGCTCGGGGACCAACGCGAACAGACCCCGCCCGGGTCGCTCGCGGGCTTCGTCCGGGCGCCCACCCACGATGTCGTTCATCGGTCGGCCCCGGGGAGTTCGGCGCGTTCGGCCCCCGACGACGCCGCGCACTCGCCCCGCCGGCTCATCGACATCTGGAACTCGCGGCGCTCGTTCATCTGACCCGTTCCGGCATCGGCGCGGCTCCTCTCGACCGGCCCCCGATCCGCTCGGCAGCAGCGCAGCGGGGGTCGTCGGTCAGGATGCCTCATCCGCCTACCCGGGCCAAATACCGGTACACGCCCGGGGTCAGTACGGGACTAACCCGACGGGTCGGATCAGGCCCTCCTGGGCCGCGGTGGCCACCAGCGCGCCCGCGGTGTCGAAGATCCGCCCGACGGACAGGCCACGTGCGGCCTGCGCCGAGGGCGACACCTGGTCGTAGAGCAACCATTCGTCGGCGCGAAACGGCCGATGGAACCACATCGCGTGATCGATCGAGGCGCGCTGGGTGGCATCGATGTCGACCGGGTGGGGCACGAGGCTCGCGTGCAGCAGGGTCAGGTCACTCATGTAGGCCAGGACACAGCGGTGCAACGTCGCCTCGTCCGGCAGTCGGTCGGCCGCGCGCATCCACATCCGGGCCAACGCCGGATGCGCCGGGTCCCGCAGCACCCCGCCGGGCGCGGAGGATCCGGCGTAACGGACGTCGAGCGCGGCGAACTCGGCCGCCAGCACCGCCGCCGCGGCGGCGTCCCGGGTGGTGACCATGCTGTCGGCCAGCGACGGGCAGTCCTCCGGCGGCGGCACCTGCGGTGCCCGGTCCTGGTGTCCCGGACCGCTCTCGGCCACCTGGAACGAGGCGGTCAGGTAGAAGATGTGCCGCCCGTGCTGCCGGGCCGCGACCCGACGTGCACTGAAGGAGCGTCCGTCGCGCAGATTGTCCACGTCGTAGACGATCGGCACCTCCGGATCGCCACCCACGAGGAAATAGGCGTGCAGCGAGTGCACGGCTCGGTCGGGCGGGACCGTGCGGGTGGCCGCGAGCAGGGACTGGCCGAGCACCTGCCCGCCGAACACCCGTTGCATCAGTGTGACCGGCGGCCGCGCACGGTAGAGCCCGTCCTCGATCGTCTCGAGGTCGAACAACTCCAGCAGTTCGGCGATCGAACCCGGCATCGGTGGAGAGCTCGCCTCGTCAGCTCGCCTGCAGCGCAGGCGGGTGGGCGGCGGCGTACCGGCTGATGTCGCGCTCGATCACGAACGTCAGCCCGGGGAGCAGGCCCGCCACCAACATCTCGAACAGCCGCGGCAGCGGCCATCGGACGCGTCGGAACAGGTCGAACGCCAGAACCAGGTAGATCAGATAGAAGTACCCGTGGAGGAACCACACCCACAGGAAGTCCGGGCCGTGGAACGCGTGCCGAACGACCGAGGCCGCACAGGCCACGAGCAACATGACACCCACGGTGTAAGCGGCGATCCGGTAGCGGCGCAGCGGGCGGGAGATGTCGACCGGCGTCGGCGCAGCCGTCGTCATTTCTTGTCGTCCGTCCGGGCAAGCCGGGCGAGCATCCGGTTGTAGGCGGCCAACTCCGGATCATCGGCGGCAGCCGGCTCCGGCCGCAGGACCCGCAGCGGAGGCAGCACCACTTCGTCGGCGACCCGGCCGACAGCCGGCGCGGGCGTCGGTCGAGCGGGGGTGCCACGCACGGTCCGGATGACGTCGCGACACAACCAGGCCCAGACCCCGACCGTGAAGATTGCGAAGATCGGCCACTGGAAGGCGTAGCCCAAGCTGCGCGCGTTGCCGCCCTGCGCCCGGTCGAACTGCCACCAGGTGAGCACCAGGCACGCCACCACCAGCGCCAGCGCGAGCACGTGCATGGCCAGCCACCGAGGCGACAGCAGGACGGACACGACGTGGAGAATACCGGTGCGACTCAGGCTGCCGGGCCGTCCAGTCGCAATACTCCCGTCCGGCTCCGGGGAGCCGTACCGCCGAGGTGGGCGGGTATCCACCAGCGGTCGTCGGGGCCTGCCCTCAGGCCGCCGGGCCGTCCAGCCGCAACGCCTCGGCCGGCTCCGGCGCCGTGCCACCGAGGTGCGCGGGCAACCACCAACGGTCGTCCGGGCCGGCCGGAGCCACCGGGTACTCCCGCTGCGCCCGGTCGAGCAGATCCTGCATGCGGCGGCGCAGTTCCTCTGCGGCGGCCACCGGGTCGTCCCCCCGCTGTGGATGCATCGGCTCGCCGATGTACACGAGGACGGGGACGTGACGCTGCGTCAGTTTCCGCGGCCGCCCCTTCGTCCACAGACGCTGCGAACCCCAGACCGCCACCGGGATCAACGGTGACTTCGTGGCCAGCGCCATGCGCACCGCGCCACTCTTCATCTCCTTGATCGTGAACGACCGACTGATCGTGGCCTCCGGGAACACCCCGACGATCTCGCCGGCCCGCAACCGCTCCAGCGCTTCCCGGTAGGAGTTCGACCCGGCGTCACGATCCACCGGGATGTGCTTCATCCCGCGCATCAGGGGTCCGCCGACGGGGTGCTTGAACACCGCTTCCTTGGCCATGAACCGCACCAGGCGGCCGGCCGGCCGGGCGCCCCAGCCGGCGAAGACGAAGTCGAGGTAGCTGACGTGGTTGCTGGCCAGTACCGCGGATCCGGTGCGCGGGATCCGCTCCCCGCCCTCGATGCGGACGCTCAGGTCCAGCGCCCGGAACACGGCGTGCGCGAAGCCGATGACCGGCGGGTAGACGCGCTCTGCCATGGGCCGGAGGGTAGCGCCCCAATTCCGCCGCCCTGACAGCGCTTGCGTCCGGGTAACCGTCACCTATAGGTCACGGTTAGCCGGACGCTACGGAGTTTCGAGGGTTGGCTGCGGGGCTCAGGCGGGGATGACGCCGAGGCGGCCGGCTTGGTAGTCCTGGAACGCGGTCGCCAGCTCCTCCCGGGTATTCATGACGAACGGCCCGTAGTGCGCCACCGGTTCGCGGATGGGCCGGCCGCCCAGCAACAGGACGTCGAGGCCGGCGGCGTGCTTGGCGTCCTGCTCGACGTCGGCCCCGAGCACGATCGCGTCGCCTGCGCCCAGCACCGCCAACGTCCCGGTCCGCATCGCGGCGTGCTCGGCACCCACCCAACCGGTGCCCGACATCGTGTAGACCAGCGCGTTGTAGTCCGGGTGCCACGGCAGCCGGACCGCGGCGCCCGGCGTCAAGGTGGCGTGCACCAACGTGATCGGGGTGTGGGTGATCCCCGGGCCGGCATGACCGCCGAGGTCGCCGGCGATCACTCGTAACAATGCGCCGCCGTCCGGTGAGCTGAGCAGCGCGACCTGCCCGGCGCGGATGTCCTGGTAGCGCGGCTCGGTCATCTTCAGCGACGCGGGCAGGTTGACCCACAGCTGGAAGCCGTGGAACAAGCCGCCCGAGACCACGAGGTGCTCGGGCGGCACCTCGATGTGCAGCAGGCCGCTGCCCGCGGTCATCCACTGTGTGTCGCCGTTGGTGATCAGCCCGCCGCCGCCGTGGGAGTCGCGGTGCGCGAACTCGCCGTCGAGGATGTAGGTGACGGTCTCGAAGCCGCGGTGCGGATGCCAGGCGGTGCCCTTCGGCTCCCCCGGCGCGTACTCGACCTCGCCCATCTGGTCCATGTGGATGAACGGGTCCAAGGCGGCCGTCTTCACGCCGGCGAACGCCCGCCGGACGGGGAAACCCTCTCCCTCGAAGCTGCTCGGGGCCTGGGTCGTCGCCAGCACGGGTCGGGTGGTCGTCGTGGCCGGGTCGGGTTCGGGGACCCGCGGCAGGACGGTGATGTCGTCGACGGTCACAGCAGGCATGGCGCTTACCTCCGCAGCTTCGGTTACCCGGTTGCTCACGCCAACATAGTTGACTCGTCAACTATTCCGTGCCGCGAGCACGGGAGCCCGATCACCTTGAGTCGGGTCCGGCGCCCGTCCAGGTACGGCTGCACGCTCAGCCCGAGGTTCGTCTGCGTCCACTCCAGGCCCACCCGGAGGAATCGGGCCATGTCCACCGGCCGCTCGCACATCTGCAACCCGATCAGGACGGCGATCGCCATCGAGGCCAGCGCGCGGCACCGTTCGGGATCGTCGATGAGCAACGCGAGGGTGTTCGCGTAGTTCTGCGCCCGCGCCCGGTCCATGCGGGCCACCGCCGCGGCGACCACCGGGTCGCGGTAGCCCCAGGCCCGCAGCGCGGCCTCGGCGTCGTGCTGCATGACGAAGATGTGGTCGCCGGTCAGTTCGAACCGGTGCACCGGGTCGGAAACCCCGGCCACCTCGTCGAGGATCTCGGCGAAGCGGTCCTCCCAGTCCCGCAGAAGAGCCTGGACGAACTGGGGCATCGCGGAGAAGTGGTGGTAGAAGGAGCCCTTCGTGACCCGCAAGCGGCGGCACAACGCGGCGATCGTCAGGCCGTCCGGCCCCTGCGCGGCGAGGATCTCGAAGGCCGGACCGAACCAGTCCTCGCGACGCAAGCGCGCGACGCCCGCCGAGGTCGTCCGGGAAGCGACCGTCGACCGCCCGTTCGTCCGCCGGTACGATGCCGTACTGCTGGGCGCGATCCCCGGCCTCCTCACCGTGCCGCTCAATACCGTGCGGTATGGAACGTTGCCGAATTCGTCCTCGGCGCGTACAAACTGACCATCAGTAGATTTACCAGACAGTAGCCGGGCATTCCATACCCGAAGGTGTGGTAGCGCTCACTGGACCGGAGGATCGCGAATGGCGCATCGGGGACCAGCCCGCGCGGGGCTTGCCGCGCTGCTGGCCGCCGGCCTTGCCCCGTTCCTCTGCTCCGGATCGGCGCACGCCGACGCCACCTACGAGGCCACGGCCGACGCGACCGGGGCGAAGCTGATCTTCAGCAACCAGTCGATCCCGCTGGGTGTCTCGCCACAGGCACAGGGGCCCACCGCGGCGGTCAAACAGACCTCGTTGCACCAGTCCGACGGCTACGCCGCCTTCCCCGACCCCGGCCAGGACGTGGCCGGGCTTCCCGGGGTGGCCGGCGGCTCGCTGCACGTGCCGCTGCCGGCCTACCCGTTCCTGGTCAGCAGCTCGTACGGCGACGACATCCGCCGCCTCAGCTACCCGGGCATCGAGCTGAGCTCGGAGAGCGGCGACTCGATCACCCAGGCCTCGGCCACCGGCGGTTCGACGGGCGCCGGTGCCACCTCGATCGCCCGGATCGCCCGCGACGGCGACGCCGTCACCGCCACGGCCACCAGCGACGCCGACGTGCTGCGACTGGGCGATGCCTTGGTGCTCACCGGCTTGCACGCGTCGGCCGGCGCGCTGCGCGACGCCACCGGCAAGCTCGTCCGCACCTCGTCCCTGTCGTTCACCTCGTTGTCGGTGCCCGGACTGGCGATGACCGTCCCACCACCGCCCGGCTCCTCGAGCGCACCGCAGAAACTGACGGCGCCGCAGATCGGCTTCGTCGACGGCACGTTCACGGTCACCCTGCCCGGGGCGCCGGCGAACTCCACGCCGGTGCCGGCCAAGGACGTGTTCTCGGCGTTCGCCTCGGCCGGTTACCGCGTCTCGTATCAAGCTCCGCAGGAGACTGCCGACGGCATCATCGGGGCCGGCCTGCAGATCGCGACCACCCTTCCCGCACCGCCGCCCGGCTCACCCGGTGGGCTGTCCGGCCAGACTCCGGTGACCTTGTCCATGGGTCTGTCCCGGGCGGAGATCTCCTACCGGGCCACGCAGGACACTCCCAGCGCCGGCATCGCCTCGACCGCGGGCGCCCTGACTCCGCCGCCGGCCGCTGACCTGGCGCCGGGGCCGGCGGACGTGTTGCCGCCCGCCGGCGCGCCGGGCGCGGTCGACGTGCCGATGCCGACGGCGTCGGGAGCGGCGCGCAGCGATGACGCGAGCAGCGCGCAGCCGCGCAGCGTGGACTTCGCCGCATTGACCGCGAACCGCAAGCCGCTGCGGACCGACGTCGGCTGGATCTACCTGATGGTCGGGGCGGTCGGCCTGGCCGGCGCCCTGGCGTTGCTGGCGATGCGGTGGGCAGGAGGACGACCATGACGAGTGCGCTCACCTGGGCGCGGCTGCAGTGGGATCGCGTGCTGGCCGCGGTCGCGACCCTGGTCGGGGCGATCCTGCTGATCGTCGGCTGGGTGCACATCAGCGGGACCGGGTTCGTCTCCGAGCAGCTTCCCTACCTGGCCTCCGAGGGTCTCGGCGGAGTCTTCCTGCTCGGGGTCGGCGGGATGCTCTGGTTGTCCGCGGACATGCGCGACCAGTGGCGTGAACTGCGCGGCATCCGGTACCGGCTGGACGCCGAGGTGGCCGATCGGGACGGCGTCCGCGCGAAATGACAAGCATGGCGGTGCCCGGGTCCCGGGCGGTACGCCGCCGGGCGACCGAGGCTGCCCGCATCGGGTCGGCCGATCGCCCCGCCCCCTGGCGCCGCCGCGAAGTCGTGGTGGCGGCGCTGATCGGCGTGCTCGCCCTGACCGGGATGGTCGTCGGATGGGTGGGCGTCAGCGGCACCGTGCGCCTGTCCACCCAAACCGACTGGCTCGCACTCAGCATCGGCTCGCTGATCCTGGCCGGGTTCGCGATGGTGGGTTGGCTGATCACGGGGACCATGCGCATCACCGCGTTACGCCGCGAGGTGGTCGCCACCCTGACCGCCCGCAGCGCCGTGGCGCAGGCATCGGCCACCCTGGCGTCGGACACGTCGGCGGTCTACGGGGTGGCGCCGGGCATGCGGCACTATCACCGCCCGGACTGCCGGCTGCTGGTCGACAAGCGGGTTACGTTCGACTCGTCCGCGGCGCACGCCGCAGCCGGTCGCACCCCGTGTGGCATTTGTACGCCGCCGGGAACGGACCCCGCCGCATGAGCCGGCGCACCATTCTCCGTTGCGTCCGGCTAAGTGGTCGCTATAGCGACCACTTAGCCGGACGCAACAAGTGGGGGACTCACTCATGAGCGCGTATGTCCCGTTCCTGGTCTTCGGACTGGTGGTCGGGTCGATCTACGGGCTGGCCGCGATGGGCCTGGTGCTGACCTACCGCACCTCGGGCATCTTCAACTTCGGCCACGGCGCGATCGGGGCCGGGTCCGCGTACGTCTTCTTCGAACTGCGGCAACGGCAGGGCGTGCCCTGGCCGGTCGCGGCGTTCATCGCCGTGGTCGTCTTCGGCGCGCTGATCGGGGTTGCGCTGGAACGGATGGCCCGCGGCCTGGCCCGGGTCCCGGTGTCCTACCAGATCGTCGGAACGGTCGGCCTGCTGCTGTTGATCCGCGCCGCCGCCACGTGGATCTACGGGCCGGAATACAAGCTCTTCCAGCCTTTTTTGTCGCACCGGACGGCCTTCACCGTCTCCGGGGTGGCGGTCACCGAGGAGTCGGTGATCACGTTCCTGACCGTGAGCGTGGCTGCCGTCGGGCTCTATCTGCTGGTGGAACGGACCCGCCTCGGCACGACGATGCGGGCGGTCGTCGACGACCCGGCGCTGCTCGACGCGACCGGGGTCGCACCCACCCGGGTGCGCCGCCAGGCGTGGCTGCTGGGTTCCTGTTTCGCCGCCGCCTCCGGCGTGCTGCTGGCCTCGCAGCAACAGCAGCTCGACGCGACCCTGCTATCGCTGCTGGTCGTGCAGGCCTTCGGGGCCGCTGCCCTGGGTGCGTTCCGAAGCCTGCCGATGGCGTACGCGGGCGGCATCGTGGTCGGAATCGCGCAGAAGTTGGTGTCCAAGGAGACGGCGAACCACGCCTGGCTCCAGGGGTTGGACTTCAACCTGCCGTTCCTCGTGCTGTTCTTCGTGCTGCTGGTGCTCGGCCGCCGCCGGCTGGGCGACCTGGGGGCGCAGGTGCGGGTCAAGGCGGTGCAGCCCCGCCGACTGTCGCCCGGCCCGCGACTCGTGCTGACCGCGGGTGGCCTGGTGTTCGCGGTGTTGGTGCCGCAGATCGTCGGGACCCGGCTGCCGGTGTGGATCAACGCGACCAGCTACGTGCTGCTGTTCCTGTCGCTGGGTCTGCTGGTGCACACCTCCGGCCAGGTGTCGCTGTGTCAGATCTCGCTGGCGGCGGTGGGCGCGGCGGCGTTCGCGCACGCAGTGTCCGACGGGGTGCCCTGGGGGGTGGCGGTGCTGCTCGGCGGCCTGGTCGCGGTGCCCGTCGGTGCCGTCGTGGCGATCCCGGCCATCCGCCTGTCCGGCCTGTTCCTGGCGCTTGCCACGCTGGGCTTCGGCATATTCATCGCCCAGTTCTTCTACGTGAAGAGCTACATGTTCGGGCTGTCCGACCTGCACACCGGGCGCCCGCACGTGCTCGGCATGGACACCGACAAGGGCTACTACTACCTGCTCCTGGCCTTCGCGCTGGCTGGGATCGCCGGCGTGACGGTGATCGAACGGTCGCGGTTGGGTCGGCTGCTGCGCGGGCTGGGCGACTCCCCCACCGCGCTGCAGACCCTGGGCGCCTCGGTCGACGTGACCCGGGTGCTGGTGTTCTGCCTGTCCGCGTTCCTGGCCGGGATCAGCGGGGCGCTCTTCGCCGGTCAGTTCGGCTCGGTGTCCGGCACAAGCTTCAACTACGTCAATTCGCTCGTGGTGCTCGCTGTGCTTTCCATCGCCGGGCGGACGACGATCACCGCAGCCGTGCTCGGCCCGATCGCGATGGTGGTCGGGCCGTCCTACGTGACCTCGTTCAGCGACGGCTTCCAGGTGATTTTCGGCCTCGGCGCGATCCTCGCCGCGATGTACGCCGTCCGCCCAGAGATTCCGTTCACCCGCTGGATACAACGCGACGCATATCGTCGCGACAGCACCACAGCGGCTCGCGCCGGCCGACCTCCCTCGCCTGCCGGCGTGATCTCCGGAACCGCCCGATGACCCCCCTGAGGAGAGAACCGATGAGCATCCTGCTGCACCGGCGTCCGCCCCAACGGTTGGGGTTCGTGGGTGGTTGCCCGACTGACGAAGTAGTCACAGGGTCGATATCTGCTGCCAGAGAGGCTGCCAGAGAGACGGTGCACCAATGAGGCGTTGTGCAAGGCGCCGGTTCGCGATCGTGGCGCTCGCCGCGGGGCTGTCGCTGTCGGCCTGCGGCACCCGGGTCAGCCAGCAGGACGTGGTCGCCGGGGCGGGCGGGTCGACGGTCTCGTTGGACCCGGCCTCGATCGCGGCTCTCAAGTCAGCGGGCGGGCCGGCGGCGGCCCCGGCGAATGAAAACACCGCCGAGACCGCCACGGCGACGACGACCGCGGCCCAAGCCCCGAGCAAGCCGGCCACCGCTTCGGCAGCGGCACCCGCAGCCCCCCTGGCACAACCGTCGGCAGCGAACAGGCCCGCGACCACCAGGGCGAAGTCCCCGGCCGCCGGCGCCCAGGCCGGCATCGGCCCGGTGACCGCCGTCAAGCCGCCGGCCGGGACGCCCGCCGCCCCGGCTACCGCAGTGCGGGCGGACGCCCCGTGCGCGACGCCGGGCGCGCCGTTGAAACTCGGTCAGATCGGTAGCTTCTCCGGCGTGGCCGGGCCGATCACCGCCAACGCCCGAACCGCGGTGGCGGCCTGGGCCCAGGCGGTGAACGCGCGCGGCGGGGTCGCCTGCCACCCGGTGGTGCTTTACACGGCCGACGACGGGGCCGACCCCGCGAAGGCAGCGAGTCTGGTACAGGACCTGGTCGAGAACAAGGGCGTCCAGGCCCTGGTCGGGGTGTTCGATGCAATCGGTTTCCCAGGGATCGCCTCCGCTGTCGAGAAGATCAAGGTCCCGGTGATCGGCGGCGACGGCATCGACTTCTCGTGGAACGAGAATCCTTACCTGTTCCCGGCCGGAGCCGGCCTGCTGGGAGACATCCGGGGCTCGCTGGCACAGACGATCGGCTCGGGCAAGACGAACCTCGGCCTGCTCTACTGCGTCGAGGCCAGCGTGTGCACGAACGTCTCGAAGTACCTCCAGGACGAGGTCAAGAAGACCACCGCGCACCTGACCTACACCTCGGCGATGTCGTTGACCCAACCCGACTTCACCGCACAGTGCCAGAACGCGAAGAACGCCGGCGTGCAGGCGATGGGCATGGCGATGGACGGGGCCTCGATCGGACGGGTGGCCCGCTCGTGCGCGGCGATCGACTACCACCCGCAGTTCGTCACCAGCGGCCTGGTGCTGAGCCCGCAGAATGCCGCGGACCCCGACATCCAGCGCAACACGTTGTCGTCCGCCAGCTCGGTCGCGCCCTGGATGCTCGACGACACGCCCGGGCAGCGGGAGTTCCACGCGGCGATGGCCCGGTACGCCCCCGCGCTGACGCCGGACGCCGACTCGATCACCGCCTGGGCCGCCGGCCGGTTGCTCGAAGCCGTGGTCCACGGCCTGGGCGCGAAGGCGCGGACCGCCGCCCCGGTCACCACCGCGGACCTGTTCGCCGGCCTGGCCACCATCCACGACGAGACCCTCGACGGCCTGACTCCCCCGATGACGTTCACCGCGGGACAGAAGTCGGCCCCGCAGATCGGCTGCGTCTACTTCGAGCTGTTGAGCGACAAGGGCTGGACCGCCCTGAACAGCAAGCCACAGTGCCGGTAAGTGATGGAGCGTCAGGTTGCTTGAGCTGCGAGAGGTAGTCGCCGGATACGGCTCCAGCCGGGTGCTGCGCGACGTCACCCTGTGCGTCCCGGACGGCGCCGTCGTGGCCCTGCTCGGGGCCAACGGCGCGGGCAAGACGACGCTGTTGCGGGTGGCCGCGGGTCTGCTCCGGCCGGACAGCGGGCAACTGGTCATCGACGGCGAGGACGTGACCGGCGCACCACCGCACAGGTTGATGCACCGCGGCGTCTGCCACGTTCCCGAGGGCCGTGGGGTGTTCCCGTCGCTGACCGTACGGGAGAACATCGTGGTCCAGGCGCCACCGGGCAAGCACGAGGTGGCCATCGCCAAGGCGGCCGCGGCGTTCCCGGTGCTGGGCGGCCGCCTCGGGCAGGTTGCCGGCACCCTGTCCGGCGGCGAGCAGCAGATGTTGGCCCTCGCGCGGGCTTATGTGCAGAGCCCTTCGGTGGTGCTGCTCGACGAGGTCAGCATGGGCCTGGCCCCACGCATCGTCGACGAGATCTTCGAGTTCCTGCAGCGCCTGGCCGCCGGCGGCGCGAGCTTGCTGCTCGTCGAGCAGTACGTCACCAAGGCGTTGGCGCTGGCCGACTACGTCTACCTGCTGCACCGCGGTGAAGTGGCCTTCGTCGGGGAACCCGGCGAACTGGACGGCGAGGACCTCTTCGCGCGCTACCTGGGCCACACCGCGTAGCGCCCCTGCCCACTTCTGCTGCCTCTCGCACCTGTCGAGGCGCTGCGATGAGCGCGACAGGCAGCAGACGTCGCCGATGCGGCGCCGGTGTCAGACTGGACGACGTGATCGGGCGCAGGCGAATGCTCGCGGGCTTCGCGCTCGCCGTCTTGGTGCTGCCCGGGCTGACCACCGTGCTCGACGCCGGCTGGGCACGACTGCCGTTGGTGGACGACCTTCTTCTGTACCTGGTGGCGGTGATCGCGGTAACCGTGGTCGGCGGGTTCTGGCCGGCGATCGTCTCCGCGGTGGCCTCCGGGCTGCTGTTGAACTGGTACTTCACCCCGCCGGTGCACGCCTGGACCATCGACGCGCCGGCCAACATGCTGGCTCTGACGTTGTTCGTGGTGATCGCGGTGAGCGTCAGCGGGCTGGTGCACCTGGCCGCCCGACGGGCGATGCTGGCGGCTGAGAACCGGACGCGGACGGCGTTGCTCGCGGCGGTCGGTCACGACCTGCGCACCCCGTTGGCCGCGGTGAAGGCGGCGGTGTCCACGCTGCGCCAGGACGACGTGACCTGGTCCGCCGAGGACCAGGCCGCCCTGCTGGAGACCATCGAGGACGGCGCGGACCGACTCACCGACCTGATCGCGAACTTGTTGGACATCAGCCGGTTGCAGAGCGGCGTGGTCCGGCCGCACCTGCGTGCGACGACACTGCACGACCTGACGCCCGGGCTGTTGCGCAGCCTGGACGCCGAGCAGGCGGCCGGACTGCGGCTGGACATCCCGGCCGACCTACCCGAGTTGGAGACCGATCCGGGCCTGCTCGAACGCGCGTTGGCCAACCTGGTCACCAACGCGCTGCGATACTCCCCGCCCGGCCGGCCGCCGACCCTGAGTGCGCGGGCCGACGGCCAGTTGCTGCGGATCCGGGTCGTCGACCACGGACCGGGCATCCCACCCGCCGACCGGGAGCGGATCTTCGCACCGTTCCAACAGCTGGGCGACGCACCGAACGGATCCGGGCTAGGGCTCGGGTTGGCGGTGGCCCGCGGCCTGACCGAGACCCTGGGGGGTCGGTTGGTCGCCTCGACCACCCCGGGTGGCGGGCTGACGATGCAACTCGATCTGCCGACCGCCCGGCCACGCCCCGTCGGGAGCGCGCCATGACCAGCGTCCTGGTGGTGGACGACGAGCCGGCGCTGGTCCGCGCGCTGCGCATAAACCTGACGGCGCGTCAGCACACTGTCGTGACCGCGTCGGACGGCGCCTCGGGGCTGGCCGCCATGGCCCGGGAACGACCGGACATCGTGGTGCTCGACCTGGGGCTGCCCGACATGGACGGGGTCGAGGTGATCCGCGGCATCCGCGGCTGGTCCAACGTCCCGATCATCGTGCTGTCCGCGCGCGACCAGGAGGCGCAGAAGGTGGCCGCCCTGGACGCCGGTGCCGACGACTACGTGACCAAACCGTTCGGCATGAACGAGTTCCTGGCCCGGCTGCGTGCCGCCGGTCGACGGGCGATCGGCCCGGACGAGGCGCCGGTCGTGGCCACCGACGATTTCACCGTCGACCTCGCCGCCCGACGCGTGGTGCGTGAGTCGGTGGACGTGCACCTGACCCCGACCGAGTGGCTGCTGCTGGAGGCGTTGTGCCGTAACCGCGGCCGATTGGTGACGAGCCGTCACTTGTTGCAGACCGTATGGGGGCCGGCCTACGCCACCGAGACCAACTATCTGCACGCCTACATCTGGCAGCTGCGCCGCAAGCTGGAGCCCGACCCGGTGCGGCCGAAGTGGTTGCTGACCGAACCGGGCATGGGCTACCGGTTGCAGGCCGACTGATCGGAGGACGCCTGCGCCAGGAATCGCGCGACGTGTGCGCCCGAGTCCAGCTGCCGGACCTGTTGCTGCGCCCACGGTGAGATTCGGGAATCCGCGGCGAGCGCGGCCGTGAGGAAGTCCGGCCACGGCCACCAGTCGACCGCGGCCACCTCGCGCCGATCCGGCGCCGGTTCGGCGTCGGTGCTCGCCAGGAAGACCGGGCACAGCTCGTGCTCCTCCACCCCCAGAAAGCTGGCGCGGTAGGAGAAGTCGGGCAGCGCCGGCAGCAATCGGTTGACGCCGATCCCGAGCTCCTCGCGCAGCCGACGCACAACGGCGTCCCGCGGGTCCTCGCCCGGAGCCGGGTGACCGCAACAACTGTTCGTCCAGACGCCCGGCCAGGTCAGCTTCGTGTGCGCCCGCTGCGTCACCAGGAAACGGCCGGCGCCGTCGAAGACGTAGCAGGAGAAGGCCAGGTGGTACGGGGTGGTCCGGCCGTGCACGGTGGCCTTGTCCGCCACCCCGCACGGTCGGCCGGCCGGATCGAGCAGCACCACCTGCTCGCTCACCGCCATCATCGGGCGGCCAGGGCTGCCGCGACCACCTCGCGCGCCTCGTCCTGGATACGGGCCAGGTGCTCGGGCCCGGCGAAGCTCTCCGCGTAGATCTTGTAGACGTCCTCGGTCCCGGACGGGCGGGCCGCGAACCACCCCGACTCGGTGGTCACCTTCAGGCCGCCGATCGGCGCGCCGTTGCCCGGCGCGGCCACCAGCCGTTGTCGGATCGGTTCGCCGGCCAACTGAGTTGCCGTCACCTGATCCGGCGTCAGTTTCGCCAGCACCGCCTTCTGTTCCCGCGTAGCGGGTTCGTCGATGCGGGCATAGACCGGGTCGCCGAACTTGGCCACCAGGTCGGCGTAGTGCTCGCTCGGTGAGCGCCCGGTGGTCGCGAGCATCTCGGCGGCCAACAGGCACAACAGCGGGCCGTCCTTGTCGGTGGTCCACACCGCGCCGTCGCGGCACAGGAACGAGGCGCCCGCGCTCTCCTCGCCACCGAAAGCCAACGATCCGTCCAGCAGGCCCGACACGAACCACTTGAACCCGACCGGCACCTCGTAGAGCTTCCGGCCCAGGCTCTCCGCCACCCGGTCGATGATCGAGGACGACACCACGGTCTTGCCGATCGCGGCCGGCTGGGGCCAGCCGTCGCGAGTGGACACCAGATGGTTGATCGCGACGGCCAGGTAGTGGTTGGGATTCAGCAACCCCACGTCCGGGGTGACGATGCCGTGCCGGTCGGCGTCCGCGTCGTTGCCGGTGGCCAGGTCGTAGGCCGACCGGCGCGCGATCAACGAGGCCATCGCGTCCGGCGACGAGCAGTCCATCCGGATCTTGCCGTCCCAGTCCAGCGTCATGAACCGGAAGGTCGGGTCGACCAGTGGGTTGACGACCTCCAGGGCCAGGCCGAACCGGTCGGCGATCGCGGCCCAGTACCGCACGCTCGCCCCGCCCAACGGGTCGGCCCCGATACGCACACCCGCGTCGGCAATCGCCGTCAGGTCGATCGCGAGCGGCAGATCGGAGATGTAGTGGTCCAGGAAGTCGTACTCCCCGGTGGTCTCCGCGGCCCGGGCACGTGGCCACGGGATTCGCCGCACGCCTCGTAACCCGTCGGTCAGCAGAGCGTTCGCGCGGTCGGCGATCCAACCGGTCACGTCGGTGTCGGCCGGCCCGCCGTGCGGCGGGTTGTACTTGAAACCCCCGTCGCTGGGTGGATTGTGACTGGGCGTCACCACTATGCCGTCAGCGGTCCCGCCGCGGGCCGTCTTGTTGTGCATCAGGACCGCACGGGACAGCGAGGGCGTCGGCGTCGCGCCGTCGCGACTGTCCAGCAGCACGTGCACGCCGTTCGCGGCCAGCACCTCGACCGCTGTCACCGTGGCCGGTTCGGACAACGCGTGGGTGTCCTTCGCCAGGAACAGCGGGCCGTCGATGCCGGCCGCGGCCCGGTGCTCGCAGATGGCCTGCGTGATCGCGGCGATGTGGTCCTCGTTGAAGCTCGCCGTGAACGCGCTGCCGCGATGGCCGGAGGTCCCGAACGACACCCGCTGGGCCGGGTCGGCCGGGTCGGGGTGTTCGACGTAGTAGGACGTGATCAGCCGGGCGACATCGACCAGATCGTCCGGTTGAGCCGGCAGGCCGGCCCGGGGATTCCGCGTCACGACGTGGACCCTTCCGTCGCGGGCCGGTTCGACCGCCCTCGCCCTGTCGGTGGCTTCCTGTACTCCCGCACGCGGCCAGTCTGCCGCACGGTGCGGTACGCGGCGCTCAGCCGGCCCAGGCCAACAGCGCCGCGCCGGAGTCGGGGTCGCGCAAGGTCGCCAACGCGTCCTTCTCCAGTTGCCGCACCCGCTCCCGGGTCAGGCCCATCGGCGCGGCGATCTCGGCGAGGGTCCGCGGCACGCCGTCGCGCAACCCGAAGCGCATCGTCAGCACGGCCGCCTGCCGCTCCGGCAGAGCGGCGACCATCGAGCGCAACTGGGTGATCATCGCGTTGTGCTCCGCGATCTCGGCTGCGGCCATGGCGCCGTCGTCGCAGATCAGGTCGGCGATCGGGGTCTCGCCGTCGGCACCGACGGCCGAGTCCAAGCTCACCGGGAGGCGGTTCTGGCGCCGCAGCTCGGCGACCCGCTCCTGCGGGACGTCCAGTTCGGCCGCCAGCTCCGCCACCGTGGGGTCGCGGCCCAAGGCGGTGCCCAGGGTGCGCTCCAGGCGGTTGAGCCGGGACAGCTCCTCCATCACATGCACCGGCAGCCGCACCGTGCGACTGAGTTCACCCAGCCCGCGTTGGATCGACTGACGGATCCACCAGGTCGCGTAGGTGGAGAACTTGTAGCCGCGGGCGTAGTCGAACTTCTCCACAGCACGGATCAGCCCGAGGTTCCCCTCCTGGACGATGTCCAGGAACGGGACGTCGCGCCCGGAGAACTTACGGGCCACCGAGACCACCAGGCGAAGGTTGGCACGCACCATGTGGTCGCGTGCGGCCTCGCCGTCGGCCACCACGTCCAGCAGTTCGCGGCGCCGCCGCGGACCGAGCCGCGGTCCGCCGCGCTGCGCGGCCTCGTCGAGCAACTGACGGGCGTAGACCCCGGCCTCGATGCGCTTGGCCAGCTCAACCTCCTGCACGGCGGTCAGCAACGGCGTGGCGCCGATCTCGTCGAGGTAGAAACGAACCAGGTCCGGATCCTCACCGGCGGCGCGCTCGGCTCGGCGCGGGCGGGCGCTGTGCTCCCCCGCGCGCCGCTCGGTCGCATCTTGCGCCAGGCGGGGCCGCGCGATCACCGGCGCCCCAGCGGCTTGCTCGTTCCCGACAACGTCCTGACGCGACATTTTGGTCTTGCCTCCTCGCCACGCATTCGCCCGTGGCTCGCGTCGCGGACGCCCACCCCTGGGTCGTCGATGCCTACGACGCACTGTCTACCCAAACTTACGAGCGTCTCCCGGTGTTCCCGGATACGCTGAGTCACAGTCGGGCACAGAAAGTCAGAAAACAGTCAGAGGTAGAGTCCGGGCGACCCGTCGTCGATTCGTCCAGCGGCTACCGCGTGCAGATCGCGTTCCCGCAGCAGGAGATAGTCCGTCCCTCGGACCTCGACCTCGGACCGGTCGTCGGGGTCGAAGAGCACCCGGTCCCCGATCTCGATCGTGCGCACGTTCTGCCCGACGGCGACGACCTCGGCCCAGCTCAAGCGCTTGCCCATCTTGGCGGTCGCCGGGATCACGATCCCGGACATCGAGCGACGCTCGCCCTCCGGGCCGTCGCCCCGCACCAGCACCCGGTCGTGCAGCAGACGAATCGGGAGTTTCTCCCCGAGCGTCGCGCCCTCCGGACGCTTGCGGGAAGCGCTCATGGCGGGCAAGCCTACGCAGCCGCGGGGCCCCCGGACGTGCGGATGCCCCGAGGCCCAGGGCCTCGGGGCATCCGCCCGCTGCGAATTGACTTACCGTCAGCCAATACCCGTTCCGAGCAGGCCGCCCGACCCACCGCCGAGCAGACCGCCCGACCCACCGCCGGTCAGGCCGCCGACCGTGCTGGTGACCGTGCTGAGCACCCCGCCCGCGCCGCTGTCGGAGCCGGAGGTCGCCGAACCGGTCGCGCTGCCCACGGTCGAGGTGATGCTGGAGGTCGAGGTGATGCTGGAGACGGTGTGGGACACGTTGCCGACCACGCTGCCAACCGTGCCCGCGACCTTGCTGACCGTCCCCCCGGTCACCGAGTCGAGCGTGCCGACGACCGGGGCGGCCACGGAGCCGACGGTCGAGGCGACCTGGCCGACGACCGGGCCGACCACCGGGCCGAGGATCGGCACGCTGGTCACGGTGCCCACCACCGGGCCAAGCACCGGAGCGAGCGGGTTGGTCGCGGGTGAAGTGGTGCTTCCCCCACCACTGGAGCTGCCCGGAACGGTCGGCGTGGTGGCGCCGGAGTTGTTCCCGGTGCCCGCGCCCGCGGTGGACCCGGATCCGGACGTGCCGATGCCGGAGGTCGCGCCCGAGGACTGCTGCGCGGTCGTGCCGCCGGAGGCCGCGGCCGGCGCGGTGTTCAGCGCGCTGCCGATGGAGACCGGTGCGGTGTTGTCGCTCGTGATGCCCGCGCTCGGGATCGGCCGGCCCAGCGAGTCCAGGCCGTTGCCGTGCGGCAGCACCGCGGGAGCAACGAGCACCATGGCCTTCAGCGCCAACAGCAGAGCACCCGACAGCCCTGCGATGGCAGCGGTCTGGCCCATGACCTTGGTCGCACCCTGGCTCTGCTCTCCCCGGTGCTTGCGTCCCGCCACGACTTTCCTGGCCACAGCCTTCTTGGCGGCTGTCTTCCGGGCCATGACGCCCGATTTGAATGCGATGTCAGCCATGATTCCCCACCCCTGGAAATCGAAGCCCACCTGAAGGACTTCCCTTGCAGAGTACGTGTCGGAGCAGGGACCCGGATATGACCCCCAAGATAGTTTGACCGAGTCCGGACGTCGAAGGCGTATCAAGCAATTCAAGCCGCCGCATGTCCGCTGAACTGCGCATTCGGGCGCAATACGCCGCGATTCCGACAATTCCGTGCGCACAGGGTGCGCTATGGATGACGTGGCGCAACCACGGTCAAGAAAAGGTCAATGGGAACGTCGCCAGGCGAGCAACAAAACGATCGTCAATCCGACGCCGCCGACGATAGCAGCCTTGTCCTTCTTAATTGTGCCATCGGGATTGATCACTATTCCGATCACCCGGGACTTGGCTGCGTCGGCCACCGCACTGGGCGCCACCCGGGCAGCGATGGCGTCGATCGAGACGGCAAGGCGCGCGCGGGCAGCCTCGATCTGCGCCTCCAACTCCGCCGGATCGCTCGCTCCGGCGCGGCCACCGGCCCTGCCCAAGGTGCTGCCTCCTGACCTCGCCGACGCGGCGCACCGCGCCGTGATCCGCTCAGTCTTCCAGGCGCCACGGTCGACGGAGCGCACGGCCGAGCCGACCGGCGCCGGCCGTCTCCGGCCGGCGGTGGCCACACCGGATTACGGCGGAGCGACGGGGCGGGGAAGGATGGTCTGCGTACCCGTCGAGGAGGAGGTATCGGTGACCGAGTCCGTGCGCCTGTCCCCCGGTGACCCAGCACCGGATTTCACGCTGCCCGACGCCGAGGGCAACAAGGTCGCGCTTGCCGACCTGCGCGGTCGCCGGGTGATTCTCTACGCCTACCCGGCCGCGATGACCCCCGGCTGCACCACCCAGGCCTGCGACTTCCGGGACAACATGGCCCGAGTCAGCGCCGCCGGCTACACCGTGCTGGGCCTGTCGCCGGACTCCCCCGCCAAACTGGCCAAGTTCCGGGAGCACGACTCGCTTCCGTTCCCGCTGCTGTCCGACCCGGACAAGGCGGTGCTGCGCGCCTACGGCGCCTACGGCAACAAGACGATGTACGGCAAGACGGTGGAGGGCGTCATCCGGTCCACCTTCGTGATCGACGCTGCCGGGAAGATCGAGTCGGCGCAGTACGGCGTGAAGGCGACCGGCCACGTCGACCGCCTGCTACGCCAGCTGGAGATCTGAGCCCGACCGCGGCATCGGACCTAGGATTCAAGCCGTTCACCGCGCGGGAGTGGCGGAATTGGCAGACGCGCCAGACTTAGGATCTGGTGTCCTCGGACGTGGGGGTTCAAGTCCCCCCTCCCGCACGAACTCCGGCGAGTCCTGCTCGCGACAGATCCGGGGAACCGGCAGAACCTCATCGGTCGGCGCGGCCGAGGATCCGCCGGTCGCTCCGAATCGGCCCCACCGTCGCCACCGGGCTGGGCACCGAAAAGTCCGTCAGGCCCGCCTGCTCCTGTTCGTCGTCGGCATCCGCACCGCCCTGCTCGACGGCCCCTGCCTCCGCCAACCTGCCCCTACGTTCGGACAGGGCCTCCACGCTGTGATTCCGACGATGCGGGCTTCTTGCCGTATTGGTGTCGAAGCGGCGCGAGTGGCCAGGGCGCGAGGTCGTCAGTCCGCGCCGGCCAGCATGCTCAGAACCTGTTCGCCGCCCTTGCACCAGAGCTCCCGGCGACGATCCAGGACGGCCTTGGTACCCGCGTCCATTGCGACCAGAATCGCCTCGGCCTGCCCGTTCGTGAGCAGTCGGGCGTATTCCGCGGCCCGTCGCTGCGCGGCGCCCGAGTCAAGATCGTCGTAGCGGGTCTCGTGCTCGGCTGCTTCGGACTCCAGTGCGAGCGCGAGGCGCTCGGGGGATGGCATTCCGATACCCATCGGTCGAATCCTTCCTGCTCCGGGGCGGCTGATCGGGGTCTGGAGCCGACGAACCTGCGCGGAGTTGCCGGCGGTCAGTAGAGCCTGGTTCCCGCCGCGCCGGTGCCCAGCCGCGGGCGGACCGTCTCCAAGGAAATTCAAAGCCTGCCCTCCAACGGACAAAGGGCGAACGTTCGGGAAAAGCCGGTTCGTATGCTCACCGACGGGGGTAGGCCGAACAGGTGAACAAGTCGCTTCCGAGCACCCTGTAGGCGTACGTGCGGTGATTGACTGACCGAGCGAGCGGGTCGCGTTGCGGCCCGGTCGGCGGTCGCCCGGGGAGGGGGAACGGTGAACCGCACCGGTTGGAGGAAGGGCTTTTCGGTCGCGTCGGCCGGTTTGCTGGCGACCACGGTCGCGTTGGCTGCCGGTCAGGCCACGGCGAGCGCATCGCCGGGTCCACACGGGAACCCGGGCCCGTCCGGAAAAGCGTCGGACGTCGGGCTGCACGTCGTCGGGTTGGGCGACTCGGTGCTCACCGCACTGGATCGGTGCCACTGCCCCGGCCTGCTGGTGGACTACGCCGGGCTCGTCGCCGATCGGCTCCAGGAGCGCATCCGGGTCGAGAACCAGGCGCACGGTTCGGCCACCAGCAACAACCTGCTGGACACGTTGCGGACCGACCGGGTCCAGGACTCGATACGGACCGCGGACCTCGTGGTGCTCTTCGTGGGGGCCAACGACTTCACCGCCGCGTTCAACAAGGTGGCGCACGGGTCCCCGGCTCGCTTCCGCTACGCCCCGGTGGCCGAGCACCTGGAGCACAACGTCGGTGAGTCGATCGAACAGATCCGCCGACTGAACGGCCAGGCGCGCATCGTGGTCTGTGGCTACTGGAACGACTTCAAGGACGGCGCGGTCGCGCGCCGGGAGTACTCGGCGGACAAGCAGCACGCCGCGGCGCAGGCCACGCAGTACACCAACGACGCGCTCTACAAGGCGGCGCAGGATGCGCACGTGGAGTACCTGTCCACCCTGGATCTGTTCCAGAACAAGGGCGACATGACGCCGCTGTTGGCCGCGGACGGCGACCACCTGTCGGCGGCGGGACACACGTTGATCGCTCAGGCGCTGGCCGACCTGTTGCACCCGGACGAGGGCAACAACAACGCCCCCGACGCCCCGCCGCTGGACCCGGGCCTGAGCCGGACGCCCTGACCGAGGCCCGCAGGGTCACTCGACGATGTCCTGCTCCGGCGGCGCGAACCGGAAGAACGCCGGCACGTAGTCCTCAGCGGGGCCGGCCCACGAGTAGCCGACCAGTTGCGCGCGGCTGCGCCGAGCGGTGACCGCGCGCAGCATCTCCCAGGCCGTCGGGAATCGAACGGTGGCACCGGGCTCCCCCGTGCCGGCCCGGAACGTCTTGCCGTCGTCGCAGCGCAGGGTCAGCGCGGGCAGTCCGGCCTCGGACAGCCGACCGCGCAGGGCCTCCAACTGCAGCTCGACTGCCACGCGCATGGCGGTGCCGGAGCGTCCGCCCGGCCGGTCGACCGCACCGCGGATGTCGTGCTCGTGCGAGAAGGCGTCCGAGACCAGCCTTGTCGAGGCCCCGCCCATCACCTCGGCGGCATCTGCCTCGGCCGGGGCGGCCACCTCCGCCCAGGCGGCCAGCACCTCCTCCAGGCTCCGGTCGGCGTACGCGTCGACCTGAGCCTGGGTCCAGGCCGAGGTTCCCAGCCCGCCCAGGTTGTCGGCCCGCACATCGGCCATCAGCCCGGTCATGTGGCCGACGACGTCGCGCACCGTCCAGTCCGGGCAGGTCGGCAACCGGACCAGCAGATCGGCCTGGGGCAGGGACCGGACCAGATCAATGATCCGACGCCGTTGCTCGCCGTAAACCTGGCCGAGGTTGAGGTCCATGGGGGGCGAGCGTACGGCAGGGCACCGGGGCCGCCCGATCTGACGGCCCGTCAGCCGGCTGTGGGGCGCGCGCTCGGCTTGCCCACCTTGGTCAGCGCCGCCGCGGCTCTGACCCAGTTCGACTGCAAGGTGTCGAGGTAGGTCTGGGCCATCGGCCCCGGTGTCACCCCGCGGGCGAACAGTCGCATGTTCCGCGGACCCGTGTTGTAGCCCAACGCCAGCAGTTGGTCGTGGGTCAGCTTCGTGGGCGGCCCGGCGGGCAGCATCCGCGACAGGTCGTGCAGGTACCAGGCGGCGGCCTGCAGGGCCAGATCCGGGTCGTCGGGCAGTTCGTCGAACTGGCGGTTGGCGAAGCTGCGGCCCCGCCGCGCCTGGTCGAACGCGGCGTGGTGCATGTTCACGATCCCGAACGACGCACTCGGGTTGAGCGCCTGCCACATCCGCTGGGCATTGGGGTCGTGGGGCTTGTAGGACTCGTTGTAGACGATCGCCATCAGCAGTTGCGGGTCGATCCCGGCCGGGGCCGCCTGGCGCAGCACCGCCGCGGCATAGATCGCGGGGTCGGCGGAATCGCCGGAACCGTCGGAGTCGGAGGCTGCGTCGGCAGAGGGATCGGCCGGCGCGACGGTCGGTGCGGTGGCCGAACCGGACGCGGACGACACACCGCCCGACGCGGCGCAGCCGGTCAAACCGGACCCGACAACCAACGCCGCGGCCAGGAGCGAGCGCATCCTCACCGAGCCATTGTCGCTCAGCCGAGGCGTCGAAACGCCCCGCAACGAGCCAGGTCAGGACAACGTGCGCGCCAAGGCCGGCAGCAGTGCGCGCAATGCGCGGCCCCGGTGGCTGATCGCGTCCTTCTCTGCCGCGGACATCTGCGCGGTGGTCCGGTCGTGGCCTTCGGGAAGGAAGATCGGGTCGTAGCCGAATCCGTTCGTGCCGCGGCGTTCCCGCAGCAGCCGGCCGCGGACCCGGCCCTCGACCACCTCGACGATCCCGTCGGGCAGTGCGATCGCCGCCGCGCATGCGAAGTACGCGCCGCGGCGCGCGTCCGGCACGTCGTGCACCTGGGCCAGCACGAGGTCCAGGTTCGCCGTGTCGTCGCCGTGCCGACCGGACCATCGTGCGGAAAGGATGCCGGGCATGCCGTTCAGCGCGTCGACACACAGCCCCGAATCGTCGGCGACCGCGGGCAGCCCGGTGGCCGCCGCCACCGCGGCTGCCTTCAGCCCGGCGTTCTCGGCGAACGTCGTCCCCGTCTCGGCGACCTCGGCGACGTCGGGGAACTCGTCCACCCCGGACAGTCTCGGCGCAAGCGCCGCCTCGGCCAGGATTCGTCGCAACTCGATGAGCTTGGCGGCGTTGCGAGTCGCCAGGACGAGGGTCGCCGTCATTTCAGAGAGGGCAGATCGCCCTGCCGGGCAGCGATCTGAAGCCGCGTCAGTTCCGCGCAACCGCCCACCGCGAGGTCGAGCAGCGCGTCGAGCAGCGCGCGGTCGAACGGCTCACCCTCGGCAGTGCCCTGCACCTCGACGAAGCGTCCGTCGCCGGTGCAGACCACGTTCATGTCGGTGGCCGCGGCGACGTCCTCCACGTACTCCAGGTCCAGGCACGGTTGCCCGCCACAGACCCCGACGCTGATCGCTGCGACGCTGCCGGCGAGCGGCTCGCCGGCCAGCGCGCCCCGGCGACGCAGATGTTCCACCGCGTCGGCCAGCGCGACCCAGGCGCCGGTGATCGCCGCGGTCCGCGTGCCACCGTCGGCCTGCAGGACGTCGCAGTCCAGCACGATCGTGTTCTCCCCCAGCGCGCGATAGTCGATCACCGCCCGCAGGCTGCGACCGACCAACCGGGAGATCTCGTGGGTCCGCCCGCCGATCCGTCCCTTGACCGACTCCCGATCGCCGCGGGTGTGCGTGGCCCGGGGCAGCATCGCGTACTCGGCGGTGACCCAACCCTTACCGCTGCCCTTGCGCCACCGCGGCACTCCTTCGGTGACGCTGGCCGCACAGAGCACCCGGGTACGCCCGAACTCCACCAGCACCGAGCCCTCGGCGTGGTCCAACCAGCCCCGGGTGATCTTCACCGGGCGCAGTTCGTCGGCCTTGCGGTCCCCTGGTCGCGACATGGCCGCGAGCCTAGTGGCGATACCCGGAAGGGCTGATATCTGCCAGGGCCCCACCCCCACCCGACACAACCGAACGGACCGAATCTTTCCTGTGCCCTCGGACGTGTCAAGCGGTTGCGCCGACCCTGTGGACAACTATCGGCTGTGGAGGGCCCGGCTCTCAGATCTCGTAGGTGGCGCCGGGGCAGGCGAGGTCCACCCGTCCCTCGAAGTCGGCCGCCTCGGACAACGTCCGGGCCGGGTCGTTCCACGGCGGTATGTGGGTGAGCAGCAGCCGCGGCACGCCGGCCCGTTTGGCGTGCTCGGCCGCCTGCCTGCCGGTCAGGTGCACGTCCGGAGCGAAGTCGCGGCCGTCGTGGAACGAGGCCTCGCACAGGAACAGGTCCGCGCCCTCGGCCAGCTTCACCAGCGGTTCGCAAACGCCTGAGTCGCCGGAATAGACCAAGGTCCGCCCGCCGTGCTCAACCCGGATCGCGTAAGCCTCGATCGGATGGACCGTGCGATCCACCCGGAGCCGGAACGGCCCCAGTTCGAAAACGGCTTGCGGCGACAACGTGCGGAAGTCGAACTGCTCGGTCATGCCGGGGTTCACCGGAAGGCCGTAAGCGGTCGCCATCCGGGTCGCGGTCCCGGCCGGCCCGTACACCGGGATCGGCGGGAGTTCGCCCTGCGGTCGGTACTTGCGCGCCACGTAGTACCCGCACATGTCGATGCAGTGGTCCGGGTGCAGGTGCGACAGCACGACGGCGTCGACGGCACAGATGTCGACGTGCCGGGCCAACGCCCCCAACGCCCCGGAGCCAAGGTCCAGCAGGACCCGGAAGCCGTCGCTCTCGACGAGGTAGCACGAGGACGCGGACTGCGGACCGGCAAACGAACCGGAGCAGCCGACCACCGTCAACTTCAAGCGATCGCTCCCATCACCTCGACGGCGCCCAGCGCCTCGACCACCCCGAGGTCCGGCCCCAGGAAGCGTCGGCCCACCGCGGCGAACGGCTGTCGGTCGCCGGTGGCCAGGAAGCGGTGCCGGGGTGGCGGCCGGTCGACCGGTCGGGCCAAACCGGCGTCGACCAGCACCTTGTACACGTCCTTGGCGGTCTCCTCGGCGCTGGACACCAGGGTGACCCGGTCGCCCAGCACCTGCGCGATCACCCCGGCCAACAAGGGGTAGTGCGTGCAGCCCAGCACCACGGTGTCGACGTCGGCGGCGATCATCGGCGCAAGGTACTCCTTGGCGACCGCCAGCACCTCGGGTCCCGCGGTCAGACCGCGTTCGGCGAACTCCACGAAGCGCGGACAGGCCGCGACCGTCAGGTCCAGGTCGCGCGCGGCGGCGAAGGCGTCCTCGTAGGCCTGCGACGTCTTGGTGGCCTGCGTGCAGATGACACCCACCCGATTGTTCCGGGTCGCCACGACGGCCCGCCGGACCGCGGGCCGGATCACCTCGACCACCGGGACCCGGTAGCGCTCCCGGGCATCGCGCAACACCGCGGCCGAGGCCGTGTTGCACGCGATCACCAGGGCCTTGACCCCCTCGTCGACCAGGTGGTCCATGACGTTCAACGCCAGCGCGCGGACCTGCGCGATCGGGCGCGGTCCGTACGGGGCGTTGCGGGTGTCGCCGACGTAGACGACGGCTTCGGCGGGCAACAGGTCCAGCACCGCCCGGGCGACGGTCAACCCGCCGACGCCACTGTCGAAGATGCCGATCGGAGCGTCACTCATGGTGAACGCGACCGTATCCCCTACGTCGCGGGGAAGTCGTACGAAGCCCCGGCACGTGTGGCGCAGCTAACAGGCGGCCGCGGTGGGCCTGCGCTCGATCATCGGCCGCACCCTGGCATGCCGGCCAGGAACTCCTCCAGGGCGGCGGCGGTCCGCTCGGGCGCCTCCTCGGGCACGAAGTGACCGCAGTCCAGCGCGGCACCGGAAACCCGTTCCGCACGCCGTCCCCAGCACTCCAACACGTCGTAGCGCCGCGCGACGAAGCCCCGCCCACCCCACAGCACCAGCACCGGGCACGCCACCCGGCGGTCCAGATCCGCCTCGTCGTGTTCGAGGTCGATGCTCGCCGCCGCCCGGTAGTCCTCGCAGGAGGCGTGCACCGTGGCCGGGTCGCGGAAGGCCGTCACGTACTCCTCGACGACGCCGGGGTCGAAACTGTCCGGATGACCGCTCCAGGCCCGCAGGGCGAACCGCAGGAAGTACTCCGGATCGGCGCCGATCAGGCGCTCCGGAAGGTCGTACGGCTGCGCCAGGAAGAACCAGTGGAAGTACGCCCGGGCCAGGTGTTCGTCCGTGGTCCGGAAGACCTCCAGGGTCGGGACGATGTCCAGCACCGCCAACCGCTCCACCCGGTCCGGGTGGTCCAGCGCGAGGCGGTGCCCGACCCGGCCACCGCGGTCGTGGCCCACCAGGGCGAAGCGGTCGAAGCCCAGGGCGTCCATGACGGCAACCTGATCGGCAGCCATGGTCCGCTTGGCGTACTCGATGTGCGTCGCACTGCCCGGCGGTTTGCCGCTGGCGCCGTAGCCGCGCAGGTCCGGGGCGACCACGGTGAACCGTTCCGCCAACACCGGCGCCACCCGGTGCCACATCGCGTGGGTCTGCGGGTAGCCGTGCAGCATCAGCACCGGTGGGCCGGCACCGGCGGACCAGACCGCGATCTCGACGCCGGGCACCTGGATCCGGGTGTGCCGGAAGTCCGCCCAGTCCGTCATATGTCCACCCATTCCCGGGAGTCCGCCGGGATGCATCGCAAGCCGAACGAGGAAGGCCGCCGCCCGAGGCCATGTCGAGCACCTGCCGGCAAATCAGAGCCGAGGGCGCCATGGGCACAGCCGGGTTTTTGTATCGCCGACGAGGGAGGCCCAGCGAGGCGCCCGGCGGGCCCCGGGAATCATGCCCAGAGTTGGCCTTCGAGTTTCTCCTCGGCTTCCGCGATCGTGCCGGTGTAGGCGCCGGTGGACAGGTACTTCCACCCGCCGTCGGCGACCACGAACGCGATGTCGGCTCGGTCGCCCGCGTCCGTCGACTTCGCGGCCTGCGCCAGCGCGGCGTGCAGGATCGCGCCGGTGGAGATGCCGGCGAAGATGCCCTCCTCCTCGATCAGCTGCCGCGTGCGACGCACCGCGTCGCGCGGGCCGACCGAGAATCGGGCGTCGATGAACGACGGGTCGTAGAGCTCCGGGACGAAGCCCTCGTCGAGGTTGCGCAGCCCGTAGACCAGCTCGCCGTAGCGCGGCTCGGCGGCCACGATCACGACCTCCGGCTTGTGCTCGCGGAAGAAGCGACCGACGCCCATCAGCGTCCCGGTCGTGCCCAGGCCGGCCACGAAATGAGTGATCGAGGGCAGATCCTCCATCAGCTCCGCCGCGGTGCCCTCGTAGTGCGCCTGGGCGTTGGCCGGGTTGCCGTACTGGTAGAGCATCACCCAGTCCGGGTGCTCCTCGGCCAGCCGCTTGGCCACCCGGACCGCCTCGTTGGACCCACCGGCGGCGGGCGAGGAGACTACCTCGGCACCCCACATGCTCAGCAGTTGACGGCGTTCCTCGGAGGTGTTCTCCGGCATCACGCAGACGATGCGGTAGCCGCGCAGCTTCGCCGCCATCGCCAGCGAGATGCCGGTGTTGCCGCTGGTCGGCTCGAGGATCGTGCAACCGGGCCGCAGCAGCCCGTCCTTCTCGGCCTCGATGATCATCCGCAGCGCGGCCCGGTCCTTGATCGAGCCGGTCGGGTTGTGGTCCTCCATCTTTGCCCACAGCCGGACGTCCGCGGACGGCGAGAGCCGCGGCAGGCCCACCAGCGGGGTCCGGCCCACGGAGTCCAGCAGCGAGTCGTAACGCAAAGCCTCAGCCGCCGGCGACGGCAGGCAGCACGGTGACGCTGTCGCCGTCCTTCACCTCGGTCTTCAGACCGCCGAGGAAGCGCACGTCCTCGTCGTTGAGGTAGACGTTCACGAAACGGCGCAGCCCGTTGTCGTCGACCAGCCGGGCGCGCAGGCCGGAGTGCCGGGACTCCAGGTCGTCGAACAGCTGGTCGAGCGTGGCGCCGGCGCCCTCGACGGCCTTCGCGCCGTCGGTGTACTGCCGCAGGATCGTCGGGATGCGGACCTCGATGGCCATTTCGTTCGGACTCCTGTGCTAGGGCGTTTGGTCAAGGACAACCGCTCGGTCTGTACGGACATTCCAGAGTCTAATTTCGCTCGGGCTCATCGCTCGTCCCTCGCTCGTCGCGCTCGCTCAGCAGAGCTCCGGGCTCACCGTAACCGGTTCCTCGGTGACCGCCCCGTCCACGATGCGGAACGACCGGAACTCGATCAAGTCCGGGTCGCGCGTGGAGACCAGGACGTAGTGGGCCTCGGGCTCCGAGGCGTACGCGATGTCGGTGCGCGACGGGTAGGCCTCGGTGGCCGTGTGCGAGTGGTAAACGACCACCGGGACCTCGTCGCGGTCGTCCATGTCGCGGTACAGGCGCAACAGGTCCATCGAGTCGAACTCGTAGAACGTCGCCGAACGCGCCGCGTTGGCCATCGGGATGAACCGCTCGGCGCGGTCCGAACCGATCGGGCCCGCGACCACACCGCAGGCCTCATCCGGGTGGTCGGCACGGGCGTGCGCGACTATCGCGTCCCGAATGGCCTGGTCGATGCGCAGCACGAAGGTCAGATTACCGGTGCTCGGACTTGTCCCATCGCAGCGCGGGCGGGCACCGGCCGGTCGATGCGGGGCCCGACGAGCACCCCCGAGCATGCCGTGGGCCGGTGTTTCCGGCTCGCTCAGGCGGCGTGCGCCACGAGCGTCTCCTGGAGCGCGGTCAGCCATTCGTAGAGCGCGAACCCCGGGAGCCGCGGGTCGTCGGGTTCCAGTTGGTCGATCAGCGCCTCGTAGTCCTCCTCGATCTCCAGGCGCGTGCCCAGCGTCAGGCGGACGTCGTTGATCGCGATCAGCCAGATGTGCACGGTCTCGCCGTCCAGCCGGACGTGACCACTGCGTTCGGCCTCGGCCAGGCCCGCCAGCACCACGCCCGCGTTCGCCCGTTTCGCCGCCAGCAGGTCGCCCTCGGTGAATCGGCGGTACTCCGCGGCCGCGGCCGGGTCGGCGGAGTAGGCGTCGGGCAGCAAGCGGGCCAAGGCCGGGTCGGTCGGTGCCTCGCCGGACGCGGGGGCACCGAACGGATCGAGTACCCCGGGGGCGATCTCCGGGACCGGCCCGCCGTCGCGCTGGTGGGTGTCGAACAAGGCCAACAGGTCGCCGAACGCGTTGCGGACCACTCGGACCTCGGTGCTGCCCAGCGTCAGCACAACAACCCCGTCGCGCTCCCGCTTGATGCTGGCACTCAAGCGCGCGCTCCGATCTGACGATCCATCACTTGTCCTGCTGCAGGGTGGCCCAGAGCCCGTACGAGTGCATGGCACCGACGTCGCGCTCCATCTCCTCACGGCTGCCGTTGGACACCACGGCCCGGCCCTCGTGATGGACGTCGAGCATCAACTTGGTCGCGTGCTCCTTGCTGTAGCCGAAGTAGCTCTGGAAGACGTAGGTCACATACGACATCAGGTTGACCGGATCGTTCCAGACGAGGGTCACCCACGGGGCGTCGGTCAGCAGGAGGGTCTCGCCCTCCGGCCGCTCGACCTCGACAGGCGCCACGGACATGGGCCCCATCGTTCCACCCGGAAGCGGCGCGGGTCAGGTCGCCATGACCAGCCGGCAGATCTCGGCCGACGTCACGGCCTTCGGGTTGCCGTGCCGCGAGGCCCACCTGCCGATCCGGGTCCGGACGCTGCGCGCCCTGGCTCGCGGCCCTTCAGCCGACCCAGGAGTCACACGGTCCCCACATCGGGCCGGCCGCGGGCGCGGCTGAGGGAAACTGTCGGAGGGCGGGTCTACGTTCCCCGGCATGCGACTGCTGCACACCTCAGACTGGCACCTGGGTCGGTCCTTGCACCGGGCCGACCTGCTCAGCGCCCAGGCCGCTTTCCTGGACCACTTGGTCGCCGCCGTGCGCTCGGAGCGGATCGACGCGGTGCTGGTGTCCGGCGACGTCTACGACCGGGCGTTGCCACCGGTCGAGGCGGTCGGGCTGTTCGACGAGGCGTTGCACCGGCTGACCGACGCCGGAGCCCGGATCGTCCTGATCAGCGGGAATCACGATTCCGCTCGGCGTCTGGGAGTCAACTCCCGGCTGCTCGAGCGGGCCGGGGTGTTCCTGCGGACCAGGCCGGCCGACGTCGCGCAACCGGTGCTGTTGCACGACGAGCACGGCCCGGTCGCGATCTATCCGATTCCCTACCTGGAGCCTGCGGCGGTCGCCGCCCAGCTGCCGGGCCGCAGCCACGCGGCGGTCCTGGGCGCAGCGTTGGCGGCGGCGCGGGCCGACCTGGCCGCGCGGGGCGAGCCGCGCTCGGTGGTGCTGGCGCACGCCTGGGTGAACGGTGCGCGGCCCTGCGAGTCCGAGCGCGACATCTCGGTGGGCGGGGTCGCCGCGGTGCCGACATCGTTGTTCGACGGCTTCGGCTACGTGGCGCTCGGGCACCTGCACGCCCCGCAGACGCTGGGGGCGACCTTGCGCTACAGCGGATCGCCGCTGCCGTACTCGTTCTCCGAGGCCGGGCAGGCAAAGGTCACCTGGCTGGTGGAAGTCGGCGTCGCCGGCGTCCAGCACGTCGAGGCCGTGCCGGCGCCGGTCGACCGCGGGCTGTCCGTGCTGCGCGGCAGGCTGAGCGAGTTGCTGGTCGATCCGGCGCTGGGCCGCGCCGAATCCGACTTCGTCTCGGCGACACTGACCGACCCGGCCCGCCCCGAGGCCGCCATGGAGCGGCTGCGCACCCGCTTTCCGCATGCGTTGGTGCTGGCCTGGGAACCGGCCGGGGCGGCGGTCGACACGCGCTGCTACCGCGAACGCTCGGTCGGGCGGACCGACCTGCAACTGGCGGTCGATTTCGTGGCCCACGTCCGCGGCACACCGGCCGAAGCCGACGAGGCGGCGCTGTTCGAGCGCGCCCTCGAGGCCGTTCGGGTCGGCGACGAATCCGAGGCGGGGCACGACATTCACGGAGCGGTCGCATGACCGGGCGCAGTCAGGTCACCGCAGACGCCGTCGGCCGACCTGCGAGGGGCGACCGATGAGGCCGCACCTGCTGCGGTTGAGCGCCTTCGGTGCCTTCGCGGGCGTCGTCGAGGTGGACTTCGATGCCCTCGCCGGGGGCGGTGTGTTCCTGCTCCACGGGGAGACCGGGGCCGGGAAGTCCACCCTGCTGGACGCGATCGGTTTCGCGCTGTACGGGCAGGTCCCGGGCGAGCGAGGCACGGCACGTCGGCTGCGCTCCGACCACGCCGCCGCAGTCGCCCGTACCGAGGTCTGCCTGGAGGCGACAGTCGGCGGCCGGCGGATCCGCGTGCGCCGATCCCCCGATCAGGTCCGGGCGAAGAAGCGCGGCAGCGGGACCACCACAGAGCCGGCGAAGGTTCTGCTGGAACGCTTCGAGGACGGCTGTTGGACCGCGTTGTCGACGCGGGTCGGCGAGGCCGACCAGGAGATCGCGGACCTGATGGGCATGTCGGCCGATCAGTTCTTCCAGGTCATCCTGCTCCCGCAGGGCGAGTTCGCCCGGTTCTTGCGCGCTCCGTCCGAGGAACGTCGCGTGCTGCTGGAGCGACTGTTCGAGGCGGGGCGATTCGGCCGCGCGGAGGACTGGTTGGCGGCTCGCCGCCGGGAGGTCAACCAGGCCCTGGAGGGGCATCGCGACGAAATCGCCGTCCAGACCGCGCTGATCGCCCAGATCGCGGAGATCGAACCATCTGACGGAGTGCCGGATCGACTCTGGGCGAGCGACCTGGCCTGCCAACACCAGGCCGGGGCGGCCAACGCGGGACGGATCCTCGCGGTGGCCGCGGCGGCGGCCCAGGCCGCGGGTGAGGCCGCCGAGGCAGCCCGCACGCTCGCGGCCCGGCAACAGCGGCGCCGGCAGGCCGAGGTGTGCAGTGCCGAGTTGGCCGCCGCGGCCCCCGAGGTCGAGGCCCTGGTCGCAGAACTGCAAGGGGCCGCCGCCGCGGTGAGCCTCGATCCCTTGCTGGCCGGATGCGCGCAGGCCGCGGCGGCGGTTGCCGCCGCGGCCGCCACGGTGGCAGCCGCGGATGCCGCCGTGGTGGCCTGCGGCGGCGGGGTCTCCGACTCATTGGTGGCGCTGCGGGCTACCGCCGGCGCTGCGCAGCGGCGCCACGGAAGCCTGCTGGAGTTGCACGACCTGCTCGACTCCGCCCTGGTCGATGAGGCCGCCGGGTCGCAGGCCACCGCCTGCGCCGCGGCCGAACGCGACCGCGCGGCGAACGCGGCCGAGCAGATCCGGGCGGTGGCCTCGTGCCGGGCCGACCACTTGACACAGCGGGACGCGGCGGTGAGCGCGGCAGCCGCATTGCCGCAGGCGGATAGGCGGGCGGCGCTGCTCGCCGAGGCGGCGACCACACATGCCCGCCTGGGCGACGCGAACTCGGCGGCGACCCGGCTGCGGGCTGACCATGTCGATGCCCGGGAGCGGTGGCAGGACCTCGTCGATGCGCATCACCAGGTCCGCCGGGCCCGATTCGATTCGATGGTCGCCGAGCTTGCCGCCCGGCTCGTCGAAGGGACGCCCTGCCCGGTCTGTGGCTCGGTGGACCATCCCGACACACCACAGTTGCAGGCGGACCGGGTCGGCGTGGAGCAGGAGGAGACGGCGGCCGCGGCGGCTGAGGTGGCGCGTCAGCGCGCGGAGCGGGTCGGCCTGGAGTCTGCCGGGGCCACCGCGACTGCCGACGCGGCCCGCCTGCGGCTTGCTGAACTCCTGGAACAACTCGGTGACGGGCCGGGCGGAGTCGATCGCTTGGCCGAGACGGGCCGCAGCGCGGCGCAAGACCGCGACGAGTTGGCGGCCCGGGCTGCCCTCCTGCCACAGCTCGAGGCCGACCTGGCTGAGTTGGACGAGGCGCTCGCCGCAGCTACCACCGGCCGCGTGACCGCTGAGCAGGCCGCCTCGGCCCACGGCCGGGAGGCCGAGACCTCCTTGGCCCGGGCCGCGGCCGACCGGGCCAAGCTCGTCGCGCAACTCGGCGGCGCCCCCGACCTGGCCTCGGCGCTGCGGGCCGCCGACGCCGTCTCGGAGGCCTGCTCGGCGGCCGCCGACGCACGGGCCGAGCTGGCCCGGGCCCGCGCCGAGGCCGACCGGGCAACCCGGCTGGCGACTGCGGCCGCGGTGGCGGCCGGCTTCCCCGACCTTGCCGGCGCTGCCGCGGCGACGCGCGACCCGGTGTGGCGCGCCGCCGTCGAGGCCGGGATCCGCGACCACCGGGCCGCGACCGCGGGGGCGGCCGCGTTGCTCGCCGACCCGGAGCTCGACATCGCCACCGAACCGCCCGTCGACGTCGACGGCGCCACGGCGGCGGCGGCCCGGGCTGCCGACGAGCACGATCGGGCGGTGGCCGAGTTGGCCCACGCCCGCCGCCGAGCGACTGAACTGGACCGGAAGGTCCCGGTCCTCTCGAAGCTGCTGGAAACACTGCCGGTACTGGAGCGGCGCGCCACGACGGTCCGCGGGTTGGCCGATCTGACGGCGGGTCAGGGGGCCAATTCCCGACGGATGACGCTGTCCGCGTTCGTGCTCGCCGCCCGCTTGGAGGAGATAGCGGCGGTCGCCGGCCAACGGTTGCTGCGGATGACCGGTGGCCGCTACTCGCTGGTCCACACCGACGTGGGACGCGGGACACGACGTTCCGGGCTGGGCATGCTGGCCCGCGACAACTGGACCGGTGTCGACCGCGACACCGCGACACTGTCCGGCGGCGAGACCTTCCTGGCCAGCCTTGCTCTCGCGCTGGCCCTGGCCGACGTGGTCTGCGCCGAGTCCGGCGGAACCCGACTCGAGTCGTTGTTCGTCGACGAGGGCTTCGGGAGCCTCGACGAGAGCACGCTCGACGAGGTCATGGACGTCCTCGACGGGCTGCGCGAGGGGGGCCGGGTGGTCGGCATCGTCAGCCACGTGGCGGAGTTGCGCCAACGGATCACGACACGGGTGCACGTACACAAGCACGAGACCGGCAGCACCGTGGAAACCGTGGCGTGAGGGAGCAAGCGAGCAAGCGTCACTGCAGCGAGCGAACCAACGGCACAGCGGCTTTACGAACCCCGAGGACCGAGCTTGAGAGGGACGTTGCGGGCGCCGGGTCAGAGGTTGCCGCGGAGCTCCTGCTCGCGTTCGATCGCCTCGAAAAGGGCCCGGAAGTTGCCCTTGCCGAATCCGGCCGACCCATGACGTTCGATCAGCTCGAAGAACATCGTCGGCCGGTCCTGCGCGGGCCGGGTGAAGATCTGCAGCAGGTAACCGTCCTCGTCGCGGTCGACGAGAATGCCGTGCGACTTCAGTTCCTCGACCGGGACCCGGACCGCGCCGATCCGGGCGCGCAGCGCCGGGTCGTCGTAGTAGCTGTCCGGGGTCGACAGGAACTCGACGCCGCGGGCCCGCATGGCATCGACCGCCCCGATGATGTCGGGGGTCGTCAGCGCGATGTGCTGGACGCCGGGACCGCCGTAGAAGTCCAGGAACTCGTCGATCTGCGATCGCCGCTTGCCCAGCGCCGGCTCGTTCAGCGGGAACTTGACCTTCCGAGTGCCGTCCGCGACGACCTTCGACATCAGCGCGGAATACTCGGTGGCGATGTCCTCGCCGACGAACTCGGCCATGTTCGTGAACCCCATGACCCGGTGGTAGAAATCCACCCACTCGTCCATCCGGCCCAGTTCGACGTTGCCCACGACGTGGTCGATGTCGTCGAAGATCGTCGCGGCGGGCGCGCCGATCGGGTCGCGGGCGACATACCCGGGCAGGAACGGCCCGTCGTAGCGCGATCGGTCGATCAGGGTATGCCGGGTCTCGCCGTAGGTGCCGATGACCGCGCTGACGATCTCACCGCGATCGTCGGAGTAGGCCCGCGGACCGCGCAGCCCGACCGCGCCACGATTGCAGGCCAGAGCAAAGGCACGGGCGACATCCGGAACCATCAGTGCGATGTCGCGCACGCCGTCGCCGTGCGCGGCCACGTGGCGGGCCAGGTCGGTACCGGGCCGGGTGGCCCCGGCCAGCACGAAGCGGGCACCGCCGGACTCCAGCACGAACTCGGCGGCGTCGCGGTGGCCCTGTTCCGGCCCGCGGTAGGCCACGACCCGCATGCCGAGCGCGGTGGAGTAGTAGTGCGCGGCCTGGTGGGCATTGCCGACCTCGAAGCGCAGGTGGTCGATGCCGAGGAGCGGGAAGCCGGTGGCCGAGGGCGAAGCGGAACGCGGCGCGCCGATCGCCCGGGCGCGGGTGCTGCTGGACATCTGGCCAACCTCCAGCTGTTGCACGGATCGTTCGCCCAAGGTTCACTCATTCGGTCTATCTGGTCAACCGAATCGAGTTTGACTGGTCATGTTGTATGAACAAGTGCCACATTCGCCCGATTTCCTGTACACCCTGCATTGCTCTGGACCGGGAGGGCCCGAATGGCGGTGGACGACCTCGACGCACGCCTGCTCGATCTATTGGCGGCCAACCCCAGACTCGGCGTGCTGGAGTGCTCACGCCGACTGGGCGTGGCCCGCGGGACCGTGCAGGCCCGACTGGACCGGCTCACCCGCGACGGGGTGGTCACCGGCTTCGGGCCGGACCTCGACCCGGTGGCCCTCGGCTTCCCGGTCACCGCGTTCGTGACCCTGCAGATCGTGCAGGGTCACGGGCACGAGGCGGTGGCCGAGCATCTGGCCCTCATCCCGGAGGTGTTGACAGCGCACACCATCTCCGGTGAGGCGGACATGATGTGCTTGGTGGTGGCCCGGTCCAACCCGGACCTGCAACGTGTGCTGGACCGCGTCGTCGCCGACCCCTCGATCCAGCGCAGCTCGACGACGATCGCGTTGGCCAACCGCATCCCGCACCGCGTCCTACCGCTGTTGCACGCTGCTGCGCAAGAGGAGTGACGCCCAGTCAAACTGATGCTGAGTCAAACTGATGCTGAGTCAGATTGTCTCTGAGTCAGACTGACGTTCGGTCGGTCTGGTGCTGGGTCCGATTTCGGTCAGGTCCTCGGGCCGCACGGGAAACCGCGACAACACGGCTCCCGTGGCGTCGCGCACCGCGGCGAGCACCGCGGCCGCGGCGGGGCCCACGGGCGTGTCCCAGACGCCCTTGACGCCCATCCAGGAGCCTTCCTGGGGGATCTCGAACAGGTCGGCCACCGAACCGCCCGGCAGATCCACCGCGGTCAGGTGCGCGACGACCGGGTGGGCCCCGGGGGGCAACTCGCCGACGTCGGCGCCCAGGGCGAGTGTGACGCCGTCGGTGCCGCCGCCGTCGAGCACGGCGAGCAGTTGGGTCAGGTTGACCACGCGGCCCACATCGGCCGCGGCCACCAGTTCCACGACCCGAACCAGGCCGAGTTCCGGGTCGACCTCGACGACGGCCCGATGTGCGGCGAACCCGAACCCGGCGAAGGCGACGCCCTGCCCGTCCGGGTCCAGGGCCTCGGTCGGCGGCGGGCAAAAGGTCGCCGTCCGTTCGAACGTGCGGCCCGCGGCGACGTCGACCAGCGGGATGTCCAGCAGGCCGTCGTACGAGCAGATCCGCCCGCCGCGGGCTGTCAGCAGGCTCGCCGACACCCCTTGCGTGACCGCCGCCTCCGCACACAACTCATCCGCAATCGCCTTGGCGGCCGCGTGGACCGCACCGCCGGCCACCCAGGTCAGTCGGCTGCCCTCCGCGGGACCGGCCGACGGGGCGCAGGCGTCGACCGCCGCCATCTGGAGATGCTCGGCCCCGAGGATCTCGCGCACGATCTGCATGGCCACGGTGACGAAGCCCTGCCCCAGTTCCGCGCCGGGACAGGAGATCACCGCCGCGCCGGACTGGTAGCGAACCGTGGCCGTAGCCGCCCGGTCGACGCCCTCGCCGGCGAGCAGCGGGGAGATCCCCAAGGCGCAGCCGACGCCGCGGACCAACCCGGCCGCGCCCACCGGTTCGACCCGCGCCCGGCGCCGCCCGGGCAGCGGTGCGGCGCTCACCGCCGCCAGCAGCGCGGCGCCCGGCGAGCCGCCGTCGACGAGTTGCCCGGTGGGCAACGGGTCGGTCGGGCCGAGATGGTTGCGGTCGCGCAACTCGATCGGGTCCAGGCCCAGCCGCGCAGCCAGCCGATCGAGCTGCGCCTCCACCGCCACGCAGGTCGGCGCACTGCCCGCGCCGCGCACCTCGAACGCCGGCGGGTTGTTGGTCCGGACCGCGGCCGCGCTCAGGTGCACCGAACCGACCCGGTACGGGCCGGCGGCGGTAGCGCACAGGCGAGCCAGGTCCGCGCCCGAGCCGGCCGCGTACGCGCCCGCGTCGGCGAGGATTCGTGCCTGGAGACAAACCAGGCGGCCGTCGGCGTCGGCGTGGTGGCGGTAGCGCAGCCGCAGGGCCGGGCCGGCCCCCGGTGCGATCCGCAGGCCCGGGTCGACCAGCCGGACAGGGCGTCGCAGGCGCAGTGCGGCCAGGGCCGCAAGCACCGGCACGCTCAATTCCCCGTCCGGCGGTCCGGACGCGACCGCCGGGACCAGGCGCAACTGATCCGGCGTCAGATCGAGGCACTGCGCGATCAGATCGCGATCGGCCTGCCACCAACCGGAGGTCGTCGTCAGCTCCACCCCGCCGGCCACCGGCAGCGCGAACGCGGCCGGCGACCCGGCACGCGCGGCCCGCCGCCCGAAGCTGTACTCGCCCTCGACGACCGTCGTGGCCCCCGATACCGCGACCGGCTCGGCCGACCAGTCGGGCGGCTCCACCTCGCCCTGACGTACCGTCAGTTCACGGATGAGGTCGCCGTCCGGGTGCGTGAAGCGCCCGGCGCGCACGGACGTGGCGTCGCGTACGGCGGGCAGCGGGCGGTACCCGATCGTCACTGCCGCGGCGGCCCGAACCGCGGTTCGCCGGTCCGCGGCGACGACAACCGCGACCGGCTCGCCGATGTGGCGGACCACGCCGGTGGCGAGCACCGGCCGGTCGGCAACCTGCGGCCCGTAGGTCGGCGCCCCGGGCAGATCGTCCGCACCGAGAACCGCGTGCACGCCTGGCATCCCGACAACCGCGGAGACGTCCAACGAGAGCAGTTCGGCGTGCGGGTAGGGCGAGCGGATCAGCACCGCGTGCAGGAGCCCGGGCGTCCGAAGATCGTCGGCGAACGCCAGCAGGCCCAGTGCCTTGGCCAATCCGTCGGGCCGGACGGCGGTGTCGCCGATGCCGCCCGGAACGGTCCCGGGGATCACCTCGGCCCCGGATCAGCACCGACCGCCGCCGCTTGTGCGCGGGCGCGGGCGGCGGCGCGGACGCCGGCGATCAACCGGCCGTAGGCCCCGCACCGGCAGACCACCCCGGACAGGCCCTCCCGGATCGCGGCGTCGGAGGGATCCGGGTCGGAGGCGAGCAGTGCGTGCGCCGCCACCACCGCACCGGGTATGCAGAAACCGCATTGCACCGCCCCGACCCGGACGAACGCCTCGGTCACCTCCGACGGCGCTCCGGCGCCCACCCCGGCCGCAGTGGTCACCGCCCGGCCGCTGGCCTCGATGGCCAGCGTGAGGCACGCCAATCGCAGCGTGTCGTCGAGCAGCACGGCGCAGGCGCCACAGTCCCCGGTCCCGCAGCCGTCCTTCACCGAGGTCACCCCGAGGCGCTCCCGCAGGACCTGGGCGAGGTTCTCCTCCACCGAGGCGTCGAAGACGTCGAACGCCCGCCCGTCCACGTCCAGTCGATAGGCCGGCAGGGCCAACTCCCGCATCAGCCTGCACCGACCATCCGGCTCAGGATCCGACGGGCGCAGACCGACGCGGCATGCCGCAGGTAGGCACCGGCGTCGACCGCTGCCGCGACCGCTGCCGCGAACCCCGTCACGGTCACGTCGTCGATTCCTCGTCCGGATCGCGCGAACTGCCCCGCCACGACTTCCTCCGCCGCCGCAACCCGCATCGGGAGCCCCGTGCCGACCTGCACGGCGAGCCGGAACCCTGCCTCGTCCGCGAACCGGGCCACCGCCAGCGAGAGCGCCGCGCGCGACCCGTTGCCCGGCAGGACCAACCGTTCCACCTGGGCATCGATCGGCAGCGCGGGTAGCAACATGCCGACCACCAACTCCCCCGGGCACAGACTCAACCCGTCGGCCCGGCCGGCGGCGGTGAGGAATGCCCCGATCGGGGTGCTGCGCCGACCGCCGACCGAATCTGTCTCGACCCGCGCGTCGAGCACTGTGAGCAACGGCAACAGGTCGCCCCCGCGGGCGGAGACCACGTTGCCGCCGACAGTCGCCGCCGTCCGGACCCCCGGCGGACCGACCGATGCAGCGCGAGCCAGGGCAGGGAGGACGGCGGCCATCGCCTGGGCCCGAGCCAGGGTCAGCCCGGCCCCGATGAACAGCCCGCCGTCGGCGGTGCGACCCGCGCCGTCGATCTCCCGCAGGCGTCCCAGCGCCAGCATCGGTCGCGGGGGCAACCGTCCGGAGTTCAGCGCCGGGAGCAGGTCGGTCCCCCCGGCCACGATCAGGCGGGCCGGCTCGGCCGCCAACAGTTCCAGTGCCTCACCGATCGATCCGGGCGCCTCGATGGCAAGCGTCAACGCACTACCTGGACGTCGATTGCCGACGATCCTTCAGGAATCACCGGGGGGCTCGTCGCCGCCTCTCGGGATTCCCTCGTAGATCTCCTTGCACTCCGGGCAGACCGGGTACTTCTTGGGATCGCGACTGGGCACCCACACCTTGCCGCACAACGCCCGCAGCGGGGTCCCCTCGACCATCGCCTCGGTCAGCTTGTCGCGGATCACGTAGTGCGCGAACCGGTCGTGGTCGCCGTCGCCGGTGGAGGTCTGCGTGCGTTCCTCGACCAGCGTGCTCAGGCCGCCGGCCACGTCGGGCGAACTGAGCCGTGGGTCGGTCGCGACCGACTCACGGCCAGGAGTCCGACCAGAAGACGCTGTGGGGGGCGATGTCATCGGTTCCTCCGCTGCAGATCTGGCGGGTCAGGCCTGAGTCTATCGAGGAATTCAGTTCAGGTTCGGGTCGTCCGGACGCGTTGACAGGAACGCGGCCTCGCCGGGCAGGCGCCGCAGCACGTCGCTCCACAACCGCGCAGGTTCGCTGCTGAGCACGTCCTGCGGCAGGGCGTCGACCACTATCCACGCGCCGGCCGACAGCTCACCGTCCAGTTGCCCAGGGGACCAACCGGCATGGCCGATGTAGATCCGCAGGTTGGACAACAAGGGATCCACCGACTCGCGCACCGAGTCCAGGTTGACCAGGCCGATCGGGCCGACCACCGCGCGCCAGCCCGCCGGGGATCGTCCACCCTCGACCGGCACGGCGGCGACTCCCAACGCGAGGGCCGCCCCGGTCCCGACCGGGCCGCCGCGGAAGATCAGCCCGGGATCGGCGGCGATCCCCGACCACTCGGGCAGCGCCTGGGCGACAGCGAGGTCGGTCGGGCGGTTCAGCACGACGCCCACCGTCCCGTCCTTGCCGTGTTCGAGCAGCAGCACGACGGTACGGCTGAAGTTGGGATCGGTCAGAGCCGCCGAGGCGATCAGCAGGCGCCCGGCGGCGGGCGGCGGAACCATGCGCGGGATTGTCGCAGCCGGACGGGCTCGACGCGGCCGGCCCCCGCCGGTCCGCGCACCTCAACCGGCGTCGCGGCTGCGCTTGGCCGTGTACATCGACCGGTCCGCGTCGCGCAGCAGTCGGTCGGAGTCCAGCTCGCCGACCCGCGCCACCTCCTGCCCGACGCTGACCCGGACCGGCACCGAGGTCCCGTCCGGGGCGGACAACGCCGGCGCCTCCTCCACGGCAGCGGTCAGTCTCCCGGCCATGCTCGAGGCGTCCAGCCCGGCCCGCAGATGGCAGACGACCACGAACTCGTCGCCCCCGAACCGGGCGACCGTGTCGCCGGACCGGACATGACCGGTCAGCCGCTGCGCCACGGCGATCAGGATCTGGTCGCCGAACGCGTGCCCGTGCCGGTCGTTGATCGACTTGAGCCCGTCCACGTCGCAGAACAGCACCACCACCGCTCCGCCGTCGCGGTCCCTCGCCGCGACCGCCTGGGTGAGCCGGTCGTCGAGCAGAACGCGGTTGGCCAGCCCGGTCAACGGGTCGTGCAGCGCCAGGTGGCTCAGGCGTGCGTCCGCCTCCCGGCGTGCCCCGATGTCCTCGTAGACCGCGACCACGTACTCGGGCAGGCCCGCCGCGTCGCGCACCAGGCCGGCTCGGCGGCGCACCCACACCACTTGCCCGTCGCGGTGTCGGTAGCGGTGCTCGACGCTGACTCCGGCCGCTCCCGCGGCCAGTTCTGCGAGCATCTGGGCGTCGGCCGCGAGATCCTCCGGCTCGCACAACGTGGGCGTGTCGGCGCTCAACAGTTCCTCCGCCGAGCGGCCCAGCATGCGGGCCAGCGCCGGGTTCACCCGGAACCATCGACCCGACAGGTCCAGCAATGCCATGCCGACCGGTGCGGTGTCGAACGCGGCTTCGAAAAACGCCGGCGGGACGCTCACCTGCACCTCCCCGCGCTCTGGCACTGTGCCCGTCGAACACCCCGTCCAGGTGCAATTGTCCTGACCGGCGGCCATGGCGTCGAGTCGCTTCAGCCGTCATGGAGCGGCTTTCCCCTCGCCCCCCGCTCCGCGGACAGCCCTGAAGAAGCGTCGGGCCGGCCACTCCGCCCCGTTCTCGGGTCGCCGCTTCAGCCGTCATGGAGCGGCTTTCCCCTCGCCCCCCGCTCCGCGGACAGCCCTGAAGAAGCGTCGGGCCGGCCACTCCGCCCGGTTCTCGGGTCGCCGCTTCAGCCGTCGGCGACCAGGCCCGGGACGCCCTCCAGCGCGGCGATGACGGCCTCGCTGACCTCGTCGACGCCCATTGCGCCGTCCACCGTGATCAGCTGCTCGCGGCCGGCGTAATAGTCGAGCATCGGCAGGGTGTGGGCGTCGTAGACCTTCAACCGGTACCGGATGACCTCGAGGTTGTCGTCGCTGCGGCCGCTGTCGGCACCCCGCTCCACCAGGCGCCGCTCCAACTCGACCTGCGGCACGGCCAGGTGCACCACGACCTGCACCGCCACCCCGAGTTCCACCGCGACCGGGTAGGCCGCCATAGCCTGCTGCACGGTCCGCGGGAAGCCGTCGAGCACGTAGCCCCCGGCCGCGCTGGCCGCCACGATCGGCTTGCGCAGCAGGTCCAGCACGATGCCGTCCGGCACCAGGTCGCCGGCGGCGAGGTGCTGCTGGATCTGGCGTCCGATGGCCGTCTGCTCAGCCACGTGCTTTCGCAACAGGTCGCCGGAGGAGATGTGCGTGACGCCGAACCGGTCGGCTATCCGCACCGCCTGCGTGCCCTTGCCGGCGCCGGGGGCACCGATCATCAGCACACGCATCTGCGCAGGACCTCCGTCGAGAAGGGGCCGGCCGACGGCCCGCACGCCCCGAACACGGTAACGGTCCCATCGGCCGGCACGCTTTCGGAGTGGCCGAACTGCTGGGCATCGACGAGGCGGTCACCGCTCACGTCCGCGACGGCGACCAGGTCGCGATCGAGGGGTTCACCCACCTGATCCCGACCGCCGCCGGAGATGCCCTGATCCGTGCCGGCCGACGCGATCTGCACCTGGTCAAGATGACCCCGGACATCGTCTGCGACCGCTTGATCGGCGCGGGTTGCGTGCGGAAACTGACCTTCGGGTGGGCCGGCAACGCGGGCGTGGGGGCGCTGTACCGCTTCCGCGACGCGGTCCAGAACGGCTGGCCGCAGCCGTTGGAACTCGACGAGCACAGCCACGCGGGACTGGTCAACCGGTTCCTCGCGGGCTCCTGCGGTCTGCCGTTCGGGGTGCTGCGCGGTTACCGCGGGACTGACATCCCACGGCATACCGCGACGATCTCCGAGGTGGTCTGTCCGTTCACCGGCGAGCGGCTGACCGCGGTTGCCGCGCTCAACCCGGACGTGGCGATCATCCACGCCCAGCGGGCCGATCCCGCCGGCAACGTCCAACTGTGGGGCATCATCGGCGCCCAGAAGGAGGTGGTGCTCTCCGCGCGACGCTCGATCGTCACGGTCGAGGAGGTGGTCGAGCACCTGGAGCGGCGCCCCGGCGACGTGATCCTGCCGAGTTGGGTGGTGACCGCGGTGGCCGTGGTCCCCGGCGGGGCAGCGCCCTCGTACGCCGCGGGCTACTACGAACGGGACAACGACGCCTACCGCGCCTGGCCGGAGCGCAGCCGGACCCGCGAGGCATTCGCCGAGTGGTTGGCCGAGCTGCGGGCAACCGCATGACGGCCGCTGCCACGGGGTGGACCGCCGCGGAGATGATGACCGTGGCCGCGGCCCGGGCGTTGCGTGGTGGAACGTGCTTCGTCGGCATCGGAAAACCCTCGCTGGCCGCGAACCTGGCCCGGCACCTGCACGCGCCGGATCTGGTGTTGATCTACGAGTCCGGGCCGATCGGCGCCAAACCCACACGCATCCCACTGTCCATCGGCGACGGTGAACTGGCCACGACCGCGGACTTCGTCGTCGGCGTCGCCGAGATGTTCAACCAGTGGCTGCAACCCGGCCGGTTCGAGGTGGCGTTCCTGGGCGCCGCGCAGATCGACCGGTTCGCGAACATCAACACAACCGTGATCGGCGACTACGCGGACCCGATCACGCGACTGCCCGGCGCGGGCGGTGCCCCCGAGATCGCGGCGGCCTGCGGCAAGGTGCTGGTGATCGTCGAACAGAGCCCGCGGGCCTTCACCGAACGCGTCGACTTCGTGACCTCCTTCGGATTCGGCGACGGCGCGGGCTGCCGTGAGCGCCTGGGCCTGCGCGGCCGTGGGCCGCAGCAGGTGATCACCGACCTCGGCGTACTGGAACCCGAACCGGTGACCTGCGAACTGGTGATGACCTCATTGCACGCGAATGTGACGCGCGATCAGGTGCGGGCCGCCACCGGCTGGAACATCCGCTTCGCCGCGGACCTCATCACTACCGCGCCGCCGAGCGAGCTCGAACTGTCGACGCTGCGCAGCCTCGCCCGAGCCTGAACCCAACAGCGCATCTTCTGGCGTGTCGGGCGCCCTTCCGCCGAGGCGGAAGG
>DATAUG010000019.1:0-1529 GCA_036268355.1 Sporichthyaceae bacterium
GGACCGGCGACGGAGTGCAGGAGACCCCGTCGCGTCTTGCCGAGTACCCGAGCAAGATCGAGGACGGCCAGGTCATGGTCGATCCGTCAGCTGTCGAACCAGTCGCCCTCTGGACCTGAGCATCGCGGTGCTGGGCGCGGAACTAGGCTGGACGGCGCACTGTGCTTGGCAGGCCTGTGACGGGGGTCCACACTGCCTCGATGGACCCGACGCTGCCCCGGAGCCTGCTTGGCGGGCTCGTGTTGTTCGGGTTGCTCTCCGTGGTCGACGTGGTCATCTCGTTCGTGCCGGTATCGCCGGGTGAGACCGGACCGCCGTTCGCGGCGGTTGTTCTCGGCTTGGTGCTCGGCATCGTGAGCCTGGGTCTGTTGGCCATCGTGGTGCTGCGGCGCAGTACGGCGGCTCTTCGATGGCTGACCGGGTGCAGGGTGCTCTCCGCGCTGACTGGGTTGCCCGCCTTCTTCGTGGGCGGTGTGCCGTCCTGGGTGGTGGTGCTGGTGGCGATCTTCCTGGTTCTGACCTTGCTGGGCTGTGTCCTGGTTGCGCCGGGACTGCGACGGGTGCCCACGAAGGCGGTGTGACCCTTGGTCCGCCAGCAACGGTCCGCCCGGGCCGATGAGCCCGGCCCGGGTCGGTTCATCCGTTGCTGCGTACCTTCCCGCTGATCAGCCCGAGCTGGCGCAGGCTGGCGTGCGCGCGTTCTGCCTGGTCCTCGCCGTCCCGGTGCGCAGGTCGTGGGCCGTGCGCGGCCGACATTGCGCTGTCGGTGCCGGCACGGGGACACCCGAGGGGGTCGGGCCGTTGACCACCGGAGCAACTCCGTTGTCCGGCGACTCGGTCCCGTCGGTCAGCGGTTCGGGGCCGGTTGCCGGAGCTCCGGCGTCCGGAGTCGTGCCGGCGGCCGGGCCGGTCGTGGTCGGGTCGGCCGCCGCGGGCTCGGTGGCCGCGGGGTCCGTGGTCGTCGGGGCGGCGGTTGCCGGGTCCGTGGTGGCCGGGTTAGTCGTTGTGGGATCGGTCGTCGTGGGATCGGTCGTCGTGGGATCGGTCGTTGTCGGGTCGGTTGTCGCCGGGGCATCGGCTGCTGGGACGTCCGATGGCGCTGCGGCGGCGACTGTGTTCGTGCCGACAGCGGGCGGTCCCTGGCCGGTGAGGCCCTGGCAGTTGAGGTTGGTCCAGGAGGCTGTGAGGCGCTGGGTCAGGAAGTCGAACAGGGTGGCGCCGGCGGCCGGATCTGGGGACGTGGCATTGGCCAGGAACTGCTGGGCCCCTGCCAGGCGGGCCGGAGCGATCTTCCCAAGGTTGGTGCAGTACGCCGCGCCGGTGTCCGCTGCGGCGGCTGGCCCCATGTTGACCCCCGCCCGGTAGAGGTTGGTCTTGGCGGTGTTGTTCTGGCCGTTGACCTGGGCCATCGGGTCGTTCGGAGGCACCAGGGCGACGGGTGCGCCCTGGTCGGCGGCGGCCTGCAGCTCGTTGAGCGCGAGTGCCGGCGTCGGGCTGTTTCCTCCCGAGATGTCCGGCGCGGTGAACGG
>DATAUG010000020.1:0-3104 GCA_036268355.1 Sporichthyaceae bacterium
TCCGGGTGTTGGCCCGCGAACTCGATGAGGACGGCAACGTTCTCAGCGAATGGGAGGACACCCCGGAGGGGTTCGGCCGAATCGCCGCGACCACCGCGCGGCAGGTGATGCTTCAGCGGCTCCGCGATGCCGAGAACGAGCGCACCTACGGCGAGTTCTCCACCCATGAGGGCGAGATCGTCGCCGGCGTGATCCAGCGCGACAGCCGGGCCAACTCGCGGGGCCTGGTTGTCGTGCGGATGGGCAGCGAAACCAAGGGCTCCGAGGGCGTGATCCCGGCGGCCGAGCAGGTTCCGGGTGAAGCCTACGAGCACGGCGACCGGCTGCGCTGCTACGTGGTCGGAGTGAGTCGCGGCGCCCGGGAGCCGGTCATCACGCTGTCGCGGACCCACCCCAACCTGGTCCGCAAGCTGTTCTCCCTGGAGGTTCCCGAGATCGCCGAGGGATCGGTGGAGATTGTGGCGGTGGCCCGCGAAGCCGGTCACCGCTCGAAGATCGCGGTCGCATCGCGGACGCCGGGCCTGAACGCCAAAGGCGCTTGCATCGGCCCGATGGGGCAGCGGGTGCGCAACGTGATGAGCGAGCTGTCCGGGGAGAAAATCGACATCATCGACTTCGACGAGGACCCGGCGCAGTTCGTTGCCAACGCGTTGTCACCGGCGAAGGTGGTGTCGGTCACTGTGATCGACCAGAACGCCCGGGCGGCCCGGGTGGTGGTGCCCGATTTCCAGCTCTCGCTGGCCATCGGCAAAGAGGGCCAGAATGCGCGGCTGGCCGCCCGTCTCACCGGCTGGCGGATCGACATCCGTGGCGATTCGCCGGACCAGGACGACGACCATCGCCAACACGGCGCGGCGCACGGGACGGCACACGACCTCTAGCCATGCGGGTGGTGCTGACCACCCTTGGAGTGCAGGTAAACTAAGCCGTGATCCAGCGCGAGTCTTCGGCCTCGGCGCATCGACGTACCGAAGGACCGGTACGGACCTGCGTCGGTTGCCGAAAGCGAGAGTTGGCCGTCGAACTGGTCCGAGTGGTCGCTGTGCCGACCGGGAACGGCAAATACGCCGTCACCGTTGACACAACAGGTACTCTGCCGGGGCGGGGTGCTTGGTTGCATCCCGCGCCACAGTGCGCCAAAGAAGCAATCCGGCGGCGAGCTTTTGCTCGTGCGCTGCGCATCGCCGGCGCACCGGAAACGTCAGCGGTGGTCGAGCACATCGAACTTCTCGATGCGTCCGGCCATCCCGCCAACAGAACAGGCAGCGAAGAACATGAGCACACCGTGAAGTCCCGATGACCATGTGTCATAGCTAAACCCGAGGCGCGGCCTACCCACCGCTGTCGCCTCATAGACAGGAGATGTAGTGGCAGGCAAGGCCCGCGTACACGAGTTGGCTAAGGAACTCGGTGTTACCAGCAAGGAAGTTCTCGCCCGGTTAGGTCAACAGGGCGAATTCGTTAAATCCGCATCGTCGACGGTGGAAGCACCCGTCGCGCGGCGACTGCGTGAGTCATTCGGCGGCAGCAAGCCCGCACCGGAGAAGGCGTCCGGCAACGGCGCGGGGGCCGCCAAGCCCGCCGCCAAAGCCGCTGCTCCGGCGGCCAAGCCCGCCGCCCCCAAGCCCGCTGCACCGCCGGCGCCTGAGCCGCCGGCGCCGCCGCCGGCACCGGCTGTCGAACAGCCGCCGGCTGCCGCAGCAAGTCCGGCGCCGAGCCCGACCCGCCCCGGCCCGACACCAGGTCCGCGTCCGGCGGCTCCGAAGCCCGCGGCCCGCACGCCACGCGTCGGAAACAACCCGTTCTCCTCGGCGCAGCCCGTCGAGCGGGCCATTCCCCGTCCGCAGGCACCCCGCCCGGGTGCGCCGCGCCCCGGCGCCCCGCGCCCCGGTGGCGCCTCACCAGGCAACATGCCGCCGCGCCCCGCCGGCGCTGCTGGTCGTCCGCCACGTCCGGGTGGTCCGCGACCTGGCGGCCCAGGCGGCCGTCCCGGTGCTCCGGCCGGTGGCGGACGTCCCGGCGGCGGTGGCGGCGGTAACTACCGCGGCGGTGGTGCCGGCGGTGGAGTCGGCGCCCCACCCGGAGGTGGCGGTGGCGGTTACCGTGGCCGCCCCGGCGGCGGAGGCGGCGGGCGCCCCGGCCAGCGCGGTGGTGCTGCCGGTGCATTCGGGCGTCCCGGCGGTGCGCCACGCCGTGGCCGCAAGTCGAAGCGGGCGAAACGCGCCGAGTACGAGAACATGCAGGCCCCGGTCGTCGGTGGGGTGCGGTTGCCGCACGGCAACGGCGAGACCATCCGGCTTGCCCGTGGAGCCTCGCTGTCCGACTTCGCCGAGAAGATCGACGCCAACCCGGCTTCGCTGGTGCAGGCGCTGTTCAACCTCGGCGAGATGGTGACGGCAACGCAGTCGGTCGGCGACGAGACGCTCGAGCTGCTGGGCAGCGAGATGAACTACGTCGTCCAGGTCGTCAGCCCCGAGGACGAGGACCGCGAGCTGCTGGAGTCCTTCGACCTGACCTACGGCGAGGACGAAGGCACCGAGGAAGACCTGCAGACCCGGCCGCCGGTGGTGACCGTGATGGGTCACGTCGACCACGGTAAGACCCGACTGTTGGACACCATCCGAAACGCCAGCGTCCGCGAGGGCGAGGCCGGTGGCATCACCCAGCACATCGGTGCCTACCAGGTCAGCGTCGACTTCGAGGGCAACCAGCGGCCGATCACCTTCATCGACACTCCGGGTCACGAGGCGTTCACCGCCATGCGTGCCCGCGGTGCCAAGGCCACCGACATCGCGATCCTGGTGGTCGCCGCCGATGACGGCGTGATGCCGCAGACGGTGGAGGCCATCAACCACGCGCAGGCCGCCGACGTGCCGATCGTGGTGGCGGTCAACAAAATCGACAAGGAAGGCGCCGACCCGCAGAAAATCCGGGCCCAGCTCACCGAATACAACCTGGTGGCTGAGGACTTCGGTGGTGACACGATGTTCGTCGACATCTCCGCGAAGGCCGGCACCAACATCGAGGCGCTGGAAGAGGCGGTGCTGTTGACCGCTGACGCTGCCCTCGATCTGCGGGCCAACCCGGACATGGAGGCTCAGGGT
>DATAUG010000021.1:0-19698 GCA_036268355.1 Sporichthyaceae bacterium
GAAGGCGTCAACCTCGTCCTCGTCGTAGCCCTCGCGCAGACGGACGGTCGTGAACTGCTTGTTCCGCACGTCCTCGGGGGTCAGCGGCATCTGGTCACCTCAGAGTGATCGTCGACGTTCGGAATAGACCGTACAGGGTCACAGGCGGTACGCGGCGTTCCGCCCAAGCATGACGATGACAAAAAGCACAAGGAACGAGAGGTCAAGGGACACTCCACCGAGCCGCAGCGGGGGGATGAACCGCCGCAAGAACTTCAGCGGCGGATCAGTTGACGAGTAGAGCACTTCCAACGCCACCACCGCAGGTCCCTTGGGCTGATAGGACCGGGCGAACATGAACACGTAGTCCATGACCATGCGCGCTATGAGCAGCAACATGAAGATCGTGAAGAAATAGACCAGCACTTGTCCCACGGGCGTCACGTCGGCACCTCGCTGCGCTCGGTGACGGCGTGACCAGGGGTGCACTGCTTATTGGTTCGTCCGCTCACGCCACAGCCTCAGACAAGCCCGACCGTGCGCCCGCCTGGCGCTGAGCAGCACGGATGCGCTGCACGGTCGGTCCCCCGGTCACGTTTTACATCCTGCCGCGGCAGCGTCGGAGTGCGCAAACGCGCCCCTCAGCTCTGGTTGAAGAACCCACCCCGCGCGATCCTGGCCTTGTCCTCGGCGGTGACGTCTATGTTGGCCGGCGAGAGCAGGAACACCTTCTGAGTCACCCGTTCGATGGAACCGTGACACCCGAACACCAGGCCGGCGGAGAAGTCCACCAGGCGCTTGGCGTCGCCGTCCTCCATCTCGGTGAGATTCATGATGACCGGGACGCCGTTTCGGAACTCCTCGCCGATGGTCCGCGCCTCGTTGTAGGTCCGCGGGTGCAGCGTGGTGATGCGATAGGAGTCCGGGGCGCCGGCCTGCGCCGGAACGGTGGCAGGACGACGCTCGACGGCCGGGGACGGCCGCGTGGCCGGCTCGGTGACACGCTGCTCCCGCGCGACCGGCTGGAGGCTGGGCTCGTGGTCGTAGTCGGCGTAGCGCTCGGGGTCATCCTCGACCAGGCCGAGGTAGACGCCCATCTTGTGCATCGCGCCCATGTGCGACTGCCCTTTCAGTCCGTGGTCCACAGCGCGGCAAGTCGGTGATGGGTCCGCTGTAACGAGCCACCGCCTGTGTTGCCAGTGGTGCGACGCTAGCGCGTGAGCGGGCGCTTCCCGAGCAACCCGGATCCGACACGCACGTGTGTCGCCCCGTGCGCGATCGCGGCCTCCAGATCGGTGCTCATGCCGGCCGAGATCCAGCTCGCGTCGGGGTGCACCGCGCGCACGGCGGCGGCGCGGCGAGCCAACGCCGCGAACGCACCGTCGGACGGCAGACCCGGCGGAGCGACCCCCATGAGCCCACGCAGCCGGAGCCGATCGACCCCGTCGACCATGGCACACAACCCGGCGACATCGCCGGGCGCCGCCCCACCGCGGGCCGCCGGTGCCGACCGGCCCGGGCCGGCAGGCGGGTCCAGATTCACCTGGACCAACACGTCCAGGCACCGCCCGGACCGCTCGCAGGCCGCCGCCAGGCTGTCGACCAGTCGATCGCGGTCGAGGGAATGCACCACGTCGGCGTACTCGGCGACCGATCGGGCCTTGTTCGTCTGCAGTTGACCGACGAAGTGCCAGCGCAGCTCACCCACGCGCAGGGCGGCGCACTCGGCGGCCTTGCCGGCGGCCTCGGCGTCGCGGTTCTCCGCGAAGTCGGTCACGCCGAGTTCGGCCAGCCGCGCCACGTCGGCGGCCGGCCAGGACTTGGTGACGGCGATCAGCGTCACGCCCGCCGGGTCCCGGCCGGACGCGACCGCCGCGGCGCGGATCCGCGTGCGCACCGCCGCCAGGTTGGCCGCCAGTTCCGTCGTCCGGTCCCGACTCAGTGCTCCGCCTTCGGGGTCAACCACACGAATCCGGCGAACCGACCGGTCGTGCCGTCGCGTCGGTAGGAGAAGAAGTCGGTGTCCTCGTTCGTGCACCCGCCGGCCCGGATCACCCGGTGCACGCCGAGTGCCGCCAACTGCGTGGCGACCCCGCCCCGCAGGTCCAGGCCAGGATCGCCGGAGTTGGTACGTCCGCCGTACTCGACGGCCCCCGGGACGGCCGCCGCCACCTTGTCGCGCATGTCGGCGGGGACCGCATAACAACAGCCGTCGATCGCCGGCCCCAACCAGGCCAGGATCGCCTCGGACCGAGCACCGCAGTCCAGCATCGCCATCACCGTGGCCGGGACCACCCCTGCCGCCATGCCACGGCGCCCGGCGTGCGCAATGGCCACCACCCCGGCGGAGGGGTCGGCCAACAGCACCGGGACACAGTCGGCGACCAGCACCGCCAGCGCCAACCCGGGGGCCCGGGTCACCATCGCGTCGGCGACCGGCGGTGCGGACACCGGCCCGTCCAGGTGAGCCACCGCCGTGCCGTGAACCTGTTCGGCGAACACCAACCGGTCGACATCCAGCCCGATCGCCGCAGCGACGCGGTCCCGGTTGTCCAGCACCGTGCCGCGGTCGTCGCCGACGTGGGTGCCGAGGTTCAGTTCGGCATACGGCGGCAGGCTCAACCCGCCGGCGCGGCTGGTGAAGATCGCCCGGACACCGGTCGGGCAGATCGGGGTGACTAGCGGCAGCACACCTGCAGAGCTACTTCATGAAGTCCGGGATGTCCAGTTCATCGACGCCAGGATCACCCACGGCACGCGCGGCCTGGCTCGGCACCGCCCGGCCCGCCTCCGCCCGGGCAGGTTCACGGCGGGTCCGATCCGCCCCCACCGCCCGCTCGAACTCGCGGCGCGGCCGGTCCGGCGGCACGGCCCGCTCGAAGTCACGTTCGCGGCGAGGAGGTTCGGGCTGCACAGCACGCTCCGGCTCACGTTCCCGGCGGTCGCGGTCGCGGTCGGCGTCGCGGACGGGCCGCTCATACTCGCGTTCGCGCACCGGGCGCTCGTAGTCACGCTCCCGTGGCGCGGGCATCTGCCGCGGGTGGCTCGGCTCGTGCCCGGCCGGCTCCCGCGGCTCGACCGGGGCCAGCGGTTCGCGGCGCCGCGGGTAGTGATCCGCAGGCTCGGGCCGCCGCTGGTAGGTGTCCGGATAGCCGTCCTCGTAGACGGCCGGCGAGACGACGTCGAAGCCCGCCGCGATCACGGTGACCCGCGCCTCGTCGCCGAGGGCGTCGTCGATCACCGCGCCGAAGATGATGTTGGCCTCGGGGTGCGCCACCTGCGCGACCAGTTGGGCCGCGTGGTTGATCTCGAACAGCCCGAGGTTCGACCCGCCGGAGATCGACAGCAGGACCCCGCGCGCACCGTCGATCGAGGACTCCAGCAACGGCGAGGAGATCGCGGCCTCGGCGGCCTCGATCGCGCGGTTCTCGCCGCGCGCCGAACCGATGCCCATCAACGCCGAACCCGCCCCGGACATCACCGACTTGACGTCGGCGAAGTCCAGATTGATGAGCCCGGGGGTGGTGATCAGGTCGGTGATGCCCTGCACGCCGGACAGCAGCACCTGGTCGGCGGACTTGAACGCGTCGAGCACGCTGACCTGCATGTCGGAGATCGACAGCAGCCGGTCGTTCGGGATCACGATGAGGGTGTCGACCTCCTCCCGCAGTCGCTGGATGCCGTCCTCGGCCTGGCCGGCCCGGCGGCGGCCCTCGAAGTTGAACGGCCGGGTCACCACGCCGATCGTGAGCGCGCCCAGCGCCCGGGCGATGTTCGCGACCACGGGCGCCCCGCCCGTCCCCGTGCCACCGCCCTCGCCCGCGGTCACGAAGACCATGTCCGCGCCGCGCAGCACCTCCTCGATCTCGTCGCGGTGATCCTCGGCGGCCTTACGGCCGACCTCCGGATTCGCGCCGGCACCGAGGCCGCGAGTCAGCTCCCGGCCGACATCCAACTTCACGTCGGCATCGCTCATCAGCAACGCCTGGGCGTCGGTGTTGATCGCGATGAACTCCACGCCCTTGAGGCCGACCTCGATCATGCGGTTGATGGCGTTGACGCCGCCGCCGCCGATGCCGACAACCTTGATCACTGCTAGGTAGTTCTGCGGAGCTGGCACGGCCGGCTGCCTCTCGTTCGCGGTGGGGGTAGTCCGGGCGCCGGTGACTTAGTCTCACCCTCAAGTAGAGGCTTAGAGTTATGTCAACCTGACGACACTGCAGAAATTAGGCCCGCGACGCATCGGCACAAAGGACATCGGGCGCGTGTCGCGACACACGTTCAATGCGGTCGGGGTGACACCCCCAAGACGCGTCGCGCTCGGCGTGTCCTGCACGTTCGGGCGTCGTACGGGGTGTCACCCCCAACACGCGTTCAAGGCGCTCGGGGTGACACCCCTACCACGCGTCGCGCTCGGCGTGTCGTGCCCGTTCGGGCGTCGCACGGGGTGACACCCCATACGACAGAGCCGAAGTGACGGGGCGTCAGGACTTCGTCGGGGTCGGCGTGGGATCCGGACGAGCGATGGCCGGCGCCTCGGGCGAACTCACGTCGTAGGTGCGGCCCTCCTGCTGCAACAGGATCGTCAGCACCCGGGCCTTCAGGGTCGGGCGACTGGAATCGCCCCAGACGATGACCCGTCCATCGCCCAGCCCGATCTTCATGTCGTCGGGGGAATCCGCCCGGACCACCTGCACCTCGGGGCGGATCGCCGCCGGCAGTGCGGCGAGCATGGCGGTGACCGCGTCCAGGGTGCCGGGCGCCGGATCGGTCAGTTCGGTCCGCACCACAGGCAAGTCGGGGTGATTGCCGTCGTCGAGGGCGAACACCACACCGGAGGCGTCCACCAACCGACGTCCGGTCGGTGTCTGGAGCACCAGCACGGGTGTCCGCTCGGTGACCACGATCCGGACGGTGTGAGGCAGCGCCCGTTCGAGGTGCACCGCCGCGACTTGCGGCAGCGCCCGCACCCGTCCGGCCGGCGCCGTGGTGTCGAGGAGGATCTCCGACCCCCCGGTCGGCACATGCGCGGCCGCCAGCACCTCGGCGGTGCTCAACCGATCCAGACCGACGACGGTGACCTTGCGCACCGCGAGCAACGAGGAGAAGCACGCCGCCCAGACCACGACGCCCAACAGCGCCAGGACCAGCCCGCCGAGCCCGAATTGCAGCCACCGATTGCGGCGTTGGGCCCGTGCCGCGGCCTTCGCCCGGACCGAGGCCGCCACCGCCGCCGCCGGCGTGGACGGCCGGATCGAGGTCCGCAAACTCATTGGTTGAGCTCCAGCAGGCCGAGGACTTCGGGTCCGATCATCGTGATGTCGCCCGCGCCGAGCGTGAGCACCAGATCGCCCGGCCCGGCAGCGTCGACCAGGCGCGCGGCGACCTGGGTCCACGACGGCTCGAAGGCGACCTCCCCGGCCGGCAAGGGCACCGCGGCCGCCACCGACGCCCCGGTCACGCCGGGGATCGGATCCTCCCCCGCCGAGTACACGTCCATGACCACGACTCGATCGGCCAGCCCCAGTGCCACTCCCATCTGCTCGCCGAACACCGCGGTGCGCGAGTAGCGGTGCGGCTGGAAGGCGGCCACCAGACGCCCCTGCCCCACCACCTCGCGGGCTGCCCGCAGCACCGCCTCCAACTCGGTCGGGTGGTGGGCGTAGTCGTCGTAGACGCGGATCCCCTGCGCCATGCCCTTCAGCTCGAAGCGCCTGCGCGTGCCGGTGAACCCGGCCAGGCCCTCGCGCAGTTCACCGGCCGGGAAACCCAGTCCCAGACCGACCGACAACGCCGCGGCCGCGTTCAGTGCGTTGTGCGCCCCGGGCACCTGCAACTGGATCGAGCCCAACCGACGACCGTTGGCGACCGGTTCGAACTCGTAGCCGCCGGCCCGGACAGCCAGGCCCTCCAACCGCATGTCGGCGTCGTCGCTGCGGCCGTAGGTACGCACGTCCACCCCGGAGCCGACAGCGACTTCGCCGAGCCGCCGGGCCCCCGGGTCGTCGGCGCACAGCACCAGGAACCCGCCCGGCTCGACCCGGCCGGCGAAGCTCACGAACGCCGCCTCCACCGCGGCGGGCGTGCCGTAATGATCGAGGTGATCGGCCTCGACATTGGTCACGATGGCCGCGTGCGGGGTGTAGAGCAGGAACGATCCATCGCTCTCGTCGGCCTCGGCGACGAACACGTCGCCGCTGCCGTCGTGGGCGTTGGCACCGGACTCGTTGAGGCTGCCGCCGATCGCGAACGACGGGTCCGCGCCGCAGTGCTGCAGGGCCACGGTGAGCATCGAGGTGGTGGTGGTCTTGCCGTGGGTGCCGGCCACGGCAACCGCACGTCGCCCGGCCATCACCGACGCCAACGCCGCGGCCCGCGGCAGCACTCGCAGGCCGCGTTCGGCGGCCGCGACGTACTCCGGGTTCGTGGGCCGGATCGCGCTGGAGACTACGACCGTGTCGGCGCGACCGAGATTCTCGGCCGCGTGCCCGACGTGGACCGTGGCACCCAACGCCCGCAGCGCGGCGAGAGCCGTGGAGTCCTTCAGATCGCTCCCGGAGACCGACACCCCGCGGGCCAGCAGGATGCGGGCGATGCCGGACATTCCCGCACCACCGATTCCGACGAAGTGAACTCGACCCAACCGAGCCGCGTCAGGAACATCGGACGCCGTCAGTGCGTTCAGGGGCTTCGCCGGCATCACCTGGGCCGACCTTTCGCCGCCACCGCTTCCATCAGCAGGTCCGCAAGTTTCTCGTCGGCGTCGCGACGGCCGTGACCGGCCGCCGCGGCGCTCATCGCCGCGATCCGGTCCGGATCCTTCAGCAACGGCACGAGGTTCGCCATCACCCACGCCGCGTCCAACGCCGCGTCCTCGACGATCCCGCCGCCGCCGGCCTCGACCACCGGCCGGGCGTTGCGCCGTTGTTCCCCGTTGCCGATGGGCAGCGGGACGTACCAGGCGGGCAGTCCGACCGCGGCCAGTTCGGCGCACGTCATCGCGCCGCTTCGGCACAGCGCGACGTCGGCGGCGGCGTAGGCCAGATCCATCCGTTCCAGGTAGGGCACCACCACGTACGGCGGGCCGGTCGGGGTCGCAGGCACCGTCACCGAGCCGACGTTGTCCCGTCCGACGGCGTGCAGGACCTGGATCCCGGCCTCACCCAGACTCGACGCGGCCGCGGCGGCCGCGATGTTCAGGCTCCGCGCGCCCTGCGAGCCGCCGAAGACCAACAGCGTCGGGCGATCCGGTTCCAGCCCGAAGTGCGCCCGCGCGGCGGCACGGGTCGCGGCCCGATCCAACGTCGCGATGCTGCGCCGCAGCGGCAGTCCGATCAGCCGGCCGTGCGGCAGGTCGTCGGCCCGGGCGGTCACGGCGACGAAATCGGTCAGGCGGGCCCCGATCCGGTTCGCGATCCCGGCCGGCGTGTTCGCCTCGTGGACCACGATCGGCAGGCCGGTCGCCCGCGCAGCCAGATACGCGGGCACACACACGTAGCCGCCGAAGCCGACCAGCGCGTCCGCGCCGACCCGACCCAGCACCGTCCTGGCGGCCCGGTAAGCACCGATCACCCGGGGCGGAAGCCGGAGCAGGTCCGGGGTCGGCCGCCGCGGCAGCGGCACCCGCGGCACGTGCGCCACGGGGTAGCCGCGGGCCGGCACCAAGGTGTTCTCCATCCCGGTGGCGGTGCCCAGGACAGTTATCCCGATCGCGGGATCACGCCGTCGCAACGCGTCGGCCAGGGCCAACGCGGGCTCGATGTGACCCGCCGTTCCGCCGGCGGCCAGGACCACGTGCACGCATCTATCCGATCACGGCCGCGCAGAGACTCACGTCCGCCACCCATCGACCCGGCAAGGGGACCGCGCAGAGACTCACGTCCGCCACCTACCGACCCGGCGAGGGAAACGGGACTCGCGCCGGAGCCGCCCGCGGCGACGCGCCGCTGACTCCTCCGCCGACGTTCGGCGCAGCTTCGCCAACGGGGTCGGCCGGGACCGCCGGCCGCGGGCGGCGAGCGCCGCGGCGGCGCCGGGTTCGGCCCGGGCGAACGACAGCAGCATGCCCAGGGCCACCATGGTCGGCAGCAGCGCGGAACCGCCGTAGGAGACCAGCGGCAACGGAATACCCGTGATCGGGAGCACGCCGAGCACCGCCCCGATGTTCACCAGCGCCTGGACCGCGATCCACACCGTGATCGCGGCCGCGGCCAACGTGACGAACAGGTCCCGGCTGCGGGCGGCGATCCGGAAGCCTGCATAGACCAGCGCGCCGAAGAGCGCCAGGACGCCCAGGGCCCCGACCATCCCGAGTTCCTCGCCGATGATGGCGTAGATGAAGTCGGTGTGCGCCTCGGGCAGGTAACCCCACTTCTCCCGGCTGGCACCGAGCCCCACGCCGGTCAGTCCGCCGGAGGACAGCCCGAAGATGCTCTGCGCCCCCTGCCAGCCGGCGCCCTGGTAGGTCGCGAACGGGTGCAGGAACGAGCCGACCCGCCGCATCCGGTTGGGGTCGGTGGCGATGAGCACGAGGACCATCGAGAGCAGGCCGGCGCCGAGGGTGACGAAGTACCGCATCGGGGTCCCGACGAAGAACAACAGCGCCACCAGGATCGCCAGCAGCACGATCGAGGTGCCCAGGTCGTGGCCGATGACGACCAGCCCGATCACCGCGGCGGCGACGGGCAGCAACGGAACGCAGAGATGGGATGCCCGGCAGAGCAGTTTCTGCTTGCGGGCCAGCACGTGTGCGCCGAACACGACCAGGGCCAGCTTCGCCGCCTCCGAGGGCTGGATCTCGAACGGCCCGGCCAGGTGAATCCAGTTCCGGTTGCCGTTGACCCGGTGGCCGATGACGAGCACGGCACCCAGCAGCATCAGCACGACGACCAACGACGGGAACGCCAGCCGCCGGAAGATCCGGACCGGGGTACGCGAGGTCAGCCACATCAGCGGCAGCCCGAGCCCCACCCAGATCACCTGCTTGCGGGCGATCGCGAACACGGACCCCTGATGGCGCAACGACTCGACGCTGGACGCCGAGAACACCATCACCAGGCCGAGCGCCACCAGCAGCAGGCCGGCGATCAGCACCAGGTAGTACGAGGTGAGCGGACGATCCAGGGTGCGCAGCCGCGCCACCAGCCCCACCCGGCCGAGTTCCACCTGGGGGGGCCGGGTGGCGACACTCATGCGGCCTCGCTGATCGTTTCGGGCTCACACGCTGCTTGTTCGTGGTACCTGCCGGCCGCATGAGTCACGGACCCGCCGTGTTCATGGATGAGCTCGCTGCCCTCGCTCATCGACGGCCCCTTTCACCCCCGGCAGGCGCAGAACCGCTGCAGCGAAGCGATCCCCGCGTTCGGCATAGCTGTTGAACATGTCCATGGACGCGCAGGCCGGCGCCAACAGCACGGTGTCGCCGGCCTGCGCGATTCGGGCCGCCTGCGCGACCACGAGATCCATCGCCCCAGTGTCGGTCGCGCCGACCTCGATGACCGGCACATCCGGAGCGTGTCGCGCGAGTGCCCGGGCGATGTCGGCACGGTCGGCCCCGATCAGCACCACGGCCCGCAACCGCTGCGCGCTGCCGGCCACCAGCTCGTCGAAGGTGGCGCCCTTGGCCAGCCCGCCGGCGATCCACACGACCCGGTCGTAGGCGCGCAGCGAGGCCGCCGCGGCGTGCGGATTGGTGGCCTTGGAGTCGTCGACCCACCGGACGCCCTCGCGCATCCCGACCTCGGCGATCCGGTGCGCGTCCGGTCGGAACGCCCGCAGGCCGTTCCGAACCGCTTCGGCAGGCACGCCGAAAGCCCGCGCCAGCGCGGCGGCGGCCAACGCGTTTTCCACGTTGTGCGGCGCCGCGGGCACGACGTCGGCGACGGTCGCCAGCTCGATCGCCGTGCCCCGATCGGTCGACCCGAAAGCCCGGTCGACCAACAGGTCCTCGACCACTCCCAGCTGCCCGGGGCCCGGGGCGCCCAGGGTGAAGCCGATCGCCCGGGCGCCCTCGGTCACCTCGGCGGCGCGCACCAGGTCCTCCGTCCGCGGGTCGGCCACGTTGTAGACACAGGCCACCTGCACCCCGCGGTAGATGACCCCCTTCGCCGCGGCGTAGGAGTCGACGTCGCCATGCCAGTCGACGTGGTCCGGGGCGACGTTGAGCACCGCGGCCGAGTGCATCGCCAACGAGGTGGACCAGTGCAGTTGGAAGCTGGACAGCTCGACGGCGAGCACGTCGTAGCGCGGCTCGGCCATCACCACCTCGAGCAACGGGGTGCCCACGTTGCCCGCCGCCACCGCGCGCAGCCCCGCCGCCGTCAGCATCGCGGTGAGCATCCGCACCGTGGTGGTCTTTCCGTTGGTCCCGGTCACCGCCAGCCACGCCGCGGCTCCCGAGGTCGGCCGCAGCCGCCAGGCCAACTCCACCTCGCCCCAGATCGGCAACCCGACGGCGCGCGCGGCCGCGAACAACGGCGCCTGTGGCCGCCAGCCTGGTGAGGTGACCACCACGTCGGCGCCGTCGGGCAGGCTCTCGCCGACGCCGAGCCGAACCCGGGCGCCCAATGCCTCGAGCACGGCGGCCCGCTCGGTCTCCGTCGCCCCGGCCCGACCCTCGACCACGGTGACCCGGGCGCCGAGCCCGAGCAATGCGTCGGCCGCCGCGAACCCGGACACCCCGATCCCGGCCACGACCGCGTGTACCCCGGACCAGTCCGAGTCCCGCCCCATCCCCGTCAACCCAGCCATCACACACCCCACCAATCTCCGTTGCGTCCGGCTGACCGTGACCTATAGGTCTGGGTCAGCCGGACGCAACGAGGTGTGGCGGCGCGAGACATCACGTGCCGGACAGCCACTCGGCGTAGAACACCCCGAGGCCGCCGGCCACGAACAGCCCGGCGATGATCCAGAAGCGGATCACGATCGTGACCTCGTTCCACCCGGCGAGCTCGAAGTGGTGCTGCAGCGGCGCCATCCGGAACACCCGGCGTTTGGTCAGCTTGAAGAACCCGACCTGCACGATCACCGACAGCGTGATCAGCACGAACAACCCGCCGAGCATCACCAGCAGCAGCTCGGTCCGGGTGGTGATGGCCAGCCCGGCCAGGGCCCCGCCGAGGGCGAGCGAACCGGTGTCGCCCATGAAGATCTTGGCCGGCGAGGCGTTCCACCACAGGAAGCCGAAACAGGCCCCCATCAGGGCGGCGGCGACTATGCCGAGGTCGAGAGCGTTCGGCACCGAGTAACAGAGGCCCAGCCGCCGCGGGGCGGCCGGGGTGTCGCAGTTGTTGCCGGACTGCCAGATCCCGATGATCACGTACGCCCCGAACACCATCGCCGAGGCCCCGGTGGCCAGGCCGTCCAGGCCGTCGGTCAGGTTCACGCCGTTCGAGGTGGCCGCGATCATGATGTAGGCCCAGACGATGAACCCGCCGACGCCCAGCCCGACCGCGGTGTCGCGGATGAAGGAGATGTCCGTGGACGCCGGCGAGAGTCCCCGGACGTCCTTGTGCGCGACGGCCAAGCCGGCGAACGACAGCGCGACCACCGACTGCCCGGCCAGCTTGGCCTTCGCCCGCAGCCCCAGGCTGCGTTGCTTGCTGACCTTGATGTAGTCGTCCAGGAAGCCGACGACGCCCAACCCGGTCATCAGGTAGAGCACGAGCAGCCCGGACAGGGTCGGCGCGTGGTTGCGCAGCACCAGGTGGGCGGCCAGGTAGCCGACCAGGACGGCGAGGATGATCACCGATCCGCCCATGGTCGGCGTCCCACGCTTGGTCTGGTGCGTGGTCGGGCCGTCGTCGCGGATGAGTTGGCCGTAGCCACGGCGGACCAGCATCCGGATCGCGATCGGCGTGCCCAGCAGCGAGATCACCAGCGCCACGGCCGAGGCAACCAGGACGCCCCTCATGCGGCAACCACCAGAGCGATTCCCTCATTGCGAAGCGGAGCGCGGCAAACGTCGGGGCAGCGGCTCATTTCGGCGCCCGCTCGTCGAGCAGCGCCGCGGCGACCCGCTCCAGGCCGACCGCACGCGAGGCCTTGACCAGCACCACGTCGGCCGGAGCCAACTCGGCACGCAGCAGCGCCAGCGCGCCCTCGACGTCGGCGGCGAACTCCGGCGCCTGCGTCCAGGCGCGCGCCCCCAGGGCCCCGGCCAAGGTCGGTCGGGCGCCCTCACCGACGACGATCAGCCGGGAGATGTCCATGTCGACGACCAGCCTGCCCAGGGCCTCGTGCTCGGCGGCCGACGACTCGCCGAGTTCCCGCATCTCACCGAGTACTGCCCAGCGGCGCCGCTCCCCCGCGATCGCCACCGTTGCGGCCAGCGCGGCGCGCATCGAGTCCGGATTGGCGTTGTAGGCGTCGTTCACCACGGTGACCCCGTCGGTCCGGGTGGTGACCTCCATCCGCCAACGGCTGCGCGGCACCGCGGCATCCAGGGCGGCCGCGATCCCGGCCGGGGGCATGCCCAGTTCGTGGCCCACCGCGGCCGCGGCCAGCGCGTTGCCGACATGGTGGGCGCCGTGCAGCGGCAGCCGGACCTCGGCACTGCCGGCCGGCGTGACCAGCACGAACACCGGCTTGCCGGCGACCAGTCGCACGTCCGTCGCCCGGACGTCAGCCGCACCCAGTCCGAACGTGAGCACCCGGGCCGCCGTCCGCGCGGCCATCGCGGCGACGAGCGGATCGTCCGCGTTGAGCACCGCCACCCCGTCGGCGGGCAGCGCCTCGACCAGTTCGCCCTTGGCTGCGGCGATCGCCTCCCGGCTGCCGAACTCCCCCACGTGCGCCAGGCCCACGTTGAGCACCACCCCGATTCGCGGTGGCGTCAGCTCGCACAGGTAACGGATGTGGCCCGCGCCCCGGGCGCCCATCTCGAGCACCAGGTGTCGGGTCGCGTGGTCTGCCCGCAGGGCAGTCAGCGGCAGACCGATCTCGTTGTTGAACGACCCCGGAGGGGCGATCGTGGCGCCGCGGGCCTCGAGCACCGAGGCGATCAGGTCCTTGGTACCGGTCTTGCCCTGCGAGCCGGTCACGCCCACGACCACCAGGCCATGACGGTCCGTCAGTTCGGTCACCACTCGCCGCGCCAGCGCCCCCAACGCGGCCACCGTGTCGGTCACCACCACCGCCGTAACCCCCACCGGCCGGGTGGTCAGCGCGGCCACGGCCCCGGCGTCCAGCGCCGCCCGGGCGAAGTCGTGGCCGTCGACCCGCTCGCCGGCCACGGCCACGAACAACGCGCCCGGGACGACCTGTCGGGAGTCGACCACCACCGGGCCGGTGATCGGGGCCGCCGGGTCGGCGGCGTCGAGCCGACCGCCGGTGGCCGCAGCCACCTCGGCCAACCGCAGCTCGATCACGTGCTCACCTCGCTGCGCCCGCTCACGTGACGGCCTTCGCCGTGGCCGGATCGCCCGACAGACTCCGCAGCGCCTCGGTGAGCACGTTGCGGTCGTCGAACGGCCGGACCACGCCGGCCACCTCCTGGCCCGGTTCGTGCCCCTTGCCCGCGACCACCACCGTGTCGCCCGCCCGGGCCAGCCCGACGGCCAACGCGATCGCCGCGGCGCGGTCGTGCTCGAGGTGCAGTTCGGCGGCAGCCTCGGCGGCCACCGATGCGGCCCCCGACCGGAGCGCCGCCATGATCGCCGCCGGGTCCTCGGAACGCGGGTTGTCGTCGGTGAGCACCAACACGTCGGCCGCCCGCGAGGCGATCTCCCCCATCAACGGTCGCTTGGCCCGGTCGCGGTCGCCGCCCGCGCCCAACACGACCACCAACCGACCGGAAGTGACCGGCCGCAGCGCGGCAAGCAGCGTCGCGACCGCGTCCGGGGTGTGCGCGTAGTCGACCAACGCCAGGAACGGCTGGCCGACCGCGACCCGTTCCATCCGCCCGGGAACGCCTGGGCAGGCCGCCACCCCGAGCAGGGCGTCGTCGAGCGAAACCCCGGCGACGACCAACGACACGATCGCCGCCATCGCGTTGGCCACGTTGAAGGCACCGGGCAGCGAAACCAGCCCGGACCCACTGACCTCGCCCGGTCCGGTGATCGTGAACTGTGAACCGTCCGGCCCGGCCACGATGTCCGACGCCCGCCAGCCGGCCGCCGGATCTCCCGACGCCGAATACGTGTGCAACGGCAGGGGAGTCTGCCCGGCGATCCGCCGACCATGGACGTCGTCGAGGTTGACCACCGCGGCCGCGGCGTGCTCGGCGGTGAACAGCCGTGACTTGGCGAGGAAGTAGTCCTCCATCGCGAAGTGATAGTCCAGGTGATCCTGGCTGAGGTTGGTGAAGGCCGCGACCTCGAAGCACAGGCCGTCGACCCGGTGCTGGTCCAGCGCATGCGAGGACACCTCCATCGCGAGCGCCTCGACGCCGCGTTCGCGCATCACCGCGAGCAGCGCGTGCAGTTCCGGGGCCTCCGGGGTGGTCCGGACACTGGGCAGAGTCTCGTCGTCGATCCGGGTGGCCACGGTCCCGATCACGCCGGTCCGCAGCCCCGCGGCCCGCAGGCCGCTCTCAATCAGGAACGCCGTGGTGGTCTTGCCGTTTGTCCCGGTCACCGCCAGCTTGCGCAGCTGCCCCGCCGGGTTGCCGTAGATCTCCGCGGCCAGCCGGCCGAGCACCGCCCGGGCGTCCGGGACGGTGAGCACAGGCAGGTTCGCCCACCGGGAGCGGTAGCGGCCCAGCGGGTCGGTGAGGATCGCCACCGCGCCGGCCGCCGCGGCCGCCTGCACGAACTGCGACCCGTGGGTCCGCTCCCCCAGCATCGCCACGTAGAGATCGCCCGGCCGAACCTGGCGGGAGTCATGGGTCAGGCCGCGCACCTGCACGGCACCCAGCGTGTCGGCGCCCTCGGTGAGCCCGAGCAACCGCGCCACCTGCTCGAGAGTGTGGACTCTCGGCTCCTGGGGGCGGGGGCTCGGGGTCACGGGGACACAGGCTAGTGGGGATCGGCCACGACTCGGCCGGCCCTCACCAGCTGATCGGGATGCGCGTCGGCGCTATCCCGGTGGGCCGGATCCCCAGCGCCTGCAGCGCGAACGCCATCGTCTTGGCGAACACCGGCCCGCCCAGCGCACCACCGAAGTGACCGTGCTCGGGCTGCTGGAGGGTCACCGAGATGGCGATCTGGGGCGCGTCGGCGGGGGCGAGGCCCGCGAACGACGCCGTATATCCCCGATAGCAGCGACAGGCGGGGTCGGCGAACTGCGCGGTGCCGGTCTTGCCCGCCAAGGCGTAACCGTCGATCTTGACGTCCGGTGCGGTGCCGCCCTTGGCCACCACCTGCTCCATCATCTGGACCACCTCGGTGGCCGTCCGCGCGCTGATGACCCGGGAGGTCGGCCCGGCAGTCGGAACGTGTCGCCGGCCGGACGGGTCGATCCAGGACCTGATCAGCTGCGGGGTCACCCGCACGCCACCGTTGCCCAGCGTCGCGTAGAGGTCGGCGATCTGGACCGAGTTGACGGCGAAGCCCTGGCCGAACGGGACCGTGTATCGCTGGGTCCCCGACCACTTGTGCGGCAGGGCCAGGATGCCGCGGCTCTCACCGGGAAAGCCCAGCCCGCTCGGCTCGCCGATGCCGAACGCCTTGAGATAGCGGTACAGGGTGTCGGACCCGATCCGGTCGGCGGCCAGCACCGTGCCGACGTTGCTGGACTGGGCCAGGATGCCCGCCAACGTCAGCCTCTCGATGCCGTGCGGGACGTCATCGTGGAGCACCTTGCCGGCCCGGTGCAGCTCACCGGGCACGTTGAGCCGCGTCCCGGGGTCCGCGACGCCCTGCTCGATCAGCGCGGCCATCGTCATCACCTTGGCGATCGAGCCGGGTTCGTAGACCTGGGAGAGCGCCCGGTTGCCACGGTTGACGTCGGCGCCCTTGCCCGGGTCGTTCGGGTCGAACGTCGGCGCGGTGGCCATCGCGAGGATCTCACCGGTGCGCACGTCCTCGACCACGACGGTCCCGCTGACCGCCTTGGTCTCCTTCACCTTGGCGGCGATCGCCCGCTGCGCGGTCCACTGGATGTCACGGTCGATCGTGAGCTGCAGCTCCTGACCCGCCTCCGGAGCCACCTGCCGATCGCCGGCTGTGGCGATCCGATTGCCCCGCCGGTCGCGCTCGTAGGTCAACTTCCCCGGTGTCCCGGCCAACAGTTGGTCGAACTGGCGCTCGATCCCGCCCATCCCGGCACCCGCGCTGTCCAGGAATCCGAGCACGTTGGCGGCCAGGTCGTCGGCCGGGTAGATACGGCTGGTGGAGTCCTCGGCAAACACCCCCTGAATCGGCTTGCCGGTGCCCGGGTCGACCGTCGTCGCCACCTTCCGCCACACCATGGGGTCGATGTCGCGGGCCAGGACCACGTACCGCCGCGGCCGATCGCCCAACCGTGCGGTCAACGTCGCCTCGTCGACACCGAGCAACGGTGCCAACAGGTGGGAGTACATCGCCGGGTCGGAGACCAGCTCCGGATCGGCCGTCACGGTTCGCGCCTCGACGCTGCGGGCCAGCACCTGGCCGTCCCGGTCGGTGATGGTGCCGCGCTGCGCGCGGATGTCCACTGTGCGCAGCCGTTCGTTCTCGGCGACCATGGCGTAGCTGTGCGCCTGGACGCCCTGGACCTGCACCAGGCGGACGGCCATCAACGCCAGCACCAGGCCGAGCAACGCGGCCCCGGTGCCCAGCCGCCGAGCGGGCTCGCCCAGCCTGGCGCGCCGCAGACGCAGCGGAGTCCGCCGCCCCCGGGCCAATCGATCCGGTCCGCGTGCCGGTCGTCGGGTCATCTGGTCATCCCTTCCGGCGTCTGCTGATGGGGCCTCGACGAGCTCGTCGACCCGGTCCTCATCCCGTCGCCCCTTCCGGTGGCGGCGCGACGAGCATCGCGCCACCGTCGCGTGGTCCGGCGTTGCCCTGTTGAGCGAGCTTCTGCTGCCATTCCTTGGCCGCCTCGGCGGCGCGCGCGGCGGCGGCCTCCTGCGCCGCACGAACCGCGGCCGCTCGGGCGGCCTCGGCCGCCGCGGCTGCCTTGGCATCAGCCCGGGCCTTCTCGGCCGCCGCTTTCGCGGCCGCCTTCGCGGCTTTCGCGTCGGCCTTGGCCTTCTCGGCCGCGGTCCGCTGGTCCTCCAGGGTGCGCTGCTCCGGGGTCGCCGGCAGCGGGTCGCCGGCCGCGAAGGCGGTCTGGCCGATGAGCGTCGAGTCGGACAGCCGCAGGTACGCCACCCCGGGGGCCGGGACCATACCGAGTCGACGGGCGTCGGCGGCCAGGCGCTCAGGGGAATTGGCCCGCGACAGCGCCGCCTGCAGGGACGTGGCCCGATCGTCGAGGTCGGAGATCTGCTTCTGCAGCCGGTTGGCGGTGAACGAGCTCTGCGCCAACGCGGTGTTGACGCCGAGCAGGGCGGCCAGGCCCACACTGAGCAGGGCGACAATCACCAGGATGAAGGTGACGCGACCACCCTTGGTCTCGACCTGCGGCGCCTCGAGCGCGGCAGCCTCCGGAATCCGCCGCATCCGTGGCGGCAGCGGCAACGCGGCCGTCCGCGCGCTCACCGGTGTGCCCCTGGTCGCCCGTTTCGGTGGGAGCCGGCGGGCGCGGGGACATTTGTTCGGTCGCTGCACTCACTCACCGGCGCGTCCCCGTTCGCCGGTGCGCCCGGAAACAGGACGCTCAAGCGGCCACCTGCCGCAGCTTCTCCACCGCGCGCAGCCGCGCGGATGCCGACCGGGGGTTGGCGGCCAGCTCGGCCTCACTCGGCCCTTCGCCCCGGACGAGAAGCCGGAGCACCGGGGCATGTTCCGGTAGCTCCACCGGCAGCCCGGGCGGACCCGAAGCCGTAGCCCCCGCCGCGAAGGTCCGCTTGACCACGCGATCCTCCAGCGAGTGGTAGGACAGCACCGCGATCCGACCGCCGATGGCGACTGCCTGGATCGCCGCGGGCAGCGCCCGCTCCAGCGCTGCCAGTTCACCGTTGACGGCGATCCGCAACGCCTGGAATGTCCGTTTGGCCGGGTTGCCCCCGGTGCGCCGGGCCGGAGCCGGGATCGCCGCCCGGATCAACTCGACCAACCTGGCCGAATGGCTGAACGGTTCTCTGGCACGTTCGGCGACGATCGCGCCGGCGATCCGGGCGGCGAATCGCTCCTCGCCCCACTCCCGACCGATTCTGGTCAGTTCCTCGCGTGAATAGGTATTGAGGATGTGTGCGGCGGTCAGTTCGGCGGTCTGATCCATCCGCATGTCCAACGCCGTGTCGCGGGAGTAGGCGAAACCGCGGTCCGCCCGGTCCAGCTGCATCGAGGACACCCCGAGGTCGAACAGCACCGCGTCGATCCCGGCCAACCCCAACCGGAGCAGCACCTCGGGCAGTTCGTCGAACACCGCGTGCTCGAGACGGACCCGTCCACCGAACGGGGCCAGGCGAACGGCCGACCGCTCCAGCGCCATCGGGTCGCGATCCAGGCCGACCAGGCGCAGATGCTCGAAACGGGCGAGCATGGCGGCGCTGTGTCCGCCCAGGCCCACGGTCGCGTCGACCACGACCGAACCGGGGCGTTCCAGCGCGGGCGCCAGCACAGCGAGGACCCGTTCGCAGAGCACCGGGACGTGCTCCGCGATCGGGTCCGTCATTTCTGTTTCTCCCACCGGTGCAGTCGTCGTTCGGGTGGTCGGCCGCCGGCCCATGTGGTCAGGTCCCCACCCGCTCGAGGGTGCCGGCTCCGGGGAAGTGAGCCGGCGTCCCCGAGCGGGGGGAGACCTGACGACACGTCAGGTCTGCAATCACATGAGTCCGGGGAGCACCTCCTCGGACAGGTCGGCGAACGCCTGCTCCTGCGCCGTCAGGTATGTCTCCCAGGACGTGGAGTCCCACACCTCGACCCGGGAGTTCGCACCGATCACCACGCAGTCGCGGTCCAACCCGGCGTAGGCGCGCAACCCCGGGGGGACCGTGACCCGACCCTGCTTGTCCGGCACCTCGTCGGAAGCGCCGGCGTAGAGCACCCGCATGAAGTCACGCGGGCCTTTCTGGGTGACCGGGGCGCTCCGGAGCGACTCGGCGATACGGGTGAACTCGGCGATCGGCCAGATGTAGAGGCAACGCTCCTGGCCTTTCGTGATCACGAGGCCCTCCGCGAGTTCGTCCCGGAACTTGGCGGGCAGGATCAGCCGCCCCTTTTCGTCCAAGCGCGGGGTGTGGGTGCCGAGGAACAAGGCCCCTCCTCCGCCGCTCGGGCCCAATCTACTCCCTTACCCTCCATAGTACTCCACTCCACTCCACTCCCACACAAAAATGTCGATCAATCGGCCTGACCGACCGCCCCACCCGGTCGCGCTGCGGGAGCACAGCCGCAGACACCGACCTGCCGGGTTGTGGACAATGACCCAACGCGATCCGCGGCACGGCCGTCCGGGCCCTGCGCCGTGGCCCGTCGCGCCCCGGCCCGCTCCTGGAGGACCCGTGTCCACCCACCCCTACGACGGATCGGGCGTCGGTCGCAGCTTGCGCCCGTCAGCCACGGCGGGCACCTACGAGTACGCCCCGGACGTGGTTGTCACCGAGATCGCCGGGCGGATTCAGGGCTCGATCGATTCGGTGGTGGTGGGTAAGTCGGAGTCGGTGCGGTTGGCGTTGGTGGTGTTGTTGGCTGAGGGGCATTTGTTGATCGAGGACGTGCCGGGGGTTGGGAAGACGCTGTTGGCGAAGGC
>DATAUG010000022.1:0-3043 GCA_036268355.1 Sporichthyaceae bacterium
GACACGCCGCCGGCGTTCACAGACTTCTCGAAGGAGGTTCTCAGACGATCTCCAACCCGGCGCCGGAACATTGTCGACGACCCGCTGCATTCGACCTTGGACGTGACGCTTTGGATCTCCGTGTGATCCGCGGTTCGCAGCGGTTGGTCGGTCCGCGCGCCGCGGCCGACGACGCGACCGAGGCCACCCCCGAGCCGCCGCGCTCGGGTCCCGCGCCCGCGGCACGGCCGCGCCGGTCGTGGTGGCGTTCGGCGGGTTGGAGCCTGCGGACCCGGCTGCTGGCCGCCGTCCTGGCGTTGATGGCGATGGTGTTCCTGGCCGTCGGCGTGGTCAGCGTGCTGCAGATGCGCAGCTATCTCCAGGGCCGGCTGGACAGCGACGTGGCCTCGGCCGCGGGCCGCACCGTCGCGTCGTTGAACGGACCGCCGGGACATCAGAACTCGGGCCTGTTCACCCTGGGCCAGCAGGCCGGCACGGTCATCGCGACCGTCCAGAACAACCAGGTGACCGCGGCGGTCGTCCTGACCCGCGGCGGCGCCTCCGGTCAGGTTCAGGGCACCAGCGGGTCGGTGGCCACGTTGCTCACCGTTCCGGTCGACGGCCGGGAGCACACCCGTGACCTCGGGCCGGGCCTGGGCACCTACCGGTTGCTGGCAGTGCACACGAGCAACGGGGTGGTCGCGATCACGGGGCTGCCGACCTCGGCGGTCGACGCGACGGTGTTCCGGTTGTCCGCAGTGATCGTGCTGGTCGCGGCCGGCGGCCTGCTGCTGACCGTGGTGGCCGGCGCGGCGATCATCCGGCTGGCGCTGCGTCCGCTGCGTCGCGTTGCGAGCACGGCGCGTGCGGTGTCCGCGCTTCCCCTGCACGAGGGCGAGGTGGCCCTGGCGGTCCGCGTGCCGGACGAGTACACCGACCCGGGCACCGAGGTGGGCCAGGTCGGGGCCGCGTTGAACAGCATGCTGGGCCACGTCGCGCAGGCCCTGACGGTGCGTCAGGAATCCGAGACCCGGGTCCGGCGATTCGTCGCCGACGCGAGCCATGAGTTGCGCACGCCGCTGGCCGCGATCCGGGGCTACACCGAACTGACCCGGCGCAGCCCGGAGCCGGTGCCCGGCGACGTCTCCTACGCCATCGACCGTGTTCAGTCCCAGGCCGTGCGGATGACCGGACTGGTCGAGGACCTGCTGTTGCTGGCCAGCCTGGACTCCGGTCGGCCGCTGGACCGTGAACCGGTCGACCTGACCGGCGTGCTGATGGGCGCGATCTCCGACGCGCACGCCGCCGGCCCGGATCATGACTGGCGTCTGGAACTGCCCGATGACCCGATGGTGACCGTGCTGGGTGAGGAGGCCCGGCTGACCCAGGTGGTGGTGAATCTGCTCGCCAACGCCCGCACTCACACCCCGCCCGGGACGCGAGTGGTCGCCGGGCTGCATCGCTCCGGCAACCAGGCCGTGCTGATCGTGACCGACGACGGACCGGGCATCCCCGAGCAGCTCCAGCCGGAGGTGTTCGAGCGCTTCTCCCGTGGCGATGCCTCCCGCAGCCGGGCCGCCGGCAGCACCGGGCTCGGCCTGTCGATCGTCTCGGCCATCGTCGCCGCCCCCCAGGGCCACGTGGAGTTGCAGAGCCGGCCGGGGTGCACGACCTTCACTGTGCGGCTCCCGCTCGAGGGCGTCTGACCCGGATCGACGGTATATCTTGATGTCAAGATACATTCGTCGCGGAGGCAGCCGTGTGGGATCCGCAGGTCTACCTGCAGTTCGAGTCCGAGCGCACCCGTCCGGTTCAGGATCTGCTGTCCCGGCTGGACGTCGTGGCACCGACCCGGGTGGTCGACCTGGGGTGCGGTACCGGCACGTCCACCCGGCTGCTGTCCCGGCGTTGGCCGCAGGCCGACGTGCTCGGCGTCGACTCCTCGGCGCGGATGCTCGCGGCCGCGTTGCGCGAACCGGCGCCGCCCGGGTCCGGTGAGCCGCGCTACGAACTCGGCGACGCCGCTGCCTGGCGCAGCGGGACCTCGGTGGACGTGCTCTTCTCCAATGCCTTGCTGCAGTGGGTTCCGGGGCATCTGGAGTTGTTCGGCGGGTGGGTCCAGGACTTGGCCCCGGGTGGGCGCCTGGCCTTCAGCGTCCCGGACAACTTCGACGAGCCGGCCCACCTGCTCCTCGCGCGAGTGTGCGCGGCGGCCCCGTGGAGCGGCCTGCTCGACGGGCGGGTGCAGCGGCGCAGCGACCGGGTGCACTCCTTGCCGGTCTACGCGGACAGCTTGCTGGCGACCGGCGCCGACGTGGAGGCTTGGACGACCACCTACCTGCATCGGTTGACCGGCCCGGACCCGGTGCTGGCGTGGATGAGCGGCACCGGCCTGCGACCGGTGCTGACGGCGTTGGAGGCCGATCCGGCGGCCGCGCAGGAGTTCCTGGAGACCTACCGCGCAATGTTGCGCGAGGCCTACCCGGCAGACCGTGCCGGAGCAACCCCGATGCCCTTCCGGCGGTTGTTCGTCGTGGCCCGGGTCTGACGGCACGTCAGGAACTGCCCAGGTACTACGCTTGCGCACCGTGCTACCCGTGCTGACGGCCACGCGCTACATCACGCCGTTGCGGGAGGGCGGTTCGCTGCCCGGGCTGATGGAGACCGACGACCTGGGCATCTACGTCGTGAAGTTCCGCGGGGCCGGGCAGGGCCGCAAGGCGCTGATCGCCGAGGTGATCTGCGCCCGCCTCGCCGGGGCACTGGGGCTGCCGGTGCCCGACCTCGCGATCGTCGACCTGGACCCGTTGCTGGCTCCCGCGGAGCCCGACGAGGAGGTCCAGGACCTGCTGCGCCGTAGCGCCGGCCACAACCTCGGCATCGACTTCCTGCCCGGCTCCCTGGACTTCGACCCGGCGGTGTTCGAGGGCGACCCGACGTTGTCCGGACGGGTGCTGTGGTTCGACGCCCTGACGCAGAACGTCGACCGGTCCTGGCGCAACCCGAACATGCTGCACTGGCACGGGCGGCTGGTGCTGATCGACCACGGCGCCGCATTGGTCTT
>DATAUG010000023.1:0-45761 GCA_036268355.1 Sporichthyaceae bacterium
ACCGCGTTTTCCATACCGATAATCTAATCCCGACCACCGACAATTTCAGCCGAAAACCGAACCCCGACCGACCAATTTCAGGAGCCTCGATCAAGATTTTGGCCGGTCCCTCGCTGCTCGTGGGAAGAACCGGCCGCGTAAACTTTCATGTGACGGGCGGGTGTCCCTCCCGCCCGGCGTAGCCGCCCGTGCGGCCGGTCTTTCGGGTCCCACGAGCAGCGAGGTGGCTAAAATCTTGTTACCTGGTGGGCCATCCACGCAGTCGACCCCTCTACGGGCTGGGCCCCGTCGAGGCCGACAGAACCCCCACCCCGGTGGCTGTCAGGTCATTCAGCACGGCCCGTTGGAGGCCAGTAAGGACCCAACTATAACTTCAGTAGCGGCAGGATTGTCGGAATCTCTACTACGAGGTCCGCAGTTGGCTCGCGTGACCTCCGCCCGTTCGGTAATTCGGTGCGGCGCCGTCGACGTGCCCGTTGTGGTTGCGGTCTTTCGGAACCACAAATCCTAGGTGTTTCCACTCGAAGTATCGGGCCCCAGACCGGTCTCTCCTAATTCACCCGCTCCAGAACGAATATCGGGATCACCCGTGTCGCGCGAGCCTCGTACGCCCGGAATACCGGCAGCGCGGCGGCCAGGGCCTGGTAGAGCCGATCCCGGTCGGCGCCGGTGACCTCGGTGGCCGAGACCCGGTAGGTCTGATCGCCAACCTCCACGCGCGCGACAGGGTCGGCCCGGAGACCGTCAGCAACAGCAACGGAGCGCCCGCCAACGGTCCCCTGACGGTTTCGCCGCCTAGGGTGGCCCATCATGGCGGCGGATCCGAGCAGCTCGGCGGCGCGCGGTCGGCTGTCGGTCGAAGCGATCGTCGAGGCCGCGGTGCGCATCATCGAGGCCGAGGGCGAGCCTGCGGCCTCCATGCGCCGCATCTCCGCCGAGCTCGGCGTCGCGGCGATGTCGCTGTACAACCACGTGCCGAGCAAGGCGGCGTTGCTGGACGCCGTGGCCGAGTGGGTCGGCGCGCAGATCGAGTTGCCGCCCGACCCGGACGCCGACTGGGACACCCGGGCCCGCACGATGGCCCGGGCCTTCCGCGACGTCGTCCGCCGCTACCCGAACTGCATGCAGCTGGCGATGTCGCGGGCGCCCATGTCCTGGGTGGGCCTGCGCCCGCTGGAGTACGCGCTGGACATGGTGCACCAGGCCGGATTCAGCGGCCTCGAGGCGATCCGCGTGGTTCGCGCGGTGACCTCTTTCATCATCGGCTCGATCGCCACCGAGACCGCCCGCCGACAAGCCTTTTCCGCGTTGGGCGGCGGCACCACGGTGCTTCCCGGGGCTGAACCGGGCGAGGAGTTCCCGCACCTGATCGCGTTGGGCCCTCGCCTGCTGCAGCTCGATCCGGATGCCGACTTCGAGTACGGGCTGGACCTGCTGCTCCACGCGCTGGCCGCAGCGCGTCCCGCGGGCCGTTGACAGCGCGCCGCCACCGTGGCACCGTCGGACCGTAGACTTACGGTGTAAGTCGGACGACCGCCCGGAGGGGACGGCCGTGCGGACCACCCCCAGGAGGTGCGCGGGCCGTGAATCCGGTGGGCGAGGCCAAGTCGTTCGTCAGATGGGGCGGGCGCTACGGGCTGACCGGCGCGGTTCTGCGGGCCGGGGCCCGAAAGGGCGACCTGCACTCGCGGATGGTCACCGACCCGGCGGCCCGCGCCAATCCGTACCCGATCTACGACGCGATCCGCGCCCGCGGGCCGGTCAGTCCCACCCGCTTCGGCCTGATCAGCGTGGACCACACGGTGATCTCCGAGGTGCTGCGCAACGAGGACTTCCGCTCCGGATTCCCCACCGAGGCACTGTCCGGCCCGATCGCCAAGGCACTGGCATGGGCCCGCGACCCTGCCGTACTCGGCCCGGTCGCCCCGCCCTCGCTGCTGGCCACCGACGGGCCGCAGCACGCCCGCTACCGCCGGTTGGTCAGCCGCGCGTTCACTGCCCGCGCCGTGGACGCGCTCGCCGGCGACGTCGAGCGGAAAGCGGTCGACCTGCTCGACCGACTGAACCCGTCCGGACCGGTGGACCTGATCGCCGAATACGCCGCCCGCCTGCCCGTCCAGGTGATCTCCGGGGTGCTCGGGGTCCCGGTGGCCATGCAGGACACGTTCTTGCGCTGGGGCCAGGCGGTGTCCCCCGGCCTGGACATCGAACTGGACTACCGCACCTTCCGCGGGTACGAGGCGGCCCTGCGAGAGTTGCACGCCTGGCTGCTCCAACATTTCGAGGCCTTGCGCCGCGAGCCGGGCGATGACCTGCTCAGCCGCGTGATTGTGGCCGCCCGCGCGGAGTCCGGCCCGGAACTCGACGACTCCGAACTGACCTCGCTGGCCGGGCTGGTGTTGGCCGCGGGCTTCGAGACCACCGTGAACCTGATCGGCAACGCCGTGGTGCTGCTGATGTCGCACCCGGACCAGCTGGACCTGCTGAGGGCCGAACCCACTCGCTGGGCCAACGCGGTCGAGGAGGTGCTGCGGTTCGACTCGCCGGTGCAGAACACCGGCCGGCACGCGAGCCGCGACACCGTGCTGCGCGAGGTCGCGGTGGCGCGCAACCAGTTCGTGCTGCTGTGCCTGGCGGGCGCGAACCGCGACCCGGGGGTCTTCACCGAGCCGGACCGCTTCGATGTGACGCGGGCGAACGCCAAGGACCACCTGTCGTTCTCCGCCGGCTCGCACTACTGCCTGGGCGCGGCGCTGGCCCGGTTGGAGGGCGAGATCGGCCTGCGGCTGCTCTTCGAACGTTTCGGAGACCTGCGGGTGGCCGGGACACCGGTCCGCCGGCCGACCCGCATCCTGCGGGGCTGGTCGCGGCTGCCCGTCCGGCTCGACTCGTCCGCGACCGCCCGGACGACCTGAAGAAAACTCCCCCGAGGACCCGGAGGGCCCCATGCAGACCCTGACTCGAACCAGCCCGGCCCGGCCGATGGCGCCGGTGCAGCCGAAGGGCCTGACCCGGTGGGTCACCCGGCACGCCGTCGGGCGGATCGCGCTGACGGTCGGGCTGCGCCAGGGCGAGGTGTTCGCCCGCCTGGTGCTCGACCCGTCGCTGCGTGACGACCCGTACCCGTTCTACGCCCAGATCCGCGAGAAGGCACCGCTGGTGCCCGGCCGGTTCGCCTACGCCACCGCACGGCACGACGTGGTCGGCGAACTGCTGCGCTCCCCCGACCTGCGCACCGGCTTCCCGATGGACGCCGCGCCCCGCCCGATGCAGGCGCTCCTGCGCTGGTCCCTGGAACCCGACGTACTCAGCCCGATAGATCCGCCATCGATGCTGGTCAGCGACGGCCCGGGGCACGACCGGCACCGGCGCGCGGTCAGCCGGGCGTTCACCGCCCGGGCGGTGTCCGACCTGGGCGACCGGGTGACCGAGATCGCCGCGGAACTGCTCGACGGCATGCCGGCGGCCGGCACCGCCGACCTGATCGCCGACTACGCCGAGGTGCTGCCGGTGCGGGTGATCGCCGAGATCCTCGGCGTGCCGACCGCGATGCAGCCCGCGTTCCTGCAATGGGGCCACGCGCTGGCGGCGGCGCTGGACTTCGGTCGCCCCTACCGGACCATGCGGCACGCCGAGTGGGCGATGGGCGAGATGAATGCCTGGTTCCGGCAGCACTTCGCGGCGCTGCGCACCTCGCCGGGCAACGACCTGCTCAGCCGCATGATCACCACCGCGGCCGCCGAGGCCGATCCGCTCACCGACATCGACCTGGTCTCGATCGCGGGCCTGGTGCTCGCGGCCGGGTTCGAGACCACCGTGAACCTGCTCGGCAACGGCTCCGCGTTGCTGTTCGGCCATCCCGATCAGCTCGCCGACCTGCGTGCCGACCCCGCGGGCTGGCGCAACGCCGTCGAGGAGATCCTGCGCTACGACTCCCCGGCGCAGAACAGCGTCCGGCACACGATTGCGGACACCACGATCGCCGGCGTGCTGGTGCCGAAGGGCAAGTTCATCGCGCTGGTGCTGGCCGGGGCGAACCGCGACCCCGCGGTGTTCGACGACCCGGACCGCTTTGACGCCCGCCGACCCAACGCCCGCGAGCACATCTCGTTCGGGGCCGGTTCGCACTACTGCCTGGGCGCGGCCCTGTCGCGGATGGAGGGCGAGGTGGGCCTGCGGATGCTCTTCGAGCGATTCCCGGACATGCGGCCGACCGCACCCGGGACACGGCGTCCGGCACGTATCCTGCGCGGCTACGCGCACCTGCCGGTGGCTATGGGCCGTGCGGTGGTCGCACACTGATCCCCGGAAGCCCGAATCGGACTTTCTCTACCGAAATCTACTCGGCTTTGGGCGAACCTTTCCCATGGAACGAGGCATCCTGAGGCACTTGAACAACATCGTGCCCTCGGGACGCCGTACGCCCCGGGGCCGCCTGCCCGCCAGCAGAAAGGGACGACCCGGAGGATGACGCCCGCTTCCCGTCCCGCCCAGCCGCTGCCCCCCCGGCGACGTCGGCGAGCCGGACTGGTGTTGCCCATGCTGTTGGCCGTCGGAGCCGTGCTCGGAGTCGGGGCGGCGGCGTACTCGAGAGGCGTCACGAGCGGCGGTTCGGCCCACACCGCGGCCCAGTCACGCCCTGCCGCGGCGAACCCGGCCGCCCAGACCCCGACAGCACCGTCCCCGCAGCCCGCGGACGCCAAGGCGCTTGCGGTCACGATCGGCAAGCTGCTGTTGACCACCGACTACAGCGGGGTCACCCAGACCTCACTGCCGGTGACGGTCACCAACACCGGGCCGTTGACCCATTCGTTCGACGTCACGATCGTGGCGCTGGACAAGAACGGTAACCGGGTGACCACCGACACCGGTACTGCCGCCAACCTCCGTCCCGGCCAGAGCGCCCAGCTGCGCGTCCTGGAGATCGTCAACGACGCGCTGGTGCGCGCGCTGACCACAGCCACCTTCCAGGTCCAGGGCATCTTCACCTACTGATTCACTTAGCCGATTCACCTGGCCGATTCACCTGCTGATCACCTGCCGACCAGCCGCTGACCGAGGCACCCGAGCGAGCGCCGGCAGGATCGAGGCGTGGCGACCGAGGAACCCAGCTGCCGGCAGCTCAGCGAGGACCACCTCGAGCCGCTGACCGGCTCGGCCGCTCACGCCCCCGCCTGGCTCCTGGTGGAGCACCCCGGGCCATGGGGTCCCGCCGCACCCAAGGACGTCGGGTGGTCCGACGGGTCAGGTGCCGAGCTGATCGCGCGCACCGAGCAACTGGGCATCCGGCTGGGCCTGATCAGACGTCCCGAGCGCCGGGCCGCGGCGGCGCGCCAGGGCACCACCACCCTGCTGGTCCACACCGGTCCCGATCGACCCTGGGTACGCCTCGCCGACACCGCCGACCCCGCCGAACTGCTCCAGCTGGATCTGGACGGCCTGGCCGAGGGCCGAGCGCCGGCTCTGCCCGCACCCGAGGGACAAGTCCTTGCGGTCTGCACCCACGGCAGCCGCGACGTCTGCTGTGCCCGGGCCGGCAGGCCGGTGGCGGCAGGGTTGGCCGAGCGTTTCGGCGACGCGGTCTGGGAGACCAGCCATGTCGGCGGCCATCGCTTCGCCGCGAACCTGGTGTGCTTCCCGCACGGCCTGATGTACGGCCGCGCCGACGTCGCCAGCGCCGTGGAGATCGCCGAGGACTATCGCCGTGGGCGGATCACGCCGGGCCACTACCGCGGTCGGACCTGTTGGCCGGGTCCGGTCCAGGCCGCGGAACAGTGGCTGCGAAACAGCCTGGGGCTGGTCGAGCTGGACGCGGTGCGCGTGGTCGGGTACACCGCAGGTGCCCCGACCGAGGTGGACCTGGTGGCCGCCGGGGGCGACGGGCAGACCCGGCACCGGCTGCGGGTCGAGACGCTGCAGGCCGGGCCTGCGCGGCCGTTCAGCTGTGGGGCGGCGAAGTTGGAGATGCCGCCGGTGTATCGGGTCACGACGCGAGATAGCCCAACAGGTCCTGCCGGGTGATCACGCCGACCGGGCGACCGTCGTCGAGCACCACCAAGGCGCCCGCGTTCTCCAGTTCATGCAACGCGACCGCGACCGGCTCCCCCGCCCCGATGATCGGCAGCGCGGCGGACAGGTGCTGCTCCAGCCGGTCGGCCAGCGACGCCGTGCCGGCGAACAACTTGTCGAGCAGGTCCCGCTCGCCGACTGCACCGACGATCTCAGCGGCCATCACCGGCGGCTCGGCCCGAACCACCGGCATCTGGGACACCCCGTACTCGCGCAGCACGTCGATCGCGTCACGGACGGTCTCGTTCGGATGCATGTGGACGAATTCCGGCGTGGGCCCGGACTTGCGGGCCAGCACCTCGCCGACGGTGGCGGCGCCGTCGGCGGAGAGGAAGCCGTAGTCGGCCATCCAATCGTCGTTGAAGATCTTGGACAGGTATCCCCGCCCCGAGTCCGGCAGCAGCACGACGATCACGTCGTCCGCGGTGCCGCGGGCCGCCACCCGCAGCGCGGCGGCGACCGCCATCCCACACGAACCGCCGACCAGCAGGCCTTCCTCCCGGGCCAACCGGCGGGTCATCCCGAAGGAGTCCGCGTCGCTGACCGCGAGCACGTCGTCCGGTATCGAGCGGTCGTAGGCGGCCGGCCAGAAGTCCTCGCCGACCCCTTCGACCAGATACGGCCGTCCGGTCCCGCCGGAGTACACCGAACCTTCCGGGTCCGCGCCGATGATCCGGACCGTCCCGCCGGAGACCTCCTTCAGGTAACGGCCGACGCCGGAGATCGTGCCGCCGGTGCCCATGCCGGCGACGAAGTGCGTGATCCGGCCGTCGGTCTGCCGCCACAGCTCCGGGCCGGTCGTCTCGTAGTGCGACCGCGGGTTGTCCGGGTTGGAGTACTGGTCCGGCTTCCACGCCCCGGGCCGTTCGGCGACCAGCCGGTCGGAGACCTGGTAGTACGAGCGTGGGTCCTCCGGCGCCACGGCGGTCGGACACACCACGACCTCGGCACCGTAGGCCCGCAAGGTGTTGATCTTGTCCGTGGACACCTTGTCCGGCACCACGAAGACGCAGGAGTAGCCGCGCTGCTGGGCAACCAGGGCGAGGCCCACGCCGGTGTTCCCGGACGTCGGTTCGACGATCACCCCGCCCGGTCGTAGCGCGCCGGTCCGCTCGGCCGTCTCGATCATCCGGGTGGCGATGCGGTCCTTGACCGACCCGCCCGGGTTGAAGTACTCGACCTTCGCCAGCACCAACGGCGCAACGTCGGCAGCGACCGAACGCAGTCGCACCAACGGCGTGTTGCCGACGAGATCGATCAGCGAGTCGACATATTCCACGAAGCCTCCAGCACCGCGTCGGCCAACGATCGGATGTTGCCCGCCACGTTTGCGGCAAGGCTCGATGATCGGCCTTCGCCAGGGTAGAGGCGGAGCTACATTCGAGGCCGCAGCCGGGCGCGTGCGCGCGGCGCCACCGGGGGCATCGGTGCACTACCGGGGAGGTGCGTCCATGGGCAGGAAGACCCCGGGCGGCACGCCCTGAGTCGCGCCGCCGTCGGACGCCGCCTGCTCGCGGGGGCGGCGCTGGTCAGCTCCGGAGCCGCCCTGACCGGCGGGACCATCGCGGGTGTGCTGTTCACCGAGGCCAAGCTCGCCCGAAGGTGGGTGGGGAACCCGACCGAGCTACCGCCCAGCGACGCGGGCAGCTACGGCTTCTGTCCCGGCGAACCCATCCGGTTCGCCGTGCTCGGCGACTCCAGCGCAGCCGGCCTGGGCGTCCAGAGCGGCGACCAGACCCCCGGCGCGCGGATCGCCGGCGGCCTGGCCGCGGTGGCGGAGCGTCCGGTGCAGGTGACCAACGTGGCCCTGGTCGGGGCCCGCAGCTCCGACCTGGACCGACAGGTGACGTTGGCGCTGGCCGGCGTCCCGGAAGTCGCACTGATCATGATCGGCGCGAACGACGTGACCCATCGGGTGGCGATCACTCAGGCCGTCGCCGAACTCGACACCGCCGTCCGACGCCTGCGGGCGGGCGGCTGCGAGGTCGTCGTTGCAACCTGCCCCGACCTGGGGACGATCAAGCCGATCGCGCAGCCGCTGCGCTACCTGGCCCGCCGCTGGAGCCGGCAGTTGGCGGCGGCGCAGACGATCGTGGTGGTGGAGGCCGGCGGGCGAACCGTGTCCCTCGGCGACCTGATCGGCCCGGAGTTCACCGCCGCCCCGCACGAGATGTTCTCCCCGGATCGCTTCCACCCCTCGGCGCTCGGCTACGCCAGCGCCGCGATGGCCCTGCTGCCGTCGGTGTGCGCCGCGCTGGGCTACTGGCCGGACGAGGAACGGCATCCGGACCCGGCCCGCGACGAGGGTCTGCTCCCGGTGGCACTCGCGGCGGCGGCCGCCGCCGAGCGGCCAGGCACCGAGGTCGCGCCCCACGACGGCCCCGACCGCAGCGGCGGCCTGCGCGGCCCACGGGCGTTGCTGCGCCATCGGCGGCGCAGCGAACTGCCCGCACCGGATTGCCCGCAGGTGCCGGTGACCTGAGCGAGCACCGCGAGCGACTGCGACGAGCGAGGAACGAGCGAGGAGCACCGCGAGCAACAAATACAGCGAGCCGATGGGTACTGCGGTCACAGGCGGCTACGGAACTCCCGCAGCAACGCGGTGCAGTCGGCGAGGGCCGCGCCGAGGTCGTGCCGCGATGCGTCGACCCAGACTCCGACGCTCGCGTCCAGGCCGACACCGGCGGCCAGCAGGTCCGCCCCGGTCACCGCCACCTGATGCGCCACCACGAACGGGCCGAGCCAGGGAACCGCGCGCAACTCGGGCGGGGTCGGCGCCTGCCGGTGCTCGACGCCTGCGGCCGTGTCGGCCAGCCGTTGCGCAACTTCGTGCCCGGCCCGGGCGACCGTCCGGCCGTCCGGCCCGCCGCCGCTCAGACGACTCTCGGGCAGCCGCAGCAGGCGGTCGACGACGTCGTCCAGGACGCCCCGAATGTCCTCGATCACCCTTTTGTCCCAGGCGAAACCGCTGCCTGAGCCATGGCGTCGCCCCCGCTCGGCTGCGTTGATAAATACCGCCCGAGTGTTTGTGCCTCAAGGCTTGTGTGACAACTGCGCATCGGGCACCCTCGATAGAACCATCGGCCAACAGGAAGGCGGTCCCATGTCCCTTCACCACTCCGAGGAGACGCATCAGAACCTGGTCGCGCGAGTGCCCGGCGCGACCGGACGAGAACTCCCCGAGTGGTTCCGCGAAATCGAGGACGGCCCGGCCTTCCTCCGATTCGACGAGAAGGTGAACTGGCTCCGCGACGAGTACAGCTTGGCCCACGGGCACGCGACCGCGATCATCCACGAGCACGACCTGCGGCGCGCGCACCGCTCGTTCCTCTGACCGGCCACCGCTGACCTGACGAAGGCCCCCGTCCGACCGGACGGGGGCCTTCGTGGTTCGCCGAGGAGTTGTTCTCTGACGGTGCGTCAGTCGCGCAGGATCGAGATGATCCGAAGCATCTCGATGTAGAGCCAGATCAACGTCACGGTCAGCCCGAAGGCCGCGCGCCAGGCCTCGGTCTCCGGGGCCCCGGACCGGATGCCCCGCTCGACCATGTCGAAGTCCAGCGTCAGGTACAGACTGGCCAGAACGGCGCCGACGGCGCCGGTCAGTAGGCCCAGGCCGTTGCTCCACGGGTTGAAGCCGTGGTGGAACACCTGCAGCAGCAGATTGCCCAGCATCAGGACCAGGTAGCCCAGACCGGCACCGACCACGACCTTGGTGAACCGCGGCGAGACCCGCACCCGACCGCTGCGATACAGCCCGAGCATCACCGCGAAGGTGACACCGGTGGCTGCGACGGCCTGCACGACCACGCCGGGATGGAGTTGCTCCTGCCACCGCGACACCGCGCCGAGGAAGACTCCCTCGACGGCCGCGTAGGCGAACGCCAGGACCGGACTGACCACGCGCTGCAGCGAGGTCACCATGCCCAGGACCAGGCCGCCGAGGACGGCAGCCAGCGCCAGGCCGGAGCCGACGTTGGCCACCCAGGCGACCGCACCGGTGGCCATCGCAACCACCAGCAGGGCAGCGGTCCGCTCGACGACGTCGTTCATCGTCATCGGCCGGGATGTGGCCCCAGGTTGTCCGTAGGCCGGGGCATAGCCGCCGCGGCTGAACACATCCGGCCGCGAGAGAACAGGGTTGCTGCTGCGCATGTCCTTCGACACCTCCACCGTGAGCGCCTGCGACGAGCGAGGAACACAAGCGAACAGCAGGCGTCGCCCGCGCCACGCGGGCCCGTCTCCAGCGTATGTCCTGGAATCGATCCGTGTGCGTAGTCGCGAACGTGCGGCGGGTAACTATCAGGAGACGGACAGGCGACGGGCGACCGGCACTGTCAGGAGACGGGCGCGTACAGGTCCGCGGCGGCGGTCAGCATCGCCGCCAGCCGGCGGGCCTCGTCGGGCAGCAGGTACGAGTACAGGTCGAGGAAACGCCCGTTCTCGTCGGTGTCGGCCTGATCGGTCAGGCTGAGCACGATGTAGTTGGTCTCCTCATCGGTGCCCGGATCCATCAGGTGTCCGCCAACCGTGAGGTAGGTGTGGTGATCGTCGCGGGGCACGAGTGCCTGGAGGTACTCGTTCGAGGTCACGATCTCGCTCATCGGCGTACCACCTCATAGGCTGCGCGGCCGCGGTTGGTCTGCCAATCCTAATTGGCTCTCACATTTGGGCGGCGCAGCGCAGGCCCGGCGTGTCTGCAGGTCAGCGGCTGTCAGGGCTCGGCGCGCCGCGCCTGTTGGCCGATGACCTTGCCCTGTGCCTTGTCCCAGCGGGACCAGACCACCTCGAGCTCGTCGTTCAGCAGGTCGATGGCCGCCAGCTGCGACGCGACGCACACGCCCAGCTCGATCAGCCGGGCCGAGCGGGTGATGGCGCCGAGCACGTCGACCACCTCGGCGTAGGCCTGCCAGGTCTCCTGCAGCGCGTGTTGCCGGCTCTGCGGGGTGTCGATCACCAACCCGTGCGGGCCCGCCTGCTCGGCCGCCTGCGCCAGATGCACGAGGCGGGCCAGCAACGAGTTGGGATCGAGGGAAGTGGGGACGTCCCGGCCAGGGGTGTTGGCCGGGACGGTTTCGGACTCCTGCGCGGGCTCGGGGCCCTGCGCGGGTAGACGTGGCCTGCCCTTGGCGGGGAGGACCTGCCGGAGCCGGGCCGTGTGCCTGGAGATCACAGCCCGTTTCCTTTCCCACCCGATGGAGCAGTCGGCGCGACGGGTCGGGGCGCCGGGAGCGCCCCGACCGCGCCGGGTAACCGCGCTGACCGGGTCACCAGAGGTAACCCGACCCCTCCTTGCGCGGTGCGGCATGGTCCCCACGATGCCGCTGGCCAAACGGTCGTCGCTGGGCGGACCCGATGCAATGAATGTCGCCCGAACGGCCGCATGAGAGAGCCCGACGGTCACAACCTGCAGCCGACCGCATTCCCAGTGCGACCGGAAGCAGGCCGATCGACAGAGACTTCAGTCCGAAAAATTCAACTGCTTCCGGGTGCAGCTGGGAAACATAGGCACATTCATTCGGCATACCACGCGAAGGGATTCAGCTTGCCGTCCACTTAGCCGATAAGCACTAGCTTCGTAGCGTGGGCGTGCCGCGTCGACAGGTGCTGCAGGCCGGTTTGTGGGCCGGTCTGCTGAGCGCCTGCGGCCAACAGGTGCTCCGGGCCGCACCTTCCCCGGTCGCGGCACCGGTCAACCTGCCGCGCCCGGACAACCGTGCGATGACCGACTTGTCCAAGAACAAGCCCACCCGGACCCATCCCGCCAACGTTCCGGCCGTCGAATTCGTGCACGCCTCTCGCGACATCCAGAAGGTCGCGCTGACCTTCCAGGGGGCGGGCGATCCGCGACTGGCCCGCGCGCTGCTGCAGGAGGCCGAACGGGCCCACGTCAAGGTGAGCGTGCTGGCCGTCGGGGAGTGGCTGCTGGCGCACCCGTTCATCGCGCACCGCATCCTGCACGGCGGCCACGAACTGGGCAATCAGACCTACTCCCACCCCGCGGACATGGCCAAGTTGAGCCCCGACGCCGCCTACGAGGAGATCGCCCGCTGCGCAGCCGTGCTGCGCAAGCTGACGGGCTCGCCGGGCACCTGGTTCCGACCCAGCGGGACCCCGCACGCCAACCGGATGATCCTGACCGCCGCCGGCCGCGCCGGGTACGCGCGCTGCCTGTCCTACGACGTGGAGACGTTCGACTGGACCGATCCCGGCGCCGCCCGGGTCGTCCAGAACACGATCACGAAGGTGCGCGCGGGCTCGGTGATCAGCATGCACCTGGGTCACGCGGGCACGGTCGCCGCGCTGCCGCAGATCCTGGACCACCTGCGCGAGCGGGGCCTGGCCCCAGTCACCGCCGGCGAGCTGTTCGGCACGACCTGACCGCGGCGAGCCGGCGCGGCGTTCACCCGAGCGGGTGAGACCCCGGACAGCCGGCGTGCGGACGTAGTTCCCTGGAGGGTGGTACGTCCCGTTCGGGCGGTGCCGCGGCAATTGTCGGGTCAGCACAGCCGGGCCGGACAGTGGCGGGGAGGGGGAGCGGCATGGCCGGCGTCGGCCGCACGCCCCGCCCACGTACCCCGCGACGCGCGCTCGCCGGCGCGCTGGCGGCGTGCGCGGTACTCGGCGGCCCGGCTTGGGCGGCGCCCGCGCCTGCCCCGGCACTCGTGGACGGCGCCGGGCTGACCCCGGGCAGCAAGCCGGTGGAGATCACCACCGGACCGGACGGCAACCTGTGGTTCACCGAGTTCAACGGCAACCGCGTCGGCCGGGTCACCACAGCAGGCGCGGTGACCGAATTCGCCGTGGGCGGCCGGCCGGTGGGGATCACCGCCGGGCCGGACGGCAACGTGTGGTTCACCGAACCGGACGCCGACAAGATCGGGCGGATCACCGCGGACGGCAACGTCGTCGAGTTCTCCGTGGGCATCACCCCCGGCAGCCATCCCACCGGAGTCACCGCGGGCCCGGACGGCGCGGTCTGGTTCACCGAGCCCGACAAGGACCAGATCGGTCGGATCACCTCCGACGGGATCGTCACCGAGTACCTCAGCGGGATAACCACCAGCGCTGCGCCGATCGGGATCATCACCGGGCCGGATTCCGCGATGTGGTTCACCGAGCCGAATCTGGACCGGATCGGGCGGATGACCCCGGACGGAACCGTGACCGAGTACGGCGTAGGGATCACGCCGGGCGGCATGCCGGACCGCATCACCGAGGGTCTCGACGGGAACCTGTGGTTCACCGAGTTCAACGGGGACCGCATCGGTCGCATCACCCCGACCGGGACCGTCACCGAGTTCGCGGCCGGCATCACCCCCGGCGGGCACGACTTCGGCATCACCGCGGGCACCGACGGGAACGTCTGGTTCACCGAGCCGGACAAGGACCGGGTCGGTCGCATCGAGCCGAACGGGGCGGTCGTCGAGTACACCCAGGGCGTCGTCCCCGGCGGTCATCCGCTCGGCATCACCACCGGGCCGGACGGCGCGATCTGGTTCACCGAACCCGACGGGGACCACATCATGCGCGTCGACCTCGGCCCGGCACCGACGGTCAGCGCGGCCGACGCGAGCATCCCGGCGGTGAGCGTCGCCCGGGTGCGCGGCACCGCCGGCTCTCCCAGCTCGTTGGGCGCAATGCTGTACGAGGCCTACGGGAGGGGCGAGGAACAGATCGCCTCGGTCACCTGGGGCGACTCGACCACCGGTCCGGCGAAACTCACCCTGATCGCCCCGGAGCGGTACGCGATATCCGCAACCCACATCTATCCGCACCCGGGCGTCTACCGCGTCACCGTCACCGTCACCGACCTGAACAACTCCCGGCGAACCACGGCGACCACCGATGCGCTGATCACCCCGGCACCCCGACCGGACCGCGGCAGGAACCGCGCAAGCTGACGGCGGCCATCGGCACAGCGCACAGCAAACTCATCGCCCTACCCCAACGCGGGAACAGTCGTTCGCAGGATCTTGGATGCGTTCCTGGGGAGGGGACCCGTGCCTAACTTCGCGTCCAGACGTGCTCATCGCCTTGCCGCTCGCACCACCAGACGTCTTCGTACCACCGGCCTGCACGTCGACAGCTCGCGCCGACAACGTGTGGCGAACCTCTTCGGAGTGGCCACGTTGTCCGGCGCGCTGATGGCGGGGGCGATGTTCCCGGTGATCGGTATCGCCGCGGTCGAGACCAAGAAGGCCGCGGACGCGTTCAACAATCTGCCCGACCAGCTGCCGAGCCTGACACCGGACTCGGCATCGGTGATCCTGGCCTCGGACGGAACCCAGATCGCCTCGTTCTACGACGACAACCGGATCGACGATCCGCTCTCGGCGATAGCGCCGGTCATGCAGCAGGCCCAGGTGGCCATCGAGGACTACCGCTTCTACCAGCACGGTGCCATCGACGTCCAAGGCACGCTGCGCGCGCTGCTGCGCAACTCCAGTTCCGGCAACCAGCAAGGCGGCTCGACGCTGACCCAGCAGTACGTCAAGAACCTGCTGATCCAGGCGGCCAACGGCGACCCGGACAAGGTCGCCGCCGCGCAGGCCCCGACGTTGGCGCGCAAGCTCCAGGAACTGCGCTACGCCGGGCAGATCCAGAAACAGATGTCCAAGGACCAGATCCTGGACAGCTACCTGAACATCGCGTTCTACGGCGACAACGCCTACGGGGTGGAGGCAGCCGCACGGCACTACTTCTCCACCCCCGCCGCCGACCTGACCCTGCCCGAGGCCGCCCTGTTGGCCGGGATCGTGCAGGACCCCACGAAGTACAACCCGGTGCTGAACCCCGGTCCGGCGCAGCAACGTCGCGACGAGGTGCTGACCCGGATGCGCGACGTCGGCAACATCACCACCGCGCAGATGCAGCAGGCCCAGGCCCAACCGCTCGACCTGCGGATCGGGGCGGCGCACAGCGGTTGCGACACCTCGCAGTACGCGTTCTTCTGCGACTACGTGGTCCACGTGATCGAGAACGACCCGATGTTCGGCGCCACCCAGGAGGATCGGCAGAACCTGCTCTACGAGGGCGGCCTGACCATCAAGACCACCCTAGATCCGCAGGCCCAGCAGGCCGCCGACACGACCCTGGCGGCCAAGACCTCCCCGACCGACAAGGCGCAGGCCGCGTTGGCCACCGTGCAACCCGGCACCGGCCGGGTGCTGGCCATCGCGCAGAGCCGGCCCTACGGCACCGGCAAGAACGAGACGACGGTCAACTACGCCGTCGATTACGCCGACGGCGGTAGCGACGGCTTCCAGGACGGTTCGACGAACAAGGCATTCACCGCCGCCGCGGCCCTCGAGCAGGGCTACGGCACGGAGTACAAGATTGATTCCCCTTACTCCGTAGGGGGATTCGCCGCACCGACCAACTGCGACGGCAAGCGGGTGGCCACCGGCAACTGGCGGCCGACAAACGACGAGGTGGCCACCGACTACGGCCCGGTGATCACGATGCGCGAGGGGTTGCGCAAGTCTGTGAACACCTACTTCGCGCAACTGGAGGAGAAGGTCGGGCTGTGCTCCACGGTGCAGGCCGCGCAGGCGGCCGGCGAGCACCGCGCCGACGGGACGCCACTGCAGGAGTACCTGCCGTTCACACTGGGCTTCAACGAGGTCTCGCCGCTGGACATCGCCGACTCCTACGCCACATTCGCGGCCCAGGGCGTGCAGTGCAACACGATCGCGATCGACGCGATCACCACCTCTGACGGCAAGTCACTTCCGGTGCCCTCCGCGGACTGCCACCAGGCGTTCACCCCGGCCGTGGCCAACACGGTGACCGACATGCTGCACTCGGTGATGGAACCGGGCGGCACCGGCGCGGACGCCAACCTCGACGACAGCCGCCCCGCGGCCGGCAAGACCGGTACGACCAACGGTGCGGTCGCGGTCTGGTACACCGGCTACACGCCGCAGATGGCGACCTCGGTGTGGGTCGGCGACCCGGACAACTACGGCTACCAGATGGCCAACATCACCATCGGCGGCACGTTCTACTCCATGGTCTGCGGCGCCTGCGTGGCCGCGCCGATCTGGACGCAGATGATGAACGGTGCCCTGAAGGGGATGCCGGTGGCTCCGCTGCCCGCGCCCGACCCGGCCACGATCATCGGCACCCAGGGCCAGGGCGACCCGCGGCAGGCGCACATCACCTACAAGTACGCCCCGCCCACCGCCCCCAAGGACTGAGCGCTCACAGAAAACCCAAAGGACGCCATCAGGGAACGGAAAGACCCACCGCGCACTATTTCTGTCAGGCGCCGATGCGGCGGCGGGAATTCCCTTACGGGAAGTGCGATTTCGGGGGCGGACATGTACGACGAGGCGCAACAGTCGAACAACGAGCGCGACGACCAGCCGACCGGGCAGTCCTTCGAGCAGCCGTTCGGGCTGCCGGTCGAGCAGCCGACTTTCCAGGTGCCCGCCTACGGGCAGTTCGGTCAGCCGGTGAGTCCCGCTCGGAGGGGTTCGCTGGGTCGGCGGGCCGGCGGCCTGGCCGCTGCGACGGCCCTCGGTGTGACTGCATACATGGTGACGTCGGCCGTCATGCCCGGCGGCGCCGCGGTTGCCTCCGCCCCCGGCCTGTCCTCGTCCTCGTCCTCGTCGGGGTTGCCCTCGTGGTCGAACGGGACGCGCATGTTCTGGCGGGGCGGGATGGTCCAGCAGTACCTCGGCAACAGCGGTTTCGGCCGGCAGTACTCCTCGAGCGCGCCGACGAGCACCGGGCCGGCGCTGACCGCGGCCCAGCGCGCCGCGGGTGCCGCCGCCGAGAAGAAGGTCTCCTCCGACGTGGTCGATGTCGTCTCCCGACTGTCCGACGGCATCGGCGCGGGCACCGGCATCGTGCTCAGCTCGAACGGTCTGATTCTGACGAACAATCACGTTGTCGACGGCGCCGAGGCGATCCAGGCCACCGATGTCGCCACCGGCCAGACGTATACGGCGAAGCTGGTCGGACGCGACCCGACGCACGACGTCGCGGTGCTCCAGCTGGTCGGGGCCAGTGGCCTGCCGGTCGCGTCGCTCTCGTCCAGCGCGGCGACGGTCGGCCAGACGGTGGTCGGCGTCGGCAACGCCCTCGGCAAGGGCGGCACGCCGAGCTACGCCGTCGGCACGGTCACCGCACTGAATCGGTCGATCACCGCCACCGACGATGGCGGCGGCTCGCCGGAGCAGGTCTCCGGGATGATCCAGTCGACGACCGGCATCGAGCCGGGCGACTCGGGCGGCCCGCTGGTGAACACCTCCGGCCAGGTGGTCGGCATGGACACCGCCGGTGAGTTCAGCTCGAACAACCCGGACGGCCCCGCGGCGGCCTCGTTCGCGATCCCGATCGCCAGCGCGCTGAACATCGCCCACGAACTGGAGAACGGTACCGACCCGGACGGCACCACCGCCGCCTCCGACGGCTCCGGCGGCCTGAGCATCCTGGGCCTGCCCCTGTAACGACAACACGCTTGTCACCTCCTGACCCCGCTGCAGGACGTGGCGCACGTCGAAGGGCCCGATCTGACCAGCCGTCAGATCGGGCCCTTCGGCGTGACTGCGCCGGGGACGCTCGCCTCAGTCGTTGCCGCCGAACATGCCGCCCAGCGCGGCGCCCAGCAGGCCGCCCGCGGCCGCACCCTTCATCCCGCCCATCGCGCCGCCGACCGCGGCGCCACCCGCGACGTTGGCGAGCTCGTTCGCGTAGAAGCCGGATTGCAGCCCCACCCGGCCCGGGCCGGTGAACCGGTTGAAGACCAGGTTCCCGGCGCCGCCGAGGAAGCCGGTCTTGATCCCGAAAACCTGCTGGGTGTAGCCGACGCTCATCTCACGGTAGATCCAGCCGCCCGGCTCGACGTCGATGATCTGCCCGGGCGCGAGGTTGATCTCGAACGCGTTGCCGTGGGCGTGCAGCCAGAGCGTCGCCGGACCGCTGTTCGACTCGAACCGGTCGACGAAGAAGCCCTGCGACCCGAACATCATGCTGCCGAAGCCGCCGGCGCGCTCGAAGGTGTAGTCCAGGTTGCCGGTCGCGGCGAGGAATTGGTGCTCCCGGACCAGCACTCCCCCGCCGTGCGGGAGGTTCAGTGTGACGATCTGCCCGGAGGAGTCGCGGGAGAACGCGATCTGACCGGAGTTGCGGGCCTCGGTCATGAAGATCGGCATCCCGGAGACGACCCGCTTGAAGGCGCCCTTGAGCTTCTTCACCCCGACGTCGACCTGCGGCTGCTTCCAGAGGATCACGTGATGCTCGAAATACACCGGCAGCGATCCGTCCAGCGCCAGGTGCAGCACGGGCACGAGTTGACCCTCGATCCGGTAACCCAATCCGGGCGCCACACCCTCGATGGCCTCGGTCGGCATCAGCACCGGGAAGCCGCCGACGGCCGGTTGCGGAGGATTGGGATTACGTTGGTCGACCATCGGATCTCCTTGGCGGAGGGGCACGGGCGGCAGACGGCAGGCTCGGGCTCGACCTTATAACCCGGACAACGCGGCGGCCCGCCCCGTGGCGCACGGAGCGGGCCGCCGGTTCAGGCGTGACGGTGGGTCAGGAATGGATGCTCGGCGACGGACTGGCCGACGGCGTGCCGGCGGGCGTGCTCGACGGCGTGCTGCTCGGCGACGGACTCTTGGTGGCCTTCTGGCTGGGCGTCGCGCTCGGCGAGGCCGACGAGGTCGGCGAGCTGGTCGAGGGTGCCGTGCTGCTGCCGTACCCGTTCGCCTGGGACTGATAGGACGCGGCGAGCTTGGGTGACTCGTACGCCGGGAACGAGACCTTGCTCGGGTCGCCGTCGGAGACGTAGAGCACCCCGGGGTGAGCCTGGAAGTACGTCAACCAGTAGCCCGCGTCGAGCTGGGCACCGCCCGGGCCGGAGCGGATGCGCGGGATCGCGTACTGCTTGAACGAGGTCGCGTACGGCGATGGCGAGGGGTTCGAACCGACCAGCATCACCCCGGACATGCTGTAGCTCTGGCCGCTGTAGGTGCCCTGGTAGGCCAGCGTCTTGTTCACCGGCCAGACACCGAACGGCAGCGCCATCGTGGTGATCTTGAAACCGGGCAGCGCCGCCTGGATGGCCTGGTAGTTGCCGCCGACCTCCTTCTGGACATTGGCGTCGTCGAGCTGCTTCAGGTTGGCGTGGGTGACCGTGTGCACGCCTACGTCGTAGCCGTGCGCCACCAGCCAGGGCAGCACCTTCGGGTCCTGGAACGGGTTCTCGTTCACGTAGAACGTCGCCGTCGGGTGGAAGTCCGGGTGCGCCTGGCCGAAGGCCTCCATCATGCCCAGCGCGGTGGTCGGGACCGGGTTGCCGTCCGGGCCGATCTGGGCCTGGCTGGTGGTGCCGTCGTCGAAGGTCATCACCATCGGGTGCATGCCGGCCGGCACATTGACCTGCCCGGCCACGAAGTTCGCGGCGGTGATCGGACGGAAGTTCATGTTGTACAGCTGAAGGAGTTCGGCGTTGAAGTGCTCCGGCGTCTGGTCGTAGTCGCCCTTCGCGTCCTGTTTGACCTGATGGAACATGAACACCGGGACCTCGCCCAGTTCATTGGCATTGACCGACGCCGGGTCTACGAACGCGGCCGCCGACGGGGTCGGGCTGGCGGTGACGCTCGGAGCGGCCGACGGAGCCGGTGTTTGCGCGGTGCTGCTGCTGCCATGTTTGAGGCTGCAGCCCGCCAACAACAAGGCGGCGGCCGCGACGGCCAGGACGGAACGGGGACGGCGCATCTTCAGATCTCCCGGGATCGGCAGTGTTCGCTGGACTCGGCCACCATCATTTGCCGGCCGGAGTCCGATCCCGGGGATTACGCGCAGGCCCGCGACCGAGTTGTGACCGGCGCCGGGTCCGAGATCGGCGCTATCTCCCGTTCTGCCCGATTGGTCCGGGATGCCGCCGGGCGACAAACTCGCAAAACCGTCCAGACGATCGCGATCGCGAAGGGGTAGGCACCGAGCACGTCGGAGAACCAGTGGAACCCGGCGTAGACCAGCGCCCACCCGACGATCAGCCCCACCGCCGCCACCAGCGCGATACCGGCCCGGCCGAGCCGGCCGCGGAGCAGGATCACGCCGACCGACCAGGTGACGACGGCGGTCGTGGTGTGCCCGGACGGGAACGCCCCCTGATCCATGGCCCCCAGCCACGCATCCAACCCGCCGTGCCCGCCGGCCGCGAACGGCACCGGACCGCCCGGACCGGGCCGACCGAACGCCACCTTGGCCCCGAGCACCAGGACGGTCAGAGCCACCACCGCGACACCGGCCGTCCGGACCGGGTCCCAGTTGCGACGCACGATCGACAGGGTGGCGCCCAGCATCAGCAGGACGAGCGGCGCGCGATTGGGCTCCCCGAGACTCACCGCGAGCAACGCCAAGTGTTGCACGGGCGCCGAACGGTGCACGCTCAACCAGCCGGCGATCCGGTGGTCGAGACCGACCAACCGCCCGCCCCGCTCAACCGCCGCCGCGAGCGCCGCAAAAGCGCCCAGGGACAACGTCGGAACGACGGGCAGGCGCGGCAGGCCCGACCGGAGACGCTCGTCGACCGCAGGGAACACACCTGGAAAACTAGTCAGAACCGGGCGGATCGCCACTCCCCGATCAGCCAAGATCTGGTCAGCCGAAGGGCTCATCCCATTCCGTGACAAACCGGCGACACAAAACCGCCCATCGCAGACTGCTCAGAACAAACCGCTGGACCAAACCGCTCAGAACAAACCGCCGCCCAGGTCGCCGCCGGCGCCGTCGCCGGTGTGCACGTTCACCGCGTCCCAGGCCGCGTTGACGGCGGCCACCTCGGGGGACTTCGCGCCGTAGAGGTCGGTCGCCGCGTTCACCACCTGGCCCCGCGCCGCGGCGTAATCGGTGGCCGAGGTGAAGTAGTGCGTCAACGCCCGGTACCAGATGCCGGCCGCGACGTCCCGGCCGATGCCCTGGATCTTCTTGCCGTTGCAGGTCGGGCTGTCGTAGGTGATGCCGTTGATCGTCCTGGTGCCGCTGCCCTCGGACAACAGGTAGAAGAAGTGGTTGCCGATGCCCGCCTGCAGGTGCACGTCCAGTTGGCTGACCTGGGAGTTCCAGCAGTCCGGCGACTGCTTGTCCTTCGACGGCCGGTCCATGTACCGGATCGCGTTCGGCTGGCCATCCTTGTCGCGGCGTTGGATGTAGGACGTGGCACCGATCAGGTAGTCCCCGGGGTTCGTCGAGTTGTGCGCGTGGAATTCGACCATCGTGCCGAAGATGTCGCTGTTGGACTCGTTCAGCCCGCCGGACTCACCGTCGCCGCCCAGCTTCGCGGTCCGCGCGGTGATCCCGTGGGTGATCTCGTGCCCGGTGATGTCCAACGAGACCAGCGGACCCAGCTCCTTGCCGTCGCCGTCGCCGTAGGTCATGCAGAAGCAGTCGTCGCTCCAGAAGGCGTTGGCGTAGTTCTTGCCGTAGTGGACCTTGCTGTAGACGCCGATCCCGTCGTTGTTCACCCCCAGCCGCTTGAAGGTGCTCTTGTAGTAGTCCCAGGTCATGTCCGAGCCGTAGGTGGCGTCCACAGCCACGGTCTCCCGGTTGCCCTGCTGCCCGTTGCCCCACTCGTTGATCTTGGAGGTGAACAACGTGGCCGGGGCCTGAGAGGCGCACACCGACAGCGCCACCGGCAGGCAGTTGTCGGAGATGTTCTCGGCATCGGCGGTGTAGGCACCGCCCCGGGTGAGGTCCTTCAGCGAGTAGGTGCCGGACAACTCCGCGGTCGACAGCTTGACGGTGCCGACGTACAAGGAACGGCCCTGGCCGGCGGCCGGCTGGCCCTGCGCCTCGGGCTTCGCGTGGCGCGAGCTCGCATCGCCGGGTTGCGATCCACCGGCTTGCGATCCACCGGCTTGTGGGCCGCCCTGCTGCGGGCCCGTCTGCCGGGGGGCGTCCTGCTGCGGATTGCCCTGCGCAGGTGCGCTCTGCTGCGGGGCACCGTCCGGTGGATTGCCCTGCTGCATGGGCGTGCCGTGATCGCCGGAGCCCTCGGCGCCGGCCAACGGCCCGCTGTCGCCACCGTCCGATCCCGCTGGGGGCTGGTCGGTCCGCCGGAGCGTCTGAACCTCCTCGGCCCTCGCGCGCACGTGGCCGGTCGCGGCGTCCACGAGGGTGTGCAGGCGGCTCGGCGTACCGTCCGGCTGCCGGCCTGCCGACCGGACGTCCCAGGCCAGCGCGGGCGCGCCGTGCCGGGCATCGACCACCAGACGCGGGGTGCCCAGCAATTGCGCCACCCGGGTGCTGCGCCCGACCCCCGCCGTTCCGAGCGCGGCGGCAGCGGGCACCGCCGGGGCCGAACCAAGGCTGTCCAGGGAGCGGCGCAGCGTGGCACTGGCGCCGACCCAGCGGCCGCCCGGCGTGCGGTGCACGACGAAGTCACCGCCGTACACCGGCAGGCCGGCGAAGGCGCGGTCCATCCGCACGAAGGTGCTGCCGTCGGGGTCGACGATCACGTCGGTGACGGCGACCGAGTAGCGCTTCCCGAGGCCCTGCTCCCCCTGCCGGTCGGTGTCGAAGCCCAGGACTGCGGCGTTGTCCCGAAGCGCGGCCAGCGCGCCCGCCACGACGTCGTCGCCCTCACCCGACCCGACCGCCGCCACCGCCGGACCGGCGACGAACGCGGTCGCGAGACCGAGTCCGAGCGCCGCGGCCCCCGTTGCACCGCGTCCGGTCCACCAGCGAGGTCGCATCTGTCGCCTCCGTTACCGCCCCGGCGAGGACTTCTTCACTGTGCGGCGCCACGCTCGCCCCGGGTCGCCGCGAGGTATTGAACGCTATCCCCCGAATGTTCCGAATCGTGACACTTCGGGCTCACGCGTGCCATGGAGCAAGGCCAATCGGGACCGCTCTCCACGAAGTGCAACTTCCCCCCGGCGAAATGTCCTGGTTTGCGCAAGCATGCGAGCCCGCCGGCGTTGCCGGGGCCGCGGAGGGGAAGATCACCCAAGAGGACTTCGACGAGCGACCACGGTGCGGGAGTTGACGGCTTGGCCACCGAGCAGGGACCTGATGCAGAGGCGATCGTGGGGATGATCCTCGACGGGCTGCGTGCCGACCGCAGCGAGGCGGAGATCTGCGCCAGGCACGGCGTCGACCCGGTGGTCTACGGCCACTGGTGCGAGGTCTATCTGTCCGGGGGACGCGTTGCGGTCACCCGCCTCATGGAGGTCCACCGGTCGCGACCGCACCTGCCCGCCACGCACATGCCGCACTTCAACCCGGCGGGACACCTGCCTCCGGTTCCGGCCTGGCTGCGAAAGCACCGCGGTGAGGCCCGACTCCCGGTGGTGCTGGCAATCGCCGCGGCCATCGTGCTCCAGGCGATCCTGCCCGACCGGCTGGCGGTGCACCCCGTCTGGGTGCTGCCCGGCCTGGAGTGCGCCGCGGTCGCCGGCCTGACCATGCTCAACCCGGTGCGAATGAACCGGATGCACCCGGCCGGGCGCGTGGTGGGGCTGGGCCTGTGCGCGCTGATCGTGGGCGCGAACGCCTACTCAGGGATCCGCCTGATCCACGCGATCCTGAGCGGTCAGGGATCCAAGGACCCGATCGCGCTGTTCGGCAGCGGTGCCTCGATCTACGTGACCAACGTCGTCGCGTTCGCCCTGCTGTACTGGGAACTGGACCGCGGCGGACCCGTTGCCCGGGCCGGCGCCACCGACCCGCACCCGGACTTCATGTTCCCGCAGATGGCGACCCCGGGGCTGGCCGATCCCGACTGGGTGCCGACGTTCGGGGACTACCTCTACACCTCGTTCACCAACGCCACCGCGTTCAGCCCGACCGACACAATGCCGTTGACCCGGTGGGCCAAGGCCTTGTTCGGCGTGCAGTCGGCGGTTGCCCTGTCGGTCGTCGGGCTGGTCGTGGCGCGGGCGGTGAACATCCTCCAGTAGCGCCGGCGCGAAGGTCAGACCTTCGGCGGCTCGGCCGCGCCGGAGATCTGCTTCGGCTCGACGGGCGTGGCGGGCTGGTCGTCCGGACCGCGCACGGACTTCTTGAAGATGTGCAGCGACTCACCCAGGGACTTCGCCGACTCGGGCAACCGCTTGGCCCCGAACAGCGCCATGAACAGCACAGCCAGGATCACCAGGTGCCACGGTTCCAGTGCACCACGCATCTGAACGCTCCTCGCTACGGACGGGTAGGTCCATCCACCACACTACGCGCTCACCCGCCGCACGGTGCAGCATGTGAGTGTGATCAGAACTAGCGCGGTTCCCCCACTGGACAGCGCGAGCCTGCTCTCCGAGTGGCGGCCGAACCCGGCCGTGGTACTGGCACTGCTGGCGCTCGGCGCCGCCTATCTGGTCGGCGTCCGGCGCCGTCCCGGCCGGTGGCCCGCCCGTCGGACCGGGTGCTTTCTGGCCGGGCTCGTCTCGGTGCTGGTGGTTTGCTGCAGCTTCGTCGGTGTCTACGCGGGTTACCTGTTCTGGATGCGGGCCACGCAGAACCTGGTGCTGCTGATGATCAGCCCGCTGCTGCTGGCCCTCGGCATGCCGCTCACCCTGCTGCGCGACGTCCTGCCGGCCACGGCTCGGTCACGCGCGTCACGCGCGCTGCACAGCCCGGCGGCCCGTCTGCTCACGTTCCCGCCCGCCATGGCGCTGGCGCTGATCGCGCCACTGTTCGTCGTCTACCTGACGCCGCTCTACGTTCCGGCGCAGCGGCACGGATGGGTCGCCGGCCCGGTGGGCGCCGCGGTGGTGGCGTTCGGGTTCCTCTACTTCTGGACGCGGCTGCGGCTCGACCCGACGCCGCGCTCGGATCCGCACCTGGTGACGGTCGCGATGAGCATCGCCGAAGTGGTGTTCGACGGCGCGCTGGGGTTGCGCCTGTGGTTGGGGCCGACCATCGCGGCCGGCTATTACGCCGGAGTCCGGACGTGGGGCCCGGACCCACGGTTGGATCAGACGATCGGCGCGGGCGTGCTGTGGATCGTCGGTGATCTCGCCGGGCTGGTCTTCCTCGGCTTCGTCGCACGCCGGATGATCACCGAGGACGAGGAGCAGACTGCGCGCATCGACGCCGAACTCGACGCGGAACAAGCCGTGCAGGAGGCCAAAGCCGTACCGGCGACGCAGACCGCTCCAGACGCACCGTCACGTCCGGACCAACCCCGGGCCACGGATGCAGGAACCCCCGGTGGCCTGTGGTGGGAGACCGATCCGCGGATCGCTCACCGCTATCGGCAGCGCAACCAGGATTGAGTGTCGGGGGGCGTCAAAGCCGCCGGTTGGTGGAAGGCTCACGACATGAGCTGGAATCCGGACAAGCTGTGGCACCGGCATCCCGCGGTGACCAAGGGCGACGACCGCAATCTCGGGCAGCGCGCCGCGGACCTGATGAAACAAGTGCTCGCCACGTGGGGGGCGCTGCTGATCGTCCTGTGGTTCATCGGCGGCTGGATGATCTGGAACTCCGGGACCGGTCATCATCTGGACCCGTACCCGTGGATCCTGCTCAACCTGTTCCTCTCCTGCTTCGCTGCCCTGCAGTGCTTCGTGCTGCTGATCGCCAACAAGCGCGGCGAGCAGATCGCCGCCGAGGTCGCCCAGCACACCCTGGACAACACCGTCACTCTCCGGCAGCTGCTCGAGGAGAACACCAAGCTCACTGAACAGGTCCACTCGCTCTCCGAGGCGATGCGCGACCACATCCTGACCGCGCAGGGCAGCTGACGAGCCGTCACGTCACAACATCCGTGCATCTGACGATCAGTCAGATGTACGGCGGGCTCACGGGACCGGTTGCGAACGCGGCAACAGCGGCAACACCCACGGCGGACCTACCGGCTGATCCGGCGGGGTGTTCGGGGCAGGTGCCGGTGCCTCCGGCGGGGCCGCGGGCGGCTGCGCCGGGGCTACGGGCGGCTGCGCCGGAGCCGCGGGTGCAGGTGCGGCCGGGGTCGGGGTCGGGTTCGAGCGGATGGACGGGCTCGGTGAGCTGGGGTGCAGGAGGTCCACCAGAGCCGTGGCGACCAGGCGATGCCCCGCCGCGGACAGGTGATCGCCGTCCGAGGCGAGGAGCGGCGTGATGTCGTGTTGGCGCTGGAACAGCTTGCGGGTCGACACGTAACGCACGTCGGCCCGGTCCGCCACGGTGTGCAACGCGCCGTTGGTGTAGTCGGTGGCGCTGTCCGCGGCCCGGCGTTGGGCCTCGGTGTACTCGTGCTTGGCCACCGATCCGGACTTGAAGTCGTTCCAGTACCCACAGACCACGATGCGGGCGCGCGGATTGCGGTGGTGCACCGCCTCGATCGCGGCGGACACGTTGCCGCGCAGGGTCTCGGCGATCGGGCCGTACTCCTTCCGGGCCGAGCCGCCCCCACCCACCTTCGTGAACGCGTCGTAGAAGTCGTTGGCTCCGGTGAACACGACCACCACGTCGGCCGCCTCGACCTCCTTGCGCACCCGCCGCGAGCGCAGGTTCGCGAGCATGTCCTTGCTGGTCGTCCCCGCCTGCGCCTCGTTGCGCGCCCGGATGTCCGTGCCGATGCGTCGACCGGCGAGCGCCGCGTACACATCGAGGAAATCCGAACAGCCGCAATCCTGATTGGTCAGCGCCGAGTCGCCGAGGCCCACCACCAACGGCTGTTGCGCCTGGTGTCGGTCCGGCTCCCCGCTCAGCAGCGTGGCCGACGCGGGCGGCGCCGCGAGCCCGAGCACGCCGGCGGCGGCGACAGCGGTCGAGGCGACGACGGTCCGCCGGCGCAGCGAACCGCTCCGCCGCCTGTGCCCGCCCGCGTTCCCCGACACCCCGTCCGCCATCCTCTCTGATCAAGAGAATATGTATTACCCGCCAGACCGCACACCAACGGCTCGTCGCGAATGACTCCGGGTCAGATGATGTTCGGATCCCCGTCGCACCCGTGTCACTCGACGTGCACCCGGGAACTCAGCAACGCCAGGAGCCGTTCCGGCTCGTCGGGGCTCACGCAGAGCTTGACCCGACCACCCAGGTCGAAAACCAGCAGCGTGCTCTTGCCCAACCGCCGGACGTCGAGCGGGAGCCAGTAACCGGGGCTCCCGGTCCCCCACAATCGGCCCTTCCCCGTCAGCCAGTTCATCGGCCGGACCGACACCCCGCGGATGTCCGAGTATTCGATCCGCTTGGAGCCGGCCGACGGGAAGTAGTAGCGGCGCAGGGTCAATCCGGTGGCGTCGGCCATCATCACGGCGTCCTCGTAAAGCTTCTCCCCCATGGAGCCGACGTTGCCGGCCGGCCGGCGAACGGTCAACTCAGGAGTACTGGCAGACCTGATCGAGGTTGACCGTGTCGCCCGGCCCGGTCGGCACGCTCGCGGCGGATTTCGGCTTCTTGTTCTTGGACTTTCCGGGCACGGTCGGGCCGGCCGGCACCGGCGCGGCGGCGTTGGAGGTGGCGATCGCCTCCTGGACCAGGTCGCGGATCGGTTGGACGTCCGGGAACGCCGGGGTGATCAGCGGCGGCTGCAGTTGCAGGTCGGTGACGTCGGACTTCCGGGTCGTCGCCGCGACGCGCACCAGCACGTCGAGCGCGCCCTGGGTCAGGTTGGTCCTGACGACGTTCTTCGCCGAGGACACCAGCGCCTTGTAGTGCCGCAGCACGGTCAGCGGGTCCATCTGCTTGAGGATCCCGTTGAGCACGCAGCGTTCCCGGGACATCCGGTCGTAGTCGGTTGTCGAGGACCGCGAGCGGGCATACCAGAGCGCCTGGTAGCCGTCGAGATGGTCCAGCCCAGGTTCGATCCAGCCGAGGATCGGGTTGGGCTTGCCCTCCCGGCATCCACCGCCGGGCAGGTCGCAGGCACCGGTCTGATGGCCCCCGCCGATCGGCAACCGCTGGGTGACCCGGATCGTCAGCCCGCCGAGCGAGTCGATCAGGCTCTCGAAGCCCTGCAGGTTCAGCGTCACGTAGTACTGGATGGGGATCCCCAGCATCTGGGCCATGGCCGACTCCGTGGCCGCCGCCCCCGGGTTGTCGACGCCCGGGAACAGTTCGGGGTGCTGGGAACCGTAGGTGTAGATCCCGTAGAAGAACTGCGGGAAGCCGTTCGGGAACTTCTCAGCCATCGCCGTGCCGGGCGGGAACTGCGCGTACTGCATGTTTCGCGGGATCGAGACCAGCAACGCGCGGCCGGTGTGGATGTCGATGCTGACCACGGCGTCCTGGTCGGTCCGGATGCCCGACCGGTCCAGTCCGCCGTCGCCGCCGAGGATCGCGATGTTCAGCCGGCCCTGGTACGTCTGCGCAACCGGCCCGGGCTCGAAGATCGAGGTGACGAAGTCCCGTTGTGCGGCGGCCAACTGGACGGCGTAGCCGAACGGGGCTCCGATCCCGGCGAGCAGCCCGAGCACGAGGGCCCCGCTGAGCAGTCGTGAACCGGCCCGCATCCGGTGCGGCCGGCCCAGGCGCCAGGCGTCGACCAGCAACCCGGCCCAGCACACGCCGAGCACGATCAGGCCGGCTTCGACGACCGACAGCACACCCGGGTGCAGCGACCAGGCCACGACGCCGTCGCGGCCCAGCCGCCACCAGATCACCCCGGCGGCGCTCACCAACAGAATCAACACCCGCATCGCCGCGCGGCCGATCGCCTTGCTCCCCGCGAACAACTGCGCGGAGCCGGGCAGCACCAGGGTCATCCCGATCAGCAGCAGCGCCCGGCGCAGTCCCACCCGACCCCGCACCCGCCCGAGGCCCTCGCCCGCCGGGCGCGCAGCGCGCCGGTGGGCGCCGTGCGAATCGCGATGCCGACCCGTCGCCGGTGGCTCGGCGGAGGGCACCGGCTCCACGTCCGGCCCGGCCGCGGGCGCACCCCGATGCCTGCCTGCGCCGGACGCGACCACGGACGGTTGCAGACCGGCCACCGGCGGCTGCCGGGGCCGGTCCCAGAGGGAATCCGCGCCGTCGTCCATCGAGGGATTATGGCGACTCGGTGGTGCTTGTCACCCAAGTCGTGACTCGTTCGAATCCCGAAGCGGGATCGGACATTGCCCGGAACCCCCACACCACCCCGCGCCGCAGGCGCGCCCTTAGTCGCAACCGTGTGTGGAGACCGCGGTGGTGGCGTCGGCACCGGCGTGGGCGTCGGAGGCGACCTCCGCCGCGGTGAGCGCGTATCCCACGTCCGAGGCGTCCAACGACGCGGCGAAGACGACTCCGGCGACCGTCCCGGAGGTGGTCAGCAACGGCCCCCCGGAGTTGCCGGGCAGCACCTTCGCCCGGATCGTGTAGACATCCCGGGTGACATTCTTGGTCTGGTAGATGTTCGGCCCGGTGACGGACTGATCGCCCGCGATGCGGGCGGCCGCCGGGGTCAACGGTCCATCCTCCGGATAGCCGGCCACGACGGCGTCGGCCCCGACGGTCTGGGAACCGGCGAAGTTCAGCGGCTTGCGCTCCAGCCCGGGGACGTAGAGCACCGCGATGTCGCGGTCGGGGTCGTAGAGAACCACCCGGGCAGCCAGTGACCCGCCGTTCGGGATCAGCACCGTCGGTGCCGACACCCCGGCAACCACGTGGGCGTTTGTCATCACGTGCCCGGGCGCGTAGACGAACCCGGACCCCTCGACCGCCCGCCCGCAGCTCGCGGCCACGCCGTGGATCTTGACCACCGACGAGCCGGACTCCCCGAGCACCTGCGGCACCGGCCCGGCGTCCGGCGCGCCGACGAACGGCGACGGCGCCGGGAAACCGCCGAACGGGGACAGGAAGTACGGCATCGCGTGCTGCTGGAGTTCCCGCGTCAGGGTCGCCGAGAGGTTTCGCAACGACTGCGGGATCAGGGAGTTGATCCCGTCCAGCACGGCCGAGCGACGCACCTGCGTGCTGAGGCCGTCGAAGGGGGCCAGCGCCACCGCGGAGGCCAGCAACCAGGCCACCAGCAGCAACACCCCCATCTCGAACACCGCGCCCCCGGCCGAGTCCAGCACCGCCACCGGGGAGGCCCGCAGCAACCTGCGGATCCGCAGGCCCACCGTGACCGCGAACGTCTCGCCGAGCAACGCGAACACGGCGACCAACACCAACGTCACCAGGCGTCGGCCCAGGACGCCGTCCGGGCCGCTGCCGTTGGCGCGGACGACCGCCTGGGCCAGCCCGGGTCCGATCTGCGTGCCCAGCCAGGCGCCGACGAAGAACCCGGCGGCCGAGCACGCCGCCACCACCAGGCCACGACGCGCCCCGACCATGCCGGCCCGGATCACCAGCGCGATCAGCACCAGGTCCAGCAGGTCGCCACGCCCCGGGTGCACAACCGGGGCGGGCGCCGCCAACAAGGTCATGGTGGACGTATCTCCTGGTCCCGGCGCATGCCGACGCCCAGCGCGCCGCGCCACCTGTCCCGAACCGTGCCACACCGATCCCGCGACGGACACCGACCTTGCGCCCTCATGGCCCGCCGCAGGGGCATCCGATGCCCAACGCGAGGTCGTTGCTTCACCCCGCGGCCAAGGGCGCCCGAGGACAGCCGGACGGCCCACCGAAGCTGAGTGCCAACTGTGAAGTTGCTGTCACAGGGAAGCCGGGGTACGCGCACAGGAATCCGTAAGGCGCAGCCACCAGTGTCTGATTCGCGCGCCGGTTCGGGTGGGGATCCGGCGCCGCGGACGTGGGGGCAGGAATGACGATCACGCTGGAGCGGGCCGAGTCGCTCGGGAACATCGCGACGCTGGTACCGGCACCTCGGGTGCCGGACACCGCGCCGGCCGAGGCCCAGGTCCTCGACGCCGGGGCCCGGTTCGCCGAGGTCGAGGTCGGGGTCGAGGCGGAGGTCGAGAACGCACCCGCCGGCCGGTCGCGCCGCCGGTGGCTGACCCTTCCGGTCGTCGCGCTGTTGATCTGGTTCCTCTACGGGGACCGCTCGACCATCCAGGCCGGCTTCGTGGGCCTGCAGGGTGCCAGCACGGGCTGGCTGGCGGTGGCCGCCGCGGCCGGCGTCGTCGGGCTGACCGTAGCCGGCGCGGTGTCGCAGAACGGCGCCCTGGCGGTGCCGGCGCCGTTCGGCACGATGTGCGCCGTCCAACTCGCCGGCTCGCTGGTGAACCAGCTGCTGCCGGCCGGGACCGGGGCGATGGCCGTCACCATGCGCTTCCTCCGTCGGCAGGGCTTGACCCGCGGTGCCGCCGCGGCGGCCATGGGCCTGAACCAGGTCGTCGGGGTGGTGGTACACGTGCTGTTGCTCGGCACCGTGCTGGCCGTGGAGCCCGGCGCCGTGCCGCTGCCGCACCTGTCGGCCGAGACGATGGTGGTCTCGATCCTGGTGGCCCTGCTGGTCGGGCTCGCGGTCGCCGCGTACCGACGGACACCGCGGCCGGTGGGCCGGGACTCCTTGGCGGTTCGGGTCCGGAGCGAGGTGGCGCGGCTGTCGGCCGTCATGCGCGACCCGTCACGGGCGGCCGCTCTGTGGTTGGGCTCGCTGGCTACGCCGCTGCTGCAGGCGGTCGCGCTCTACGCCGTGGCTCGCAGCGTGGGCATCGCGCTCACGCCCTGGCACATCGCAGCCGTCTACCTGGCCGCCTCCGCGTTGGCCGCCGTGGTGCCCACGCCGGGCGGGCTGGGGGCGCTGGACCTGACCATCGCGGCAACCCTCATCGCATCCGGGGTGCCGGCTACCACCGCGGCGACCACCACGGTCGCGTTCCGACTCATGACTTCGTGGCTGCCGTTGCTGCCGGGTGGCCTGGCGCTGCTCGTGCTCGGCCGCCGTCGCCTGATCTGAAGGCGCGGCGCAGGTTCGTTGCGAAACGCGGACCGGACGCCACCTGGCAATTCCCCCGGTGACGTCCGGTCCTCGGTGCCGGTGGCACCTGGGTGTCGTACCGCTCGGCCTGCGCGGCGGCGTCGCCGACACGCTCCCCGCCTGCCGGCGGGACGACCGTGCGAGACCGCGGCCCGGCGGGCCGGGCCACGGTTCGCGGTTGCGTGACTAGCGGCCGCCGCGGCGGTGGTCGCCGCCACCATGGTTGCCGCCGTGGTCGCCACCGTGGTTGCCACCGTGGTTGCCGCGGAAGTCGCCGCCGCGGTCGTGGCCGCGGTAGCCACCGCCGTAGTAGCCGTCGTTGTCGCACACCAGGCGCACGTGACGGTGCCAGCTGCCGTTCCACCAGTGGGTGTATTCGCAGTCACTCGCGTAGCTCACCGGGGCAACCGCGGCCGGGGTCTGCACCGCGGCGCTGGCCGCGATCGGCGAGAGCAAGGGCACGGCCAGCAGCGCACCGGCGACCACACCGCCCAAACGCGCAATGTTCATGTTCGCCATCTCCTCTGTTGCGAGAGCGCCTCAGGTTCGGCGCCGCCCGACCGACCGGTCGGTTATGTCCAATACACTCGCATTCGAGATAGGAGAAAAGCTCTTAAAGGCAAGAAGCCGGCCAGAAGTGTCAAGTCGGATCGATCAGAATTGATCCGTGGGGCAGCGGTGACGGCGGCGACGGTTCTCCGTTTGTGCTCCTCGCTCGTTCCTCGCTCGTCGCAGTCACCCACGGCGACAGCGGTGACTGTGCACCACTTGAACGTCGGCTTGCTGATCGGCTCCGCGGTCCTGCTGGTCGCGATCGCGGCAGCCCGGGCCGCCGCGGCGACGCCCCTGCCGGGCCTGCTGCTCTTCCTGGGCCTGGGGGTGCTGCTCGGCGAGGACGGCATCGGCATCCGATTCGACGACAGCGAGCTGACCCGGACGCTGGGATACGCCGCGCTGGTCGTGATCCTCGCCGAGGGCGGGTTGACCACCTCCTGGCACACGATCCGACCCGCGCTGCCCGCCGCAACCGCGCTGGCCACGATCGGGGTGGGCATCTCCACCGCGATCACCGGCGCCGCCGCCCACCAATTGCTGCATCTGCCCTGGCGCAGCGCGCTGCTGCTCGGGGCGATCGTCTCCAGCACCGACGCGGCGGCGGTGTTCGCGGTGCTGCGCCGACTGCCGCTGCGCTCCCGGCCGGCCGGGATCCTGGAGGCCGAGTCGGGACTCAACGACGCGCCGGTGGTGCTGCTCGTGCTGGCGTTGTCCGGCGGACGCCGCCTCGACGGGGCGGGGATCGGGCGTACGGTGCTCGAGCTGGTCGGCGAGCTCTCGCTGGGCGCCCTGATCGGACTTGCCGTCGGCGCGGCCGCGGGCCGAGTCATCCGTGGCGTCGCCCTACCCGCCTCCGGCCTCTACCCGTTGACGGTGCTCGCGTCGGCCACCTTCGCCTACGCCGCAGCCGCCCTGGCCCACTCCAGCGGCTTCCTCGCGGTGTACGTCGCCGCGGTGGTGCTCGGCAACTCCGGGCTGCCGCACGGCCCGGCCACTCGCGGTTTCGCCGAGGGGCTGGCCTGGTTGGCCCAGATCGGTTTGTTCGTGCTGCTCGGGCTGCTGGTCACGCCGTCCCGGCTCGGCGAGGAGGTGTGGCCCGCGGTCGGCGTCGGCGCGGCGTTGCTCCTGCTGGCCCGACCCGCCTCGGTCGCGCTGACCACTACATGGTTCCGGGTGCAGTGGCGGGAACAGGTGTTCCTGTCGTGGGCCGGGCTGCGGGGCGCCGTGCCGATCGTGGTCGCCACGATCCCGGTGGTCGACCACGTGCCCGGCAGCGACCAGCTGTTCGACATCGTGTTCGTGCTGGTGGTGATCTGGACGCTGGTCCAGGCGACCAGCCTGCCCTGGTTGGCCCACCGGCTGCACGTCACCGACACCACGGAGCTGCGCACGCTCGACCTCGAGGTTGCGCCGCTGGAACATCTCGCCGCCGAAATCCTGCAGGTCCGTATCCCGCCGGAGTCCCAACTGCACGGCGTGGAGGTTTTCGAGCTCCGCCTGCCCGCCGGGGTCGCGGTCTCCCTGATCGTGCGGGACGGCAGCGCGCTCATCCCGGGCCCGCACACCCGCTTTCGACGCGGCGACGAATTCCTGGTGGTCTGCCCCACCGGCACCCGCCAGGCCACCGAGCAGCGCCTGCGGGCCGTGGCCGAGCACGGCCGGCTGGCACGCTGGCTGGCCGGCCCGGCGAATGATCAGTAGCGGCCACCACCCGGTCGGCCGAGGTGCCCGTGGCCGCAGCCGGGATCGTTGGAGGCGTTGAACCCGGGATCATTGGTGCATCCGTGGTGGTGCACCGGGGCCGGCCGCGGGAGTTGCGCCACCGGTTGCGGTCTCGGCCCCTGTTGGTCGGCCTGCTTCGGCTGCGCCTGCCGGGTCGGCGTTGTTTGAGTTCGCACCGGATCGGTGGCCGCACCGGGATCGGCGGGGCCGAGCGGCCTTGACAGCCGCCGCCGGTTCGACGGATAGACCCAGACGCCCGTCGGATGCGGCCGACCTCCCGTGAATCGGGCCGTCACGTCCGTCGGGTCCACCTTCGGGGTGACGGTGCACGACCCGCGACCGGAGCAGGATCCGTCCCATCCGGTGAAGCGCGCGCCGTGCGTCGGTGTCGCCGTCAACGGCACGCCACGGCCCGTCGGATAGCGGTGCGCACACGGCTGCTCGGTCTGCGCGCAGGTGAACCCGGCGGGGTCGGCGACCGTGCCGGGCCCGTCGATGTGCACCGTGACCGCGGGGTCCTTGATGAAGTCGGCCTGCACCCTGGTGGGTTCGCCCAGGCGAACCGTGCACGTCCGGCCGGACGGCGCCGGGCAGGAGGACCAGGACGCGAAGCCCGAATCGGGATTCGGGATCGCGGTCAGCGTGACCGACGTCCCGGTCGGGAAGGCGCGGATGCAGGGGCCCGCGATGCACACGAACGGCGGGGTCTCGGCGTCGGAAACCGTACCGGTGCCGGTGCCGCCCAGCGCGACCGTCAATGGTGTGCTCGCGGCCGCGGCGCTGACCGTGAAGGCCTGCGCCGGATCGGTGCAACTGGTCGCGACCGGCGCGTTGGCCGCGTCGCCGGAGTAGGCGACCCGCCAGTGGAAGGAACCCGCCTGGGTCGGGACGAACGAGGCGGTGCGCGTACCGTCGCCGGTCACCGCGGCGACGGTCGGCTTACCCACGGGCCGCTCGCAGGCGTCGTCGGAGTAGACCTGGAAGCGCAGCCATCCGGTCGGGTTGTCACCGCCGTCGACGGTCGCGGCGTCGGTGTCGGTGCGCCAGATCTGCGTCGTGTGCGACGACCAGGCCGAGACCGTCACCGTCGAGGCCGACGGGACGGAGGAGACGGAGGGGCCGCTCGAACCGGGGCCCACCAGCCGACCGATGTGGCTGACGTCGTCCGCGAACCACACGTCCTTGTCGGGCCCGGCGGTGATGCCGAACGGGTGCGTGCCGGCGATCGGCAGCGTGTACTCGGTGATGCCGGCGGTGCTGCCGGGGTGCGCGCCCTCCGGATCCAGCCGGCCGATCTTGTTGGTCTGGTTCTCGGCGAACCACAGCGCGTTGTCCGGGCCCACGGCGATTCGCTCCGGTTGGGCACCGGCGGTCGGCACGGTGTACTGGGTGAATCCCTTGGCCGTGCCAGGGCCGGCCAGGTCCAGGTCGAGCCGCCCGATGCCGCCGGCCGGACTGAACTCGGTGAACCACAGGGCGCCGTCCGGGCCGGCGACGATCTGGTTGATCGCGACACCGGCGACGGGGAACTCGGTGATGCCCTGGTCGGTGCCCGCCGTGGCGGCGGTGAGGTCGAGTCGGCCAAGTTGATGGTTGAGCGACTCGGTGAACCACAACGCGCCGTCCGGGCCCTTGGTGATCCCGTCCAGGTCGGTGGCAGCACCCGGCGTGGTGAACTCGGTGAATCCCTGGTCGGTGCCGGGCACCGCCAGGGCCGGGTCCAGGCGACCGATACGACCGCTGGTGGTCTCGGTGAACCACAGGGCGTTGTCCGGTCCCACGGTGATGGCGATCGTGCCGCCGCGCGTCGGGGGCGCGTACTCGGTGATCCCGTTGCTCGTGCCCGGTACCGCCAGGGCCGGGTCCAACCGACCGACGCCCGCGGAGCGTTCGGTGAACCACAGCGCGCCGTCCGGGCCCAGGGTGATCTGCTCCGGCCGCACATTGGGCGTCGGCAGCCGGTACTCGGTGATGCCCCGGCTGGTGCCCTCTACCACGGTGGCCGGGTTAGCCCGTCCGATGCGATTGCTCTGCGCCTCGGTGAACCACACCGCGCCGTCCGGGCCGGGCGCAATCTCCAACGGTTGGCTCAGCTCCGACGGCACGGGGAATTCCTCGATGCCAACCACAGCGTTGGTCCGCGGCGCGACCCAGAGCAACAAGCAGGCCAGGACAGCCAGCACCAGAAGCGTGCTGATCCCGCCGCGACCGAACCGAGCGACATCGAGACGTCGCATTTTCTCCCCGCCCCTCGCCGTCGACGCAATGCCGCGTCGAACGCTTCCCCGAGGGAAATGTTGCCCACCCGCAACCCGTGATTGGTGAGGTTTGCCCCATTCGGGCGACGGCGAGGGCCCGGGCGCCCTGATCGGGCGATACCGTCCCGACAGCGAGCAGAGCGTTCGAGATGGCGGCGTGACCCGCGCCGGCGCAATACCGACTGCTCGTCGCCGGCTGCGTCCGGGTCAGGTGGTTGCGATGTCCGTCGAGGTTGTGATCGCCGAACGTGAGGTGCGGGCGGCGTTCCGCGGCGCCGACGCGTTCTTCGCGTCATCCCGCGGAATCACGATCCCGGTCCCGCGGCTGCGCGCCGTCGGGGTCATGAGCCGGCTGGACGCGCACCGGGAGTGCTCCAAGCTGCGGCTGCCCGGCACCGCGTTGCCCGGCGTGCTGCGGGCCGGGTCCTACGGCCGGGGCGACGAGCGCCAACTGTGGTGCGTGCACCGCGCCGAGCAGGTGCTCGTGCTGGACCTGATCGGCCGCCCGTACTGCCGCGTGGTGCTGGAGGTCGCTGACCCGGCCGGACTGGCCGGTCGGATCGGCGCCCTGATCTGAGGCGACCCTCAGGCCGCCGTCGGCCCGCCGAGGATCTCGCGGACCCGGGCCCGGGCCTCGTCGGCCGCGGCCGACTCCTCAGCGGTGGCCGCCTCCAGCCGGACCGGAAGGTCCTTGTGGTGCGGCGTTCCGGCGATGGGATCCCGGTCTGTCGCTGCAGTGAGCATGTTGATACGCGGGCCATCGACGACCGAACCGCCGGCCCAGGGAGTCCTGTCAGGCGAGCAACCACCGGACAACTCCGGCCAGTGGGGCGGACGGGTGTGCAGCGGGACGCTCATGCCGAAGCCGTGCGGCAGCGCGATTTGCTTGCGGCGCATGGAGTCGTTCGCCTCGGCCCGGACCACGATCCGGCCGGTCGGGCTGATCACCGCGATCCATCCGTCGGGGTCGACGCCGAGGGTGGCGAGGTCGTCTGGATGGATCCGCATCGCCCCGTCGGGATCGGATCGGCGCCAGGCCGGTGAGCGCAGGATCTGGTTGGCGTTGTGCGAGCGACGTTGGCCGTTGACCAACGAGAACGGGTACTCGGGGTCGGGACGCTCGGCCGCCGGGTCGAGCCGGGCCAGCCAGTCCAACATCTCCGGCACGGCCAGCTGGATCCGGTCGCGCTGGACCAACTGCCAGATCTCGTCGTACTCGTGCTTGCTGAACGCGAATCCGCTCGGGCTCGACAGCGCGCGCTCGAACAGCACCTCGCCGAGCGCGAAACCTTCGGCGTCGGTCTCCAGCGCTCGTTGCACCGCGGTCGGGATCGTTCCCGCGGCGGTGTGACACGACATCCAGATCGGGGCGATGTGCGCGGCCCCGTCGGGGAGCAACTGGCCCAGTGTCCGGTTGAGCAGCACCGGCGTGATCTGCGCCAGGCCGGGGTGGTCGGCCATCACCTCACGGGCCGCCTCCAGGAAGCGCGGCCGGTCGTCGCGGGCGATCTGGGTCAGCTTGTCGAGCACCGCCTGCTCGGGCAGCACGCCCAGTCGGTCGAAGAGCCGCGCATAGATCTCCGACTCCGGCAGGGTTCCGGGCAGGGGCTCGAACAACGGGCGACGCAGGTGAAAATAGTTCGTCGGCCACTCGAAGTTGAAGAACGTGTATTCCCACTTCTCATGCTGCGAGGCCGCGGGCAGCACGTAGTCGGCCAGCGCCGCGGTCTCGGTGTAGGCGACATCGATGACCACCGAGAGCTCGCAGGCCCGGATCGCTGCCTCGAATCCCGCCGTGTCCGCGACGGTGTTCGCCGGGTTGCCCGACTGCACGAACATCGCCCGGGCCCGATGCGGGTGCTCGGAAAGGATCTCCTCGGCAATGGTGTTGGGCGGCAGCAGGCCGCCGATGTACTCGTAGCCGGTGATCTGGGAACGTTCCCCGTTCGACCGGCCCCACAAGGGCTGCAGCCAACTGTGCACGCCGTTGGTGCCGGGGCGGCCGAAATTGCCGGTGAGCAGGAACAGCAACTTCTCGAGGTAGCTGTTCAACGTTGAATGGCGTCCCTGTTGAATCCCCAATTCGGCGCGGACGGTCATTTCCTTCGCGGCCAGGATCATCTCGACCGCCCGCTCGACGTCGGCCATGTCGACCTCGGCGTGCGCGACCCACTCCACGATCGGAACACGGTCCAGGACCGCCGCCACCGCACCGAATCCCTCGGTGTGTGCGGCCAACCAGTCCGCGGCCTGACCGTCGCGGCGCAGGATCATCGCGAGCATCGCCGACAGCAGGAACGCGTCGGTGCCGGGCCGCAGGGCCAGATGCAGGTCGGCCACCTCGGCGGTCTCGGTGCGGCGGGGATCGATGACGATCATCCGACGGCCCTGGTCGGTCTTTATCTCGTTGACCACCCGCCGGGCGTTGCGGAAACCGTGCGCCAGCCAGGGATTCGCGCCGATCACCAGCAGCAGATCGCACTCTTCGACGCCCTCCGAGGTGTGCACATTCTGAGCGCCGAACATCTTCCCGTTGACCCAGAAGTCCCCGGTCTTCTCCTGGGCGAGCGCATTGAAGTGCCGGGTGGAGCCCATCCAGGACAGCAGCGAGCGCAGGTATGGGCCACCGGAGTGGTTGCCCTGGCCGCCACCGCCGTAGCTCAGCAACGAGCCCGGACGACCGGCGGCCAGGTCGGCCTCGCGAATGTCCCACAACCGTTCGGCGATCTCATCGAGTGCGGTGTCCCAGTCGATCGGCTCGTGCGTGCCGTCGGGGCGGCGGCGCAGCGGAGTGGTGAGACGATCCGCGTTGCTTCCGTAGAAGGGCAGCCGGTGTGCCTTCTGGCACGTATAACCGGCGCTGTGCGGATGGGCCTTGTCGCCGCGCACCTTGACGATCGTCCGGCCCTGCGTCTGCACCTGGACCCCGCAGTTGAGGTAGCAGAGGCTGCAGGCGTTGGGCTTCCAGTCGCCGCCGCTCGCATCGGTTCGCTCGCCCACGACGCGCTCCTCCATCGGTAAGTTCGATGACAGAACTTACCCTAGCGCGGGTTAGTTCGATCACAAAACTCGCTACGGTGGTGACATGCGACGGACCAGCTTCGAGGATGTCAACTGCTCGGTCGCCCAGTGCCTGGAGGTCGTCGGCGAGTGGTGGTCGCTGCTGATCGTGCGCGACGCCTTCCTCGGCGTGCGCCGGTTCGACGACTTCCAGGCCCGCCTGGGCATCTCCCGCAGCGTGCTCAATCAACGGCTCACCCGGCTCGTCGAACAGGGCGTCCTCGACCGCGTCCGTTACCAGGAACACCCACCACGCGACGAGTACCGGCTCACCGACAAGGGCCGCGACCTATGGGGCGTGGTGACCGTCATGCGCCAGTGGGGCGACAAATGGGCCGCCCCGGACGGGCCTCCCATCGAGGTGGTCCACAAGGCCTGTGGCCACCTCAGCGAGGCCCGGTTCACCTGCTCACACTGCGGTGAAGCCGTCGGCCCGCGCTCCATGCAGGCCGTCGTCGGGCCGGGCGGCGGCGCGCTGCCGGCGTGACGGCCCAACAGCCATCGGCCCGGTTGCACCTCCGGGGAGCGACGATCTCAGCGCAGATGCAGCGAGGTAAGCGTTTCCCAGTACCGGTTGCGCCGCGGCCTTCGATCCGGGTCTGTCCAGGGTGGGGGTCGTAGTTCCGGTCGGCCGTCAGCCGCTATCTCGACGTCCCAACCACCGCTATGTATGGCGTCATGGTGCCGGTCGCAGACCAAACAGAGGTTCGAGAGATCCGTCGGGCCGCCCTGGGACCAGTGCACGATGTGATGGGCTTGGGTCCAGGGTGCTGGCCGGGTGCAGTCCGGGAAGACGCAACCCGAGTCGCGGACCACCAGCGCCAGCCATTGCTGCGCGCTGACGATCCGTCGGGTACGGCCCATGCTCAGCGGCACGCCGTCGGTGTCCAGACGGATCGCGGTCAGGTCGGCGTCGCAGGAGATCCGGCGGACCGCGGCGGCGGACATGTGCTCGCCGGTGGCGGTGATTCCGAGCCCGTGGCCGTTGGTGAAAGCGTGCTGGGTGACGGTGACGATCAGGTGGGGGCGGGCGCCGCGGGAGCTGGGCAGGTCGCCGTGCCGCAGGACCTGCGCGACGAGGTCGGCCAGGGCGTCGGCGCGGCGGACGGCGGGGCTGCGGATGTCCTTCTGGCCGTCCGGGCCGGGGTGGGGCGCGGTCAGCGGTTCGAGGGCGGCTTGCAGCAGGGCCATTTGCTCGTCTGTGTCGGTCCACTTCAACGTCTGGGTTCCGTCGCCGTTGGGACGTAGGTGCGCGGCCCGTTTCCGCTGCGCGCTCTCCTCGCGGGGCTGAACGCCATCGGGATCGAGGTAGGCAGCCATGACCTTGTCCATCTTCCGCAGGTCCTGGGCGTTCAACCCCGCGGCAGACTCCAGCAGGATCGCCTCGACCTCCTCCTGCTCTTCCACCGAGGCCGTCGGCGGCAACCCGGTCACCACCTCGACGATCGCCTTGGCCCGCTCGCGACAGATCGCTCCTTCGGCCAACGCCTCACCGGTGTCGGCCAGTCGGCCACCAAGGGCTTCGGCCAGTTTCACGGTGACCGTGGCCTCGGCGGGGGACATGGTCAGGGCGCCCATCAGGTAGGCCCGCGGATTCACCGCACCGACCTCGGCCGGGATGCCGCGCGAGATCACCTCGCGGACCAGGTGCAGTTCCATGGACTCGGCCTGCGCCCGCAACCGATGCACCCGCCCCAACAAATCCGAGACCTGCGAACCCGCACAAGACCAGAGATTATTCTCAACCGATTTCCGCGCAGCGGAAATAGCGGCCTCGAGTTCCGAGACCGCCTCAACCACCGCGTTTTCCATAACGCCAATATTAACCGAACCCACCGACAAAACTCACCTGAATACACGAACTCCCACGACCAATTCGAGAGCCCCGAGTCAAGATTTTGGCCGGTGTCCTCGTGCGGCGTTGGAGAACCGGGCCGCGTAAGCTTTACGGCGAACGGGCGGTGCTCTCCCGCCCGCTGAAAGAGCCCGTGCGGCCCGGTTCTCAGGATCCAACGCCGCACGAGGTGGCTAAAATCTTGTTGCCAGATAGGCCAATCCACGCAGTTGGCCCCTCGACGGGCCGGCCCCGTCGAGGCCGACAGAACCGGAACCTCGATGGCGGTCAGGTCATTGAGCACGGCCCGCTCGAGCCCGGTCGGCCCCGACGATAACTTCAGTAGCGGTGGGATTTTCGAGCCCTCTACTACGGTCTGGAGTAGTTGGCTCGCGTAGCCTCCGTCCGTCAGGAATCCGGTTCAACGTCCGTCGACGTGCCCGCTGTGGTTACGGTATTTCCGGAGTAACCAATCGGCCCAGTCAAATTGGCCCGCCGCCACGCGACCGACGCCGCCGTAATTCACGCGCCTTTCAACCGCCCGCTCAGCCAGACGCGCGGGCCCTTCGACGAATGCGAGCCGCCGGCAGCGTCGGGCGGCGTAGGCCACGCAGCCGTGGCTTGAGCCACTCCGAAGCCTCTTGGCCGACCAAACGCAGGGATGCCGGAAGGAGCCACGCCCGCAGCCGTTGCAGCCGGCTGAGCGGCCGGGCAAGTTCGCGACGCAGGGCGATCAGGGCCGTGCGTAGGCGGAGGTGGTCGACCGGACCGGCGATGGGCGGGGCGTAGCGCAGGCGTTCGACCGCGGCGACGACCGTCGCCAGCGACTCGGCCGCGGGGCCGGTGAGTTTCCCCTCGCCGGCAAGGATCTGGCCGGCCTGGCGTGGTGTTCGCGCGGTGGGCCACGGATGGAACAGGTCGACGGCGGTGTCGCGCAGCTCCAGCCAGGCCACGTCGGCGACGTGCACGGCGGCCGCCGGACTGTGCATCCAGGCCAAGGACCGCCCGCCGGTGATGGAGGCCCAACGCCGGCGTCGGACAACCGCCCTGACCGTGTGCGGCAGGGTGATCAGGAACAGCACCAGCAGGGCGAGGAAGGTGACCCGGCGGGCCCCTTGGTGCTCGTGGTGTGCGGGCGGGGGCTGCAGCTGGCGTTTGCAGCCGTCCGGCGTCAGCGTGCAGTCGTGGGGTCCGCCGCCGCCGGACGGCGGAGGGGGCGGCGGAGGCGCGAGCGCCTGCTGCGGCTCCGGTCGCGGCTGCTGCTGGGGTTTCGGTTTCTGGGCCGCAGTCAACCAATGCAGCGGTCGCGGCGCCCCGGGCGCGGTCGGCGGGGTGGGTTCGAAGCGGGTCCAACCGGTCTGCGGGAGGAAAAGTTCCGGCCACGCGTGGGCGTCGTGGCCGCTGACAGTCCGGGCGTCGCCGGCCGGGTCGGCCTTCCCCGGCGTGAAACCGACCGCCAGCCGGGCCGGGATCCCCAGCGCGCGGGCCATGACCGCCATGGTCGCGGCGGCCTGCTCGTCGTAACCGTGATGGGTCGTCAGATACTGCACCACGGCCGGGATGCCGCTGCCGACGGGGCGCTGGTCGTACACGAATCGCTTGGGGTCACGGAACCACTCCTGCAGGCGGATTCCCACCTGCACGGCGCCGGAGGTGCCGGCCGTGATCCGGCGTGCCTCGGCGACGATCATCGGCGGCAGCGCGGGCAGCTTGAGGTAGTCGACCAGATCCGGGGTCACCGGGGCGCTGCCGGTGATGCGATCGGTCTCGGGGTCCACGTCCTGACTGTCGGATATCCACGGGCCCATGGCGATCTGCTTACGCCCGGCGTTGCTGACGATGTCGCCGGTGCGTGGATCCATCCGCCACTTGCCCACCAGCTTCACCGAGTCGGCGTGCCACGGCGTCGGCAGGTAGTCCAGTTCCACGGCCGGCGTCGGGGTGAGCGTGGTCGAGACGGGAGTGGTGGGGACGTTCGGGGTCAGCCCGGACCGGGCCGGAAGTTTGCCGACGAAGTCGGCCACGGTTCGGGTACCCGCCCGCCACTCGGTGCCGTCGAAGTAGTCCAGGGTCACCTCCCGCAGGTACTCCTCGTCGGGCCAGTGGGTATCGCTCCGGTCGGCGAACAGGGTGGGGTTCTGCTTGGCGACGAGCAGATTTCGCATCACCCACAGCGGGTCCAGGGGCCGCAGCGGCTCGGGGACGTGGTGCCCGATTCCGCTGTTGTTGAACACCCCACCGGTCAACGCGGGCAGCGCGGCCGGGACCGCCAGCGACATCGCCAGCACGATCAGGCCGACGCGCAGGGCGGCCGGGCCGGCCCCCGCTGCCGGGGCGTCCACGGACTCCGCGCCCCAGCGGCGCCACCGTGCCGCGCGGCCGTGCCGCATCAGCAGCAAGCAGGCCAGCGCCGGCATCACGAAGAAGCCGCCGCGCCACCCGTTCTGCAGTGTCCCCGCCGGCACCGCGTACAGCCCGACCAGGCACAGCCCGGCGATACCCGCTTGTCCGTACCCGATCAGGACGTCCACCACCAGCGCCACGCCGGCGACCGAGATCAGCAGCACCGCGCTGACCCCCGCTGTGGCCTCGTCGGGCGGGACCAGTCCGCTCAGGTCACCGATCCCGTTGTCCCACGCGTGACCCAGGTGGCGCAGCGCCGCGCGGCCGGGCAGGAAACCACCGGTCGCCTGCGCCGAGGCCGAACAAGCGACCACGAAGCACAAGGCCGCGAAAGCCTGGACGAGCGCCAGCAGGGGTCGAGGCAACCGGATCGTCCGACCGATCGCCCCGAGCAATGCCACCGTCGCGACCATGCCGATCGACTGGGGCAGCCAATCATCGGGATCGACGACCACGGTCAGCGCGAGCACGGTCAACGTCGTCGCCACGAAGCCGACGACCGCGCCCGTGAGGTGGCGCGCGGCCGGCCGCGACCGCCGCCTGGACGCCGGCGCGACGACCGTGGGTTCCGGCGCGGTCAGCACTTGGGTCATGCTGCGCCTGCCCCGGTGGAGTCCGAATCGCTCTGCACCCGCGGCACGCCGGAGCCGAGCAACATGCGCTGCCACAGTTCAGGCACCGTGTCGCCGGACTTGGCGATCACCGCGGACCAGCCCCGGTTGCGAAGCACCGTCAGGGTCGCCTCCGGATCGTGCCCCTTGCCGCGGCTCTTGCCGCCCCACGTGTCGGTGGCGAGCACGATGGCCATCGCGATCATTCCGGACCGACGGCGGGCAGCGACCTCCGCGGCCTCGGCCGGGGTCATGGATCCGAGGACCGCGAGCAATACCCCGTCGCCGGCTGCCGCGGTGTGACTGTGTGCCGGGATGGTGGCCGCCGCGGTCGGTTGCAGGCCGGCCAACGCGTCGAGGAACAGACCGTCGGCACCCGGCCCGGGGGCCAGCACCTCGGGCAGCAGGCCGCCCATCCCGGATCCCGCCTCGGTGAGCATGTGCAGGCAGAACCGACGGGTCAGCAGGTGCATCCCGATCGAGGCGACGGCCGAGATCGCCCATTCCAGCGAGGAGTCGATGCCTTGGCCACGATGCGCACCACTGCGGGTGTCCAACAGGATCGTGCCGCGGGTGAACTCCGGATGCTCTTCCTGACGCACCATCAGTTCACCACGACGAGCGGTGACCCGCCAGTTCACCCGACGCAGCGAGTCGCCGTGTCGGTACTCCCGCACGCCGATGTCGTCCTCCCCGCTCGACGGGAGCGCGGAACTGCCCTCGCCGCTCCCACTCGCTTCGGCGCCGATCCGGACCTCGGGAAGCGGGTGCACGGCCGGGATGACCACCAGTTTGTCGGTGCCGCTGACTTGTCGGTCGACCTCGCACATGCCGAAGGGGTCAGCCAGTCGAAGGCTCATCGGTCCGATCGGATGCCGGCCACGAACCAGCCCGGTGACCCGATAGGAGGCCTCGGTGGTCGCGCCCGGGGAGAGACCACGCACCACGAATCGGGACTCGCCGGCCAGCCCGATCGGCAACTCGTCGCCGGCGAGCAGCAGTCCGCACGACCGGTTGGCGACATTCCGGACCACGACCGTCACGGTGGCCTCTTCACCGACCTGCAGTCGGGCGGGCTCCAACTGGCGGGTCGCGGCCACCTCGGGACGGTTGCGCCGCATGATCGCCAGACAGACCGGCGGCAACAGGATCAGCAGCACGGCGACCCGGACCAGCACCAGTTGGCCGATCGCGAAGGCGACCACCGTCGAGACCAGTCCGCCGATCACGAGCAGTTGCCCGATGATCGTCAACTGCCTCCAGGTCCGGCGCACCGCGGCGACCGCCCGCGCCGTGCCGTTCTCGTCGGATGCTGACCGGGCGTCAGACATTTTTTCCGGCCGAAGCTTCATGAACGGCCGGTCGGCAGTGGGACCTTGCGGACGATGTCGGCCAACACCGCCGCGCCGGTCCGCCGGGCGATCTGCGCCTCCGCGGTCGTCAACAACCGGTGCGCCAACACCGGACCGGCCAACGCCTGCACATCATCGGGCAACACG
>DATAUG010000024.1:0-47584 GCA_036268355.1 Sporichthyaceae bacterium
ACCTGGATCGAACGGACCTACCACCGCCGACGCAGACAGGCCGCACTCGGCCGATTGACCCCCATCGAGTTCGAGATCATCATGACCCAGACCGCCGAACAAGCGGCCTAACCGCTGTCACCCGTTCGTGCAGCAGACCCAACCTCACACGGCGAGCGCTTCGATCTTCCCCCTGATCAGCGGGCCCAAGCTCCGTCGGTAGTCGGTGGGCGACACGTGCAGATGCTGGTGAAAGGCACGCCGCATCGATTCAGCGGTGCCGAACCCCGTGGCCGCCGCGATCACGTCCACCGTCTGGTCACCTTCTTCCAGGCGTCTCCTGGCCGTTTCCAGGCGGACTCGTTCCACGTAACGCCCCGGAGGCATCCCCACCTCGGCGGTGAATACCCGGGCGAAATGGCGCTGGCTCATCTGCGCCCGTTCCGCAAGGCGCGGCAACGTCAAGGCGGACCCCGGATGATCGGCGATGTACTGCTGAACTTCCCGGATCGGTTGTCGATGGGTTACCCGCGACGCCAACTGCACGCTGAACTGAGCTTGATTCCCGGTCCTGTGCAGGAACATCACCAGATAACGGGCGACATCCCGGGCCGCATCATCCCCGATGTCATTTCCCACGAGCGAAAGCAGGAGGTCGAGGGTGGCTGTAATGCCGGCCGACGTCCAGGTGTCGCCGTCTTGGATGAAAATTGGATCGGTGTCCACGGAGACCTGTGGGTACCGGGCGGCGAGCAGTGGCCCGAAGGCCCAATGCGTGGTGGCACGCTTGCCATCCAACAGTCCGGCTGCGCCCAGGATGAACGCCCCCGTGCACAACCCCACCACACGATCTGCGCGTAGGCTCGCGCGGCGGATCTCGGCAACCAGGGCGGCATCCTCGGCTGCCTCATGTGCGTGCAGACCGCCCACCACGAGGAGGGTGTCCACCGGCCCCCGATAGCCATTCAGGCTTTCGGTGGCGACCATGCCGAACCCGTTCCAGGTCTCGAAGGATCCGCCGGCAACGGATGTCAGATGAACCCGGTAGAAGGGTTTCCCCCCGCGTCGGTGAGCGCCTTGTTCGCGAAGTGGAACAGGTCGAGCGCGCCCATCAACTCCATCCCGAGCACGAGTGGATGGGTGACGACCACAACGTGGTGGGACATGCGTCAACGTTACGAAGCGCACCGGCCGAGCGACAGGTCCGGAAGCCCAGACATTCGGCCATGCTCGGCCATCGCGATCAGGTCGAGGGATGTCCGGGGCGGCGAACAGTGCGGTCACGAGTCCTCCACGCGCAGGACGAGGGCGGCCGCCGTGTCGCCGGCGGCGCAGCCGGTGAACAGGCCCAGCCCGCCACCGCGCAGGCGCAGTTCCTCGATCAGCTCGGCGATCGAGCGCATGCCGGTGGGCGCCTGCGGATGCCCGAAGATCAGGCTGCTCCCGTAGTTGTTCATCCGGTCCAGGGCAATGCCGGTCTCGCGGGCGAACACCAGGTCGTTGACCGCGAAGGGGTTGTGCGTGTTCACCGCGTCGACTTCGTCGAACGTGACCCCGGCCGCCTCCAGGGCGCGCAGCGCGGCGGGCACCGGGGCCTCCGGCATGTGGCACTTGCCGACGCGGGCGAACCCCACGCCGAGAAGTCGCACGATCCCGCTGCCCCCGGCCAGTTCCCGGGCCCGCTCGACGGTGGTCACCACGGCGCCGGCGGTACCGTCGGCCGGGTGGGTCTGGCTCGCGAAGGTCAGCACGCCGTTCGGGTCGACCGGGGCCAGCTTGGCGATCTCCTCGGCCACAGCGGGCCGGATTCCCTCGTCCGCCTCGAGAAGGAGGCCTTGGCCGCGCTTGGCGAGGATCTCGACGGGCACCTGGTAGCGCCGCTGGAAGGCCCGGTCGTCGGCCAGCGACCGCTGATACTGCTCGGAGCGCAGGACGGTCAGGTCGTCGCACTCCTCGCGGGTGATGCCGTACCTGGCGGCCACGGTCTCCCCGGCGACCAGCATTCCCTTTCCGGTCGAGGGGTCGCGACCGAAACTGTCCAGGACCCAGGTCTCGGTGCGGGGGGCGCCGCCCATGCCGGTCGGGTTGGGGTAGCTCAGCAGCGGTCCGTTGCTGGTCCGGTCGGTGGTGATCACCAGATGGGTGCCGCCACCGGCCGTCACCTGGCCGGCGGCGGCCGCCAACGACGCAACCCCGGTGGCGCAGGCTTGCGACACCATCGGTCCGGTCAACCCGTCGGCGCCGATCCGGACCGCCAAGGTGGGTGCGCCGTAGAACGCCTCGAGTTGCGGGATGGTCCACCCGAGCACGAGCCCGTCGAGCAGCTCGACGGAGAAACCACGGTCTGACAAGGCTTTCTTGGTCACCACGGCGGCCAGGTCCAGACTGCTGACTCCTGACAACGTGCCCTGCCACTTGGCGAAGGGCGAGGACCAGGCCAGTCCCACGGGAATGGCGACATTGTCGAAACGCATGACGACGAACTCCCTCTCAGTGGTGGAACGACGGCGCTCTTCTGAGTTGCGCCGTTACCGCCGGTGGCTTGCCACGAGCTCGGTGTCCACGCCGACGCGACCGATCGAATCTGCTCCTCCGGGGGCGCCGAGGGGTGCTTCGCGACCGGTCAGGGTCTCGCGGAAGAAACGTTGGTTGTCCTCGACGAAATCGACCTGTGCGGGGTTCACGCGCCGGTCCTGGGTGATCGCCTCGACGGGGCAGACCGGTTCGCAGGCGCCGCAGTCGATGCATTCCCTGGGGTTGATGTAGAGCTTGCGCGCACCTTCGTAGATGCAGTCGACCGGACACTCGTCGCGGCACGACGTGTCCATGACGTCGATGCAGGGTTCGGAGATGACGTACGGCATTGGGACGTCCTTCCTCAGCCGACCGAGGCCGAGATTGCGTCGGTCGAGAACTTCAGCGCCAGGTGCCGGTTTGGGGACCCCGTCAGCCGTCGGAGCGGAACTCGATCAGTTCGTAGGGGAGCATGCCGAGCTGACCGAGCGTCAGTTCCGGGTCCAGCAGGCTCCCGTCGCTGGCCCGGTAGGCGTTCACCCGGCCGGGCAGCTTTATGTAGAGCGAGCGCTGCCCGAGTTTGGTGAAGAACTTCACCGTCCAGTCCGACGGCGGATTCATCAGCAGCGGCGGGGTGGACCCGCCGACCGCGCGGGCGTAGACGAGCAGGGACTCGACTTCGGCTTTCTGCTCGGTCATCGTCGCCACCTCAGACATCCTGCTCGGCGCTCAACAGGCCACCGATGTTCTCGGCCACGCCCATCCGCCGGCGGACTTCCGGGACGTCGAGACCGTTGAGTGTGCGCTCCATGGTGACGCGGTGGGCATATCGGTGTGGTTCGTGGTCGAAGATGTACTTGCAGCCGTTGGAGCAGAACCAGTACGCGTTGTTCTCGTACATCGAGCACTGGACGTTGGCTCGTTCCGGGACCGGGAACACGCACGGCAGCCCGCACATCTGACACAGCATCGGCAGCTGGGGCAGGTCCTTCGGGTCGCCGTCCCGGACCTCCTCCCAGAATTTCCCGTGGTTGGCCTCGAAGTTCGGGTAGTTGTCGGTGAAGAACTCCAGGTCGTGGTCGGTGGGCACGAACATCCGGTTGAACAGCACGTTCTTGTACTGGAAGAGCACCCGGTAGAGGGTGTGGGAGTAGTCGGGCAGCTCGGCCTTGGCGTCGTCGAGGAATCGCGGTGGCTTCAGCCCGAACTCGGCCAGGTCGTCGACCATGCCCGCGATGAAGTTGTCGATGACATAACGCTGGTACATCTGCTGGTACGGGATGTATTTGCGCTTGGCGAAGTAGTCCGGGATCAACCCGACCGGGCCGGCCACCGCACGGTGCTGCAGCCAGAACCACTTGTCCAGCCAGTACTGCAACTGCTCGAGGTTGCGGTCGTCGCGGAGCAGCGTACGCAACGTCGACTGCCCGATGGCCATGTGCCGGGTCTCGTCGGACTGGGTGGTCAGCATCTCCTGCGCCATCGCGGTGTCGCCGTTGAGCGCACCCACCGACGGGATCCCGACGAAGATGAGGTTGGTGAACACCACCTCGACGCAGATGTTCAGCGCCATGATCACTTCGAATACGTTGTCGCTGTTCATCATGTCTTCGTAGATGTAGCGGGCCGGGCCCATCGTGAAGTGGTTGTCCCGCCAACCGGCCCAGTTGTCGAAGCCGGTGTCGGCCTGGTTGTAGGTGCGCATCTCGTAGATGTGGTTCTGGAAGTGCCGCATCTCATCGATCGACTGATAGAACGCCGCGGCCCGCAATGCCGGCGCCGGCGCGTACCGCGCGGTGCGCGCGTGCGCCCGGCCTGCGGCCACCTCGGCGGTCTGCAGGAACGGGAAGGCCAACTTCATGCCGTCGTACCACCGGGCCGGGACGTGCTGGCTGCCGTTGTAGCGCTCGAAGGCGTCGCGCACCGGGTGGAACCCGAGTTCCTTCTTGGCCTGCACGTCGATGTACTGCCGATAGGAGATGTTGAACGGGTCGTCCCAGGCATCCCAGTCGTCGAAGTGGATCCCGGCCGAGGCGATGGTGGGGTACATCGCGTCCAGGTCCACGTAGGACGGCTTCCAGTACAGCTGCTTGGCGCGGCTCTTGGTCTTCATGCGGCGCAGGCTCCCCTCTGTCCTTCAGGCCGGTTCGCCGTCGACGGCAAGGGCCGCCACGACGTTGTCGGACGATGTGGCGTCGATCTTCTCCAGCCGGGCACGCAGGGCCGTGCGAGCGGTCACGGCGGCACGCGCGGCCACGCCGTTGGTCGGGTAGGCGGCGACCAACGTGTCCATGGCCTGCGCTGCGGTGGGTACGTAGCGGTCCAACCAGTCGCCGATTACCTTGCCGTTCGCCTCGTCGGTGCAGCACTGCTTCAGGAAGGCGTCGCTCCAGGCGACCGCACGACCGGCGTCCTTGGCGAAGTGGGACCCCAGGGCCGCGGTGGTGAAGTCGCCGTGGGCCCGCCCGCCGTGCACGTAGAGGTCCCGCAGGAACGGCTCGAACAGCCCGGCAAGCGCCAGATTGATCGCGACGATCACCTGGCCCCAGTCCTGCTCGACAAGGACCTCCTCGATGTACCGGCGCAGCGGCTGAATCGCCGCCACCTGGTCCCAGGCGCAGTGCAGCGCATCGTCGGGTGCGTCCGGGTGGATGCGCTCGAACCACTCCACACTGCGTTCGGCCGCGCGCAGCTTGTCCATGATCTGTAGCTGCACCGCACAGGCCACCGTGGGCGACAGCGTGAACCGCATGACGTGCTGCATGGCCATCGACGCGCCCCACTGGGCGAAGCTCATCGCCCCGACCAGGACGGTCAACTCCGCGCACCACGCCCGGTCCAGGCCGGAGATGAAGTCGGCCTCGGCCGCCACGGCGAAGACGGAGTCGAGTTGTTTCTCCACCACGTCCTGCCCCACCACATAGTTGCGGTAGTACATGGCCGCCGGGTCCCGGAACGCGGTCCAGTCCGTCGACAACGCCGTGCTATCGCTGCGCCACTGGCCGATCTCGGTGCGCGAGACCGGGTCGCCGTACCACTGGATACCGGTGGACAGCTCCTCGTACTCACTCGGCGGGCGCCTGCGGCCCGACAGCCAGACGAATGTCTTACGGGTGGCCATCTCGACAGCTCCTATGACTACGTGACACGGCGTCAGACCGAACCGGGCAGAATCCCCGCGTCCAACACGGTGAAGATCAAGTTCTTGGTGATGTTGTCCGAGTCGGCCGTGTACTCCGCGACGGTCCGGCCGCCCTCCAGGTGCTGGGCCGCGATCTTGTCCGCGCCCTGCTCCGGGTCGACCCCGGAGTACCAGACGCGGTCCTCGACGACGACGACGTTCGGGCCCTTCTCGCAGGCCGAGAAGCAGAGGTAGTCGCGGACCTCGACATCCAGGTCGGATTCCTCGACCCGGTCGAGCAACCTGTTCAACAGGCCCTGCGAACCCCGGTCGTGGCAGTCGACGTTCGTGCACACCAGGACTGTCTTGCCCATGTCCATCGCTTCCTTCGGGCTAGGACTTGCGAAGCCATTCGAGGACGATGCGCTCGTCGTCGAGCTGCTTTATGAAGCCGAAATAGCTGGCCATGATGACCTGGATGTCCGGACCGGCCCAGTCGTCGCGCCCCAGGTGCTCGCGCACCACCGCCGGTTCGATCTCCAGTCGGCCCGGAGCGGACACGATGACCACGGCCGCGTTTCGGTCGATCACCACAGTGTCCTGGGCCTCCTGCGCGGCCAGGACCACCGCCTCGGCCTCGTCGCCCGGCATCAGCTCGATGCCCACCAGCGGGAGCGGCTCCGTCGCATTGCTCATCTGACGTCCCGCCTACCCGAAGTTCGTTGGGGGTGACACCCCGATCGACCGGATCCGGAACGCGACACGCCGAGGGCGTCCGACACAGGGGGTGTCACCCCGAACACTTGGGCGGTGCGGGCGATCATGCGGGCGATCATGCGGGCGATCGTGCGGGTGATCATGCGGACGCCCCCAACTCGGCGGCCTGCTTCGCCCGGATCTCCTCGCGGACGATCTTCGCGCCCTCCACCAGCGAGCGCAGCTTGGCGAAGGCGATCATCCGCGGCAGGTTGATCAGGCCGCAGTCGGTGGTGACGCCCAGCCGGTCGGCCGGGATCACCTCGAGGCAGTCGCGGATCCGGTCGGCCACCACGGTGGCGGGCTCGACCTCCAGGGACCGGACGTCGATGACCCCGGCCACAAAGTCGCGCTCCCAGTTGGCCTTCCGCAGCGGCTTCAGGTCACCGGAACCGGTGTTGCCGATCTCGAAGTTCAGCGCGTCCATGTTCATCCGCTGTGCCCGCGGGAAGCACGCCTTGGACCGCGCGGTCGTGTCGTCGGCGTCGCGCAACGCGGGCACGTACTCGGTGCCCTCCCGCTCCGGGTTGGCCCCGTGCATCGGCCCCGACGGCAGATAGCCCTTCGTGCCCATGAAATTGCCCCAGCAGACATGGGTGAGGATCCTCGCGTCCACGCCCTCGACGGCGGCGTTGAAGACGTCGGTCTCCCACTCCCCCAACCGCAGGCCGTAGTGCCAGGCGAACTCGTCCAGCTGGATGATGTCCGCGCCCTCGGCCGAGATCTGCTTGAACTCCTCGTTGTAGGCCTTCGCCAACGCGAACGACAGATCCTTGACGTCCGAGTAGTGCTCGTTGTTCGTGCCCATCGTCACCCCGGCCAGGCCCAGGTACTGCATCTTCACCGGCTTGTCGGTGAACTTCTTCACGGCCTTCAACTGCGCGGACAGCCAGGGCACCTTCCGGGAGATCGGGCCCGCGCAGGTCGGGGAGTACATCGTGGAGTACTGCGGGAGCTGCAACTGCGGGCCGTAGGACGCGAATCCCCTCATGCGCTCGGTGAAGTAGTAGAGGATCCCGGCGTAAGGGGTGTCGCCGCCGTAGACCCGCCCGTCGGAGATCACGTCGATCCCGGCCCGTTCCTGGTCCAACACGATCGCCGCGATGCAGTCCTCGAAGGCCTCGTAGGAGACGGAATCGGAGATGAAGTTGCCCTGCGGCACCACCGCGTAGCCCGCGCCGTTGTACCACCGGGGCTTCGGGTAATTGCCGACCATCATGGTCGGGATGAGGATGTCCTGGTCACCGACGCGCATGTCTCCCGCTCCCTACCTCGAATGACGGTCCGTCAGATGGCGACCGGCCCGACGGCCGCAGTCAGCGCTCCGGCTTGTAGTCGCCCTCGTAGGCGTCGGTGAAACCCCGCGAGATCGTGAAGAACCGGTCCACCGCGGGCACGAACATCGCGATGTAGGAGGTCTTGCCCGACCGCAGCAGGATCGACTGGTCCAGCAGGCTCGCGACCAGGCCTTTCTTGCCCTCGTTCACCGCCCACCAGTCCTGGTAGGTGCCCTCGATCAGGTAGTCCGCGCCGGGGTTCTTGTTCTCACTCCCCGCCCAGACCTCGGTCATGTATGGCGGGTTGAACCCCACGAAGTGATCCGCGTCCACACCTCGCTCCGGGTCGGCCACGATGTGCAGCACGACCGTTCGGTCGTAGCCCTCGGCCTCCTCCTGGAACTCGGTGTCGGCCTTGCACAACTCCTGCTCCTTGAGCATCCACTCTTCGGTCCAGGCCCGCGCCATGGTCTTCTCCTCCAGGACGTTCGACAGAAACCTGCCGTTCTGCTGATTGATTGTAGAATCTAGAGTTTGGGAGAGATCCTGCGTTCCGCAGGAACTCTGGAAGGCTTGTTCCGTAGATTCTCGGCAATGGTGTCCGGCAGCGCCCAGCTCAGGCGGGGCCTCACCGCTGCCCCGGGGGCACCGACAGGACCTGCAGTATTCGCACCGAGGCGATCGGGTGCCGCAGCAGACCCTTGACCACGATCACCCGCTTGACCAGTAGCTTCGTGATCTCCAGCCCGCCGCCGGTGTACAACCCGGGCAGCTTCGCCACACCCTGCGGGATCTTGAGCACCTTGTAGAACTGCTTCTGCGGCAGCACCACGGTGACGTCCGCCTTGGGTCCCGCGTTGCTGACCGCGAAGCTGCCGTCGGACTTCTTCCAGATCGTGGTGCGGTCGTTGTCCCGATCGTTGAAATGGATGCAGATCGCGACCCCGCCGATCCCCGCCAACGCCGTGGACTTCCAGTCCGCCTCCTCCAACTTCTCGACCAGCACCGTGTGGACGATGCGACCCGAGCCCTTGGGCTCTCCCTCGAGTACCACGGACGTCATGCAACACCCCTTCTCAGGTTCCCTCGATACTCAGCGATCGGCGCCGGTGCACCAACCCGCAGTCCTCGCCGGCCAGATGCGCCGCGAAGTCCCCGGCGAAGACCTCCCGGGCCGTGGTCAACGGCGACAGCGGGAAGCTCACCAACGAGCAGGCGGTCCTGTCGCGGACCTGCGCGACCAGCGTCGGAGCCGCGTCCAGCTGGGCAGCCGTTGTCCCCTTGTTCTGCGCCAGCCCGGCTGCGGCGCGATGGATGAACTGGGTGGCCATCCGGCACGGCGGGCACTTCCCGCACTGCTCCCGGGCGAAGAACTCCGACGTGGAGACCACCGCGTCCACTGCGCAGTGGCCCGCCGGCAGGACCCGCACCGCCCCGCAACCGAGCGTGGATCCCGCGGCCGAAACCGCTTCCGGGTCCAGGGCCACGTGCCATTCGCTCAACCACCCGGACGCCGGGCCGCCGACCTGCACGCCGCGGGCCGGGCCGGCCACGAAGCCGCCACCGACACCTGCCAGGACCTCGTCCAGGTAGGCCCCGATCTCGACCTCGTACACGCCGGGATTCGCGCACTCCGCCGGGATGGTGACCAGCATCGTGCCCGGAGTGGCCGGCGTGCCGTGCGCCCGGAAGGCCCCCACGCCCGCACGCGCGATCCACGCAACGTGGGCCAGGGTCTCCACGTTGTTGACCACCGTGGGCCGTCCGTGCAGGCCCGCGGTCGCGGGGTACGGCGGCTTGTTCCGCGGCTGCGCCGTGCCGGTCTCCAGGAACTCCACCGCGGCCGAGTCCTCCCCTGCCACGTAGGTGGCCGGCGCGGCAACGACGGCCACGTCGATTCCGGACGTGAGATCCGCGGCCTCGGCGAGTGCTCGTTCGAGCGCGTCGCGCGCGAGATCGGCATGCTCGTTCACGTACAGCCGGACCGTGTCGGCACCCAGGGCCCGGGCAGCCAGCAGGGCCCCGTCGAGCACCAGGTGCGGAGCCGTCGCCATCAGGTAACGGTCCTTGAGGCTGCCCGGCTCGTCCTCCGCCCCGTTCGCGACGAGCACCCTGGGGCCGGCCTGCGCCAGGGCGGTCAGCCACTTGCGCCCGACCGGGAACCAGGCACCGCCGCGGCCCCGCAACCCGGCGGCCGACACGGCATCGAGCAGGTGCGGAGCACCGTCGGCCGGCGCCTCGTAACCGCCGGCCGAGCGGTAGTCGGAGATCGAGGAAGCTGGGACGTCCAGAAGCATGTCCTGGAGAGTAGGCAGGCCGCGCTGCCCAGTTCTCCTGTGCGAGCGACTAATTCGGCCGACGGGATTGGTGGCCGGTGCGCTCATTCAGCCGACGACGGCGAACAGTGCACTCACGGCCTCACCGGCTTGGGCCGGCCGGCCCGAGCACCGACGATGTCTCGTCGATCACACATCTTGAAATCAACCCGCGGACGACCAGGTCGCGGTAGAGCTGCAGGTGCGCCGCGGCGGCGGCGTCCCAGGTGTGCGCGCACGCGAGTCGACGACCGGCAGCCCGCTGGGCCGGGTCCGGGTCGGTGATCGCGGCGGCCAGTGCGGCGGCGAACTCGGCCGGCGACCGCGCCAGGGTCGCGACGCCGGCGAACACCGCGCGGAAGACCGGCAGGTCCGAGGTGACCAGCGGAACCCCGGCGGCCAGGGCTTCCATGGCGGCCAGGCCGAAGCCCTCCCTGGTGGACGGGAATGCGAACACCGCGGCGGCGGCCACCAGGGCCGGTAGGTCGTCGTGGCGCACCGGCCCGAGGACCACCGGTTCGAGTCGCAGGTCCGCCGCCCGCTGTTCCCAGGCCGTTCGGTAGTCCCGGTAGTCGAACAGGGTCTCCCCGCCGGCGATCACCAACTGCACGTCGGGGTGTCGTGGCCGGAGCAGGGCCATCGCCTCGAGCAGTTCGATCGATCCCTTTCGGGGTTCGATGCCACCGACAGTGAGCACGTATCGGCCCAACCGGTCGCGCCACACCTGCCGGGCCGCGACCGCCGCGGGCCCGGGCGCGGCCGCGCGGGCGAATCGCTCGGCCTCGACGCCGTTGGGAATGACGGTGGCGGTGATGCCCCAATCGCCGGCCAGTTCGGCGGCCACGGCCTGCGAGACACAGACGTGCGCACGGGGCCGCAGGATCGCGGTCTCGTGGCAGGCCACGAGTTCGGGGGTGGTGAAGTGGTCGAGGTGGTGGACCGTGCGGATGCAGTCGGTGACCGCGTTGGCGCTGATGCAGTCCTGCGCGTGCACGACATCGTGCTCGGTCCCTCGAAAGGCCGCGGCCAGGGCGTCGATGGAACGGCGTACGCGCGGGCCCAACGACTCGCCCGGGATGTCCTCGACCGGCACCAGACGGATTCGGACCCGGGGGTCCACCGGCCGGAAGAACGCCTCGTCGCCGCCTCGGGCCAGGCTCCAGACGGTGACTTCCTGACCGGCGCGCACCAAGGCCTCGGCCAGGGCCAAGGTGTGCACGACCCCGCCCCGCGGCCTGGTGGAGTAGGTGAGCAACGCAATCGACAACGCCCTGGAGTCCGGCGGCGACGGGCCGGTCATACCTTGGGGCCGTAGGCGTCGGGACGACGTTCGTCCAGGTGGTGCAGCGTGCGCCGGGCCTGCTCCACGGCGGCGGCGACGTCGATGCTTGCGTGTGCGATCCCCGCCTTGCCCCAGGTGCGGGCCAGGACGTCGCCGGCCGGGGAGACGATCTTCGCCTGGCCCAGGAACCGCATCGCACCCATCGCGCCGGTCTGGTTGGCCGAGGCCAGCACGACCTGGTTCTCCGCGGCCCGGGAACGATCGTAGAGGTCGAACAGCCGCGACTGGCGATCCTCGGACATGCGCGGCGCCCGGTTGGTGATGCTGGTCGGCCAGGCGGACAGGCAGGCGATCAGCAGCGCCCCGTCCAGCGCCAACGTCCGGGCGGATTCGGGGAAGGTCTTGTCGTAATCGATGAGCATGCCCATCCGCCCGACCGGTGTGTCGAAGGCGGCGAAGCCGTCACCGGCGGCGTAGATCGTGTGCTCCCCGGAGGGCAGGTGGACCTTGCGGTGCCGGCCCAGGACACCGTCGCCGGAAAGGCAGATCGCGCTGTTGTAACGCAACCCGTCGGCGGCCTCGCAGTAGCCGACGCAGACCACCGTGGGCCCGGCCAACGCCGCGAGGCGTTGCAGCACCGGATGGTCCGCCTCCAGGGCCGGAGGCGCGGCGGCCGGATCCGGATCGGCCAGGTTCCCCAGGTACCCGCCCAACGCCGCGTCGGGCAGCACCACCAGGGCGGCGCCGGCGCCGCGGGCGTGCTCGACGATGGTGGCGATCCGCCCCAGCGCGGCGTCCAGATCGCGACCGAAGGCGGCCGCGACCGCGGCTATTCCGATCAGGCCGACATCACCGGCCGATAAGCATCCGGGCGTCGGTCCCGCAGATGGCCCATGGACCGGCGAGCGGCTTCCACGGCGCCCTCGACGTCCAGGTCGACTACCGCCAGCCCGGCCTCGACGCCGGTGTCGGCGAGGATCTCCCCGCCCGGGTCGACGATTTTCGCGCTGCCGACGAAACGGAGCCGGCCGAATTGTCCGGACTGGTTGGCCGACAACCACACCACCTGGTTCTCCAACGCGCGGGCCATGTCGAACAGGTCGAAGCGACGCTTCCACCGGTCGTCGGCCAGCCTCGGGGCCGGGTTGGTGGCGGCGGCCGGCCAGGCCGACATGCACACGATGATCTGCGCTCCGTCCACGGCCAGGGTCCGTGCCGATTCCGGGAAAGCCTTGTCGTAGCAGATCATCATGCCCAGGCGGCCGACCGGAGTGTCGAACGCCGCGAACCCGGTACCTGCCGCGTAGGTGGCGTCCTCCCGCAGCGGTTGGTGCACCTTGCGGTGCACCCCCAGCAGCCCACCTCCCCAGACTGCGGCTGCGCTGTTGTAGCGGGCCACGCCGTCGGCCTCGCAGAAGCCGAACGTGACGACCATGTCCCCGGCCAGAGCGGCGATCCGCCGGATCGGCGCGGAGTCCACCTCGAACGCCGGCGGCGGTGGTTGGTCCCCGTCCAACGCCGCCAGATAGCCGCCCAGGGTGGCCTCGGGCAACGCGAGCAGGTGTACGCCGCGTTGTCGAGCGCGCTGCACGAGTGCCTCGATCCGCCCGAAGCAGCTCTCCAGGTCGCGGTCGAAGTTCTCCGCGGCGGCCGCCAGAGTCAGCTCGGTCACGCGGTCGTCCCCAGGCCCGAGGTGATCTGACGATCCGTCAGTGCCGGTCCGAGCCCGGTGACGGTGCCCTCGATCGCCGTGGTGAGTTCGCCGTCGGGCCAGCGCAGTTGCACGCCGCACCCATCGGTGAGCCGTCCGCAGACGGCGGAGACAGCCGGCCCGGCGTCGGGCGCCGAGTGGCCGTCCGGTTCGGCGGTGAGCATGGCGTACCCGGGGAAGCAGGTGAACCAGTCCCCGACGTTGGCCTCGCGTGGGCGTGGAACGGCTGCCACGTCGAGCACCGCACCGACGCCGGAGGCCTCGGCGAGCATCCCGAGCGTGCCGACCAGTCCGGCCATGGACACATCCTTGGCGGCCGCCGGGCGGCTGTCGGCCACCGAGCCGAGCATGGCCCGCAGTTCCGCGGTGCTGCGCATCGAGGTCGAGTCCCACTGGCGATTGTCGTAGCCGGGTCGCCAGCCGCCGGCGGTGTCCACGGTCAACCGGATGCGGTGTCCGGGCCGACCGCCGCCGCCGGGTACCGGGTTCGCGGCCCGGCCGAGCGCGGTGACGGCGAGGAAACCCGGGACGCCCAGGGTGGTGTGGCCGCCGAGAACCGGCACGCCGTATCGGCGGGCGGCTGCCCGCAGACCGTCCAGTACCGCTTCGGCCGCGGCGACGTCCGCCGCTCCCACGGCATCCAGCAGGCCGAGCGGGCCGGCGCCCATCGCGGCCAAATCGTTGAGGTTGACCAGCACCGAGCACCACCCGGCCCACCACGGGTCGCGGGCCACGATCGCGGGCAGGATCGCATCGCAGGCGGCGATCAGGTCGCTGCCCGGGACCGGGGCGCCGTCGTCGCCGACGAAGCCGGCACCGCCGGGGGACATGCCGTGCAGCAGGCCACCCAACGGGGCCTTGGTGGCGACGGCCAGCGCGGCGATCCGGTCGATCGGCCACCGCACCCGGACGTGTTCGGCCCGCACGGGAGCGATCCCGTCCACGCTCCGCCAGCCGAGGCGGGTGAAGAAGCCTTCGTTGCGGGCCTGGATGTCGGCCTCGAACCGCAGCGCGCCCGCGCCGACGGCGTACCGGCAGGCCGCCCGCACCAGATCGGTCCCGACCCCGCGGCCGGCATCGGGGCGGACCACCAGCCGTCCGCCGTGCCACCAGCCGATGTCCGGACCCGGGGTTGCCGGACCGAGCCGAACACCACCCAGGAAGGTGCCGTCACCGGCGCGGGCCACCAGCACGATCGTGCGGGGGTCGCTGTCGACCTCGTCGGCGTCGTCGCGGTCGAACAAACCCTGGGCCGCGACGAACACCTCGCGACGCAGCGCCCGGTAGGCCGCCAGCGTCGTCGGGCCGTCGGCCGGCTCGACCCAGCGGGCGGGATGGGGCACGGCTCGGAGTGCTCGCGGCCCGGCGATGATGCGCCCGTCGGCGGTGGGCGACGGCTCCCGATAAGCGATCTGATACACCGTCAGGCTCCAGCCGCGGAAAGGACCGAACAGGCCCCGCAGGCCGCGCACCCGGCGCCCTGGTCGACGCCGGTCATGCCCGCCTCCCGCAGCAGGTGCGCCACCGCGGAAGTGACGTGGTGCACAACCTCCGCCGGCGCGGTCCTCGCTCCGTCGGAGTGCGCCAACGTGCCGACCATCGGCCGCATCGGTACCACGAAGGGGTAGACCCCACGTCGGATCAGGCCCGCGGCACCGGCGATCAGCTCGTCGGGATCCTCGCCCATCCCGATCAGCAGGTAGGTGGAGACCCGGTTGCGGCCGAACACCCGGACCGCTTCGTCCCAGGCCGCCTCGTACTCGACCATCGGGACCGAACCCTTGCCGGGCATCCACCGGCGGCGTACCTCGTCGTCGAGGGATTCCACGTGGATGCCGATCGCGGTGGCCCCGGCCCGCTTGAGTTCACCGAGCACGGCGAGATCCCCGGGCGGTTCGATCTGCACCTGGATCGGCAGCCCGGGCACGGCCGCGAGCACCGCCCGCACGCAGCGCACGAGATTGCGCGCCCCACGGTCCGGCCCGGTCGTGGTGCCGGTGGTCATCACCATCTGCCGGATGCCGTCCAGCCGCACCGCCGCGGCCGCGACCTCGGCGAGCTGCGCCGGGGTCTTGGCCGCGACGGTGGCACCGGCGCGCAACGACTCCTCGATCGCGCAGAAGCGGCACCGCTGGTCCTCCGCGTACCGGATGCAGGTTTGCACCACCGTGGTCGCCAGCACGTCGCGCCCGTGCAGCAGCGCGATCTTGGGATACGGGATCCCGTCGGCGGTGGTCAGCTCGTAGAACTTCGGGCGGCGCACCGGCTCCAACCGCAAGCCGGTGTCCCGCACACCGGCTGAGGACCGTTCCAGGACCCGGCCGTCGCGGACCACGAACGGGCTGGCCGGATTACGCGGCACCGCGGCGTTGTGGCCGTCGATCGTGAAGTGCCCGTCGTCGCTCGGGCCGGCACCCTTCGAGCGGGACAGCGGTACCTCCGCGTCCACCCCGAGCACCGCGAGACGGGCCCGGGTCGCGACGACTCTTTCGAAGTCGTTCGACGGCGTCCGGCCCACGGCGACATCGGTGTCAACACCCACGGTCGACATCTCTAGAACATGTAGGTCGAATTGACGATGGCGCCCTTGCGCGCGTAGTGGATCAACGCGTCCTGGACGTCGAGGGGGTGGGTGGGGATAACCCCCTCGATCAGGTCCTCCTCCCGGGCACCGTGCAGCGACAGCCCGAACCGGCAGCAGTAGACCTTGCCGCCCTCGCCCATGAACGTCTTCAGCGAGTCGTTGATGTTGTGCTCGCCGGGGAAGGCCGAATTACCCGTGGTCGGGAAACCCCGGGTGGCCAGGCAGTTCAGCGATCCGGGACCGTAGAAGTAGATCGCGGACTCGAAACCCTTCCGCAGCGCGCGGGTGGCCTGCAGGATCGCCACGAAACTCACCGAGGACTCGTGCGCTATCCCGTGCACCAGCGTGAAGTACGACTCGCCCTCGTTGGCCTGGTAGTCCGGGAACACCTTGGTCGACCCGTAGATGTTCGACCCCTCCTGCAGCGAGGGGTGCGGAATCTCGTCGAGGCTGATCTTCTCGGTGTCGGTCAGGGTCATGACGTGGCCTTTCTGTTCGTCGGATGTGATCTGATGGAGCCTCAGGAGTAGAGACGATCGAAGTTGTCCCGGAACACCGCTGCCGCCAGCTCCCCGTCGCCGACGGCGGCCCGCAGGCGGGCGTACTCGCCCTCGAGGTCCCCCCACGGCTGATCGCTGGCGAACAAGACCCGGTCGGCGCCGATGCCGCGCCGCTCGATCTCCGCCGCCAACCAGCGCGGAGCGAAACCGACGGCCCACGACATGTCGGTGTAGACGCGTTTCCCGGCCTCGATCCAGTCGAAGAAACGGGAACCGGCAAGTTTGATGTGGCCGCTGATTCCGCCACCGAAATGCACCAGGTGCACGGCCACGTCGTCGGCGTAGCGGTCGACCAGCAGCCCGACCCGGTCGATGTCCGAGGCCGCCCCCGGTGAGGTGTGCACGTGGACCACCAGGCTGTGCCGGCGGGCGGTGTCAAATATCGCGTCCAGAGCGGGTCGGCAGGCCGGGTCGTCCGGTGCGCCACCGAGCAGGAAGCTCAGCTTCAGCGCCCGCACCCCGGGCTGCCCGGCGCACGCCAAGGCCTGCGCGGTGCGGTAACTGTCCGCGGGCTTCGGCGACACCCACAGGGCCGCCCGTATCCGGTCGTCCGCGGCCGCGGCCTGCAGCACCATCGGGTTGAACGAGAACGCCAGCGCGGCGTCCGGCACGCCGTAGTTGGGCATCACCAGAGCCCGTTCCACGCCCTGGACGTCCAGGTCGCCCATCAGTTCCGCGACCGTGGCGCGCGCGGTGGTGTCCGGGCTGACCGGGGGTCCGCCGTAGAAGGGGTGAGCGGGCAACACACCGAGGTGCCGGTGGGCGTCTCGCAACCCGGCTCCGGGAGCGCCGACGACGGAGGTCATCTCAGGCCACCGTCCGCGGTGCGACCCATTCGTCGTCGGCCTCGACGGTGAACCGGGCCGCCGGTGGGCCGGCGATCCAACGCACCGCCGCGCCCACGCCGCTGTGGTGCAGTTCCTCGATGCGCGCGGCCAGGTGCAGCGCGTCCTCCCCGACGCCGCAGAAGCGGCCCGAGCCCCAGGTCCACTGCCAGGGCAGACCGAGGAAATACAGCCCCGGGCAGGCGGTGACCCCACGGCGGTGCGCCGGATAACCGCGACCGTCGAAGATCGGCACCTCGACCCAACGATCGTCACGGCCGAACCCGGTGCTCCACACCACCGACCCGACGCCGGCCGCAGCCAGGTCCAGCTCGGTCGCCGCGGCCCGCGGCTCCCACACCGGTGTGTACCGCAGTTCCGACGGGGCCCGCATCGAGTTGGCGGCGATCCAGTCGTCGATCGAGTCCTTGATCGACTCCGACACCGCGTCGGCACGGTCCAGGTTGACCCGCAGGTCGTCCGCGAACGACGCAGTGGCACCGCGGCCGCCGGTCGGCGCCACGATGTCGGTCAGCCGTCCGTACAGGCACATCCCGTCGCGGGCGAACGCCCGCAGGTCGATGTCGCGACCGCCGTCGCGGCCGGTCACGTAGTGGTTCACCCGGAACCGAACCGCGTCGGCGTCGTCGAACTCCTCGATCGTCTTGCGGTAGTAGCCGATGTCGGCCAACCAGGCGACCACGTCGCGGCCCCGATAGCGGCGCGCGACCCGTGGTGCCGACCCGGTCGCCAGATGAACCCGACGCCCACTCAGATGCAGGTCCTCGGCTATCTGGCAGCCGGACTGACCCGTCCCGACCACCAGCACGTCCCCGGCCGGAAGCCGGTCCGGGTTGCGGTACTGGCTGGAGTGCAGCGAGGCGACCGACCCGGCCAGGCGCTCGGCCGAGCGAGGGATCCGCGGAACCTGGTACGGCCCGGTGGACACCACGACCTGGTCGGCCGTGAGGGTCCCCGCCGTAGTTGTCAGCTCGAAGCCCTCCTCGCCCAGCCGGCGAAGCCTGGTGACCGTGACGCCTTCCTGCAGCGGAACCTCGAGTGCCTCCACGCAGCCGAGAAGGTACTCGACGATCTGTTCGCGGCCCATGAACCCGTCCGGGTCCGAGCCGGCGTACGGAAAATCCGGCAGGGTGCATTGCCAGTTGGGCGTGACCAGGCAGAATGAGTCCCACCGCCGGGAGCTCCACTCATGGGCCACCCGGTGGCGTTCCAGCACCAGGTGCTCTATTCCGCGGCGCCGTAACGCCCCGCTCATCGCCAGCCCCGCCTGCCCGGCACCGACCACGATCACTGTGAAATGCGATCCGTCAACGTTCATCGATGCGGTCCCCAGCCGCCGACGCGACGGCCCGCGAAAGTCCCCACTCGGGCGGCGGCGATCGTCATGCGGGGCAGTCAAACCAGCTGTCGTTTCGCTGCGGTTTCATCCGGAAAGCTTTACGGTGCAGGAGTTTTCACCTCGGACACCCGTCGCCGATGCCCTCCCCAGTGCGCCCGCACCCACGCTCCGTACGGCCCGGGGGCAGTGTCGAACGGCCTGCTCACGGGCGTTATGACGGGGAGTCAGTTTCGGCACGGCGGCGCCGCGGGGATCGTCGGTGGCGGCCGCACCCGGTGTGGACCCAGGGCGAGAAAAATGAGCATGCCGTGCAGATCCGGTTCTGCGGCCGAAACATCGCGCTCTGGGCACCGTCGGCGAACCGGCGCGTTCGGCGCCGTCCGCGCAACGGCGGACACTCGGCACAGCCGGACCAAGACCGAACCGGCGTACCGGCCACCCAGCCGCTGGGCAGCCGCCGACAACGCCCTGGACAGCGCACCACGTCGACGGGCCGGCCGTTTCGGCGGCACTTCACCCAGGTGAACTTTCCCACCCCGGCGCACCGTTCAGCCCGTGTTGCGCAACCCGACCGCGATGGCGTTGGCGGACAGCAGCAGCGCGCGTTGCAGCATCGGGTCCGGCTCGGCGTCCTCCGGCAGGCCGCGCACCCGCTGCAGCAGCGAGACCTGCAGGTAGGACAACGGGGCGAGGTAGGCGTCGCGGGTGCGCAGGGTGCGCCGCAGCACCGGATCACCGGCCAGGAGGTCGTCCTGACCGGTGACGGCCAGCAGTTCGGCGACGGTCAGGTCGTGCTCGGCCCGGATCCGGTCGAAGAGGTGCTGCACCTCGGGCGGGACCAGTCGTTCGACGTAGTGGGCGGCTATCTGCAGATCGGTCTTGGCAAGGGTCATCTCGACGTTGGACAGGAAGTTCGCGAAGAAATGCCAGCGGCGATGCATTTCCGTCAGCAGCTCGCCGTGCCCGGCGGCGCGGGCGGCGGCCAGCCCGCTGCCCACGCCGAACCAACCCGGGATTATCTGCCGGGACTGGGTCCAGCCGAACACCCATGGGATCGCCCGCAGGCCCCCGATCCCACCGCCGGAGTCCGGGCGCCGCGACGGCCGGGACCCGATGTTCAGCGCTCCGAGCAGTTCCACCGGGGTGGCGGCCAGGAAGTACGCCGGCAGGTCCGGGTGCCCGACCAGGTCCAGGTACGCCCGGTGCGCTCCGGCGGACACCACATCCATGCAGGCATCCCAGGCCTTCAGCTCCTCCGGGGTCTGCCGAGGCGTCCGGTTCAGCAGGGTCGCCTCGATCACCGCGGCGATCGTGAGCGCCAGGTTCTCCCGCGCGAGTGTGGGCAGCAGGTACTTGTCGGAGATGACCTCGCCCTGCTCGGTCACCTTCATCTCCCCGTCCAGCACTCCCCAAGGTTCGGCGAGGATCGCCTCGTGGGTCGGGCCGCCGCCGCGACCGACGCTGCCGCCTCGTCCGTGGAACAGGCGCAGTCGAACGCCGTGCTCGGCCGCGACATCGCGCAGTGCGCGCTGGGCCCGGTGGATCTCCCACAGCGCGGTGGTGATTCCGCCGGCCTTGGTCGAGTCGCTGTAACCGAGCATCACCTCCTGCACGTCGCCGCGCAGGGCGACCAGCCGCCGGTAGGGCTCCGTGCGCAACAGGCCGTCCAGGATCGGCCCAGCCGCGCCGAGCTCGGCGGGGGTCTCCAACAGCGGCACGAACCCGATTCGGGCCTGACCCTCCGTCAGATCCACCAGGCCGGCCTCGCGGGCCAGGACGACCGCGGCCAGCACGTCGTCGACACCGGTCGTCATCGAGACGATGTAGGACTGCACGACCTTCGGGCCGAACCGGTCCAGCAGGTCGGCGATCGCCTCGAAGGCCTCGAAGGTCCGTCGCGCCGTCCCGGTCAACGGCGGCGGGTTCGGCGCCAAGGGCCGACGCCCGGTCAGTTCCCTTGCCAACAGTGCGATCCGCTGTGCCCGGGACAGCTCCAGGTAGGGGTGAGCGGTCTCGCCGAGGCGATCCACCAACTGGGCCACCGCTTCGTGGTGCGCCGTGGCGTGCTCGCGAACGTCGAGGGTGGCAAGGTGCAGCCCGAACGCCGCGAGCGTCCGAATGCCCCGTTCCAACGGGCCGACGGTGACCACGCCGCCCCCGCACTCGAGCAGCGAGTCGCGCACCAGCATGAGGTCTTCCAACAAGGCCGGGGTTCCCAGGTAGTCCCGGCCGGGCGTGTGCGGTTCACCGCGAGCGATGCGGGTCCGCGTGTTGGCCAGCTTCGCCCGAATGCAGGTCAAGGCCAGCCGGTAGGGCTCCTCGGCATTGAGCCGGCGGTGCCGCGCGGCAACCTCCGGCAAACGTTCCAGATCGAGCGCCAGTCGTGCCGTCAGTGCCGGGCTTGCCGCGACGATGAGGCTGGACTGCGACATGTCCTGCCGCAGTTGGTCGACGATCTCCAACGCGACCGCGATGCCGTGCTCATGCGCGAGCACCATCACCGCCCGGGTCGCCTGGGCGGTCACGTTCGGATTGCCGTCCCGGTCGCCGCCGATCCAGGTGCCGAACGTCAACGGCCGGGCCGTCGGCGGGAGCGTCACACCCAACTCCGCGGCAGCTTCGGCCAGATCCTCCAGAACGTCCGGCGTCGACCGACGGGCCAGTTCGGCCAGGTAATAGACGGCGTTGCGGGCCTCGTCCACCGGCTCCGGCCGGGTGGCGCGCAGCTCGTCGGTCTGCCACAACAGGTCGATCACCTCGGCCAACCGGCGCTGCACCCGACGGCCGTCCGCGGCCGACTCGGGGCGTTCGTCGAGCAGCTCGGCAATCTGGGCCAGTTTGGCCAACGTGGAGCGCCGTGCCGCCGATGTCGGATGCGCGGTGAACACCGGGCGGACAGACAACCTGCCCAGGCCTGCAGCGACCCGCTCCGGCCCCATTCCCGCGGTGCGCACCCGGTCCACCACTTGGTCCAACCAGCCGCCCGCCTCCAGCCGACGACGGGTCAGGTCCCGGGCCCGGTGCACCTGCTCGCAGACGTTCGCCAGATGGAAGTACGCGCCGAAGGCCCGGACCAACAACGCCGCGGCTGCCGGCTCGAGCTCACCGAGCAGGTGCGCCGCAGCCCCCGAGTCGGTCCGCACCACCACCCGCACGGACTCGATCAACTCGAGGACGCCGGGCCCTTCCTGCCGGGCCAACGTCTCACCGAGCAACCCCACGACCCGACGGATGTCGTTGCGCAGCGCGACCGGCGCGCCATCCCTGACCGGATCTGGACCCATCCGCGGCAGAGTAGGTCACCCAGATCAACGCCACATTTCCCAGCGACGCACAGTCGCGTGCGACTGCCGAACTCAGGCAGCTCCGTAACGCTGCCGAGCGCCTGCTCACGCGCGTCCGAGACGGATAAACGCGCGCCGCAATTCGGTGGCCGGGGAACCGGGTGGCGGCGGACCAGGGGCGGATGATCGAGGGCATGAATCGGCAGCCTCCCGGGCCACGGCGTGCAGGATCGTTCGAGGCGCACCTGCGACGCGTCCGGGCGATGGGGGTCCTCGCGCTCGTGGCCTTCGCCGCGGGTGTGGTTTCCGACCTCGGCGGAGGAGATTTCTGGACCAGTCATGCGCTGCTCACGGGGATCGCATCGAGCGTCATGGTGGCCGCGGTGACACTGGCCGTCGTCAATGAGGTGCTGGAACGAAGACGGCGGCGGCGCTGGAGCGTGCTGGCCCAGTACGTGATGCTGGAGCTGGTCCGCAACGCCCGGATGATCTGGCGCGGAGTGCTCGAGGTCATCGGGTTGCTGCCGGCGCAGGCCAATCGCCCCGAGTCGATCGAGCAGAGCGCGAGCGTTGTCCGCGACTCCGCCGGGTTCGCCGACGCAGTGCGGGCCGCGGTCCACGACGACCAGGCCCGCGCCAACCTGCATCGAGAAATCGCATTCCTCGCGGCACATTCTGATCAGGTGCTGGGTCGTTGGGCTGCCGTGATGCTCAACGCGGAGGTGTATGCCGTGGTCATCGACCGCCATGTCGAGTTGGCCGGCGATCTGGCCTGGCTCAGCGACCTGCTGGACACCGCCGCCCCGCCGGACGACCTCGGCCGACGTCGCAGAGCCGGCAGCAGCCCGGCGGTGCAGATCAAGAGCGAACTCAGCCTGGACGAACTGGCCGACCGGATCGTGGTCATCGCCCGGCTGGCCGAGGCCCTGGACCGTGGCACACTCGAGCCCGCACTGCGGATCGTGCCTGTCCAGTGGTGGGAGGCGCGACTGGCCGGGAACATTTCGACGAGACCCGAGGCCGCCGTCGCAACTGATCCTTGATCGCTCGCCCGGAGGACGCGAGGCACGCGGGCTTCGCCCGCACACGTATCAGGCAGTTCCTGCAGGCTCGGAGTTCGCGATCAGGAATTCGTTGATCCCGGCGATCCGCAGGACCAGGCGCTCATGCAGCGGGAAGGTCGCTCGGACCTGGTCCTGCACGGCGGCGGTGCCCAGGACGCGTGGGTTGCGCATCCGGCGGATCGCCCCGTGCCATTCGATCTGGCACTCGCCCGCGGCCAAGACGTTGCGGCACCAGTCGGCGCCTGCGCCGAAGAACAGCGGAACCAGGAACTGGTCGTCGGTGGGTCGGGCCATCACCGGTGCCACGTGGGCGCGTCCGGAGCGTCTGCCTCGATGGTGGATCTTCGCGATCGGGCCGGTGTGCGGGCGGCCCGCGACGCGCAGCACGAACCGGTTGATCCTCCGGGACAACGGCCCGAGGATCACCACCGATCTGCTCGGTCCGAATCCGGGCTGCCCGGAGGAATTGCGGTGCCGTCGGGCCATTCCTGCTGCCTCTCTCTCCGCTGCCGCGCAGCGATGGGCATCAGTTTGCCGAGTGACCGCCGTCGACGTTGAGAACGTGTCCGGTGATGAAGGAGGCCTCGTCGGATCCGACGAACAGGATGGCGGTGGCGATCTCCTCCGGGGCGCCGACGCGGCCCTGCGGAACCTGGGCGGCCAGGGCGGCCTTGTTCTCGGGGGTTCCGGTGAAGCGGGTCAGCATGGGTGTGTCGATGGGGCCGGGGGCCACCGCGTTCACGCGGATCCCCGACCCGGCGACCTCGAGTGCCACCGACTTGGTGATGCCCTCGACGGCGTGTTTGCTTCCGACGTAGACCGCGGCTCCCGCGGCGCCCTCGTGGCCGTAGGTCGAGGAGATGTTGACGATGCTGCCGCCACCCTGTCGCTGCATGACGCGGACCTCGTGCTTCATGCTCAGGATCAGGCCGAGGACGTTCGTGTCGAACGTCGCGCTGTAAGTCTGGGCGGTCTGGTCGGTGATCGGGCCGATGTGGCCCTCGGCGCCGGCGTTGTTCACTGCGACGTCCAGGCGGCCGAACCGGTCCACCGTGGCGTCCACCAGGGCGTGCACGTCCTCCTCGTTGCGGACGTCGGCGTTGACGAACTCGGCCTGCGCCCCGAGCGACCGTAGCTCCTCGGCCAGTGCCTTGCCCGGCCCGTCGTGGCGACCGGACACGACGACGTTCGCTCCTTGCTTCGCGTATGCGACGGCGGTGGCGCGGCCGATGCCGGTGAGGGCTCCGGTGATCAGGACGACGGGGTTGTCCATGGCTTCGTGCTCCTTGGTGGTCACTGTTCGTCGAGGAACAGACGCGCGTGGGCGAGGAACAGCTCGGGGTACTGGAAGTGGGCCCCGTGGTTGGCGTCGGGGTAGAGGATCAGCTGCGCGTTCGGAAGGAACTGCTGGAGCAGGTAGGAGTTGATCGTGGGGATGATTGTGTCGTCGGTGCCGTTGACCACCAGCGCGGGAGCCGTGATCGACTTGAGGCTCCGGTAGGCCGGGTCCTTGGCGGCGCCGTAGGCTGCGATGGCGGTGCTCTGCGCGAGGACCGACTGCCCGGAGAACGGTTCGTCGCGGTCGGTACGGGCCACGATCCGGGCGACGTAGTCACGCCCCAGCTTCTGGCTGGTGTCGCTCGGGGCGAACAGGATCGGCAGCCACATGTCCTGCTGCCGTGGGTAGGTCATGCTGAACAGCGCGGCAGTCTCCGGCGGCAGCGCACCGACGCGCTCGCCGCCCCGTGGTGCGGTGCCGACCAGCACGATACGACGGATGAGGTCCGGACGTCGGATCGCCATCTCCTGGGCCACCAACCCGCCCATCGAATGGCCGATCAGATCGACCCTCACCAGACCGAGGGCGTCGATCAATGCGGTCGCGTCGAGCGCCATCTCCTCGATCGTCTCGGGCACCAGCCCGCTGGTCGAGGCGACCCCGGTGTTGTTGAACAGGATCACCTCGCGGTCCGTGGCCAACCCGTCGCTCAGTACCGGGTCGTGGTCGTCCAGGTTCCCCATGAAGTGCTGCAGGAACACGATCGGCGTCCGAGCCGGGGCGCCGAAACGGCGGTAGGCGAACCGGATGCCGCGCGCCTCGATGAATTGCGTCGGGGCGGTGTCGTGGGTGTCGGACGTCATAACGCTACTTCTCCAGATGCGCTCGGTGATCGCGAACGGGCGATACGGCGGTCTCATCCCCCAACGAATCAGACCGACAACCCCACTGCTTCCTTAAAACTAGACCGATCTGTCTAGCTCTGTCAAACATGCAAAAGGCCACGCAGATCAGGGATACAGCCGGATACTGTTCTTCGTTCGAGGTGAGATGAACCGATCGGTTCATCTTCAGGAACACAGCCACGGGTAGACCGATCGGTCCGGTATGCTGGGTCGCGTGGCCCTGGAGCGGAAGACCCGAGGCTCGGCGCGCGAGCGGTTGCTGGCTGCCGCCGACGAGCTGTTCTACGCCGAGGGCGTGAACTCGGTCGGCATCGACCAGGTGATCAAGAAGGCCGGTGTCGCCAAGGCGTCCCTTTACAACACCTTCGGCAGCAAGGACGAACTCGTCCGGGCCTATCTGAGAGGCCGTCACAACCAGACCCGGGAGCACCTGGCCCGGGAATTGCAGGCCCGCTACCGGACCCCTCGCGAGCGCCTGGTCGGTGTGTTCGAGGTGCTGGACGAACTGTTCGCCGAGCCGGACTTCCGTGGATGCGCGTTCCTCTGCGCCAGTGCCGAGTCCGACACGAACGAGGCCGTGCAGAAGGCCACGGCCGAGTACCGGTTGTGGGTGCACTCGTTGTTCCTCGACCTGGCCTACGCAGCCGGCGCCGGCTCGCCGGAAACCCTGGCCAGGCAACTGGTCGTGATCTACGACGGCGCCGGCGTCTGCGCCTGGCTGGACCAGGACCCCGAGGTCGGCAAGGCCGCCGCCGAGGTCGCCCGAGCCCTCGTCGACACCGCATTTGCCTCGGCCACCGCCGAGGGGCCAGGCGCGGCCGGCGGCCGGCGAGCAACCGGGAAACCGGCGGCCACCCGGAATCGCTGAAGGTCGTGGTGATCATCGGTCACCGCCCCGACGTGACAGCCGAGCAGGTGACGGGCCGTCACGTCGACCGAAAAGGTTACTCGTTGCGGCGCATCGCGCCGTCCGCGCGCAGGTCCGCGATGGACCGGTAACCGTCGACCGCCATCAGCAGGTCCGCCTCGGCGAGCAGGGACCGCAGGACGTGCACCGCGCCGTCCGTGCCTTCCAGGGCCAGCCCGTATATGTACGGGCGGCCCACCCCGACAGCGGTGGCGCCGAGCGCCAGGGCCTTGACCACATCGGCCCCGCTGCGGATCCCCGAGTCGAACAGGACAGGGGTTCCGTCGGCCGCCTCGACCACCGCCGGGAGCGCGTCGAGCGCCGCAAGGCCGCCATTGGCCTGCCGGCCCCCGTGGTTGGAGCAGTAGATGCCGTCGACCCCACCGTCCTTGGCCCGGCGCACGTCGTCCGGGTGGCAGATTCCCTTGAGGAGCAAGGGCAGGTCGGTGATTGACCGGAGCCAGGGCAGGTCGGACCATGTCAAGGGATTGCCGAAGATCCGCGCCCATTCCAGCACCGCGGCCCGCATGTCCTCCTCCGGCGGCTTCGCCAGCCGGGCCCGGAACACCGGGTCGGAGAGGTAGTTGGTCAGGCAGTTGCCGCGCAACTGCGGGAAGTTGCTCGCCCCGAGATCTCTGGGCCGCCATCCGGTGATCCAGGTGTCCATCGTGACCACGATTGCCTTGAACCCGGCCGCTTCCGCACGGTGCACGAGGCTCTCAGCCACGGCCCGGTCGGTAGGGGTGTAGAGCTGGAAGAACCCGGGGGTGTCGCCGAACTCCTTCGCCACCTCTTCGAGCGGGTCCACGGTCAACGTGGACGCGACCATCGGCACACCCGTACGGGCCGCCGCGCGAGCGGTGGCCAGATCGCCGTGGCCGTCGGGTGCGCACAGCCCGATCACCCCGACCGGGGCCATGAACAACGGGGTGGTCAGGCTGATCCCGAACAGGCTCACCGACAGGTCCCGCCGGGTGGCACCGACCATCATCCGCGGCACCAACGCCCACCGGCCGAACGCGGCCACATTAGTCCGTTGGGTGAACTCGTCGCCGGCGCCACCGGCGACGTAGGACAGCACCGCCGGGCGCAGCGCCGCCTGCCCGCGCGCCTCGAGCTCGGGGTAGGCCATCGGCATCGTGGGCAGCACACCGGAAAGCCCGGCCAGATAGATCTCGTTCTGGAAGTCCCCGAACTGCTGCTGCGACTGCGGATTCATCCCGCCCCTTCCCCGATCATCGGCACCGCTTCCGGGTGTCAGACACTGCCTCGAACTGCCCCGAACCGCGGCCCTGCCTCGAACGAGTCTGCACCGGCCCCTGGAACCAGCCTGCGCAACCGACCGCCACCTGCCGGACCCCAGGACACCTGGACCGGCCCAGGCCACGGGAAATCGTGCCGGCCGCGGCCACCATGCCACAGGGCCGGGCCTGGCCGATCTTGTTCCGCCCACCCGAACTCGACCTGATGGCGGGGAAGCCCGAGCCGTCGAACACGCAGCCCGGACTGATCTACATGCTCGACGGCGCCCTCCAACACAGCTACAGCGACCCGTTCGACGGGACCAGCCCGGCCATTCCCATCGGGCCGCATTGGATGCTCATCCGGCCTTTCGAGGCAGAGGCTGCCGGGCTGCCCACGGTGATGCGCGACGGCGGCACCTGCGCAATGTTCGCCGGAACGCCCTACGCGCACCTTCATATCTGCGGATCACCCTGGGACGGGAACGAGTATCACCCCGGGGACAAGGCGGTTTGGACGATGGTCTACGCCCGGCCGTGAAGCAGTCGGTTGTTGTGGACCCGTAGGTGCATCGTCGCGAGGTCGAGCAGCGGGGTCCTGATGCCGTGTTCAGCGCCGCGCCGGCCCAGGTCGGCCAGCAGGTGTTCGACCTCGGTGGGCCTGCCCTGGGCCACGTCGCGTGACATCGACGAGTTTGTCGCCGACCCGGCCTCGGTGATCGTCTGTGTCGTCCCGGCGATGGCCCCTTCGGGCACCGGGTAGCCGGCCGCGGCCGCCACCGCGGCGGCCTCGGCCAACATGGCCGGGCCCAGTTCGCGCCCGCCGGGAACAGCCACGATCTCCCCCACGGCGCCTCGCATCAGACAGGTCAGCGCACCGATGGTGGCGATGAAGACCCACTTCTGCCACATCATCGCGAGGATCTCGTCGCTGACGTCGGTGTCGAACCCGGCCCCGGACAGCTGCTCGTGGGCAGCCTGCAGGGCGGTGGTGCGGGTGCCGTCCTGGGTGCCGATCGTCAGGCTCGCGGTGGGGCGCAGCTGGACCACATCGCCTTCCTCGTCGAGTTGGGTGAATATCCTGACCACGCCGCCGAGCACCGCGGGCTCGCCGAACCGCCTGTTGAGCGCGTCCAGATGGGCCATCCCGTTCAGGAACGGCACCACCACGGTCCGCGGCCCCACGGCCGGTGCGAGGTCGGCGATCGCTGCCTCCAACGCAGTCGCCTTCACTGACAACAGCACGAGGTCCGCGGGCTCGGTCAGTTCCTCCGCCAGCACCAGCCGCGGTCGCACCACCTCGCGCTGATCGGGCCCGGCGTCCGGCCCGATGATTCGCAGACCGCGTTCGCGCAGTTGCTCGGCCCGGTGCGGGCGGACCAGGAATGTGACGTCCCGACCGGCCTGCGCCAGCCGTGCCCCGAACCAGCCACCGGTCGCGCCCGCACCCACAACGAGAATGGTCATTGTCCTGCCACTGTTCCATCCGGGTCGACAAGCGCACTCAACCGACGGGGACGCCAGGCGACAACTGACTCCCCGTCAGTCGCCATGTGCTCCGCCATGCGTTCTGACCTCCGACGAATGCGCATGTCGCCTCACAGGCCGGGCAGTTGGCCGACGTCGCGGATGCTCTCGGTGACGAGGTCGACGACCTGATCCGCGTGACCGTGCCACACCAGCTTCGCGGTGGCTTTGGCGAAGCCCTTGGTCTGTTCCCAGGTCGGGTTCTGCGGCAGGCCCGCAGCCAAACCGGCGGTGCGGACGGAGACCAGAGCGGGGCCTGGGTGGGCGAACGCCTTGGCGATGGCGTCAGGGACCTCGTCGTGGCGGTCGACACCGATGCCCAGCATCCCGTAGGCGTCGGCGAGCTTCGCGAAGTCGGGGTTGTGCAGGTCGGTGGCGAACGGTTCAACACCCTCGGCGAGCATCTCCCAATGCACCATGTCCAGCAGGCTGTTGTCGAAAACCACGATTTTGACCGGCAGGTCGTAAGTGGTGATCGTGCTCAGGTCTCCGAGCAGCATCGTCAGCCCGCCGTCGCCGCACATCGCGATCACCTGTCGGTTCGGGTAGGCGAGTTGGGCGCCGATCGCCTGGGGCATCGCATTCGCCATCGACCCGTGGTTGAACGAGCCGATCAACCGCCGACCGGCGCTCATCCGTAGGTACCGGCAGGCCCACACCGTGGACATGCCGACGTCGGGAATGAAGACAGCGTCGTCGTCGGCGAGCCGGTCGATCGTGGCGGCCAGGTATTCCGGGTGCACCGGTGACTGACGGCCACTGTGCCGCACGTAGATGTCCAGCTTTCGCCGTGCCTGTTCGTGCAGCTTCTGCGCGGCGTGCAGGTGCGAGGGGTCGGACTTGGCGGCGACCCGTTCGTGCAACGCGCGCAGGACACCTGCGGCGTCACCGACCAGGCCGTGGTCGAGGCGGGTCCGCCGACCGAGGTGTTCGGCGCGGGAGTCGATCTGGACGATCGTCTTGTCCTGCGGGATGAACTGTCGGTAGGGGAAGTCGGTGCCGACCAGCAGCAGCAGGTCGGCGTCCTCCAGGGCTTTGCTGCACCCGCCGAACCCGATCAACCCGGTGAGGCCGACGGCGTAGGGATTGTCGTGCTCGATGAATTCCTTGCCGCGCAGCGTGTAGCCGACCGGCGCCTTGAGCCGTTCGGCCAGCGCGAGCACCTCGGCGTGTGCGTCTCGGGCACCGTGGCCGCAGTACAGGGTGATCCGGTCGTGGCGGTCGATGAGCTCGGCAACAAGATCGAGGTCGGCTGCCGCGGGCGAGGTGATGGGTGGTTCGAAATGGAAGCGATGCGGCAGCAGGTGCCGCAAGTCGGTGTGCTCCTGGGCGACGTCACCGGCCATCGACACCACCGCCACACCGCTGCGGGCGATCGCGTGTTGGAAGGCCATCTCGAAGATCCGCGGGACCTGTCCGCCGGTGGTGCAGCTTGCGTTGTAGACGCTGCAGCCCGCGAAGACGCCGGCCGGATCGGTCTCCTGGAAGAACGAGCCGCCGGCTTCCGCGCCGGCGATCGTCGAGGCCAGGGCGAACACCGGTACGCGGCTTCGCTGAGCGTCGTACAACCCGTTGAGCAGGTGCAGATGCCCCGGTCCGGCCGATCCGACGCACATCGTGACGCGGCCGGTGAGTTGGGCTTCGGCCCCGGCCGCCCAGGCGCCGACCTCTTCGTGGCGGACGTGGATCCAGCGCAGCCGTCCGTCGCGGCGGATCGCGTCTCCGATCGGGTTCAGGCTGTCGCCGATCACTCCGTACACGCGTTCCACTCCCGCGCGGACGGCGGTCTCCACCAGTGCGTCAGCAACCCGCATTGTCATCGTGTACCTCCTCCTCGCAGAGCCGGCTCGTCTCGGCCGAACATCATCCTCGCCCGGCACAGGCAGTCGGCGCAGCATGTGATCACGTAGTACTGCCCGGCCGCGAACCCGCCAGTCGTTTGATCTGAGGAGCGGTCCAGCCGCATCCTCTGCACATGTACCCGCATCCCACCAGCGGACTTGGGGCTTCCTTGTCGGTCGACGAAGTGGGTGGCCGGCTCAGAGTCCTGTGCCTACACGGTTGGCACGGAACCGCCGCCATCCTGCGCCGGCAGACGGCAGGTCTGACCGCAGCCCTCGCCGAGCGCGTCGATCTGACGTTCGTCGACGCGCCGTCCCTGGCCAGGGGATCCTTCGGCTGGTGGCAGGACGGGTTCACGGGCTGGGAGGAGTCCCGCGATGCCCTGCTGGACCTGCTCCGGACGCAGCGGTTCCACGGCTTGTTCGGCTTCAGCCAGGGCGCGGCAATGACCGGGCTGCTGGCCGCTGTACTCCAGGCCCCGGGACATGACAGCGCCGAGGGACATGACCGGCAGGTCGACTTCGCCGTCATGGTGGGCGGCTTCACGAGCAACCTGGCCGAGCACGCCCATCTGTTCACCACACCGATCCGGCTGCCCTCGCTGCACGTCATCGGTCGATCGGACACGATCGTGGCGCCGCGGGACTCACATGCACTCGCAGCCCGCTTCGGCGATCCCGAATTACTCGAGCACCCGGACGGCCACATTGTTCCGGCCTCGGACAGCGCGACACGGCGGATCGCCCAATTCATCCGCGCCGACACACAAGAGGTCGCAGCTCGATGACGCACGAACGGATCGCGACGCCGGCGGGCATCGCAACTTCCGACTGATTCCCCGCGCAATCATCGGCACCCGCGAGGATTCTGCTCGGTCACGGCACCGCAACCGGCGCCGAAACTGCGGTGCTTGCGCGAGAGCGCAACCGTCCCGCTCTCGCTCGCGGTGACGGAGGTCTCCGCGAGCGCCACCGCCGACGGTCGGCCGATCACGACTTGCCGCGTAGCGGGTTCAGTCCACGATGTCGGACTTCAAGCTCAGGACGAAGTCGACGATCTCACCCTGCTCGGCCGCGGCGACCTCGAACTTCGCCAACGTCGCGGCGGCGTGCCCGAGGAACACGGCCCAGTCGGCCTCGGTGATGCCCATGCCCCGGTGGCACAGGGCCATGTCCCGACCGCGGTAGTACATGGGTCCGCCCGAGCAGGCGCAGAGGAAATCCACGAGCAGCTGCTTCTCCCGCTGCACACCGTCCTCCCCACGGTAGGCCCAGAACCGGCCGAGTGTCGGATCGGTGCGTAGCCTCGGCAACAGGTCCTCGGCCACCGCGGCGATCGCGTCGTAGCCACCGAGCCGCTCGTAAAGACTCGCCGTCGGGGTCGGCTCGCCGGCCACAGCAGCCTCGGTCGGCGTGCTCATCGTCTCGGTGGTCATCGTCTTCTCCTGGGTCGGAATGTTCCGTGGTGGATATGACATGGGGTCAGATGAGCTGCTGTTGCTGCGCGAGCACAATGGCCTGCACTCGCGTGTGGGCGCCGAGTTTCTCCATCAGGGCCTGGGTGTAGCTGCGAACGGTGTTCACGGTGAGGTCCAGCTCCGCGGCGATGTCCTTGGTCGTGTGCCCCCGCGCGATCAATCGGAGGACCTCGACCTCGCGTGGGCGCAACAAGGGCGCGGCGGGCGTCGCGCCGTCGAGCAGACTCTGTGCGGTCTCCAGTCGGCCGGCCAGGCCGGCGTCGACGACCACCCGTCCGTCGCGCACGTCGCGCAGCGCCGCAACGAGGTCGAGGCCGAGGGTGCCCTTGAGCAGGACTCCGCGGGCGCCTGCTTCGAGGCAGCGCCGCAGGTTCGCGATGTCGTCGAACGCGGTGAGCACGACGATGCGAACCCCGGGGGCGCGCACGGCGAGCCGTCTGCAGACCTCCGAGCCGTCGAGGTCGCCGAGGCGCACATCGAGCAGGAGCAGGTCGGGGGAGGTCCGCGTGGCGACCTCGACGGTGTCCCGCCCGGAGTAGCAGGTGGCGACGACCTCGAGATCGGGCGCCGCAGCAACGACCCGTTCGATCCCCTGCGCGACGATCGGGTGGTCATCGGCGACGAGGACCCGCTGCACCCGGGGCCGCGCCGACGGAAGCACTCCGGCCGCCGTCACGCGGGGACCACCGCACGCACGGAGGTACCGCCGTCCTCGTTGCTCTCCAAGGTCAGGGTGCCGCCCACGCCTTCGGCCTTCTGGAGGAGGCCGGGAATGCCGAGTCCGGACCGCCTGCCCGGTACGGGGTTGAGCTCGAAGCCCGGTGGCAGACCCTTTCCGTCATCGGCAACAGTCAGGACGATCTCGCCCGCCTGGTAGGTGACCGAGACGAACACCGCGGTCGCGCCGGCGTGCTTCTCGATGTTGTGCAGCGCTTCCCGCACGACCGACAGCAGAACGGCCTCGACCGCGGGGCGCGCCGGCGCAGGCGTCCCGAGGGTGATCACCTCGGCAGGGGTGCCGGTCCGGCCGGCGAACATGGCGGCGTCGCGGCGGATCGTCACCGGCAGAGCGTCCAGGGTTGGCATGAGGCTGTGCATCGCCTCGCGCAGGTACGCCGAAGCCTCGGCTGCGTCGGCCTCGATCCCCCGCGCGGACCGGGCGACCGCCGCCGTGTCGGCCGGTCCGGACCGCTGGAGCTCCTGGGCGGACATGGCGATGTTGAACAGCAACTGGCCCGCGGTGTCGTGGAGTTCCTGGGCGATGCGTTGGCGCTCCTCCTGTATTGCGAGGCGGCCGTCGCGTGCCGCCCGGTCCGCGGCGACGACCAGCGGCGCGAGCGATACCCCGAACTCGTTCATCAGCAGCGTCACCCGAGGGCTCACCCGTCGGCCGCGCATCCCGACGTAGAGCACGCCGAGCCAACTGCCGCCGAACACCAGCGGGACAGCCGCGAGTCCGCGGATGTCGTCGCGGATGATCGCGTCGACGAAATCGTCGGTACAGTCCGGGTCCGCGGCGCAGTTCCCTGTGGTGACGGGCATGTCGCGCTCCAGCGCTCGCCAGCCGAGACTGGCCCGGCGAGGCAACCTGATGCCGACCAGGTCCTCCGAGGCGCCCTCCGCCGCGGCCAGGACCAGGGTGTCGGCGCCGTCGTAGCGGGCGATCGCGGCGAGGTCCGCCCCGACGAGGGCATGCATCCGTCGGCAGGACTTGGCCAGCAACGCGGGCAGGTCACCCAGCCCGGACAGCCCTCGGGTCGCCACCACCAGGTTGCGGACGTCGTCGATGGATTGCACCGTGTAACACATCGTCACTCCCTCGACAGGGCCGTGCATGCGTCGGCCACGGGATCGCGGGACGCGGCTCCCGCGGGTCCGTGGATGGTCTCCCGGCCGGCGTTGCGACCCGAGTAATCGGCGCACTCGAGCAGTGCCCGCCGGAACGCAGCCGAACGCAGCCCCGTGCGCAACCGGACCACCGCCGGACTGTCGAACGCGACCACCGGCACAACGAGCACCTCGACCGCGACGTCGGTACGGGCTATCTCGAGAACCGTCATCTCCCCGGCGCGCGCGACAATCCCGGCCAGGACATCCGGGCCCGGACTGTGCTCGCCCGTGGCCAGTTGCAATGCGGCCGCGTGGCACAGGCCACCGACCAGCGCGTCGGTGGCCGCATCCGGGTCCGTGCCCGTCCACTGCACTGTGCCGTCGCCGTGGCGCCCGAGCCCGTCAGCGGCCAGCAGGGCCGCTGTGGCCGGGGATTCCAGCCCGCTGACAAGCGTCGTGCCGGCTCCGAAGACCGCGCCGGCCACAGGCACCGGCCACACGCAGGCACCGGCTGGGAATCCGCGGTGGCCCACCGGCACCCGCACCACGGCCTCGGCCCGGATGATCGCATCGAGCGCGCCGGCGCCGCGCGACAGCGGAATGGCCACCAGGGACTCCAGCGCGGTCCGCGGGTCCAGGACCCGGGCCAGGCGGACACGTACGTACTCGTCAAGGTGCTCGGCCGATTCGACCGCCGAGCCGAGCCGCGCAGCCACCGCGTCGACCGCCGGCTGCGCCTGGCCGAGCAGACGGCGCAGCATCGGTAGGACGAACGCGACGAACGCCCGCTCGGCGGAGGCCGGATAGCCGGGCACCCCGACGATCGGAACGGGGCGCTCGCCACCCAATACGCCGAGCAGCACCGGGTGCCCGGGCCGCATCGCCACCCCGTGCGCGGCGATCGCGCCGAGGCGCCGGACGACAGCGGCGGTGTGGTCGTCGCGGCCGGCACTCGAGCCCGCGATGACCAGAACCAGATCGACCCGACGTGACGCCTCCACCACCGCCGCAGCGATCCGGTCGGGCTGGTCCGGGACGATCGGCATGGCGCGGGCCTCTCCGCCGGCATCGGAGGTCAGCCCGGCGAGCATGATCGAGTTGGTGTCCAGTACCTCCCCCGGCGCCAGGACGCTTCCGAGCGGGCGGATCTCGTCGCCGGTCGGCAGGATCGCCACGATCGGCCGCCGACGGACCGGGACGCTGACGTGCCCGGCCGCGGCCAGGGCCGCCGCGTCGACGGGGCGGATGCTGTGCCCGGCCGGCAGCACGGCCTGGCCCGCCTCGATGTCCTCCCCCACTCCCCGCACGTGGCGACCCGGTGTAACCGCAGCACCGACAACCGCCTCGCCCTCGCCGGTCAGGCGGATGTCCTCCCGCATGACGACGGCGTCCCGCCCGGCGGGCACCGGGTCGCCGGTGTCCACGAGTTCGAACTGATCCGGCGTCAGACGGATGCCGGCCCACGCTCGGGCACCGGCGGTGTCGCGCGCACACACTGCGATGCCGTCCATCGCGGCCGCCCGGTAGGCGGGCGTCGAGCACGCAGCGCGCACGGGCTCGGCCGTCACCCGGCCCACTGCTCGATCCACGCCGAGGACCTCGATGTCGAGGCCGCCCACCCAACCGGAACGCGCGCAGGTTCGCATCCAGGTACGGAAGGCCTCCGCGACCGGGTCGGCGCCGACGACCTCCCCGCGGTTGTCCCGATTGCAGTCGTGCCCCGGCCCGGACAGGCTCACGTCAGCCGCTGATGACGAAGAGCTTCTTGAACGGCTCCGTCACGGTCCAGGTCGACTTGGTGCCCTTGGTGAACGAGGCAATGTCACCGGCGCGGAGCGTCACCTGCTCGCCGGTGTCCAGATCGATGACCAGTTCGCCCTCCAACGCATGAATGGTCTCGTCCGCGTTGAACGGGTAAGGGAAGCTCTGTGGCTCGCTGCGCCACAGCCCGACATACAGCGTCGCCCCTTCGGCGCCCTCCGTGCGCACCCAGTGCACCTCACCGAGCGCCACCCCGCCCACGACGAACGGCTCCCACTCCTGGGCAGCAGCCGAGGAACGCGCGTACTCGGCAGTCTTCGTCGCCATAGCCGGCCCCTTTTCTCAACTATTCGGAGGAAATCTTCATCCATTCACTCAAACCATCACCTGGCGAACAGAATTGGCGAGACCGTCAATTACCCGCCCGGCGCCGGCAAGGATACGCCCGCGGGTTCTGGCGGCAACACCCGCAATTGCACGTCCAACCCCTCCCGAAAGGACCCACCCGGCCCAGGAGCCGGCCGGTTACACCTCCGCAACGCGCCAGTAACGTGACTTTTCCGGCCGCCCTGCATTTGCAAGTACTAATACAACGGGTCCGTCTTGCACTTGCAGGACGAAATACGACGGGTCCCCCATGCATTTGCAAGTCGCAATGCGACGCCGGAGATACCACGGAGAAACGTCCCACATTCTTACGTCTGAGACACGTATCCGAAACACCGTGGGGCCTAGCTTTGGGCCCATCCATTTCGGCCTCGCAGCCGACCATATCCGCGGCTCACGTGGAGGGCTGTCCCAATGACGCTCGCTCCTGTTGCACCGTCAGAACTGCGCATCGTGCGCGGCGCCTGCCCTCACGATTGTCCGGACACGTGCGCGATGCTCTACCACGTCGAAGGTGATCGCCTCGTCGACGTCCAGGGCGACCCCGAGCACCCGATGACCCAGGGCCGACTGTGCGTCAAGCTGAAGAACTTCCCGGAGCACCACTACCAGGAGGGCCGGGTTCTCCACCCCATGAGGCGGTCGGGGCCGAAGGGATCCGGGGAGTTCGAACCGACCACCTGGGAGTCCGCCCTCGCCGAGATCAAACAGCGATGGACGGGGATCATCGACAGGTACGGCTCGCAGGCGATCATGCCGCACGCCTACCTCGGCCATCAGGGCGTGCTCAACGGCCTCACCTCCGGCGACGCGTTCTTCAACCGACTCGGCTCGAGCGTTGCGGAGAAGACCTACTGCGAGTCCGGGTCGTCGACCGCGTGGATCATGACCGTCGGGCCTACCGGCGGGCTGGACGTCGAGTCCATGGCACACGCGAAGTACATCATCGTGTGGGGTATGAACATGGTCAGCACGAACCTGCACGGCTGGCCGTTCCTGCTCGAGGCACGCAAGAAGAACGGCGCCAAGATCGTCGTCATCGACCCGGTGCGCAGCCGGACCGCACAGGCCGCCGACTGGCACATCCCGATCCGCCCCGGTACCGACGGCGCGCTCGCGCTGGGCCTGATCAACGAGATCATCGTGCAAGGACTGGTCGACACCGACTACGTCGAGAACTACACCGTCGGCTACGAGGAACTGGCCGAACGGGCGGCGCAGTTCCCCGCCGAACGGGTTTCCGAGATCACCGGGATCCCGGCCGAGGACATCCGCACCCTGGCCCGCGAATACGCGACCACCCAACCCGCGGCGATCCGCCAAGGGGTCGCGATCGAGCGCAGCCGCGGCGGCGGACAGGCCATCCGTGCGATCACCTGTCTGCCCGCCCTCGTCGGGGCTTGGCGCCATGTCGGCGGCGGCACGATGGAGATGCCGATCTGGGAGTTCGCCACCGCCTTCGACCGGATCTGCAAGCCCGAGTGGATCCCCGAGGGCACCCGGGTGATCAATGAACTCGACCTCGGCGCCGCCCTGACCGGGGAGATGGCGCTCGACCCCCCACTGATGTCGTTGTTCGTCTACAACTCCAATCCGGTCTCGCAGGGTCCCGCCCAGTCCAAGACGATCGCCGGACTGCTCCGGGAGGATCTCTTCACGGTGGTCAGCGAGCACTTCATCACCGACACGGCCCGCTACGCCGACCTCGTGCTGCCCGCGACGATGCAGGCCGAGCAGTTGGACGTCATGGTGACGTGGGGTCACCTCTACCTCTCGCTCAACCAGCCGGCGATCCCGGCACCCGGTGACTGCGTACCGAACTCCGAGCTGTTCCGGCGGCTGGCCAGGACGATGGGCTTCGACGACGACTACTGGGACCGGACCGACGAGGAGATGTTGATCGACTTCCACAACTGGGACGCCCCCTCGATGGAAGGCATCACCTGGGAGGGCCTGAAGGAGAAGGGCTGGATGCGAATCAACGTCGGAGCCCCGGACGTGCGGGCGCCGCACGCCGAGGGCAATTTCCCGACCCCGTCCGGGAAGTGTGAGTTCCGATCCAGCCTTGCCGAGGGTGGCAACTTCGTCGTCCCGGTCTGGCGCTCGATGTACGAGGCATTCCAACCCGGAGGCTACGTCGACCCGTTGCCCGACTACATCGCGCCCTTCGAGTCCCCCGCCTCGAACCCCGAGCTCGCCGCCCGCTACCCGCTGAACATCATCTCGCCGAAACCGCACGCGTTCCTCAACAGCCAGTACGCCAACGCCGAGGACAAGCAGCGTGCGCAGGGCGAGCTGCGGGTCTTCCTGCACCCCATCGACGCCGCCGCCCGGGGCATCGTCGAGGACGAGACGGTCCGGGTCTACAACGACCGGGGAGCGTTCTACGGGCCCGCACACCTGGACGACGGCCTGATGCCGGGACTGGTGATGGCCAACGTCGGGCACTGGACCACCAAGGCCTCGGGTGCCACCGTCAACACGATCACCCTCGACGCGCACTGCACGCTCGGCAACGCCGGGGTGTACTCGGACAACCTGGTCGAGGTCGCCAAGCTCGAGGAGGCCGGCTGAGACGTGCCACGATCCGTCGGTGAATCCGTCCGGCGATCGATGCCCTGAGGGCCTGCCACCCGATCGCTTCGTGCGCGTGCGGGGGGCGCGCCTGCACAACCTGCGTGACGTCGACGTCGACCTGCCCCGCGATGCCCTGGTGGTGTTCACCGGGGTTTCCGGGTCGGGGAAGTCCTCGCTCGCCTTCGGCACGATCTTCGCCGAGGCGCAGCGGCGGTTCCTGGAGTCGCTGGCCCCGCACGCGCGTCGGCTCATCGCGCAGGTCGCCGCGCCCGATGTGGACGACATCACCGGGCTGCCCCCCGCTCTCGCGCTGCGCCAGCGCGCCCCGGGCGTGAGCGGGCGCTCGTCCGTGGGCAGCCTGACCACGTTGTCGAATGCGCTGCGCCTGCTGTACTCCCGAACCGGGACCTACCCGGCCGGCGCGCAGCGCCTGGACTCCGAGGCCTTCTCCCCGAACACCCACGCCGGCGCCTGCCCCGACTGCCACGGCCTCGGCGAGATCCACCGCACGACCGAGGCCCTGATGGTCCCCGACCCCTCGCTCAGCATCCGCGAGCGGGCCATCGCGGCTTGGCCGGGTGCCTGGCACGGGAAGAACCTGCGCGACATCCTCGATGCCCTCGGCCACGACATCGACCGGCCGTGGTCGTCGCTGTCGCAGGACGAGCGTGACTGGATCCTGTTCACCGACGCCCAGCCGGTCGTCACGGTGCACCCGGTGCGGGACGCCACCACCGTCCAAGGGCCGTACGAGGGCACCTACAGCAGCCCCCGGCGATACGTACTGCACACGATCGCGACCACCAGGAGTGCGGCCCTGCGCAACCGCGCGATGCAGTTCGTCCAGACGGTGCCGTGCCCGGCGTGCGGCCGCGGACGACTGCGCCCGGAGGCCCTCGCCGTCACGGTCGCGAGCCGAAGCATCGCCGAGCTCACCGCGATGCCGCTCGCGGACCTGGCCGACGTGCTGGGCCGGTGGGAACCCGACTGCGAGGTCGCGAAGGGGCTGGTGACGGAGCTGCTCTCCCGCATCGACACCCTGGTCGTCCTCGGGCTGGGGCACCTCGGCACCGATCGGCCGACCGACACCCTGTCCGCGGGCGAGTTGCAACGGCTTCGGCTGGCGACGGCGACCCGGGCCGGGCTGTTCGGCGTCGTCTACGTCCTCGACGAGCCTTCGGCGGGCCTGCACCCCGCCGACACCGAGGCCGTTCTTGACGTGCTCCAGCGCCTGCGCCAGGCGGGCAACACCGTGTTCGTCGTCGAGCACGACATGACCGTGGCTGCGCGCGCCGACTGGCTCGTCGATGTCGGACCCGGTGCCGGAAGCGACGGCGGCCGCGTGCTCCACAGCGGTCCCGTCGCCGGGCTGGCCGGCGTCCAGGATTCGGTGACGCGGCGTCACTTGTTCGCCGCCGGCCTGCCGCCGGTGCGCTCGCGGCGGGCAGCCACCGGCCAGTTACCGCTACGGAGCCTGCGCCGGAACAACCTGCGCGGCCTCGACGTGGACATCCCGCTCGGTGTATTCACCGTCGTCACCGGCAGGTCCGGGGCCGGCAAGACCACGCTGCTCGGGGAACTGAGCGCGGCCGTCTCCGCGGGCGCCCTCGGTACCGGCACCCGTCTGGTCGAGATCGACCAGACGCCCATCGGGCGCACACCCCGGTCGAACCTCGCCACCTACACCGGGCTGTTCGACGGCGTGCGGCGGCTGTTCGCCGAGACCGACGCCGCCCGGCGCCGCGGCTTCGACGCCGGACGGTTCTCCTTCAACCGGCCCCAGGGGCGCTGCGACAACTGTGCGGGAGAGGGGTACGTCAGCGTGGAGCTGCTGTTCCTACCGACGGTTTACTCGCGCTGCGCCACGTGCGCCGGCGGTCGGTACAACCCCGAGACACTTGAGGTCACCTACCGCGGCGCGACCATCGCCGAGGTTCTCGACCTGACGGTCGCCGACGCCGGCCCATTCTTCGTCGATGTGCCCGCCGTGCGCAGCGGACTCGCGGCGCTGCTCGACGTCGGACTGGGTTACCTCCGCCTCGGGCAGCCTGCCACCGAGCTGTCCGGAGGCGAGGCGCAGCGCCTGAAACTTGCCGCGGAGCTGCGCCGCGCGCATCGCGGCGCCACTGTCTACATCCTCGACGAGCCCACCGGCGGGCTGCACCCCGCCGACGTCGAACTGCTACTGGCGCACCTGCATCGCCTCGTCGACTCGGGGAACACCGTGGTGGTCGCCGAGCACGACATTGCGGTCATCGCGGCGGCCGACCACGTGGTGGAGCTGGGGCCCGGCGGCGGGGACCGCGGCGGGACGCTGGTCGCTTGCGGGCCTCCCGAACGAATCGCCCGCTGCGCACACAGCGCCACCGCGCCCTACTTGCGGGCCGCCGTCCGGTGACCGTGCTCCGCTGCCCGTCGTGACGGCGGTGCCCGTCGTGACGGCGGTGCCCTTCGTGACGGCGGTGCGGGTCGGGGCGCGCTGTCGGTGGGGGCCGCGCCGTCGGTGGGCCGGCGGCATGTCTTCGATCAAGCCCCGGCCTGTGGTGCCCGGTTCACCCGTCAATCCACAGGTGGGCGTGGAATTCCGCCTCCGCGCGGTCCAGCGCACGCCGCACGGCTGGGACATCGCGACCGGCGGCGGTGGCCAGCAGGCCCGGTCCGGCCAGTCGTGCGAGCGCTGCGACGCAGCCAGGTTCACACTCGAGCACGCCCGGAACGCAGCCGTCGCTCGGAAGTTTTCCGGCGGCCAGCACCGTGCCGTAAGCCCGTGCATCGCCGAGGACGGCGCTCGAGGACCACCACGGACTTCCCGGTCCGATCACCAGGTCGTTCGCCAGCAGCGGGGTTCCGTCGTGATTGACCCGTGCCGAGAAGCAGCCGTCGCCCGGGGTCTCCCCGACGCGACCGGCAACCACCTCCTCACGCCACAGCAGCAGCGAATCGGTGGCGAGTTCGACGAACGTGCGGCTGCGCAGGCGAGCACCCGCGGCGAGGACCATCGGTTCGCAGCCGAGGTCCAAGCGACCGGCCGGGGCAACCTGGGCGCGGATCTCCACCGTGCTGGGCGCGCCGGTACGGTCCGGCAGGACGAGGGTCGCGCCCGTCGAGCGCAGGCGTAGAGCGGCGCCCGGCTCCACGGTCAGGTCCAGCAGCCAACGGTCGCCACCCAGTGGCCCGGCCGCGCCGGCGACGAGATGGACCGTGGCGGTACGGCCGGGTGCACCGGTGCGGCGCAGGATCAGGGGCCCCGCCGAGACGATCTCGGAAAGCACCGTGGTACCGGCGGCGGCGCCGGTCCCGGCCCGCGCCACGACTCGGGCGCGGGCTGACAGCCTGCCGCCGGACTGGGTCATCAGACCCGCTGCGCCAGCCGGGACCGAACCCAGGAAGCCACCTCCGTTGCCGCCGGATCCGCTACCAGGGAACAGAAAACGGTCGGCGCCCCGCCGCGTCGCGCCGCCGCGTCACGCGCCATCACGGACAGGTCGGCCCCCACCAACGGCGCCAGGTCGATCTTGTTGATCACCAGGAGATCGGCCGAGGTGACGCCCGGGCCGCCCTTGCGGGGGACCTTGTCGCCTCCCGCCACGTCGAGCACGAAGATCTGACGGTCCACCAGGCCACGGCTGAACGTGGCGGTGAGGTTGTCCCCGCCGCTTTCCACCAGCACGAGTTCGAGCCCAGGAAGGGTCCCCACCAGATCGGCGATCGCGTCGAGATTTGCCGCGATGTCGTCGCGGATCGCGGTGTGCGGGCAGCACCCCGTCTCGACCGCCCGGACCCGCTCGGCGGGCAGGACCCCGTTGCGCAGCAGGAAATCCGCGTCCTCGGTCGTGTAGATGTCATTGGTCACCACGGCCAGTTCGCATTCCGCGCCGAGCGTGCGGCACAGCGCCGCGACCAACGCTGTCTTGCCCGAGCCGACCGGTCCGCCGATCCCGATCCGCAGCGGACCGGGCCGCCGGCTCGCGTCGCCCGACGACTCGTGGACCCCGTGATCACGATGCAAAGAGACGCACTTCCCAACCCTCGTGGCGGATCGCGGCCAGATCCAGGAGCGGACCGGTGGCCGCGGGCAATTCGGACCAGTCTTCCGGCAGGCGGGCCGCCTGTTCGCCGACCGCCTGGCACGCCTCGTCCAATGAGGCCACCACCGCGTTGACACCGTACGGGTCCAGACCGAGCAGACGCAGCACCGCCGATGCCGGCCCGGTCACCGACGCGTGGGCGACCACCAACGCCGCCTGCGCCGGGTCGAGGCCAGCGGCCCGGGCAACCACCCCCATCGCGATCGGGTGATGGGGACCGCCCGAGGTCGCCGCGAGGGCATCCAGGACCGGAGCAGGCCACGCCGCCAGCCCGGCCCGCAGAACCGCGCGGCCCTGCGCCCGTGACACCCGACGCTGCACGGCCGCGGGGGTCCGGGCATCGGCGTGCTCGTCCAGCACCGGCAACTGTGGCCAAGGCCCGGCCCCGGCGGCGGCCGAGCAGGCAGCGGCGGCCAGGGCCGCCTGGGTCAGGCCCTGGGTACGCAGACGACCGTGGAGGAACGACCGCAGGGACGTCGGATCGCTGACCCGGCCATCAGCGACAGCGACCTCCGCGCCACCGGAGTGGGCATGGCCGCCTGCCGGGAAGCGGGCATCGGCGAGGGTGAGCAGTGCCGCCGGCACGGACGAGGTCACGGTCGGCCTAGAACAGGAAGTACCGCTGCGCCATGGGCAGTTCCACCGCCGGGGCGGCCTCCACGACCTCGCCGTCGATGGTCACGGTGAACGTGTCCGGGTCGACCTCGATGCGCGGCAGTGCGTCGTTGCCGGGCATGTCGGCCTTGCTGCGGGAACGGGTGTCCGCGACCGGGACCAGAGCGCGGGCGACCCCAAGCCGTTCAGCGAGCCCGTCCTGCAGCGCGGCCGGTGAGGTGAAGGCCAGGGACGTGCGGGCCGGCACTCGGCCGTGGGCGCCGAACATGCGCCGGGCGAGAATCGGCTGCGGGGTTGGGATCGAGGCGTTCGCGTCGCCCATCTGCGCCCAGGCGATCGCGCCGCCCTTGATCACCAGCAGCGGGCGGACGGCGAAGAACATCGGGTCCCACAGCACGAGGTCCGCGAGTTTTCCCGGCTCCACCGAACCGACCTCGCCGTCCAGCCCGTGGGCGACGGCCGGGCAGATCGTGTACTTCGCGACGTAGCGCCGGGCCCGGAAGTTGTCCGCGGTGCCGTCGCCGGGCAGGGACCCGCGCCGGGCCTTCATCACGTGGGCGGTCTGCCAGGTGCGCAGCACCACCTCGCCGATCCGGCCCATCGCCTGGCTGTCCGAGCCGATCATCGAGATCGCGCCGATGTCGTGCAGCACGTCCTCGGCCGCCATGGTGGACGGCCGGATCCGGCTCGAGGCGAACGCCAGGTCCTCCGGCACGGTCGGGTTGAGGTGATGGCAGACCATCAGCATGTCGAGGTGCTCGTCGAGGGTGTTGACCGTGTGCGGCCGGGTCGGATTCGTCGACGACGGAAGGAAATTCGGTACCCCGGCGACCCGGATGATGTCCGGAGCGTGCCCGCCGCCGGCACCCTCGGTGTGGTACGCGTGGATGCCACGACCGGCGACGGCGGCAATGGTGTCCTCGACGAAGCCGGCTTCATTCAGGGTGTCGGTGTGGATGGCGGCCTGGACCCCGGCGGCGTCGCAGACCCGCAGGCAGGCATCGATGGCCGCGGGCGTGGTGCCCCAGTCCTCGTGGAGCTTGAAACCGCCCGCCCCGGCCCGCAACTGCTCCCACAAGGCGTCTGGACGGACCGTATTTCCCTTGCCCAGCAGGAGGAAGTTGAGCGGGAAGTCGTCGAGGGCCTCGAACATCCGGGCCAGGTGCCAGGCCCCCGGCGTCACGGTGGTGGCCTTGGAGCCCTCGGCCGGGCCGGTGCCGCCACCGATGACGGTGGTGATGCCGCCACCCAGTGCCTCGGGGATCAGCTGGGGACAGATCAGGTGCACGTGGCAGTCGATCGCGCCCGCGGTCAGGATCCGTCCGTTGCCCGCGATCACCTCGGTGGAGGGTCCGATCACCAGGCCCGGGTGCACCCCGTCCATCACGTCGGGGTTGCCGGCCTTGCCCAACGCGACGATGCGGCCGTCGCGGATCCCCACGTCTGCCTTGATCACGCCCCAGTGGTCGAGGACCACCGCCCCGGTGATGACGGTGTCCGGGGTGCCCTCACCGCGGGTCGCACACGACTGCCCCATCGACTCCCGGATCACCTTGCCGCCCCCGAAGACCACCTCGTCGCCGGGTCGCGGCCCGGCGGACCGGTCCTCGGTGATCTCGATGAGCAGGTTCGAGTCGGCCAGTCGGATCCGGTCGCCGACGGTCGGTCCGTAGAGGGCGGCGTAGCGCCCGCGGTCCAGAGAACTCACGACCTCACCCCCGGTCCAGCGGTCCGGCGGCCAACCCCCGAAGCCCCGGCACCACGCGCATGCCGCCGAGCGCCACCAGGTCGACCTCGCGCGCGATCCCCGGTTCGAAACGGACCGAGGTGCCGGCAGGCACGGCCAGGCGTTGACCCCAGGCCAGGTCGCGGTCGAACTCCAGCGCGGCGTTGGCTTCGGCGAAGTGGAAGTGGGACCCGACCTGGACGGGCCGGTCGCCCTGGTTCTCGACCCGGATCGTGGTGACCGGGCAACCCGGATTGAGCTCCACCACTCCCGGGCCGGGGAGGATCTCGCCCGGGATCATGCGATCGGGTCGTGCACGGTCACCAACTTGGTGCCGTCCGGAAAGGTCGCCTCGACCTGGACCTCGCGCACCATCTCCGGCACGCCGTCCATCACGTCCGCCCGGCCGAGTACGTGCCGGCCGGCGCTCATCAGGTCGGCCACGCTGCGCCCGTCCCGGGCCCCTTCGAGCAGGAAGGCCGTGATCATGGCGACGGCCTCGGGATAGTTCAGCCGCAGCCCCCGCGCCTTGCGTCGAGCGGCTACGTCGGCGGCCACGTGGATCAGCAGTCGCTCGGTCTCATGCGGACTCAGCTGCACGGTCGCACCTTAGGACACCGTTGTTTCGGCATTGGGCCCGCCGTGGATCGCGGTCGGGCCGCTGTGGACCCGTTCGGGAGGTCGCGGCGCCTCGTCGGGATCCATCGCTCCGAGAACCAGGGCTCTGTCGAGGAACCCGCGGAGTGCGGCCTCGGTCGCGGGTTCGTCGAGGAAGCCGCCGGCCGCGCGGGACCGGTAGGCGCTCAACCGAGCACAAGCGGTGGGCACACCGGACCGCAGATGACCCAGCGTCACCAGGTAGCGGCAGGGCAGTTGTGCGGGGTGGAGATCCCAACCCTGGGTGATGCCGAGGACCAGGGCACGACGCACGATCCGGGCCTGGATCCGCCAGGCGTCCAGGACGGCCGAACCGATGGGCAGCACGTTCGACGAGCCGTCCACCACTCGCACCCCGCGTCCGGCCGCGGCGAGCTGCAGCACCGCCTTCGCGTGCTCGGCGGCAGGGTGGTCGGCACGCTGCTCGGCGGGGTCGATGCCGAGAGCGGCGCTGTAGTCGTAGGTGCCGAAGTGCAGTCCGTCGCAGCGGCCGCCCGCCGCGTCGATGAACGCGCCGGCCGGCGCAGTGCCGTCCGCGGCCAGCACCGCGGCCGGCAGTTCGATCTGCACCTCCAGGCGCAGCGTGCCGGGGGGCAGATTGTGGCGGGCTTCCAATCGGAAGCAGATCACGCTCATCGCGCGAACCTGATCCGGGTGGGACACCTTGGGCAGCGTGACGATGAGGCCGGTCGGGTCACCGCCGGCTGCCTGCAGCGCTGCGAGGAAACCCGCGAGGGTGCGCACGGCCCGCTGCCGGGTCGCCGCCTCCATGCTGCGGACGCGCAACCCGGCCCAGCCGGTCCGATCGCGGGTCGCCGCCAGCGCGGTCGCGGCGAGCGCGGCGTGCGTGTCTTCCTCGGCATCGCTGCGGAGCCCGTAGCCGTCCTCGAAGTCGATTCGCAGGTCCTGCACCGGCCGCAGCTCCAACATCGCCTGCGCCCGGGGGAGGACTTCGGCGAGCAACTGCGGGGTCAGCCCGAGGACGTCGGGCAGTTCCGGGTGCTCGGCGTGGGCGGCGAGCACCTGCCGTGCCTGCTCGCCCCATTCCCCGATCGTGGCGGCGGTGTAGGCGTCGGCCGGGACGTAGCAGGTGTGGATCGGGAACCGCGCGTCCGGCAACGTTCGGCGGCGTGCCACCGCAGCATCGGCCTCGACAAGCAGGCCGTCGAGCCCTGCCGTCAGATCGGCATGCCCGCCGGCGTCGTTCACCAGTGCCTCGCATCGGCAAGCGTGCCGGGCCGCAGCACGGTGCCCTCGATCAGGCCGTACGGGCGGTCGGCGGCGTGGAACACCACACCGGGGTTGTCCCTGCCGAACGGGCTCAGGTCGGCGAGGAAGTGATGCCGGTTGGGCAGGGCCAGGCGCACCTCCACCACTTGCGGCACCTGCTCGATCACCGCCGCGCCCATCGCGTACAGGGTCTGCTGCAGCGATCGGGAGTAGGTCCTCGCGAACGCCTCCAGCAGGCAGCCCCGTGCCCGGGCGTGCGTCGCGTCCCAGTCGTCGCACTCGGCGGCGTAGCGCCACCGGGCATCGACCGCGGTGGCCAGGATCCGGTCGGTCGCCGCTGCCAACGTCGTGTACTCGTCGACGGCGAACCCGACGAACTCCGAGCCGGCGCTGTTGAGCACGACCAGGTCGCGCACCCCGGCGACCACGAGATCTTCGGCGGTGCCGTGCTCGACGTGCACTGTCCGGACCTCGGACCCGGCGCGACGAAAGGAGTGCGGGGCGGGCTCGCCGGCCACGGCGAGTCGGTCCCAGGCGTAGCGGTCGATCACCACCCGCGTGTGCGTGATCGCCTCCTGGGTGGCGACGAAATGCCGGGCCAGGCGCAGCGCGAACTCCTCCGCGGTGTCGATCCCGTCGCCGGCGAAGGCGAACACGGTGTTCTTCTGGGTGTCGGTGGGCAGCACGTGCGAGTTGTCGCCGGACAGGTGAGTGTCCGTCAGATCCCCGGACAGGGCGATGCTCACGTTCAGGTCGATCAGGTCGTGCACGTCGCCAATGCGCTGCACGCGCACAACACGGGTCTCGGCCTTGCCGTAACGGTTGGGCCCGAGCACGGCCCGTGGCTCGCTCACCGGCGCACCATCCCCCCATGCATCTTCTGCCGTGTCGCGCGCCCTTCCGC
>DATAUG010000025.1:0-9133 GCA_036268355.1 Sporichthyaceae bacterium
TTGGTGGTAGCCAGCACCGCGCTGGGCTCGTAGCCGCAGTGGGCCATGCAGTTGGCGCAGCGCGGGTCTTTGCCCCGGCCGTACTTGTCCCAGTCGGTGGTGTCGAGCAGCTCCTGGTAGCTCTTGGCATAGGAGTCGTCGAGCAGGTAGCACGGCCGCTGCCAACCCAGCAGCGAGTACGACGGGATCCCCCACGGCGTGCAGGTCAGGTCGCGCTTGCCCTCCAGGAAATCCAGGAACACCGGAGAGTGGTTCAGCCGCCACTTGGCGCGCCGCCCGTCGGCGAAGGCCTTGGCGAACAGCTCCCGGGTCTGTTCCACGCCCAGCCAGTGGTCCTGCACCGGAGCCCGCTGGTAGGCGTAGCCCGGCGAGATCTGCATGTTGTCCACGCCGAGTTCGTTGTTGAGGTAGTCCAGGACGTCGATCACGTCCTGCGGGGTGTCGGTGTTGAAGAACGTGGTGTTGGTCATCACCCGGAAGCCCGCGGCCTTCGCCTGCTTGACCGCCGCTACGGCCTGGTCGAACACACCTTCCTGGCACACCGATTGGTCGTGCCGCTCGCGCAGCCCGTCGATGTGCACCATCCAGACGAAGTCCTCGTGCGGGGTGAACCGGTGCAGGTGTTTGGGCAGCAGAACCGCGTTGGTGCAAAGGAAAACGATCTTGCCCAGCTTGAGCAGTTGCCGGACGATCTCGTCGATCTGCGGGTGCATCAACGGCTCACCGCCGGCGATCGAGACCATCGGCGCCCCGCACTCCTTGACCGCGGCCACCGCCTGCTCCACCGGCATCCGTTGCTTGAGCAACGAAGCCGGTTGCTCGATCTTGCCGCAGCCGGCGCACTTGAGGTTGCACGCGAACAGCGGTTCGAGTTCCAGCAGCAATGGGTACTTCTTGCGCCGCAGCAACTTCTGTTTGGCGAGGTACTTTCCGAGGCGCAGGTTCTGGCGCATCGGCATCGACACTTCGCTCACCCCTTTTTAACTGATCCGAACGAAGGTAGTTCGTTCGGCCGAGCTGTAGACCGAGCCGTACCGCTACCGAGGTTCGGACTCGGTGACGATCGGCACAGCAGGTACGACCGCGATTGAGTCGATCGCGCGGGTCCAGGCGCCGATCTCAGGCGCAGCAATCCGCAGCGAGCGTAGTGCCCGCCAGACCCGCAACGGGGTGCCCGGACTCGCCAGCGGCGCGTCCGCGGTGTCGACCACGGCACGGACGACTGCGAACGGGCGACCCGCCGCCAGCTGCGCCAGCGCACCGGACTCCATGTCGACGGCCAGGTGGCCGGCCGCCGCCAACTTCTCCCGCACCGTTCCGTGCACGACTTGGGCGGTCGCGGCCAACGACCCCAGGTGCACCCGCAGGCCGAGGCCGCGCAGCCGTTGCGCCAGCTCCCGGCCGGCCGGCACGGCGTGCCGGGTCGCGGCGACGACGACCTCGTGAGCGACCACCAGATCACCGGGTCGCACGAACGGCGCCAGCCCGCCGCAGAACCCCGCCGACACCCAGCCGCGGCGGTCCGCGATCAGCGGCGCGCACCCGGCCACCCGCCGCGGGCCCATCCCGGTCCGCAGCACCTCGACGCCGCCGACGTGCCCGCGCATCGCGAGCGCCTCCAGCCGCAGCGCGACCACCACGGCCGCCGCGGCCCCCGCCGTCACGCGCGTGCCCGGACGTAGCGGGCCAGCGCCAGCAGCGGGAACGTGAGCCGGTAGAGGTGGTAGTTGAGGTAGAAGTCCCCGGGGAAACCGGTCCCGGTGAAGAACGGCTCGTCCCAGTTGCCGTCGGGCCGCTGACGGTCCGTCAGCCAGCTGATCCCGCGGTCCACCGCCGGGTCCTTCGGGTCCGCCGCCAACAGGGCGAGCAGGGCCCAGGCCGTCTGCGACGGCGTGGACTCGCCGCGGCCGATCCACTCCGGCTCGCGGTAGGAGCGCAGGTCCTCACCCCAGCCGCCGTCGGCGTTCTGATGGGCCGTCAGCCACGCCGCCGCCCGCCGGACGGCCGGATCCGACGGGTCGACGCCCGCGGCGATCAGCGCGGGCACCACCGCGCCGGTCCCGTAGACGTGGTTGGCGCCCCAACGGCCGAACCAGGAGCCGTCGGCCTCCTGAGCCGCCCGTAACCAGGCGACACCCCGCCGGCAGGCCGGATCACCTGCCCGGCCGGTCACCGCGAGCATCTCCACCGCGTGGGCCGTGACATCGGCGGACGGCGGGTCGGTGACGTTGCCGAAGTCGCAGAACGGCAGGCGCGTCGGCAGCGTTCGGGTGTTGTCGGCGTCGAATGCCCCCCAACCACCGTCGGCGCAGGCCATTCCGATGTTCCACGCGATTCCGCGCTCCACCGCCGCGGCACTCGCCGCCGGATCGCTGCCGGGCGCGTGGTGCAGCGCCATGACCACCTCGGCGGTGTCGTCGGTGTCCGGGTAGAGGTCGTTGTCGAACTCGAACGCCCAACCGCCCGGGGCCAGGTCGGGACGCCGTACCGCCCAGTCCCCCGGCACGGTGATCTCCTCGCCCACCAACCAGTCCGCGGCACGCAGCAGCATCGAGTCGTCGGCCGGCACCTCCGCCTCGCGCAGCGCGACCACCGCCAACGCGGTGTCCCACACCGGGGACTGGCACGCCTCCAACCGGCGCACCGGACCAACGGGGGAGTCCTCGACGATCACGAAGCGGTCCAGCCCGGCCAGGCCCGCCCGCACCGCCGGGTGCTCCAACGGGTAGCCGAGCAGGTGCAGCGCGAGGATCGAGTACACCCACGGCGGTTGGATGCCGCCCCACGACCCGTCGGCCTCCTGACGCGCCATGATCCACTCGGCACACAGCCGCAGCGAACGCCGGCGCACGGGGTTGCGCGGTAGTCGGCCGTAGTGGTGCAACGCCTTGTCGAGCATCCCGAATGCCCGCCCGACCCAATCCTGCACGGGCCGCACCGGGGACCGGCCGGTACGTAGTTCGTCGATGCCGAAGGCCAACGGGCGGACCGGGCGCAGCGTTCCGACGACCGTGAGCGGGACGATGGTCTGCCGGGCCCAGCAGGCGAAGTCGTATACGTTGAGCGGCGCCCACCTCGGCAGCAGGATCACCTCGGGCGGCAGGTTCGGCAGGTCTTCCCAGCGCCACAGGCCGAACAGCGCGAACCAGATCCGGGTGAACACCCGGCTTGCCTCCACCCCGCCGCCGGCCAGCACGGACTCGGCGGCCGCGATCATGTGAGGGGCCGTCACTTCGTCGCCGGCCAGGCGCAGTGCGACCCAGGCCTCGGCGGTGGTGGAGACGTCGCCCGGCCCGCCGGCGAACGTGGCCCAACTCCCGTCGGGGCGCTGATTGCGCCGGATCCACCGGGCCGCGGCGTCGGTCTCCGCGGCGGTGCGGATGCCGAGGAACTCCCGCAGCAGCAGATCCTCGGCGTCCATGGTGACGTTGGTCTCCAGCTCGCCCTTCCACCAACCGGCCGGGTCCTGGAGCCCGCGCAGACACTCCACCGCCGCGGCGATCGCCGCGTCGGCCGTGGCCGCCGGGCTGTCGCGCCGGGCCTGCGCCTCGGTGGTGTCGGCGGTCATTGGTCCCGTCCCACGACGAACTCGGCCAACGCGTTGAGCTCCTCGACGACGTCGGCTCGGGCGTCCACCCCGACCAGACACGCGGTGGCCCGCGCGGCGCAGCGGGCCGCCTCGGCGCGGGCCCAGTCCTTCCCGCCGCCCTCGGCGAGCAATTCGGCGACCTCGCGCAACCGCTCGTCGCTGTCGCAGGACTCGGCCGCCAACCACTTCGCGATCTGCTGCCCGCACTCCCCGCCCCGGCCGATCACCCAGGCGACCGGCAGCGAGGTCTTACGCGAGCGCAGGTCGGAGTACTGCGGCTTTCCGGTCAACGTCGGATCGCCCCAGATCCCGAGCACATCGTCGACCAGTTGGAAGGCGAGCCCCAGTTCGGCACCGAACTCGGCGAGCGCGTCGACCAATTCCCGGGACGCGCCGGCCAGCACCGCCCCGATCGCGACCGACGCCGACAGCAACGCCCCGGTCTTGGCCGCCGCCATGCCCAGCACTGCGTCGACGTCCACCTCGGGACTGCCCTCGTACAACATGTCCTCGACCTGACCCCGGATCAGATCCCGCGTGGTGGTGACGAGCAGCCGGGCCGCCGCGGCGCCCGTCGGCCCGGGCACCTCCAGCAGCACCTCGACGGCCAGACCCAGCAGCGCGTCGCCGGTGAGGATCGCGCTCGGCGGTCCCCAGCGGGCCCAGACAGTGGTGCGATGGCGGCGCTCGGTGTCGCCGTCCATCAGATCGTCGTGCAGCAACGAGAAATTGTGCACCAACTCGACCGCGACGGCACCCGGGACGGCCACCGTGGGATCGGCGCCGACCGCGCGCGCACCCAGCAGCGCCAGGCTGGGTCGCACGGCCTTGCCACCGCCGGCGCACGGCCGGCCGTCCTCGTCGGTCCACCCCAGGTGGTAGCTGGCCTGGGCGGCGGTGGTCGGGTCCAGCCTGGCCACCGCGGCACGCAGTGCCGGCTCCACGAGCCGACGGGCGTCCTGCAGGCCGGCCGGCGCAACCGCCGGGGAGACCGTCATGCGGGCTCTCCGGTCCGGGCCACCGGTCGGGTCGCGGTGACCGGAACGGCGCTCCGCAGCAGCGCGGCGATCGCGGCCTCGCCGCTGCGCACCGCGCCCTCCATGGTGGCCGGCCAGCCGGTGTCGGTGTGTGCACCGGCCAGCACCAGGCCCGGCAATGCGGTCGCGGCGCCGGGTCGGTTGGCCCGCACGCCCGGCGCGGGCGCGAAGGTGGCCTCCCGTTCGCGGGTCACGAAGAAATCCTCGACCACCGCGCCGACGGCAGCAGGCAGCAACGCCGCCACCGCGGGCACGAAGAGTTCCCGCATCTGCCCGGTCGGTAGGTCGACGAACTCCTGCGCGGCGGACAACGAGATCGCGACGTAGCGTCCGGCGGGCGCTCCGGCCGCGCGGCTGCGGTCGAAGATCCACTGCACCGGCGAGTCGAGTCCGGCGACGAAGTCGCTCCCGATCACCGGTCGGTCGTACCGCAGGTGCACGTTCACGATCGGGACCGTTCCGAGCCGCTGTGCCCAACCCGCCGCCGGACCCACCGCGCCGTCCGGGAGCAGTGCCTCGGTCGCCTTCGGCGGCAGGGCCACCACGACCGCGTCGGCCGCCACCTCGGACTCCGGCTCGGTGCCGGCCCGCACGGTGATCGACCAGCCGGACTCCTGCTGTTGCAGCCCGCAGACCTTGGTGCCGGTGGTCACCGTCGCACCGGCCGCCAGCAGCGCACGTTCCGCGGCATCCCCGTGCAGCTGCTGCAGCGGGACCCGCGACCAGCCGATGTCGCCGGCGCGGCGATCGGTGAGCAGACCCTGTTGGAAGACGTAGGCGGCCAGGGCCAACGAGGCGTCCGCGGCACGAGCGTTCAGCGTGGCCACCCCGACGAGGTCCCACAGGGCCGCCACCGCTCCCGGGTCCTGACCGTGGGCGGCCAGCCAGTCGCCGAAGCTGCGTCGGTCGGTGGCCGGGTCGGCGACGTCGACCCGGGACAGCGCCACCGCGGCCAACACGGCCCGGACCCGGGCCGGCGGCGACAGCGGCGCGTAACCGAGCAGCGAGTTGCCCAGGTGCAACGGGGCGGGCAGGTTGTTGCGCCGCAGCCGGGCCGGACGGGCCACCCCCGGGCGGCGGATCTCGACGTCCAACCGAGGTTGCAGGTGGACCTGATCGGCGACGCCAAGCCGGTCGAGCAACGCGCGGTACCGGGTGCAGCAGCGCAGGAACACGTGCTGGCCGTTGTCGACCACCAGGTCGCCACGGGTGAAGGAGTGGGTCAGCCCGCCCAACCGCGGCTTGGCCTCGAACAACTGCACCTGCGCCCCGGCCGCGGCGGCGTCCAGCGCGGCGGTCAGTCCGGCCAGCCCGCCGCCGAGCACCGCCACCCGACGACCGCGCAACCCGTCGGCCGTCCCGTCGGCCCCGTTCACACCGCTCGCCCGGCCAGCGCCCGGCCCGCGACCCGGGCCTTCTCCCATCCGGACAGCGAGATGCGCCCGCCGAACACGACCTGCGGATCGGCCTCGATGATGCGCAGCAGGTCCCGGTAGATGCCCGCCATCGCCGCGGTGCAGGCGGCGCTGCGGCTGTCCAGCATCGGAAGCAGCCGAAGGCCGTCGTCGAACCACGCCGCGGCGCGCGCCGCAGCCACCCCGATCAGCGCCCGCAAACCGCCGCCGGGGTCGGCCAGGCTGCCGTCCGGGTTGAGCCCCAGGGTGACCCCGAAGCGGTCCAGGTCCTCCTTGGGCAGGTAGACCCGGCCGACCAACAGGTCCTCGCGGATGTCGCGCAGGATGTTGACCTGCTGCAGGGCGATCCCGAGCGCATCGGCGTGGCGGGAGGCGGTCTCCTCGGTCCCCGGCGCCGTCCCGTAGACCCCCAGGCAGAGCCGGCCGACCGCGCCCGCGACCCGCCTGCAGTACGGCACCAGGTCGTCGAACGTCGCGTAGGTCGTGCCCATGACGTCCATCTCGACGCCGTCGATCAGCTCGCCGAAGGCCGACATCGGGATCGGGAAATGTGCCGCCGCGTCGCCGACCGCGATCAGTACGGGATCGGTGGCGCTGGTCAACCGCCCGAGCTCGCTGCGCAGCGCGGCCAGTCGGGCGGCCTTGTCCTCCGCCGTGCCCGAGCCGTCGCCGATGTCGTCGATACGTCGGGCCAGTGCGTAGACCGCGCAAAGTGCCGACCGCTTCGGCGGCGAGAGCAGCCGGATCCCGTAGTAGAAGTTGCGGGCCTGAGTCCGGGTGATCTGCGCGCACGTCCGGTGGGCGGCGGGCAGCCGGTCAGTCACCGCGCACCTCCCGTGACGTCCGGAGAGCTTCTCGCTCGCGGAGCACCCTCCACCGGGAGCACCAGCGAGCAACAAGTACAGCGAGCGACTGAGACGAGCGAGGGACCAGCGAGGAGCACAAGCGAGTAACCCGCTCAGCCGGCACACAGAGTAGCGGCCCAGGCCGCGTCGCCGTGCACCGCGACTCGCAGCGCGGCCACGGCGACGTCCGCCGGACGCGGCCGCGGGGTGGCCCGGAGCGAGTCGAAACCGCTGCGTCGCAACGCCTGGACCGTGGCCACCCCGCCGCCGACATATCCGGCCACCGCGACCCGGGCGAAACCCCGTAGCGATCCGACAAGTCGGGAACCCGCGACCAGCAGCCGGGCCGCCCGGTCCGTCTCGAAGCGCAGCAACGCGCGCAGCGACGGGCCCGCGACCGCCGCATCCAGATCGGCCGGAACCACCCCGAAGGCGGCCATGTCGTCCGCCGGCAGATAGATCCGCCCGAGCCGACGGTCCTCGGCGACGTCCTGCCAGTGCTCGAGCAGCTGCAGGGCGGTACAGACCTGGTCGGACAATGCCTCGGCCGCCGGGTCGCGCACCCCGAAGGTGGCCAGCACCAGCCGTCCCACCGGGTCGGCCGACAACCGGCAGTAGTCGCGCAACTCCCCGAAGTTGCCGTACGCGGTGACCTGCTGGTCGGCCAGCCCCGCCGCGATCAGGCCGTGGAACGGGGCTGCGGACAGCCCGAGTTCCCGGACGGTCTCGGCCAACCGGCGCAGCACCGGCGCCTGGGGCCCCGGGCCGGGCGTCCAGATCCGGTCCAGGTCGTCGCGCAGCGCGTGCAGCGCGGCCGTCGCGTCGCCGGGTGTGCGATCGGAGGTGTCATCGATCGTGCGCACCGTGTCGTACAGCACCCGCAGCCGCCGCTGATCCCGCCCGGGCAGCAACCGCATCGCCACCGGGAAGTTCTCCGCCCGCTCGGCAACCCGCAACTCGCGCGCGGTGGGGTGGCTCCCGATCGTCGACCCGGTTGAGCCGGTCGGCGCCGACTCTGGGTTGCGGCCCATTCACCCATCCTTCTCCGCAGGGTCGGAGGTTGGTTCATCTAACCGTGGAGCGTGGGCACCGGCCGACCACCCCCGGTCGGGCGCGTCGCCACACCATCCATCCGGAGGGGCGCGCCGGGGAGGATAACCTCTCCCGCATGTCTTGGCTGGTCACCGGTGGTGCGGGCTATATCGGGGCACACGTCGTGCGTGCCCTGGTGCAGGCGGGACTCGATGTCGTGGTGCTCGACGACCTGTCCACCGGTCTGCGCACCCGGGTGCCCGACCAGGTGCCGTTCGTCCAGGCGGACGTGCTGGACAGCGCGCTGCTGGAGACGACCCTGCGCGAGCACGACGTGCGCGGCGTCGTCCATCTGGCCGGCAAGAAGTCCCTGCCCGAGTCGGTGGAACGGCCGCTGTACTACTACGAGCAGAACGTCGGTGGCTGTGCGTCGTTGCTCACCGCGATGCGGGCCGCCGCCGTGGATCGGATCGTGTTCTCCTCCACCTGCGCGGTGGTCGGTCCCCCGGCCGTGGACTTCGTCGACGAACTGACACCGACTCAACCGGAGAGCCCGTACGGGCGCACCAAGCTCGCCTGCGAGTGGATGGTCGCCGACGCGGCACTGGCCGGGCCGTTGCACTGGGCGAGCCTGCGCTACTTCAACGTGGTCGGGGCGGGCTCGCCGGACCTCGGCGACACCTGCGAGACCAACCTGGTCCCGTGCACGTTCCGGGCCATCACCGCCGGTCGTCGGCCGCAGGTCTTCGGCGCGGACTACCCGACGCCGGACGGGTCGTGCGTGCGCGACTTCATCCACGTCACCGATGTGGCCGCCGCGCACGTGGCGGCGGCGCAACGCCTGGATACGGCGGCCGCGGGCGGTCCGGCCTACGGCCAGGTGCTCAACGTGGGCCGGGGCGACGGCGCCTCGGTCAAGGAGGTCATGGCGGTCGTCGCGGAGGTCACCCGCACCGACTTGGCCTACGAGATCGGTCCGCGGCGGCCCCACGACCCGGCGCGAGTGGTCGGCCTGGTCGAGAAGATCGCGCTGGAGCTGGGTTGGAAGGCCGAACTGGACCTGCACGACATGGTCCGCAGCGCCTGGGCCGCCTGGCCGCACCGCGCGCCCTGAGCTACGCCACCGAACCAGCGGCACGCCCTACGGCCCCACCCCACGCCCGTGCCCTACGCCCCCCTTCCGCGTTGCGTCCGGCTGATCGAGCGCTATCAGCG
>DATAUG010000026.1:0-2352 GCA_036268355.1 Sporichthyaceae bacterium
CCTGCGATTCCAGCCGCGCGGTGATGGTTTCCTTGGCGGCCGCCACCTCGAAACCATTGAGGTAGTCCGAGTTCACCAGAACTCCGTCGCCGGTGTAGGCCGCCAGCGAAACGTCGCCTCCGGCAATGACTTCGACGATCGGCAGGCCGAACTCGCCAGCGAATTCCCAGTCGCGCGGGTCGTGGCCCGGGACGGCCATGATCGCGCCGGTGCCGTATCCGGCCAGCACGTAGTCGGCGATGAAGACCGGCACCTGCTCGCCGTTGGCCGGGTTGGTCGCGTAAGCGCCCAGGAAAACACCGGTCTTGGTCTTGTTCTCCTGACGCTCCAGATCGGACTTCGCGGCGATCGCCTGCCGATACTCGGCGACAGCCTGCGCGGGCGTGGCCGCCCCGTAGGTCCAGCGCGGATCTGTCCCGTCCGGCCAGCTCGACGCGACCAGGGGATCGACCAGATCGTGCTCCGGCGCCAACACCACATAGGCTGCGCCGAAGAGCGTGTCTGGGCGGGTGGTGAACACCTCGATATCGCCCGCCGCCGCCGAGAACAACACGGCCGCGCCAGTGGACCGGCCGATCCAGTTGCGCTGCATGGTCTTGACCTTCTCCGGCCAGTCCAGCGCGTCGAGGTCGTCGAGCAGCCGGTCGGAGTAGGCGGTGATTCGCATCATCCACTGCCGCAGCCGCTTCCGGAACACCGGGAAATTGCCGCGCTCACTGCGGCCGTCGGCGGTGACCTCTTCGTTGGCCAGCACGGTGCCCAGGCCCGGACACCAGTTGACCATCGAGTCGGACTGGTACACCAGCCGGTGCCCGTCGATCACGTCGGCGCGTTCACCCACCGACAGCGTCGACCACACTCGGCCCTCGTCCAATTGGCGCGCGCCGGAATCGAATTCGGCGACCAGCTCGGCGATCGGGCGGGCCTTGTCGGCGACGGTGTCGAACCATGCGTTGTAGATCTGCAGGAAGATCCACTGCGTCCACTTGTAGAAGTCGACGTCGGTGGTGGAGAAGCTGCGCCGGTTGTCGTGACCGAACCCCAGTCGGCCCAGCTGGCGCCGGAAGTTGACGATGTTGGCCTCGGTGCGGGTGCGCGGGTGCGTGCCGGTCTGCGCCGCGTACTGCTCGGCGGGCAAGCCGAACGCATCGAAACCCAACGCGTGCAGCACGTTACGGCCGATCATCCGGAAGTAGCGGGCGTAGACATCGGTGGCGATGTAGCCGAGCGGGTGACCGACATGCAGCCCCTCGCCGGATGGGTACGGAAACATATCCTGGACGAACATTTTGTCGTCGGGTACTGGTGAGCCGTCCGTCGGCGCCAGCGAGCCAACCGGGTTGGGCACGTTGAAGGTCCCCAGCCGGGTCCAGTTGTCCTGCCAGGTCTGTTCGATGCGGCCGGCCAGGTCCGCGGTGTAGCGGTACCGCGGCGCGTCGGGGTCGGAGTCGGTCACGCCCAACAGGCTATAAGGGCGACGTCGAGCGACCCGCCGACCACCGACGGTCTCGGTTGGATTGCAGAGCGGTCAGGGGTTTATCCCAGGTCTGTTGCAGGTCGATTCCAGCCCTGGATGCCAGCGCTTACCCCTGGTTACAGTCACTTTCTGCGACTCCAAGAACGACCCGAGCAGTCTCGGAAGGACCGGACTCACATGAAGCAGACAGCCCGTAGCTGGCGAGTGACGGTCGCAAGTCTAGCCGTCGGTGCCGCCGGCGTGCTGAGCCTCGCCAGCCCCACCGCCTCGGCCGATCCGGTATTCCCGCCCCGGCCCGTCCCCGCGCCGATCCCTGCCCCCGCGCCGCAGGCGGTCGCCGCCGCCCCCGGGGCGCTCGGCAACGCCATGCCGGGCCTCGCCCCGCAGGCCGCGCCCGTCCCGGCCCCGGTCGCACCCGCACCGGGGCCCCCGCCGGAGGCTGCCGCCCCGCCGGCACTGATGCCTGCCGCCGCCGGGACGATGCGCGACTTCTTCAACGGCAAGGGCGTCAAGATGGAGCCGCAAAAGGCTCCGGGGTTCAACGCGCTCGACCTGGTCCTGCCGATGCCGCAAGGCTGGACACAGGTACCTGACCCCAACGTCCCGGACGCATTCGTCGTGACCGCCAACCGCCGCAGCACCAGCCTCTACAGCCCGAATGCCCAGCTCGTGGTCTACCGACTGGCCGGGGATTTCGATCCGCATGAGGCCATTTCCCACGGCTACATCGACAGCCAGCAGCTGCCCGCCTGGCGCACCACCAACGCCTCGCTGGCCGACTACAACGGTTCCGCGTCGTCGATCATCGAGGGCACCTACCGGCAGAACGAGATGACGCTCAACACCTCGAAGCGCAATGTCATCGTCGCGTCCGG
>DATAUG010000027.1:0-2090 GCA_036268355.1 Sporichthyaceae bacterium
CCGCAGACGACGAGGTTCTCGCGGCGGTGCACCCACTCCAGGGTGCGCAGCGCTTGCTGGGTCGGTGCCGGGATCGAGGACGCGTCGGGCTTCCAGGCGTCGAAAGTCTTGCCGGTCGGGAACGCCGCGGCAGCGCGGCGGGTCGCCAGTGCCGAGCGTTCCCGTCCGGCGGCCTCCTCCCCGAACAGTGCCCGGAGCACTTCGGCTGGTTCCCAGCGTTGGGCCTTGGCGGTCGCGATCACCTCCGGCGCAAGCCGGCGGATGTGCGGTAGCCGCAACCGGCGCAGCAACGACTCCAGATCCTCCGGCAGCGGCGGCGCGGCTGGAACACCCGCGGCGACAAGGGAATCCGGTGTTGTCGGTCGGGTCCGGGTCGTGGTGCTCACGCCGATACTCCACCCTGTTCGGTGCCGAGCGCGGCCCAGCTGGCGGTGCCCTGCGACAGGGAGTGATCCTCGCTGGCCTGATGCTGTTCACCGGGCCGGGTCCTGGCGTGGTGCTCGAGGATCGAGGCGAGGTCGTGCTCGCCGAAGCGGGCGTTGACGGCCGCGTGCCCGAGTGCCCAGTCGACCTCGACGCCACCGACCAGCTTCGCGGTCGCGACCGCAGCAGCCATCTTGACCCGCATCCTGCTGGTGCCCGCGGCGGCGGCCTCGGTCAACCACAGGTGCGCCCCCTCGCCCAACCTGAGGAACTCGCTCTCGACGGCGGTGCGCGCTCGCGGCGCCCGGTCCAGCCCGGCCGGTGCCGGCGGGAAGTGCGCATCATCGAGCTTCGGGCTGCCCGGGGTGGCTCGTGCGTGCCGGGCGACCTCGAGCGGGCCGTCCTGGCCGATGTGCACGATGATCACCTGCTCGCCGGTGCCGATGCCGTGGGTGCGGACCCAGACCTGCTGCCCCAGCAACTGGTGGGGCACCGAGTACTGCCCGCCGTCGAAGGCGACCATCGGTGTCTTGGCCGCGACCGTGCGGGTCAGCCCGAACGCGACCGTGTGGGCCGCGACCGGAAGTCGGTGCAGCCGTGCCTGTTCCTCGGCGAGCATGTCAACCGGCGCCCGCCGCGTCACCCGATGTATGCGGCTGTTGACCTGCTCGCAGAACGCGGCGCAGGCCGCCTCCAGTTCGGCGAAAGACCCATACGCAGGAAGCAGATTCGTGTCCTTCGGGACCAGATCGGCCTTGGCCAGCTTCACCGTCGACTCGCTGCCGCCCTTGGACGCCGGGTCGGCCGGCTCGCACGTGTGCACCGTGACGCCGTAGTGCCGGGCGAACGCGAGCATCTGTGGGTTGCGGACCGCGATCCCGGCGACGTGCTCGACGGTGACGGTCTTCTCGTTGTCGGTCAGCAGATACGTCGGCACCCCACCGACCTTGCGCAGCGTGACGTCCAGCGCGGCGAACACGCTGGGCATCGTCTTGTCTCGCAACGCGATCACCACCCGGAACCGCGACCAGGCCAGCCACGCGCAGAACAGCACCGTCTTCACGCCATCGACGACCGGGCCGTCACCGAAGTCGTACTGCAGCCACATCCCCGGCTCGGTCACCCACGGCCGGTGCACCCGCACCCGGCCCGACCTGTATGCCGCCCGGACCCGGGCGACCGCCCGGCGGGTCGTCCGCTCCGATCCCTGATAGCCCAGCGCCGCCAGCTTCTCGTGCGCCACGTCAGCGCGGATCTTGCCCTTCGACCGCTCCATCCACTCCTCGAGCTTGGGCCAGAACTCATCAGCCAGCTGCGGCCGGGCCGCCGCCCGGTCACGCACCCCGCCCGCATCCCGGGCCCGCACATACCGCCCGACCGTGTGATGCGAGCACCCCGCCAGCTCCGCGGCGTCACGCAGAGACCCGGTCAGGTCGAACGCTTCCAGCATTTCCATGATTTCCTCGGCAGACTTCAAGTTGTCCCTCTTCGGGTCGACGGGCGCTTCAGCACCGCCATCGCACCCGAAGAGGGACCCCGGCCGCGGGACGCGGCCAGGCAGACGACGTCGTGTCGGGCAAATCCCATGACCGCCAGCGGGCAACACTCACGTCCGCCAGCGGGCAGCTAAATGGCCATCTCGGGGCAGTCTCCCGCGGCCGTTGTCA
>DATAUG010000028.1:0-20239 GCA_036268355.1 Sporichthyaceae bacterium
CGGTTCTCCAACGCCGCACGAGGACACCGGCCAAAATCTTGTTTCGAGCCCCCGAATTGGTTGTGGGGGTTCCTGTATTCGGGTGAGTTTTGTCGGTGGGTTCGGTTAATATTGTCGGTATGGAAAACGCGGTGGTTGAGGTGGTCTCGGAACTCGAGGCCGCTATTACCGCTGCACGGAAATCGGTTGAGAATGATCTCTGGTCCTGCGCGGGTGTGCAGGTCTCGGATTTGCTCCTGAAGTTCCATCGGTTCCGGGCGCAGGTCGAGTCGATGGAGCTGCACCTGGTCCGCGAGGTCATCTCCCGTGGGATCCCGGCCGAGGTCGGTACGGTCAATCCGCGGGCCTACCTGATGGGTGCCTTGACGATGTCGCCCGCGGAGGCCGCGGTCACCGTGAGGCTGGCCGAAGCCCTTGGTGGCCGGTTGGTCGACACCGGTGAGGCGTTGGCCGCCGGTGTGATCTGTCGCGAGCGGGCCAAGGCGATCGTCGAGGTAGTGACCGGGTTGCCGCCGATGGCCTCGGTGGAACAACAAGGCGAGGTCGAGGCGATCCTGCTGGAGTCCGCCGCGGAGTTGAACGCCACGGACCTGCGGCGGATGGACAAGGTCATGGCGGCCTACCTCGACCCCGACGGCGCCGAGCCACGCGAGGAGACCGCGCGCCGCAAACGTGCGGCGCACCTGCGCCCCAACGGGGACGGGACCACCACCTTGAAGTGGACCGACACCGACGAACAGATGGCCCACCTCCAAGCCGCACTCGAGCCGCTGTCCGCACCGCAGCCCGGCCTCGACGGGGAACCCGACCGGCGCGACGCGGCCGTGCGCCGCGCCGACGCCCTCGCGCACCTGGTCGCGATGGTGCTGCGGCACGGCGACCTGCCCACCTCCCGCGGCGCCCGCCCCCACCTGATCGTCACCGTCACCCAGCAGGCGTTCGCGAACGGCCGCGGGCTCGGGATCACCGCCACCGGCGAACACCTCTCCGCCGCCGCGGTCCGCCGGATCTCCTGCGACGCCGACCTGACCGCGATCCGCCTGGACACCAACGGCGTCCCGCTCAGCATGGGCCGCACCAGACGAATCGTGAGTTCCCAACAATGGCTGGCCCTGGTGGTCCGCGACCGCGGTTGCGTGTTCCCGAGTTGCGATCGGCCCGCCGCCTGGTGCGATGCCCACCACCTCAGGCACTGGATCGAAGGCGGCCCGACCGACCTGGAAAATCTGGCCTTGGTCTGCGGCCGGCATCACGACGCGATACACCACGGCGGCTGGGATATCGAGATGGCCGCCGACGGCCGACCCCAACTACGACCGCCCCCGTGGACCGACTCGGATCGAAAACCACGACGCAACCGGTACTGGGAAACCCAGGCCGAGTTCCACCTGCGTTGACCGACAAACGCCCTCACACAGTCCTCACACCCCGACGCGGGCACCATCGATCGACCGCGACTGCGTCGGCAGGGAACGAGGCACTCTTGGACACGTCAGGACGCACCACGGTGGCGCCACGAATGGTCCGCTGGTTGCTGTTGCTCGCCGCCGGGCTGTGGGTCGGCTACCTGATGGGCGACAAGGACGTCGGCGTCGCCATCGTCGCCGCCGGGTACCTGCTCAGCTGGGACCGGTGGCCCGACCGTACCCGGGCCCGATCTCGCAACTGAACGAGGAAAGGCTTACCGATCGGATCGTGCCTCAACGACCGGTAAGCCAGATCTGACATCCCGTCAGGTCGGGCGTGTCAGTTGCGGAACTGCGGGATAACCTGCTCGGCGAACAGGCGCATCGACTGCGTGTCCGGGTAGTCCGAACACCACGGGTAGAAGCCGGTGCACCCGAGGGCGGCGTACGCGGCTACCTTCTCGGCAACCTGTTCCGGGGTTCCGACGAGGTTGCCCGCGCGCCAGGACTCGAAGTCCTCGCCCCACAGGCTGCCGCCCTTGACGAGCTCCCGCTCGTCGGTGCGGATGAACACCTCCGGCGACCAGGTCTTGGCGATCTCGTCGTAGTCGCGGCCGACGGCCTTGCAGTGCTCCTTGAGCACCTCGCACTTCGCCGCGAACTCGTGCGGCTTGCCGCCGAAGTTGGCCGCATCGGCCAGGCGCGCGACCACGCGCAGGGTGAGCTTCTCGCCGCCGCCGCCGATCAGCACCTGCGGCCGCGGGGACTGGATCGGCTTCGGGTCGCACTCGGCACGATCCAACGTGAAATGGCGACCGGCGTAGGAGAACGACGGCTCGCGCCACATACCGGTGACGATCTCGACGGTCTCCCGCATGACCCGGATCCGGTCGGCGTTCGAGGCGAACTCGTAGCCGTAGCCGGTGAACTCGCTGCGGTACCAGCCGGCACCGATGCCCCAGATCAGCCGACCGCCGGAGATCACGTCGAGGTTCGCGGTGATCTTCGCCAGCAGGGCCGGGTTCCGATACGGCGCGCAGCCGACCATCTGGCCCAGCATGATCCGCGATGTGCGTTGCGAGATCGCGGCCAACGTGGTCCAGCACTCGAACACGGTCTCCTGCGCCGGCCGCGGCACGTTGTGCACGTGGTCGTAGACCCACAACGAGTCGTAGCCAAGATCCTCGGCCAGCTGCGCGATCTCCACGGCCTTGGCCCACTTCGCGGCCGGGTCACCGATCGTGGCCAGCTCCATCTTCCAGCCTTGCGGGACGAACACTCCGAAGCTCAGACTCATGCCTCGATCATTGCATCAGGCCCCGGTCAACCGACCGGCTCGTAGGTCTGCACACCCGCACCGTCGATGTTCCGTCGGATGCGGCCGCGCTCGGCGAGAACCACCAGATGGGCCGCGGTCTCGCCGGTGGCCAGCACCCGGTTGAACACGTCGAGGTCGTCGAAGATGCGATTGTGCCGGGTCCAACCCAGCTGACGGGCGACCTCGAACGGCGTCCCGGCGCCCGCGAGCACCGCCTCCTGGGTACGGTCCAAACGGGCTTCGTGATGGGCGATCAGTTCCGCGATCCGACCGTGGACGGAGTCGGCCGGGCCGCCGTGCGCGGGCAACATTCGGACGTCGGGGTACTTCAGGAGTAGTTCCAACGATCGCAGGAAATCTCCCAGCGGATCGGGCGGCCGGGCCGCTTCGAAGCCGATCGAGGGTGTGATGTTCGGCAGCACGTGGTCGCCGCTGAACAGCACCCCGGCGGCGCGGTCCAGGAAGACCAGGTGTCCCCGGGTGTGTCCGGGCGTCGGGATCGCAATCAGGTCTCGCGTGCCGACCGCGATCGTCGCGTCCGGCTTGATCCACTCGTCGGGCGGCTCGAACGCGGCCGCCTGCGCCTCCCGCGCCGCGGGCGGGTAGGCCCGCAGCCACTCCTCGGCCAACGCGGCGGCCCCCCATTCGGGCAGGACCAGAGCGGCCTGGCTGGACGACCCCGAGTTGATCGACCCGGTGATGTTGGGTTCCTCGTCGAGACCGATGGCCACCTTCGTGCCCAACGTGCGGCGCACCGCGATCCCGAGCGTGTAGTGGTCCCGGTGCGAATGGGTGACCAGGAATCGCCTTACCGTTCCGAGGTCCTGACCGATCGTCAGCAACGCGCTCTCCAGCGCCACGCGCGATTCCTCAATCGCCCATCCGGAGTCGATCAGCACACATCCGGCGTCCGGCTCACCCGGGTCGGTGAGCGCGTAGACGTTGACCGCCCGCAGTCCCTCGTTCGGCATCGGCAACGGGATCCGGTGCACCCCGGGCGAGACCTCGAATGCCCCGGGAGTGGTCCAGTCAGAACTCATGGCAACCTTCGAGGAAAAGGACCGCCCCAGCGGTGCCGTGCCGATTCAGAGTTCACGCCACCCTTCATCCAGAGCCGCCAACGGCTCCGCCGGGTCGGCTCCGATCAGCTCGGCCAACGCCAGCACCAGCCGTTGTTGCGGCTCGGGATTCGCCCCGGCCCCCATCACACCGATCCGCCACAGCCGACCGGCCAAGGGCCCCAACCCGCCGGAGATCTCGATCCCGTGGTCCAGCAGCAGTGCTGTGCGGATCTTGGCCTCGTCGACGCCGTCCGGCGGGGTGACCGCGAGCAACGGGTGCAACTGCTCACCGTCCGGCGCCAACCGCACGCAGCCGAACACGCCCAGCGCGTCGCGCAGCGCGTGATGGGCGCGCCGGTGTCGTTCCCACGTCGCCGCAGGCCAACCGTCGCCGACCACCAACCCGAGCGCCTCGCGCAGGCCATAGACCAGGTTGATCGGGGCGGTGTGGTGATAGGCCCGCGTTGACGACCCGCCCAGGTCCGGATACCAGTAGTTCAGGACCAACGACAGGTCGAAGTACCACGACCGGCCGGGCTGGGTGCGCCGGCGTAGTTTGGCCAGCGCCCGTTCGCCTGCGGTCAGCGGGGCCAGCCCGGGCGGGCAGTTCAGGCACTTCTGGGTGCCGGAGAATGCCGCGTCGACCCCGAACGCGTCGATCTCCAACCGGTGGCCGCCCAACGAGGTCACGCAGTCGATCAGCAGCAGCGCGTCGCGCTCCCGACAAACATCGGCCAGGCCGTCCAAGGGCTGCGCCACCCCGGTCGAGGTCTCGCCGTGCACGACGAACATCGCGTCGAGACCGTCCCGGGCGGCCTCGATCAGCCGCTGTGGGTCGATCGCCCGACCCCACTCCGCCTCCACCCGGATCACCTCGGCGCCGGCGCGAGTGAGCTCGTCGGCCATCCGGACACCGAAAAGTCCGTGGACGCCGCACACCACCCGGTCGCCCGGGTCGACGAAGTTCGCGACCATCGCCTCCATACCCGCGCTGCCGGTGCCGGACACCGGCAGCGTCGCGGGGTTGTCGGTCCGGAACGCGGCGCGCAGCAATTCGATGGTCTCGGCCATCACCACGGCGAAGGCCGGGTCCATGTGTCCGATGGTGGGGTGGGCCAACGCCGCCAGCACGGAGTCGGGCACGATGCTCGGGCCGGAGCCGAGCAGGAGCCGGGACGGCACGGCGGCCACGGAGTTCGGAGCGGTCACCACGATCCTCATTTCGTTCTGACGGTCAGTCACTCGTCACTCACCGGTCGACATCTCAAACTTGGCTCGTTCGGACTCCGGCACCAGATCCAGGAAGGCCTCCGGATTGTCCGCGATCACCTTGCGCACGTACGGGCAGAACGGCCGGACGGCCAGACCACGCCGGCGGGCGTCGGCCAGTGCTCCCTCGACCAGTTGCTTGCCCAACCCGCGCCCACCGAAGGCCGGGTCGATCTCGGTGTGCAGGAGCGCGATCATGCCGTCGTGCAACTTGTACTCGGTCAGCCCGACCCGCTGGTCGTCGGAGTAGATCTCGTAGCGGTTGAGCTCGGGGTTGTCGCGAACTGCCACGGTGCCTGCTGTTCGCTTGTGCTCCTCGCTCGTTCCTCGCTCGTCGCAGTCGCTCACGGTCACGAGTTGTCCTCCGCTGAGTTGGGTCCTCGCGAGCGTACCGTCGAGCGCTCCTCGGGCTCGGTGCGGTGACCCCGCTCCGGGCCGGCCTAGGGCAACTGCTCGAGGAGTGGGAGCTGACCGTCGACGAATCCGATCCGCTGCCGGAGGCACCGGCGCAGGTCGTCGCGGTCCGCACCGCCGACGGTGGCCGGGCGGTGCTGAAGGTCGGCACCGCGGGTTCGACTGCGCACCTCGCTTTCCGGCACTGGGCGGGCAACGGCGCGGTGGAACTGCTGCGCGCCGACCCGCGTCGAGGCGCGCTGCTGCTGGAGCGCGCCGGCACGGCCGATCTCACGACTCGGTGGGACCTGGAGGCCGCCGAGGCCGTCGGGGAGCTGTACGGACGGCTGCACATCCCAGCGCCGCCACAAGTGCGCACCGTGGCCGAGGTGTTCGCGGACTGGACCGACCGGGTCGGCCGTGGCGACCCGACCACCGCGGTGCCGCGCCGGCTGTTGGCCCAGGCCACTTCGCAGGCCGCACAACTGACGGCCGATCAGACCGATGCCGGGGCCTTGCTGCACGGCAATTTGCACTACGCCCACGTCTTGTCCGCCGACCGAGCGCCGTGGCTGGCCACCTCACCGCGGCCGTTGAGCGGAGACCCACACTTCGAGTTGGCGCCGATGCTCTGGCACCGCTGGGACGAGCTGGCCGGCCGCATCCGGGCCGGCGTCCGGGCCCGGTTGACGACGCTCGTCGAGGTGGCCGGGTTCGACGAGGACCGCGCCCGCGCCTGGGTCGTGGTGCGGGCCGTCCACCGCGCGACACGGACACTGCCCGCACAAGCCGGGACACCGCACGGCCGGGACCGGCTCACAATCTGCATTTCCCTCGCAAAGGCGGTGCAGGACTGAGCCTGGCTAAAGTCCCCGCGCCCGAAGCCGATACCCCTCCTGATCGCCCGGCATCGCGCGGGGCCGACGCCCGGAGCGAAGCACATGATTCGAGGCCTCGCGCGCCCTGCCGCCTGGGTGGTCACCGCGGCCACCGGACTGGCGTTGGCCGGACCCGCCCCGGCCGCCGACGCAGCTACGAGCCACGCCGAGACCCTGCGGCACACGGTGATCGCGTTGGTCGACGCCGCCCGCGTGACCAACGGTTGCAAGGCGCTGCGGGAAACCGCGGACCTGGACCGCTCGGCCACCTCGCACGCCACGGAGATGTCGGCCGACGACTACTTCAGCCACAGTTCCGCGGACGGCACGAGTTGGTACATCCGGCTCCAGAGCTTCGGAACCAAATACCCGGGCGGGGAGAACATCGCCATGGGCTACTACTCGACCGCCTCGGTCATGGCCGCCTGGCTGGCCTCCCCCGGCCATCGCGCCAATATCCTCGACTGTCAGTTCAAGTCCGTCGGCGTCGGCCAGGCACCGGACGGCGGCTACTGGGTGGAGGACTTCGCCTACTGAGCCCTGCGCCCGCGAGCCGCAATGCGATCAGGCATAGCCGCGCGGCGCCCGGTGTCCCGGGTTGAGCACGCGCGGAGCCCGCCAGGCGGGAGCGAACATCTGACACAACTTTAGAGTGCATCTACCTTAGCTGTCCCGCGTGTCGCATCAAGCACATCCGAGAGCACCATTACCTTCCTCCCCGGAGGTAATGAATGAAAATCGGACGAATTGTCGCAATAACACTCGCAGGCGGACTGGTCCTGGTGCCGACAGTTGCGCGGGCCGCGACCAGCCCGGGAGCGGCAGGCCCCGACCGGAAGGCCGTCGCGGCCGCCGGCTGCCCGGTGGTCGTGGTGCACGGCGACCACACGACGACCACCACCTACACCGGGGCGACGCTGACCGGCATGACCCAGCAGACCGTCGGCACAGTGACCGGGGTGAATTTGGAATCCCTGGTCCTCGCCGACATGCCGACTCTGACGAGTATTCAGGGCAAGAACCAGCTGCTGGCTGTGGTAGCCACCGTGACGGGCTCCAGGGATGTACAGCGGGCGGTGGCACTCGGCGAGCTCGACTCCAACTTCGGCAACCACCCGGCGTTGCTCGTCGCCACCCCCGGCGGCCTGACTCTCGAGTTTCCTAGCGACACGGACGGCTCGCGCACAGTCGACCACGTGTTCGACATCCAGGTCACCGTCCAGAACCCGCCGTTGGACACTCCTCCGCCGGCAGCCATCGTGGTCCACAAGAACGAGGGACTGGCGCTGGAGACCCTCACTGGCGGCCAGCTCGCCGTGATGGCCCCGCAGCAAACGCGGACCGTCTCGTACCTGAGCAGTCACGCCAACACGTATACGGAGACCGGTCCGACACTCGACGCAGTCCTGCAGTTCCTGGACTTCGTCCCCAATCCAGCCACCGCGGTGTGGGCAACCGGCGCCGCGTTCGGAGTTCCGGCGGGTTCTCCTCCCCAGATCAGCGCCGCGGTGACCCCGGCCGAGGCCGGGCCCGGCGGGCGGCCCCTGTTGATCTCTACGACCGAGTTGAACGACCTGGCAACGCCGCCCGTCTACACGACCTCCCCTCCGCTGCTCGTGCCGGACGGCGACGTCAAGGGTGGACGCTACATCTCGCAGATGGTGAGTCTCACGATCCTGGACACCAGCTCGCACCCCGCTCCGCAGCCACCTTGTGCCAGGCAGGAGGCGGCGGGCGGCGGCCCGGTTCCGCCCAGCACCGCCCTCCCGGGCGTTGGCCCCGGGACATCCGGGTCACCAGGCACCGCCGACCACAGCCCGGACGTGTCCAAGGACCTGGGCCGCCCCAAGGACAAGTGATCAGCCCGTCGCCGTAACCGGCCTGACACACAGTCAGTTCACCGCGGAGCCACAAAGGTCCGGGACGTCGCGAGCGTCCCGGGCCTTTGCGTTGCGCCGGCGACTCCGGCGGCCCCGCACCGACTCCAGATCGTCCCGACCCGCCTTCAGAACTTCGGGCAGCCGCCGGTCATCCCGTGGTCGTCGACCTTCGTCGACGCGGTGTTGTAGGTCGCCCAGGCACCAGAATCGTTCTCCACGCAGAGCCGGAACTGCTTGGCCACGGTGTCGAGGTGGTAGCCGGCCAGCGCGTCGGCCGGGTCCATGGTCAGGTTGGCCTTCGGCATCGTCCGGGCCACCTCCTCGAGGGTCGCCGGATACCCGTTGGTGCGGAAGTACGTGTCCAGGGCCGGTGCGACCCGCGACACGTCGGCGGTTGCCAACGCCAACGTCGCGGCTGCCGGCGCCGGGCTTGCCGCGGTCGCTGCGGCCAGCGAGGCGTCGGCGGAGGCGTTCTTGCTGCCACATCCGCCCAGCGCGACAAGGCTCAGCAGAGCGGTCAGGGCGAGCGGGTACCGGCGCATGGCTTCTCCGAGACTCGATCCGGCGGAACGTCGGTTCGAGCGTCTCATCGACGGAGCCGGTTACCGGGGACCGACGCGGCCCGAGCGGCAGGTTGTGACCCGCACGGCCACCGGGACGCCGGATCAGTCCGCCATCGCGGGCCCGCCGGTCATCACGTGGGCAGGGACACTCCAGTGCCCGGGCAGCAGGCCGGGGTGCACGATCACGGCCAGTCCCCACCCGATGAGGGCGACGCCGACGGCGCGCCCGAGCATCGGGCCGATCGGCAGGACTCGCTCGGCGTAGATCACGACCGTCACGGCGGCCATCGCGGCGATGTTCGTCATGCCGATCGGGAAGAGCATGACCATCAGCGCCCAGCAACAGCCGGCACAAGTGAGTCCGTGCCGAAGGCCCATCTGCAGCGCTCCGCGCGGGCCGTCCTGCCAGTGCTCGGCGAAGAACGCCAGCGGGGAACGGCATTCGGTGAGGCAGCGGTCCTTGAGCTTGGAGAACTGGTAGAGGCCGGCCACGGCGATCACGCCGCCGGCGACGCGGGCACAGGTGCTGCCCGCCCACGTCGAGGCCGGTGCGACTCGCTCGACCAGGACGGCAGCCGCATAGCAGGTCATCCCGAGCGCGGTCCACAACAGCAGGTACCCGCTCACGAACAGCGACGTAGGGGCCGACGTGCGCCCCTTGGCTGTGCGGTTGGCCGTGATACGCGCGTGCACGACCACGGTCTGTGTGATCGCGGGGAACATGCTCGCCACCGTCATCGCGATCCACACGAGCAGGAACAAGCCTGCCCCCATGCCCATTGTCGGGGTCGGCGCACCGTGGGGGTGCATGCTCCTTCCGCGGTTGGCGAGGTAGAGCCACGACACTGCGGTCAGCACCAACAGGCTGATCAGGATGCCCGTCCGGGCACGGGAGATCGGGGTGCCGCCGATTCGCTGCGCCCGCGACGGCAGCACGATTTGGGTGCTCAACGGTCCGGCCCGGACCAGGCGAACGGGATGTGCTTGCTGGAGCGCGAAATCATTCCGAGGTCGTAACCGAAGGGTCCGGCGCCGGTTTGGTGGATGTGGCCGGTGGCGTAGGTGGTTCGCGCGTGCTCCGAGGGCCCGACCTCGGACCCGGGCGCGTTGAGCACCTGCACCCGCTTGTTCGGATCGGCGGTCGGTCCGGTCAACGCGGTCGAGAAAGCCTTGTACCGCCCGGACACCTCGACGCCCCAGGTCGACAGGTCGTCGGCGATCTCGATCTGCACGGGGACGACCTCGATGCCGTGGAACTCACCGATCTTGGTGGCGAAGGCGGCAGGCCATCCCCCGGCCGCTCCCCCGAAGATCGCCTGTAAGGCCTCCATCTGGACCGGGTCCGCGCGATCGTCGACCAGCAGGCCGACACTGCACTTCGTCTCGGCCTCCCAGATGTTCCCGACCAGCCCGACGATTGCGCAGACGTTGAGCCCGGCCAGGTCCGTGTCGCCGTACTGGCCGGAGGTGATGCGATAGGCGAACATGGCCGTGCACTCGTTGTTCGTGGGTGCCTGGGCGAAGGTGCACGGACACGGCACGTTGCAGCTGCACACGTCGAACCAGTCGCCCTGCAGCGTCCATTGCGGGATTGTCGTCGTCGTCATCGTCGGCTCCTGAGGCTTTCGCTGCGCGGCAAGGGAAGCATGGCGGGCGCCGCCTGCTGGGTCCGCGCCACGTGACGACCGTAAGTACCCCCGGTGGGTGTGCTCAAGGACAACCATCGTTCAAAATGCGCCACACCGTCCCGACGCGTTCTCCTGGGTCGAGTTCTCGACCCTTGCCGCCGCTGTCGGACGTCAGCAGAGCCGAAACGGGCGAGGCCGGTCGCGCCGCGGCGCCGCGGATCGCATACCGAGCTGAATTCTGACGCTCCGTCACCGCGACCGACCCGCGGCCCGATGGGTGGCTTCGCCGGCCTGGCGCCGGTAAGGCGGTATCCCTACCGTCGAACGGGAACCGGCCGACGTGTCGCGCTCACCTTGCCTTGACCACCATGGTCCCGACCATCTTGTCCCACCATCCCTGCCGGCGACCGGTCTTGTCGTACAACGGCGACAAGACGAACACAATGCCGGGTATGAAGAAAAGTGCCGTGGCCAAGCCGAACAGGAAGTTGAAGGCGAAGTAGCGGGCGATCGCGGTACCGATGCTGGGAGTCCGGCCGTCGGACAGGTTGACGACCCGAAGGCCCATGGCCATCTTGCCGAGGGTGGCCCCCCGGCTCGCGATCATCAGGATCTCGTAGCCGGCGCCGAAGGCGAACCCGAAGACATAAGCGAGGCCGAGTCCGCCGCCATTACCGCCGTTGGCGGCGGAAGCCGCGATCGCCAACGCCACAAAGCTCAGCGGCAACAAGATCAGCGCGTCGATCAGTCGGGCGGCGAATCGCTCGCCGAATCCGGCCGCCCGGCGGCCCCAGAGCCCTGCCGTCGGTGGGGCGCCGTACGGTGCGCCGTACCCGGCGGGGACGAACGGCGGACCGCCTACGGGTGGCCCGTAGGCCGATCCGGGCGGCGGTGCGCCGTAGGTGGGCGGCGCACCGTACGCGGGTGGCGGGGCGCCATAGGTGGGCGGCGGACCGTAAGCGGACGACGGGGCGTTGTAGGGAGACTGTTGGCCCTGCGGCGGAACTGGTTGCCCGTAAGGCGGTTGGAACTGGCCGGGGATCGTGGGCTGCGGGCCACCGCCTGATGGGCCGGTTGGTGGCAGGGGCGGGGCCTGTTCGGGGTGCCACACCCACCCGGACTCGCCGGCGTTCGGATGAGGCACGACATGCCACAGTCCGGGTCCACCGTCGGGCGAGGGCGGTTGCTCGGCAGGGATCCACTCCTCGCGGGTCGCGCCGTCGGGCAGCTTGACGGTCACCCAGCGTCCGGTCATGGATAAATCCCGCCGCCCTCAGCTGTGGGTGATCGGCGGTCCGCCATCGGTGGTGGCCCGCTGTCGGCCTCGTCCAGGGTCATGCGCAAGATCATGCCGTTCATAACTCAATCACTCATAACGCAGGGCCTCGATCGGTGCCAGCGCGGCGGCGCGGGAGGCGGGGTAGAAGCCGAAGAACAGGCCGGTCAACAGGGAGACAACCAGGGCCAGCCAGACCGACCACGGTGCCACCACCGGGTGCACCCCGACAATGTCGAAGCGGGTGGCCACGATTCCCAGGGCGATGCCGAGCATGCCGCCGAACGTCGACAGGATCACCGCCTCGGAAAGGAACTGGCCGATGATGTCGCGACGGGACCCGCCGATCGCCTTGCGGATGCCGATCTCCCGGGTCCGCTCGGTGACCGAGACCAACATGATGTTCATGACCCCGATTCCACCCACGAGCAGGCTGATGCCGGCCACGGCCGCGAGCAGGATCGTCAGCGTCTTGTCCGCCGCGGCGCCGGCCGCCAGCACCGAGCCGAAGTTGAACACCACGAAGTCGGGCCCGTTCGGCCCGATCGGGTGTCGTTGGGCGAGCACCGCCTCGACCTCCGCCTGCGCCTTGCCCACAGTCGCGCGCGAGCCGGCTTCCACGGCCATGGCGGAAAGCGGCCCCTGGCCGGGCGGGGCATAGCCGTAGAGGGCGTCCGCGACGGAGGAGCCGGTGGCGACGACCTTGTCGTCGAGATCCTGTTGGCCCGAGTACCCCTTGGAGCCGAGGATGCCGATCACTTTGAACGGCTGACCGTTCATCCGCACCTCCGCACCGAGGAGGCCCTCCGGTGGGCCGTCGATCAGGTCGGCGGCGACACTGGTGCCGAGTATCGCCAGACGCTGGTGGGCGGCGTACTCGTCGTCGGTGAAGTTGCGGCCCGCCAGGAGGGTGTCGTTGTCGATCGCCAGGTAGTTCGAGGCCTCACCGAGCAGGTAACCGATCGTGTGCTGCGACGCTCCGTAGGTGGCCACCGCCGACATCACCACCTGGGTCGGGGACACCGCGACGACATCGGGGGCCGCCGGGTTGTTCTGCAGGGCGGTGACGTCCTCCATCGTCAAGGTCGACTTGTGGTCGTGGGTGCTGTTGTCCTGACCGGCCTTGAGCCCGAGCGCCCGCTTGATCTGGGCAAGGATCCCGCTGCCGGTGTTGCCGGCCACCGTCGCGGTGGGGATCACCCGCAGGCTGTTGGAGCCCAATCGGTCGATCGAGGCCTGCACCGCCTGACTGGACCCCGTGCCGACCGCCACCAGCGTGATCACCGAGGCCACCCCTATCACGATCCCCAGCATCGTGAGCAGCGAGCGCATCTTGTTGGCCAGCACCCCGACCCAGGCGAACCGGGCGCTCTCCGCGAAGCGGGAAACGGCTCCCCGGCTGCTCACCGATTTCCGCCCGCCGCGAGCGGGGACATCCTGTGGCGGGGGCGCGAAACGGTCCGGCTGGTCGCCCGACCGGTCAGGAACCGTGGCCACGCCCGCTGCCCTCGGCTCGAATGCGAGCGGTTCGTCCGTGCCGGCACCACCGTTGCCGACCTCGACGGGGCCGATGCCGTTGTTTCGCCGGTTCAACACGGCTGCCCTCCGTCCGTATCAGCTCGTCCACGCGATTGGGGGAAGAATTGCAACAGATGCCCGTGGGCTCGCCGAGGCAGGTACCGCCGGCGCCTGGTCGTGCCGAGCATCAGCGGTCGGCGGCGCCGCGCAGGTCGGGGCTGATCATGATAACGGCGAGCGCCAGCGTGGCGACCGCGGCACCGAAGCCGAACGCCGCGGTGGGCCCGACGTGGTCCCAGAGCGCACCGGCGATGACACTGGCCGGCAGAACCAGCAGGCCGGAAGCCGCGGCGTAGACGCCGTAGGCAGCACCGCGGCGATCGGGGGGCACCAGGGAGGCGATCCAGGCCTTCACCACCCCGTCCCCGGCGGCGTAGTAGAGGCCGTAGGCGGCATAGAGCACGACCAGCTGCCATCGGCTGTGCGCGAATGCGAAGCCCACATAGACAGCGGCATAAACGCTCCAGGCCATCAACAGCAACGGGCGGCGGCCCACGCGGTCGGACAGGGCACCGAGCGGGACCGCGAGCAGTGCGTAGACCAGATTGACCAACGCGTAGGCGAAAGCCAGCTCCGCGGCCGACAGCCCGGCCGAGCTGCCGCGCAGCAACAACAGGGTGTCCGAGGAGTTGGCCAGCCCGAAGATCACCGCGGCGACGGCCAGCACTTTGAACGACCGCGGCAACGGCGGACGGGCCGCCTCGGCGCCGGCCGCCCGGGGCGGTCTGGGCGGGGCGTCGCGCACTTGCCGCAGGGTCCACAGACCGGCCAGGGCCGGGATCACGGCCACCGCGAAGACGATGCGCAGGCCGCGCTCACCGTGCCCCAAGATCAACAACAGCAACCCGGCGATCGCCGGTCCGGCCACCGACCCGGCCGTGTCGAGCGCGCGCAGAACACCGAAGGCCCGCCCGGCGCGGGAGTGATGAACGTCGAGGGCTACCAGCGAATCCTTCGGGGCGTCCTTGCCGCCCTTGCCGAGCCCGTCGATGCCACGCAGCACAGCCACCGTCGCGAGGTTGGGGGCCAGCGCCAACAAGGGCCGGGACAGCAACGAGGCGACGTAGGAGACAACCACGATGCGACGCGGGGACACGCCGCGGTCGAGGGCGGCCCCGGCGCCCAGGCGCGCGAACGTCACCCCCACGGTCAACACACCCTCGACAACGCCCAGCAGCGTCTTGGACGAGCCGAGAGCCACCACGACGAAGGTCGGGATCAGCGGGTAGACCATGTCCTGGGCCGCGCCGGACAGGAACGACAACACGCCCAGGTTGAACGTGTTGGAACGACCCGAGTTCACGATCCCCGAGGCTAGTCACGCAGCCTCTCCTTCGGAGCGCGCAGGGCCCCGACATGGGCACCTTGGCAACGCCCCCGGCCGATGCCGAGTCGACGGGTTCGTTCGGCCAGTTCGCTGGCTGTCGGCTGTCGGCCTTCGCGCGCACGGGGACCGGCCTGCGCCAATGGCGGCTTGAGGCTCAAGGAGACTTTCCTCAACCCATCGCGTGCTCGGTCACCGAGGCAGCCGGCGCCTATCAGCGGGATGCCGTCGATGTGGGTTCTGGACGGTCGGGTCGGCGGTCAGGGCGGCGCGGGGCCGGTGCAGTGCTGTGCGACGGTGTAGTCGTCGGTCGGTCCGGCCACGTCGTCGACGCCGGAGTCGGTGCCGGACAGCGCTACGGGGTAGCGCAGCCGGGCACCCGCCGGTGGGGACCCGATGTCGGTCAGCGGGATCCTCATGGTCAGCCGGCCTGGGCCGTAGGCGGCGGTGAACGCCACCGGCCCGGCGGGGTTTTCCACCGGCTCAGCAGGGTTGTCGACCGGTGCGGCCTGTCGGGTGTTGGTGGTGGCGGTCAGTTCGCCGGTGAGGTTGCCGGAGGTGTCGGCGCTGGTCCGGGCCTGGTAGGTCCTGTCGTGGTAGATCCACTGCACGGTCATGGTGGTCGCGGCGGAGGTGAGCGGGACCTTGGGGCCGAGTTGGGGGCCACGGACGGTGATCGCCAACGAGCGTCCGTCCGGGGTGAGGGTCATCGCGGCCGAGGTGATGTCACGGCTGGTGCCGGGGTCGCCTAGAGCGGATACCGCCACGTTGCCGACCGGTGAGGTGCCGAACGGCAGGCAGGCCACCGCGTCTCCGGTGGCCGGGTCAGGTACCGCGGGCGGGCTGGGGGAATCGACCGGGCTGGTGGATCCGGCCAGATCGGTGGTCAGCGCGGCGATGTCGGGCACGCCGTAACCGGTGGTGTAGTCCCAGCCCGGGCCGGGGAAGTACAGGCCGTTGCCGGCGGCTTCCCCTGCGGTGACGTCGTAGAAGTCCCGCGCCCGCGCCGCCGGGGTGAGCCGGTAGATGGCCGGGGCGGCCGGGCCGAGGGGGTGGTGCGCGGCCGCGACCACCCGCGCCCACATGCCCATCATCAGCGGACTGGACACGCTGGTGCCGGACTCGGAGTCGGGCCCGTCGTAGGTACGCACCGAGAACGCCTGCTCGCCGTTACCGGACAGGGCCGCCACGTCGGGCACCCCGCGGCAGATCGTGCCCGCAGGCAGGGGCACCCCGTCGTGGTCGGTGACGAGGCACCCGGTGTTCACGTGCGCCTCACCGCGCTGCCAGACCGGTTCAGGGATGAACAGCGCCGGTCCCCCGCCACCGGAGGCCCAAGCCTGCTCGGCGGCGCGGACGCCGTGTTCGCCGAAGGCGAGCACGGTCCCGCCGACCGCGGTGTCCCACGGGCTGGCCGCCGGGTAGTCCCGCGCCGGGACGGGTTCGTCGACATCCCGACCGGCCACCCGGGCCACCGGCCCCACCGCGGGGCAGGAACTGCCGGTGTCACCGGAGGCGGCGAACAATGTGCGGCCCTCGGTGAAAGCCTGCAGCAGCGAACGCTCCACCGCGTCCTGGACGTCGTTCCCGACCTTGACGTCGAACTCGCCCCGTCCGGTGTCGGAGAACACCGGGAAGGCTTCGCAGGAGCCCAGGCTGGCGCTCATCAGCGTCGGGCCGTTCGGGTCGGCGGCCCAGTAGGCGAACCCGGCGGCCAGGTCGGCGTCCGACAGCGACTTCGCGGTGTAGAGGGCCAGGCTGCGCACCTTCGGGGCCATCCCGGTGGAGGCCTGGGTGTCCAGCATCCATTCGGCGGCACCGGTGTTGGCGGCGAAGTCCTGCGCGGGCCCCGGCTGGTCGTGCACGACCCGCACGGGCACTCGGGGCAGCGCTTCGGCGTCCTCGAAGATCCGCAGGCTGCCGATCACCGGCACGGTGTTGCCCGACATGAACACTCCCATCGACACCCCCTGCCCGGCGTCGTCCGGCGGCGCGTCGTAGGAGCGCCACAACGTGCGCACGTCGACCTGCCCGCTGAACCTGTCCAGGGCCGGGCCCGGCCGTGCAGCGGCCGGGCGGGCCGGATGCGGGACCACGAACCGTTGCAGGTCGTTCAACCCGATCACCGCCGCTATCGGCAACCTGGCCGGCACCGCCGGAGGAAGGTCATTGGCCAGGAACGTGCTCGGTCCGGATCGGTAGGTGCCCAACCGCAGCCGGAAAAGCCGCTGAAGTTCCGCCACCGTCCCGGAGGCCTCCAACAGGTCCCCGGCGCCGACGGTGCCGCCGACCCGCAGGCCTCCCTCGGCCAACCAGTGCTCGACCGCTGCCCGGCTCGCGGCCCGGACCCCGAAGCGGGACGCGTACTGCCCCGGGGTCAGGAAGCGGTGGTAGTGCCCGCCGGCCGGATCGACCACCGCGGCCGCGTACGCCCGCGCCAGGCCCAACCGTGGGTCTGCCAGCAGCACGTCCACGTCCACCCGCCGGTCCGGGTCGGCCACACCGACCCGGTCGGCGAGCAACCACTTCGGCAGCACGTTTTCGGTGCGCCATGAGGATCCCGCAGCCTGCGCCGGCGGTTGCGCCGAGCCGGTGGCCGACACCAGCACCGCCGCCAACACCACGCTCATGCCCGCCGCCGGCCGACCACGCACCCTCGACCTCATTCCTCACCCCCGGACCGAGCGGCGTGCACCGCCCCGCTCCCACGGGTTTCCGGGCCCGGCCTCGACTGCTCGACCGTCCGGGAGGTGAACCGCCGGGCTCCGGTCCGGCCTCCTCGGACCCGGCGCCACGCAGCGCAGCCCCCACGCGCACGGGATCGGTCCCCGACGAATGTGGCCGGGCAGCTGGGCCGCCGACATCCAACTCGCGTGCGGCCGGTACCACCCCGGGCCAGGAACTCGCCACTACTGGGGTTCAATGCCCAACGTCGCCGCCGACGCCGACCTCGGATCACGGTGGGCTGCCCGGACCGCGCACCGCAGGACGGTGACTTCAACGCCGCCGGTTGGGTGCGGAAGAGTCGCCGGCCGCGAACCGGTCGGGGGCCAGGCCCGTGCAATCGGTGGTGATGAATCGGGTCGCTCCGGGCGGTGCCTCGGTCTCCAGGGGACTTCTGTCGTCGGGTGCCGGTTGGGGCCGGGCGGGTTGTTTGGTCAGATTCTTGTCCAGCACCGCGACAATCAGCGCGGCGAAGGTGGCAGCTCGCAGGGCGAACACCCAGACCTCCCCGTCGGGGTCATGGGCTGTTAGGAACAGCGCGATGCTGCTGGCGCCGAAAAGGGTGAAGGCGATCGCGAACACGGCGAAAAGGCGGTCGGAGGTCGCCTTCCAGTAGCGCAGGAAGAACACCGCGACCGCGAACGCGGCAATGGTGATCGCGCCTTCCATGAAGCCGTTGACCGGGACCGACGGTTCCGGTGTCGGGAACGGCCGTAGCGCACCCAGCCCCAACGTGTTCACTGCGACTCCCAGATCAAGCCGAACAACAGGACGCACAAGGCTGTCAACGCCGTGGCCTCCCGCAGCAGGTGCAGGTCAGTGTGCACCGTGATCACCTCATCGACGAACAGAACCACATTCTCCATCGACAACCCGAGGAAACCCATCGCGATCCACATCAACAACCGGACCGGTGACCGCGCCCAGGCGCGCACCACCAGGACGGCGAGGACGATGCTGGTTACCGCGCACACGAAGTAGATCCAGGCTGCCATCAGTCATCCTGACCCGGGCGCAGGCGGAAGGCCTCGGCCAGCGAGCGCTTGGGATCCGGCGCACCGAAGACGCATCGGCCGACCGACACCGGACGATGCAGATAGGTCGTGGCGACCTCGCCGAGCAGCTTGAGGACATCGTCATCGGCCACCAGCCGGTAGCCGTTTGCCTCGGCGCGTTCGCAGAACCCCGCGCCCACCCAACCGTCCAACCAAGTCGCCAACACCGGCTCGGACAGGTACATCTGCACCGCGATCTCCTCCGCGCGACACGCGTTCGGGGCAGCCTCGAACACCAGCAGCGTCTCCAGCTGCAGCATCGACCGAACGTGCGAGTGCAGGAAGGCGACGACCCGATCCGGAATAGCCGGCCAGCGCTCACTCACCCGGATGCCCCCCGGGGCCGATTGAGGTCCGGCGCCTGGCCCCACTGTCGGAGCCTCGTACGCGCCTGCTGCACATCTTAGCCTCAATCCCCGCAACCCCTGACGACCAGTCACATACGCCACCTGGTCGAATCCGTGGGGAACTGCACGGGTCGCCCCGGGCGGGGGTGGGCCCGGCGGGACTTGCGCAGCAACCGGACGCGACCGGCCCCGGCAGGATCGAGCCGACACGCCGGGGGCGGACCGAGAGTCCCACGGCCCCTCGGTGAACAGCTTGCCTGCAATCACCGATCGGCCGGGGGAACGGAGGTTCTCACATGCGAGCGAGCCGCTGTACAGCCTCGTCCGACCTCGATCACGGGCGGCCCGCGACCTGGTCTTCGGTCGGCCGCGGAAGTCCTGCGGCTGGGCAGCGCTCGCGGTCCGCCGGTACCCCCAACCGCGAGCCGGCGACGAGTTGCCGCTCACCGCTGACCAGCTCCGACACGAGACCTCGCGGATTCCTCCGGCCTGGACGACTTCACATCCCGAACCGCGCCCGCCGCACTGCATCCACCGCCTCGGTGGCGCCGCTGACCTCGACGTCCGCCACCTCCCGACGTCCGAAGAGATACAGCAGCAGATCGCCGGGTGGCCCGGTCAGTCGTGCGGACGGGTGCCCACGCCGTGCCCTGACTACTTTCTCGGTGCCTGCCCATGCCAGTTGCAGGCCTACCCCCCGCAGCCGGCGGGTGAGAAACCATGACCCACCAACGACGTTGCGCCACAACGCAGCGTCCTCAGCGGGCGGGAGCGGCCGCGGCCCCAAGCCGTTCGCCCGGCGGACGTCTTCATGGTGGACGAAGAACTCGTTGAGGTTCGCGACTCGCCGGACCCACGCCAACCCGAAGAAGCCCGGTGGCGGGCCCGATCGAACGATCGCCACGAGGTCAGCGAATGCCCTTTCCCTCAGTGCAATTCTTCGTCGTTCGGCGAACCGGCCCCACGGTCCGGGAATGACCAGGCCGGGCGCGGCCATACGGTCGTGCTCGCGCAGGACGAGGTGTGCCGCGAGGTCGTTGGTGGTCCACCTGTCGAGCAGCGTCGGAGCGCGCGGGCCGAGCTCCTCCAGCAGAGCACACAACTGTTCGCGTTCGCCGGCATCAAAGGGCACCGTGGCCATGTCAGCAGACCGTATCGGCGCCGCGATTGCATTCGGCCATCACCTTCATCATCCGGACCATGACCCCGATCCGGCCGCGCGGGTCCGGTGCCGACTTCGGTGGAGGATGGGACCGCAACGGGCTCCGGTTGCCGGCCAATCCCGGGGCCAAACTTCGGGTGCCGGCCGCGGAGCAGACCAACGTCGGCTGACTGCCGCTCTGCATTACCCGTACACCTTCGCGGGTGCCGACGGCACCGAGGGTGTGCACTCGCGCCCCTAGTGGCTCGTAACTGAAGTTGCTGGACGGTTGGCTTTGGCGAGGATCTCTTCGACTGGTTTGGTCCAGACGAACGGGTGCGCGCGGTCGTTCCATCCGTCGATGAAGGCGCGGATCTTCGCGTTGAGGTCCTTGACCG
>DATAUG010000029.1:0-2939 GCA_036268355.1 Sporichthyaceae bacterium
GAGGGCAGGCCGAGCACCTCGGCGAACAGCGCGCACAGGGCCCGCTCCGCCGCGGTGGCCGCGGCGCGTCCGGTTCCTGCCGTGGCGGCCGGCTCGGGGAGCGCCTTGCGGTCGAGTTTTCCGTTCGGTGTCAACGGGAGCGCGGCCAGCGTGACGAACGCCGAGGGCACCATGTAGTCGGGCAGCAGTTCGGCCAGCCGCCCGCGCACCTCGGCCAGGTCCACCGCCGCGCCGGACGCCGCGACAACGTAGCCGACCAGCCGTTGGTCGCCGGGGCGGTCTTCGCGCACCGCAACGGCGGCCTGGGCGACGCCGGGGCAGCCGGCCAGCACGGCCTGAACCTCGCCAAGTTCGACGCGGTTTCCGCGCAGCTTCACCTGGTCGTCGACCCGTCCCGCGAACTCCAGCACGCCGTCGTCCCGTCGGCGAGCGAGGTCGCCGGTCCGGTACATCCGTGCGCCGGGCGGGCCGAACGGGTCGGCGACGAACCGCTCGGCGGTCTGCCCCGGCCGGTTCACGTAGCCGCGGGCCAGATCCTCGCCGCCCAGGTACAGCTCGGCCGCCACCCCCGGTGGCACCGGCCGCAGGTGCTCGTCCAGCAGGTAGCAACCGGCCCCGGGGACCGGCAGGCCGATCGGATGGCGCCCGTCGACGGGGTCGTCGTCGATCGCGTGGAAGGTCGCCACCATCGTGCATTCGGTGGGGCCGTACTGGTTCACCAGCCGCAGGCCGGGGCTGATCGCCCCGGCGCCTCGGGTGTGCGCGGTGGTGAGCGCCTCGCCAACGGTCAGTCCCAGGCGCAGGGATGGCACCGGCGACTCGGCCGCCTCGGCCAGCGCGCTGAGCATCGTGGGCACCAGGGCGGGCAACACGGTCACCTGGTGCCGCGCCATCACGGCCAGCAGGGCGAGGGGATCCTTGGCCTGCGGCTGCGGGACCATCGCCAGCCGGGCCCCCATGACGAGCGGCCCGAAGATGTCGCGCACGGACGGGGAGAAGGAGACCGACGCCAGGTTCAGCACCGTGTCGTCCGGACCGAGGCCGGCCAGCTCGCGCAGGAACGCGAGGTAGGTCACCACGCCCCGGTGCGGGACGACAACGCCCTTGGGGCGGCCGGTGGACCCGGAGGTGTAAATGACGTAGGCGGGGTGGGCCAGGGTGAGCGGGGTACGCCGGTCGGCGTCGGTCGGGTCGGTGTCCGGGAAGGCGGTGTAGTCCCCGGCCAGTGCGTGCTCGTCGATCAGCGCGGCCGAGCGCACGTCGCGCAGCATGAACTCGATCCGCTCGGCCGGGTAGTCCCGATCGACCGGCAGGTAGGCCGCGCCGGCTTTGAGCACCGCCAGGATGGCCGCCACCAGGCCGATCGAACGCGGGACCGACACGGCCACCACCGACTCCGGCCCGACGCCCTTGCTGATGAGCCAGTGGGCCAGCCGGTTGGACCAGGCGTTGAGTTCGCCGTAGGACAGGGAATCAGACTCGCAGACCACCGCGGGCCGGTCCGGGCTGCGGTGAGCTTGCTGCTCGAACAGCGCGGGGAGCGGGCGGTTGGACAGACGTGTCGCCTGATCATCCATGGTCATCAAGCTACGGAGTTGGCGTTTCGGCGCGTTATTGCCGGCGTATCCGCGACTGTGCCTAGTTCGACGCGGGGTGGGACGCGTCGATCTGGGACAGCGGCGGCAGCACGCGTGGCATCGGCATGCTGCCGCGCACCCAGTCCGGCGTGGCGCGCAGCGAGTAGAAGCGGCGCAGCCAACGGTCGTGGCCGTCGTACCTCGGTGTGAAGCCGGAGCGGCCGTGCGCGGCGATGTGGTTGTTGATGACGGCCAGGTCGCCTGGTTCGAGCAGGACTTCCTGGCGGTTGCGGTCCAGCGCCGAGTTCAGCTCGGCCAGTGCGGCCTTGGCTTGCTCGTCGAGCGCGTAGGTGTTGTCCAGGTCGAAGCGCAGGAAGTAGTCGGGAGCCTCGCCCGTGACGACGGGGTGGGGTGCGGAGGAGGGCCGTTCACCGGAATCGCCCCGGACGAACGAGGTCGGGTAGAGGCTGCGGAACCGCGCGGCGCGCAGCACGTCAATCGTTGTCGGGGACAGGTCGGTCACCGCGTCCCGAATGGACGACACCCGGGTGACGCCGATCCGGTCGTGGTCCTGGCGCAGGCACAACAGCCCGAGGAAGTCCGGGCGCAGCGGGTGGTGCGCGTTCTCGGTGTGGAAGCCGAAGTTCACCGAACCGGTGTTCTCGATCCGGGACTCCTCGCCGCGCACCGGGTGGACCTCGTGGACGAGCGCGCCGTTCTTCTCGTCGGCGTAGCCGGTCATCGAGCCGAGCATGTCCGCGGCCAGCAACAGGTTGCCCGAGGTGTTGTGTCCGATGGGCGACTGGTCGGCTCTGGTTTGGGGGGTGGGGGGCAGCGCGTCGATCTCGATTCCGCGAACCAGCGCGACACCGCCGCGGGGCGGATTGGCCGAAAAGTTGCGCAGAAACGCGCGCAGGCCGGCCGGAACGGAGTCGACGGGAACCGTGCCGTTTCGGGTGACGGCGTCGAACTGGCGGGCCAGGTCGACCCCGAGCGCATGGAACGACCGCCGCTGCGCGCCCTCCAGCGAGTAGCTGAGTATGTCGATACCGGTCGATGTCACGACGACCTCCAGGTCTGCTGACGGGGGGTGGAAGAACGAACTGTGTGCCGCCAAGCGTAGGCCGGAGCGATTTCATTTCAGTTTTGTTCGATCAATTGGAATTGAGTTACTTGGGTGAGGAATTGCTTATTCAATTTGGTTGGATGAAATCGAAATAAAATGGCGTCGAAGTGCTGGCTCCGGGCATGACTCAGCCCGGTATCGGCGATTCGCCGATACCGGGCTGAGGTGCTCGATCAGATCACTCCTGGGTCAGGATCGGGGCGAGCGCCGCGCAGACCTCGACCACCGGGCCCGGA
>DATAUG010000030.1:0-3177 GCA_036268355.1 Sporichthyaceae bacterium
CAATGTCACAGTGCCCGCCACCAACGACCCGCACCGGCGAACGATGGTGCAGCGGTGAGCGAGGAGCGCCCAGCGGAATTCGACGCCGAGGCCGGCAGCGACGACGCCAGCTTCGACTACGCCGGGGGAGCGGAGGACGAGGAGAGCGAGGACGAGACAGTCCTCATCGACGGTCGCGCGCTGCGCGACTCGCGTCGATCGAAGGTCGTGGCCCCGCCGGCGGCGCCGTCGGTCGACATCGGTGAGCGTCTGGGGTGGCTGCGCAGAGGCGAACCCCGGCCGGCCGGGCACGACCCGGTGGTGTCGACGGGCGAGCCTCAGCCACACGGCATCCGGCTGCTCACGACGGCGCTGCGCCGGCCGCACCCGCGCGGCACCCGGCTGATGATCGCGCTGTTGCTGGGGTTGCTGGGTTTTTTCGCGGTGGTCCAACTGCGGCTGCAGGCCGGCAACGGGGGACTGCAGAACGCCCGGCAGAGCGACCTGATCCGCGTTCTGGACGACCTGAACGCGAAATCCGACCGACTGGCCGGTGAGATCAGCGACCTGGAGAACCGGCGGGCCCAGTTGGCTTCGGGTTCCAACGCCGGTAAGGCGGCACTCGCCGAGGCGCTCAAACGCAAGTCGGTGCTGGGAATCCTGTCCGGGACCGTTCCGGCCCACGGCCCGGGGGTAACCCTGCGGATCGCCGACCCGGCCAAGAAGGTCGACGCCGCGGTGCTGCTCGACACCTTGGAGGAACTGCGCGACGCGGGCGCCGAGGCGGTGCAGATCAACGGGGTCCGCGTGGTGGCCGGCACCTCGTTCGTGGACGTCGGTGCCGGGGGCATCCGCATCGACGGTCACCTGATCAACCCGCCATACCTGTACGTGGTGATCGGCGACCCGGATACGCTCGACCCCGCTCTCCGGATCCCCGGCGGAGTGTTCGCCGTGCTGGACGAGCGCGGCGCCACGCCCACGTTGCAGTCCGCGCCGGACGTGGTGGTCGACGCCGTCCGCCCGGCCGCCGCGCCGCAGTACAGCCGGCCGACTCAGTAGAGGGTTATGGGGCAGATGGAGATCCCGGACGACCGCGGCTACACCGCGGAGCACGAGTGGGCCCGCTCCGCGGGTGACGGCACGGTGCGGGTGGGCATCACCGACCACGCGCAGGAACAGTTGGGCGACATCGTGTTCGTGTCGCTCCCGGCGCCGGACGCGGCGGTGGTCGCCGGTGCCGCGTGCGGTGAACTCGAGTCAACCAAGAGCGTCAGCGAGATCTACGCCCCGGTGTCCGGAACCGTGGTTGCGGTCAACGCCGCCATCGAGACCGCGCCCGAACTGGTGAACTCCGATCCCTACGACAAGGGCTGGATGTTCGACGTCCGGCCGGCAGACGCGACCGACCTGGACGGGTTGCTCTCGGCGGGGGAGTACCGCGCCCTGATCGAGCATTGAACGACGCGACCGGAAGCGAATAGGTTGCCGAACAACCCTGACGTTACGCTCAACCTTTAGGGTGCTCCGGGCCAGCCCTGTCCCCACGCGAAAGGCGCCGTGATGCCGTTCTGCAGTCAATGTGGGTCCCGGGCCAACGCCGAGGCGCGGTTCTGCACCAGCTGCGGAGCCGCCCTGGCAGGCGGCGGCTCGGTCGGTAGCGGCGCGGAGATCACCTCCAGCATCACCATCTCGGGCCTGGAACTGATGGAGGCCGAGGCCGGTCTGCTCTCGCCGGCCGACCAGGCCGCGGTCGACGCGTTGCCGCCGGACTCGGCACTGCTGATCGTGCAACGTGGCCCCGACTCAGGCAGCCGCTTCCTGCTCGACGCCGACTGCACCACCGCCGGCCGGCATCCGGACAGCGACATCTTCCTCGACGACGTGACGGTGTCGCGGCGGCACGCGCAGTTCGTGCGGGCCGGCTCGGGGTTCAGCGTCCGCGACATCGGCAGCCTCAACGGCACCTACGTCAACCGTGAGCGGATCGAGGAGATCCTGCTCACCGGGGGCGACGAGGTACAGATCGGCAAGTACCGGCTGGTCTTCTTCGCCGCGGCACAGAGCTCGATGGCCAGCCCGGCGGGGGAGTCTCAAGCATGACCTCGGCGGCGTCGTCCGAGGCTCGACTGAGCATCGGCGACGTGCTGGCATCGCTGCGTCCGGACTTTCCCGACGTCACGATCTCGAAGATCCGCTTCCTCGAGGCCCAGGGGCTGGTGGATCCGTCACGCACCCCGGCCGGCTATCGGAAGTTCTCGCCGCTGGACGTCGAACGCCTGCGCTACGTGTTGACCGCGCAACGCGATCACTACCTGCCGTTGAAAGTGATCAAGGACCAGGTCGACGCGCTCGAGGCGGGCTCGGTCCCGACCGAGGTGCCGGTCCGCCGGCCGCCGACCCCGCCGGTGCGGTTGACCCGGGAGCAGATGCTCGCCGAGACCGGGATGACCGAGGCGGCGTTGGATCAACTGGACTCCTCCGGGCTCTTGAATCGCCGCCGGGGCGGGCACTACGACGCCGACGACATGGCGTTGGCGCGCGTGGTCTGTCGCGTCGAATACTTCGGGTTGGAGCCCCGACATCTTCGGGCGTTCAAGGGCGCCGCCGACCGCGAACTCGGCCTGCTGCAACAGGCGGTCGGCAATCGCAACCGAAGCCGCGACCCCATGGCGACCCAACGGGCGCGGACCGAGGCCGAGCAACTGCTGGAGTTGTTCCTCGAACTGCACGCCACCCTGTTGCGCGCCGGCGCCCGGCGCGAGATGGGCACCTGAGCGTGGCCCAGGGGGTGGTCGGCGACCGTCCGAATTCGTGCGCCGACGGCCGGACAGACGGGCACCTGAGCGTGGTCCACCCGGGTACTGTTGGAGAGTGAATCCTCTCGGCGTGGTTGCGCTGGACGTGGTGGGCGTCCGGGTGGAGATGCCGGCCAATCAGCCCATCGTTCTGCTGCGCGAGGTTGCCGGCGAGCGCTACCTGCCGATCTGGATCGGTGCCGTGGAGGCGACCGCGATCGCGTTCGCCCAACAAGGCGTGGTGCCGGCCCGCCCGATGACGCACGACCTGTTCCGCGACGTTCTCGCCGCTTTGGGACAGGAGCTGCAGCAGGTCCGGATCACCGGACTGCGCGACGGCGTCTTCTACGCGGAGTTGATTTTCGGCGGGGGCGTCGAGGTAAGCGCGCGACCCTCCGAC
>DATAUG010000031.1:0-13659 GCA_036268355.1 Sporichthyaceae bacterium
GACCTTGTCCATCCGCCGCAGGTCCGTGGCGTTCAATTCCGTGGCGGACTCCAGCAGGATCGCCTCGACCTCGGCCTGCTCCTCAAGCGAGGCGACCGGCGGCAGTCCGGTGACGACATCGAGGATCGCCTTGGCCCGCTCGCGGCAGATCGCACCGGCGGCCAACGCCGCACCGGTGTCGACCAACCGGCCACCGAGCGCTTCGGCCAGCTTCACGGTGATCGTGGCCTCGGCCGGGGACATGGTCAAGGCACCCATCAGGTAGGCCCGTGGATTCACCGCGCCGACGTCGGCCGGGATCCCGCGCGAGATCACCTCGCGGACCAGGTGCAGTTCCATCGACTCGACCTGCGCCCGGAACCGATGCATCTTCACGAGCAGATCCGAGACCTGAACACCCGCACAGGACCAGAGATCGTTCTCCACCGATTTCCATGCAGCGGTAATAGCGGCCTCGAGTTCCGAGACCACCTCAACCACCGCGTTTTCCATACCGATAATCTAATCCCGACCACCGACAATTTCAGCCGAAAACCGAACCCCGACCGACCAATTTCAGGAGCCTCGATCAAGATTTTGGCCGGTCCCTCGCTGCTCGTGGGAAGAACCGGCCGCATAAACTTTCATGTGACGGGCGGGTGTCCCTCCCGCCCGGCGTAGCCGCCCGTGCGGCCGGTTCTTTCGGGTCCCACGAGCAGCGAGGTGGGTAAAATCTTGTTGCCTGAAGGCCGATCCACGCAGTCGACCCCTCGACGGCTTGAGCCCCGTCGAGACCGACGAAACCCGAGCCTCCGTGGCGGGCAGGTAATTCTGCACGGCCCCCTCGAGCCCTTGTCAGGCCCCGACGACAGCTTCAGTAGCGGCAGGACTATCTAATTCTCTACTACGATCTGGGGTAGTTGGCTCGCGTGGCCTCCGCCCGTTGGGAAATTCGGTGCAAGGTCCGTCGACGTGACCATTTTGGTTACGGTGTTTCCGGAACACTACTGGCAGTCCAGTGAAAGCTCCGCGTCGCGGCGGGCTTCATGCAGAACCAAGCGAAGCCGGCCCTAATCCCGGCGCATCCCGAGCACGCCCGCCAGTAGCCCAAGCCCCAGGACCGATCCGAGCGCGATCACCCGACCGTCGATGCCCGGAAGCCCGGCGGCGAACAAGCCGCCCGAATGGATCGGTCCGGGCGTGGCACTGGGGCGATCGGGGATGGGGCGGCCCGACCGGTGCGCGGCGTGGTGGCCCGTCGGGTGCGGCGTCGGGGACGGCTCGCCCGCGGCCGCCGGGGCGGCGAGCAGGAAGACCGACGTGAGCAGCGTTGCCGCGCCGGCCAACCGAAGCCTCACCACTGCCCCCCGTGACGGTCCGTCAGTTCCGTTGCCAGATGGGCCGCCAGCCGCGGGCGCACGCCCCATTCGGACACCAGATCGCGGTAGGCGGCGACCTGTTCGGGCGCCACCGGTGCGTCGGTCCGGACCGCGCGGATCGCGACGTTGCGGGCGGAGTGCTCGGTGGAGACGAACTCGACGACGTCGACGCGGTAGCCGACCAGGCGAAGCAGCAGGGCGCGCAGACCGTCGGTGAGTACGTCCGCGAAGCGTTCGCGCAGGATCCCGTGGCGCAGCAACACCGCGTACGGGTCGGGGACACCGGACCGCAACGACGCGGCGACCTCGTGGTGGCAACACGGCGCGGCCAGGATCAACCCAGCGCGCCAGCCGACCGCCCGGGCCAGCGCGTCGTCGGTCGCCGTGTCGCAGGCGTGCAGGGCCAGCACGACGTCGCCAGGCGCGACCTGGGCGTCGGTGATCGCCCCCGTCACGAACACCGCGCCGGTCGCCCCCAACCGTTGCGCCAACTCGGCGTTGCGAGTCGCCGCGGCCTCCCGCAGGTCGACGCCGGTCAGTCGCACGTCACGGCCGCCGAGGGTGAGGAAGCGGTGGGCCGCGAAGCTCAGGTAGGCGTTGCCGCAGCCCAGGTCGACCACGTGCAGCGGGTCCCGTCCGGCGACGGCGTCCAGCTCACCGGCCAGCACACGCAGGAAGGCGTCGACCTGCCGCCGCTTCGCCGCGTCGGCGCCCAGCACACCGAACAGCGGGTCGTCCGGCGTCAACAACCACCGTTTGAGCCGGTCGTGTGACGCCACGTCAGATGCGACGGACGAGGCCGGCGCGGCGTCAGACTCAGCGGCCTGCACCTCGGCGGGCGCCCGGTGCACCTGGGCCATGCCGGACTTGGTCACCCGGACCTGCACCGTGCCGCCGGCCGAGTCCACGTGCCAGTTGCCCCAGGCGGCGTCGAGCAGATCGTCGACGGCGCAGGCGGCCTCGCCCGGGTAGGCGAGGTTCCGGGTGTGCGCGGCGCGCTCGTCGTAACGCACCTCCTGCAGCCGCAGACCCGACTTCAATCGCACCGGGCGCAGCTCGGCGCGCCGCCAGGCGGGCGGTTCCGCGCCCCGTCGCCGACCCGCGGCCACCGCGCGGCGCAGCCCGGAGCCGAGCAGCAGCGCGCGTAGTTCGGCGACGACGTCGGACAGCGGTTCCGGCACCGGACCAGAGTGCCGGCTGCGCGTCCGGAGACCGTGTCGGCGCAGCGGCGACACAGCCTGCGCGCGACGGCGAAACTGCCCACGAGCGCGTCGGCACACCGTGTCAGCGCAGCGGCGGGTCCGGCTCGGTGTAGGAGCCCTCGAACTCCGCGGTGCCGACCCGGACGCCGGTGTCGCGGGTCGGGGTGGGCGCCGAGAGCTGGGGCCCGACCCCGATCAGCACCACCGGCGCGGAGACCCGGAAGCGGTCCGTCCCCGGCACGTAGCCGGCGTTCGGGGCGAGCACCTGAATCCCCAGGTCGGCCAGCTTGCTCAACTTCGAGCCGAGGTCGGCCAGTTGCGCGTTGACCTGGCTCACCAGGTCGACCAGCGGAATCTGGTGGCCGGCGATCGTGAACGACTGCTGGTCGACCCCGGAGGACCATCCACTGCCGCCGCTGGTGACCAGCGACAGCAGGTAGTCGACCTGAGGCAGTGTCCCGTAATCCGCGGTGACCCGCATCGTGCTGGTCACTGTCGCCAGCCGGTTCCCGGCCAACTTCAGATCGGTCACGAAGGCGTTCGCGGAGCCGACGTAATGACCCGCGCCGTCGACGGTGGCGGACGCGGAACTGCCCGCCACCGCGGCCTCCACCCCGGCCGGACCGTCGACGTTGACGACCCGTGAGGATCCGGTCGCCATCCGGTCGGACGGGGTCCGGGCGCTCACCGGCGAGGCCGATCCGGTGTCGAACGCCTTGGTGAGCTCGGTCGGTAGGCCCGCCGCGCTCAGCCCGGGCACCCGGTCGTTGCACTCCCGCGGCGATGTCGTGCGGGCCACGGTCGGGTTGATCAGCGTCTGGTCCGGGCACGGCGGTTCGCAGCCCAACAGGCAGGGCGCGTCGTCGGTCGCCAACCAGTAGGCCGCGCCCAGTGCCCGTGACTCCCCGGAGGCGGCGCCCGCGGACTGCGCCAGCTGCACCCGGCTCAGGCCGACGTCGGAGTCCACCTCACGGAAGAAGTCGAAATAGTGCTCGGCCGCCGCGGTACGAACCGTGAACTGGAACGGGATCTCGTTCGCGGTATCCGTGGCCCCGGCGGGCGGGGCGGCGGCCAGGATCAACGCCGCGGCCGCGCCGGGCGCCACCAGGCGCCGCACCGCCCGCGCAAATCCACCGGACCGCACTCGAACCTCCGCCGCGCAAACCGGTACGCACACGCGCCCGGCTCGCGCAACCGCAAATCCTACGCTTCGGCCTTGGTCGTCGCCGGGATTCGGTTGGGCCTCAAGCCGCGCCGGACCATCCGGACCAACGTCGCACGGCTATCCGCACGACCGGTCCCGCAGGCGGGAGTTCGCGGTACTGCGGGTAACGCTCGACCAGCGCCGCGACCCCCGCCTCGGCCCCGGCGTCGGGGGTGGTCAGCACCCGCGCCACGCCATCGGCACGCGCCCACCAAAGCCGCGCCCAGTCCTCCGACCAGCCGTCGGCCAGCAGGCAGACCTCGGGATTGGCGGTCAGGTTGGCCAGCCGACGCAGTTGCGTGGTGGTCTTCGGTTTGTGGTCGACCGCGAACACCACGGCCGCCCCGTGGTCGAGCACCGCGAAGGTGATCGGCACCAGATGCGGACTCCCGCTCGGGTCCACCGTCGCAAGTCGAACCACGCGGGCGGCACGGAAGCGGTCCAGTGCCTCCTGCGACGACAACCGCACCCGCGCCTCCGATCTCAGTACACATGGAGCGGCTTCCCCTCGCTCAGTACCGGGCGGCTTCCCCTCGCCCCTCACTTCGCGGACGGCCCTGGAAGTGCGTCGGGCCTGCCACTCCGCTCGGTTCTCGGGTCGCCGCTCAGTGGATCAATGCCGAGGCGATCACCGAGAGCACCAGAATCACCAGCACCGCGGTGACCAGGGTCCGAGTGCGTCTGCCCACGCCGTGCAGGTTACGGCCGCGGGTCAGCTGCCGGCGCTGCGCCTGGCAGCATCACCCCGCGCAGGCTACGGCGGGCTCGCGACGAGGCCGCAGCGTCCCGGTGCGGCGCGCCAGCACCAGCGCGCACCCGGCGGCCGCGACCGCGGTGATCAGCCCGCCGCCGATCAGCGACCAGCGTGGCCCGTAGTGCTCGGCCAACCAACCGACCATCGGCGATCCGATCGGGGTGCCACCGAAGAACACCGCCAGGTACAGCGCCATCACCCGCCCACGCATGACCGGGTCGACCGACAGTTGGATGGTGGAGTTCACCGCGTTCATCGTGGTCATCGACGCGATCCCGGCAGGCGGCAGCATCAGCGCATACCAGAGGTAGTTCGGCATCAGGCCGACGACGACCTCGATGCACCCGAAGGCCACCGCGGAGATGATCACCAACCGCACCCGGGTCGTCCGGCGCCGCGCCGCGATCAGCGCTCCGGCCAGCGATCCCGCGGCCAGCACCGAACCCAGCACCCCGTACTGACCGGCGCCCTTGCCGAACACCTGGGTGGCCATCAGCGCGTTGGTGATCTGGAAGTTCATCCCGAACGTGCCGGTGAAGAACGCGACAGCCAGCACCGCGACCAGGTCGGGCCGGCTGCGCACGTAACGAATGCCCTCACGCACCTGTCCGCGGCCGCGCGGGGCCCGCGCGGCCGGGTTCAACTCCTGCGGCCGCATCCGCGCCAGCGCAACCAGGGGCGCCGCGTAGGACAAGGCGTTGAGCACGAACAGCCACCCGGTGCCGCCGAGCACCTCGATCAGCAGGCCCGCCACGCCCGGCCCGATCAGCCGGGCCGAGTTGAACGACGCCGAGTTCAGGGCCACCGCGTTGGTCAGGTCGGTCGGGCCGACCATCTCGACCACGAACGACTGCCGTGCCGGGTTGTCCGCGGCGGTGGCCAGGCCGAGCCCGAACGCCAGCGCGGCGACCTCCCACACGTGCACCGCGCCGCTCAACGTCAGCGTGCCGAGAATCGCCGCCATCAGGCCCATGAACGTGTTGGTGGCGAACAGGATCCGCCGCTTCGGCACCCGGTCGGCCAACAGCCCGCCGGCCGGCCCGAACAACGGCACCGGCAGGAACTGAAGGGCCGTCACAATGCCCAGCCACGTGCCGTTGCCGTGGGTCAACTGCAGGACCAACCAGTCCTGCGCGACGCGCTGCATCCACGTACCGGTGTTGGACACCAACATCCCGGTGAAGTACCGCCGGTAGTTCGGCACGCGCAACGAGGTGAACGTGGGACTCACCGGTCCCCCTCCCTGGTGAGCTTCTCCAGGATCGGCGCGGCGGCCCGCAGGGCGGCCAGTTCGCGGTCGGTCAGCGTGGCCATCCGTTGCACCAGCCAGGCCTCGCGTTCGGCCCGGTCGGCGACGAGCATCCGATGTGCCGTCGGGGTGGCCCGGACCAACTTCTGGCGGCCGTCGTCCGGGTGCGGCGTCGAGACGACCAGTCCGCGGTCCTCCAGAACAGCCAGCAGTCGCGTCATCGACGGCGGTTGCACCATCTCCATCTCGGCCAACGCTCCCGGGGTCAATGCTCCGGAGCGGTCCAGCGTGGCCAGCGCCGAGATCTGACTCAATGTCAACGAACTGTCCCCGCCCCGATTCCGCAGCCTGCGCGACAACCGCATGACCGCGATCCGCATCGTGTGTGCGAGTTCCGGATCGACCGCCGACAGTGTCTTCATGTCCCCCAGCCTAACTCGTTACTTCGGCTAACGAACTACCGTTGCGCCGAATTCCCGTTGACCGGCGATCACCGCGGGATGCCTCATCTACGCTGGCCTCATGTCCGGCAGCCAGGGCCCACGCCGGGAGGCTCGACCGCGGCGGCCCGACCCGCCACCGCTGGAGGTCGACGAGTCGAAGGTGATCGCCATCGGCGTCGCCTGTTGGGGCGTGGCCCTGGTCGTCCTGCTGGCCTTCCACTCCCGATTGGCACACCACCACGACTCGTGGTGGTCGTGGACCTGCGTGGCCGGTATCGGCCTGGGGTTCTGGGGTTGGCTGCTGGTCCGGAAACGGGTCGCCGAGCGCAAGGCCGGCCGCTCGCGACAACGTGACACCCCCGCCGGCTCCTAGCCGAACGAAGCGGCGAAGTCGTCTTCGTCCAGGACCTCGGCCAGTCGCTCCGGCTCCTCAACCGCTTCGCACACCAGCCACCGGCGCGCCCACTCCCCCGCCGCCCAGGCCAGCCCGTAGCTCAGCCCGCGCGTGGTGGCGGCGTGCAGCCGGCCGTCCACCCAGCGCCAGTCGACCTCGACGTCGCCGGCGGGACCGGCCACCAGCAGCGTGTCGTGCTCGAAGTACTCCGCCGGCGCCGCAGCCAGGATCTGTCGAACCGGGTCGGGCACGGCCACCGGGCGGCCGAGGCTGACCACCGGGGCCGGCGTGCGAACCGAGGCCAACGGCAGCAACAGCACGTCGGCCAGGTCCGGCGCCACCTCGGGCGGCATCGGCAACGCGACACCGTCCTGCACCGCCAACAGGTCCGGCGCATCCACGATCACGACGTCGGCGGCGCGGACCACCCGGGTGCCCCATCGGTCGGGCACCCGGATCCAGTCCTGCTCCGGCACCCCGTCCGGCGCTACCGCAGCCACCGCCCGGTAGATCGCGGCCAACTGCCGGCGACCCACCGTGCGACCCGGATCGGCCAGGCGGGTCAACAGATCTGACGGACCGTCATCATCGGCCAGAACCTCGGCCAGAACAGCCCGGACCCCGAGCGCCCGCGCGAACTGCGGGTCCAGTCCCCCGACGGCCTCGTCCCACAATCCGGCGAGCAACTCGTCACCGCCGGGCAGCCGCAGATCGCGGGGCCGCCGGCCGTCCAGCACGGGATGGTTGCGCAACCACCAGGCCGGGTAACCGATCACGTCGATCCCGCGGCCGTCCGCGCGTCGCACCCGGGCCGGATCGGTGATCGCGCCCCGCAGCGCCGGCCCGGCCAGCAATCGCAGCGCCTGCGGCCAGCGGTCGGGTGCGACCAGGTCCAGGTCGCGCACGGCCACGAATTCGGTGACGATCTCCGGGGCGTCGAAGCGCGACCCCACCCCGACCCGGGCCTGCTCGGCCACCACGGCCAGCCACTCCGGTTCGCCGTCGAGGTCGTGGTCGGCGGCGTCGGGATCGGCCGGGACGTCGCTGTCGCGGACCACCGCGAACGAGTCCAACACCCCGACGGCCCGCAACGTGTCGGCACCGAAGCGCTGGACCCATGCGGGGTCCACGACGCCCAGTGCACCGGGCTCCAGCACCTCGACCAGCGCGCCGCCCGGCAGCAACAGCTCGCCGGACGGGGTGGGTTCGCCCGCCTCGTCCGGCAGCAGCAAGTCCGCCAACCAGTCGAGTGACGCCGGGGGCGCGGCCGCGACCAGCGCCAGCACGGCTTCGGCGACCGCGAACTGCTCGTCCGGCTCGGCGCCGGCCAGCCCACGGACCCGCCCCCGCACCGCCGGGTGGTCCAGCACCGTCGCCGGCTGCGCCGGCCGTGCGCCGAGCCGTTCCAGCAGTGGGTGGACCGCGTCCGGATGGGCCACCCGCAGGCCGAGTGCGGCCAAGGTCTCGACGGCAACCGCACCGGGCAGCAGCACGTCCCGCGGGTCGCGCACCAGCCGGCCGTCCGTCAGCGGGACCGGAAGCCCGCGCAGCGCCTCCCGGTCGACGCCCTCCAGCGCGTCGTACAGTCCCCGCCACCAGGCGGGCTCCCGGTCGCAGCCGACCAGCTCGTCGACGAGCTCGGCCAGACTCGACGTCCGGGCGCCCAGGCGGGTGACGGCGGGCAGCGCCCACCCGGGTGCCACCAGCCCGTCGAGCACCGGGGCCAGAACCTCGACCAGCCGTGGACCCGCCCCCGGGATGACCGAGGCGTCGCGCGGGCGCAGCCGCGGACCGCCGTCCGCCGCAGGCAGGAACCCCGTGCCGGTCAGCCGGTCCAGGATGGCGCGGCGCACCCGCGCGTCGACCTCACCGACCCCCATCGGCCCGGGCACCAGCCGCAGGGTCACCGGGCCGGCAACCGCGGCGACCTCGACGACCAGGTCCGCATAGGCGTCCGCGGCCGCCTCGACCAGGAAGTCGGTCAACGGCCCCGGCGCGACGCGGCGACGCGAGGAGTCGACCGGGAACGACCCGATCAGCAACGCCGGAAGATCGAGCGGGTCGTCGGTCGGCGTGGGCGCGTGCACCACCGCGCGCGATGTGACCGGCAGATCCACCGGGGACCCGTCCGCGGTGGGCACGGCCCAGGTCACCTGCCACCTGGCGCGGCCGTGCTCCTCCACCGGCCGGTCGGCCAACAACCGCGGCTCCAGCTCACCGGCCCGGGTCGACACCTGCCACCGCGTCCGGGTCGAGCCGTCCTCGACGTCCACCCAGGGCCCGTCGCGGCGCGCGGTGAGCAATCGCCGGCCGCCGCCGACGGCGATCTCCACCGACGCCAACCCCGGCAGGGCCAGCAGCAGCGCATCGTCGATCTCGGCCAGCAGCCGCTCGACCAGGGCGGCCGCGGCTGGATCCCGCAGCGGGAGCACCACGGCGGTGTCCCAACCTGGCGCAGGTTCGGCGACGACGTCGAACGGCAGCCGCAGCACCGGGACCGCGCCGCCACGGCGCGCCACCTCCGCGGCCACCGCAGGGAACTCCGCCACCGCGGACCGGGTCCGCTCCGCCGACCATGCGACCGATCCGCCCGTCGACCACACCTGGGGCTCATCGGTGACCGCCAACACAGCGGCGAAGCCGACCCCGAACCGCCCGACGCCGGCCTCGTCCCGCTTCGTCGAGGCGCGCAGGGTGGACAACGACTCCACCCCGGCCCGATCCAGCGCGGCGCCGGTGTTGGACGCGACGAGGGTCGGGCCGGCGGCCCCGGCGGTCAGCTCCAGCAACAGCCGCCCCGGCGAGCCGGCCCGCGCGGCGGCGTCGGCGGCGTTCTGCGCCAACTCGACCACCAGCCGGTCGCGGTAGGCGCCGAGAACCAGCTCCTCCTCGGCGTTGGCGTCCTCCCGGAACCGGGCCGGCGCGGCAGCCCAAACCTCCAGCACGGTGCGCCGTAGCCCCGCGGTGTCGAGCGCGCCGATCGTCACCGACTGCGCTGCGACTGACTGCGCAGCGCGGTGGACGAACTGCCGGCTCGACCCGGACCGGCTCGCCCACTCACCACCGTGGGCAGCGGTAGCGCGGCCCGCGCGACGGTCATTGCAGCAGGTCTTCGTCCTCATCGAACATCACGCTGTCGACGATCTCGTCGACCGGGCCGGGATCGTGCGCTCCGAGGTCGAGCCCGGCGGGCTCGTCGAGCAGCACCAGTTCGACGTCGCCGTCCTCGCCGACGATCACGTCGAAGGCGATCTCGTCGAGGACCGGGGCCGAGCGCTCGCTGAGTGCCGCCGCCGCCGCCACGACCTCGGAGTGGGCACCGCAGCCGTGGTCCATCGACACGACCCGGCCGTCGTCCGGGGCGTACTCGTTGCCGCACACGCCGAACACGCGGCCGACCGAGCCGGCCATCGGCAGCAGGAAGCCGCAGGTGGAGCAGTGATCGGAGGCGGCCATCGCGATGACCGCCAGCGGCCCGCGGTCGCCGCCGTACCAGCGGTCGGTGGCGTCGTCGCGGCCGATCGGCGACATCACCCGCGGGCGACCCAACCCGGCCTCGGCGGCGACCATCCAGATCTCCTCCGCCTCCCGCGGGTCGAACGGCTCGGCGACGTCGGCCGCCCAGCCCGGCAACAGGCGGTCGTCGTCCTCGGCCGGCGGGAGGATGTCGCCCGGGCCGAGGTCGCCGGGGCGCAGCCGCTCATCCCACGGCAGCCAGGCCGGTGCCAGCACCGCCGTCTCGCCGGGCAGCAACACGGTCTCGCACACGGTCGGCACGCGGGACCGCAGGGCCCGGGACACCGTCACCGCCCAGTGCCAGCCCAGGTAGGCCGGATTACGGCAGGCAAACCGGTGGTTCACGACCCGGTCGTCCTCGGCCTCGCAGCCCAGATGCTCGCCAACCTCGCCGCGAGCGCTCTCCTCGGCGGCCTCGCGAGCCAACTCGACGGCTTCGGCGCACACCGAGTCCAGCGTCGCGCGACGAGCGCGGGTCGGCGTGGTCACGGTTCCTCCTCGACTGCGAACGGCGTCGGTTTCCTGCGGTGGACCGATTCAACCTCATGGCGGGCAGTGGTGGGGTCGATCGACCCCCGGTGATCCATTCGTCACGCCGGCGAAGACATCCGGCAAAGCCGGAAGAGACACCCCAAATTCCAGACCGCCGGCACAGTCGGATCTTAATCCCGAGCGGGCAGGATGGAGTCGTGGACACCCACGGTCCCGGGCAACGGCCGGCCGGCCCGCCCCCGGGCCCATCGCAGTCACGCCCGCCCGGCCCGGCGCCACGGCCGGGCGCGGCGTGGGTCGCCGCCGCCCGCAACACAGTGCGGGTGGCCGGCCGCGCCGGTGCCGGCACCCGGCGCACCGTCCGACGCGCGACCAACGCCCAAGGGGCCGGGGAGACCGGCCTGGCCAAGCTGACCGAACTCACCGGGGTCAGCAGCGCGGGCGACGCCGCGGTCACGATCGCGCTGGCCGGCACGTTGTTCTTCTCGGTCCCGGTCGGTCAGGCCCGCGGCCGGGTGGCGCTGTACCTGCTCGTGACGATGGTGCCGTTCGCGCTGCTGTCGCCGCTAATCGGACCGCTGCTGGACAAGTTCCGGTCCGGTCGGCGATACGCGTTGGCCGTGACGTTCGGGGCACGTGCCTTCCTCGCCTGGTCGATGGCGGGTTCGGTGGGGCATGCCTCGCTGTGGCTGTATCCGGCGGTGTTCGGGGTGCTGATCGGGGCCCGCGCCTTCGGCGTCACCCGGGCGGCGGGCGTGCCGAGACTGCTGCCGGCCTCGGTGCCGTTGGTACGGGCCAACTCGTGGATGAACATGTCCGGCCTGCTGGCCTCGTCGGTGGCCGGGGGGCTCGGTGCCGGGGTGACCCACGTGCTGGGCCCGCAGTGGACGCTGCGGGCGGCCGCGGTGATCTACGCGGTCGGCACGGTGCTGTCCCTGCGGCTGCCCAAACGCGTCGACTCGGCGGCCGAGGAGCGCCCGGCCAGCATGAGCGAAACCGGTCCGATCGGCATGGCCCGGCGCGGCGCCCGGCCGCGTGAGGGCTACGTCGGACCGTCGGTCCAGATGGGCCTCAACGCGAACATGGCCTTCCGCGGCCTGTCCGGGTTCCTCACGTTGTTCCTGGCATTCCTGCTGCGGCAGAACCCGATCGGGGGCCTGTCGGACACCGCGGCGATCGGCCTGGTGCTCGGTGCCGCCGGAATCGGCAGCGTGCTGGGCACCGGCGTCGGGGCGCTGATCAAGCAACGCGCCCCGGAGGTGATGCTGGTCTTCCTGCTCATCGTGCAGACCGTGATGATGCTGGTTAGCACGGTGGCCTGGACGCTGCCCACGGTGCTCGCCACCGGCTTGATGACCGGCTTCACCCAGACCCTCGGCAAGCTCGGCCTCGACTCGATGATCCAGCGAGACGTCCCGGAGGACGTCGCGTCGTCGGCTTTCGCGCGCAGCGAGACCTGGCTGCAGCTGGCCTGGGTGGCCGGCGGCGGCTTGGGCATCGCGCTGCCGCTGCGTGGCGACGTCGGCTTCGGGATCGCCGCCGGGGCGATGGTGGTCCTGACCCTGCTGGTGATCGCCCGGGCACGGGACAACCGGCGCGGGGCCCGCGGCCGTGGGCCTCGCGGCTGGACCGCGCCACCGGCCCCCGTACCGCCGGTCCCGCCCGTCTGGCCGCCGGACGGGGGCTTCCCGGCGGAGCCCACCCGGTCCGATCCGGCGTGGCACGACGAGCCCTACCGCCCGACGACGCAGCACCCGTTCCCACCCGTGGCCGCACAACGCCCGGACCACTACGACCCGCCGTACCCGCCCGCCTTCTGACCTCTTGTGCTGCGGTGCAGGATTGGCTCCGCCCCAACACGTAGGCGGAGGAGATGGGTCGATGAAGACCAAGGCCGCGGTGGTCCTCGAGTACGGCAAGCCGCTGGAGATCCACGAACTGGAACTGGACGGTCCGCGCGAGGGTGAGGTGTTGTTGCGGTTCACCCATGGCGGCCTGTGCCACTCCGATATTCACGGCGCTCATGGGGATCTGCCGGTGAGACTGCCCATGGTGCTGGGCCACGAGGGCGCCGGAATCGTCGAGGACGTCGGCCCCGGCGTCACCCGGGTCAAGCCGGGCGACAAGGTGGTCTGCTCGTTCATCCCCAACTGCGGCACCTGCCGCTGGTGCGCTACCGGTCAGCAGGCGATCTGCGACATGGGCGCCACGATCCTGGAGGGTTCGCTGCCCGGCGGCCGATTCCCGTTCAAGGGTCCGGCCGGTGAGTACGGAGCGCTTTGCATGGTCGGCTCGTTCAGCCAGTACGGGGTGCTGCACCAGAACTCGACCGTGAAGGTCGACGACGACATCCCGCTCGACAAGGCCGTGCTGGTCGGCTGCGGCGTACCCACCGGCTGGGGTTCGGCCGTCAACGCCGCAAAGGTGGCGCCGGGGGAGACCGTGCTCGTGGTCGGCATCGGCGGCATCGGGATCAACGCGGTGCAGGGCGCCCGGTACGCCGGGGCCAAGAACCTGATCGCGGTGGACCCCTTGGAGAACAAGCGTGAGAAGGCCCTGGAACTGGGCGCCACCCACGCGGTCGCCACCTCCGAGGAGGCCATGGAGCTGGTCATGTCGCTGACCCGTGGCGTCGGGGCCGACAAGGCGATCATCACCACCGACCTGGTGACCGAGCCTCAGGTGACGGCGTCGTTCCACACCGTCAGCAAGGGCGGCACGGTGGTCATCACCGGGCTGAACAAGCTCGACATCAACAACATCCAGCTGCCGGCGACGCTCCTGACCCTGTTCAAGAAGACCGTGAAGGGCTCGCTGTTCGGCGATTGCAACCCGACCACGGACATCCCGAAGATCCTCGGGCTGTACCAGAGCGGCGACATCAAGCTCGACGAGCTGATCACCCGCACCTACACGCTCGAGCAGATCAACGAGGGCTACGAGGACCTGCTGGCCGGCAAGAACATCCGCGGCATCCTGATCCACGAACACTGACGCACCCCAACCCACGCCGGGCCCCAGGCCCCAGGCCCACCCCAACCCCCGTT
>DATAUG010000032.1:0-33031 GCA_036268355.1 Sporichthyaceae bacterium
GTCGCACCGCTGGGCCCGGTCGGGCCAGTGCTGCCGGTGGGACCGGTCCCGCCCGTGGCGCCGGTGGCACCGGTCGCTCCCGTGGGCCCGGTCGGCCCGGTCGGCCCGGTACGCCCGGTCGGACCGGTGACGCCCGTCGCACCCGTGACACCGGTCGCACCGCTGGGCCCGGTCGGGCCAGTGCTGCCGGTGGGACCGGTCCCGCCCGTGGCGCCGGTGGCACCGGTCGCTCCCGTGGGCCCGGTCGGCCCGGTCGGCCCGGTCGGCCCAGTACCGCCGGTCGCACCGGTCGCGCCGGTTCCACCCGTGGGACCACTCGGGCCACCGGGCGGGCCGGTGACGCCGGTCGCACCGGTAGGTCCGGTGACACCGGCGGGGCCGGCCGGACCCGGGTCGCCGTGACGACCGTCGCGACCGTCGTTGCCGCAGTCCCGGTCGTGGTCCTGGTCGCGGTCCTCGTGGCGATCCCGGCCCGGCGTGAAGTGGGCCTCTCCCTCCGAGTCCCACCACCTCCCGTCCTCCTCGTCCCACCAGCAGCGGGCCTCGGGCCGCGCGGACGCGATCTGGGGCAACGACTGCGAAGCAGCCTGCAGGTGGGCGGGCGCGGCGGCGGCGCCCACGGCCGCATGCAGGAGGACCGGCGGCGCGAGAATCGCCATCGACACCGCGTGGGCGATAGTTCTCTTGTTCATGTCCGGAATACCTCCATCGGCCGTACTCGGCTTCTGGAGAACAAGGTTGGTCGGAAAAAGGCGACAGAAACAACCGTAACGATCTTGATTCACCGCATCGGCGCAACGATTCGTGCATTTCTCACGTGCGCGTGCGGGGCGAGGCACCGGTGCGACGAGTGACAACCGCCGAATATCCGACCTGACGTATCGTCAGATCTGGTACCCGGTCGATTATCGAGCTACCGCCATCGACGCCGGCACGCCGAGAGTCGACACCAGTGCGCAGTACACGTCGAGCGAGTCGGCCGCCACCGATTCGCGGTTCTGCAGCTCATGCAGACACCGGGCCACGAGGTCGTAGGACCCGTAGCAGTGATGGGCGATCAGCGCGAGGTGCTTGAGCTGTTCATTCGTCAAGACGCCTGGCGCACTCAGGTCGCGGACGTAGACCAAGTCAGCGTCCAACAGCTGGTTGCCGGCCCGGCGTGGGTCGCCGCCGACCACCAGCGGGGTGAGCGCCCAGCGCTTCAACTGCTGCAGCACGTGCGGTACGAAACCCGCCGACCGTAACTCCGCGTCGACCTCGCCGAAGGTCGGCTGGCCCCGATAGAGGTTCAGGAAACTGATGTCGGTATGCACCGCGACCGCGTCGCGCAGCGCCACCCGGCCCGATCGGATCACCATCAACTCGGAACCCTGCACGGCCACCTTCAGCAGATCGACCGGGCCGATCTGCGTCAGGTCGTCCAGGCGGCGAGTGTTCACCTCGACGGTCCGGACCACCTCGGCGAAGGCCGGGAAGAGGTGCAACTGGTCCAGGGCGGCCGCATCCGGTGTCAGCAGGCTCGACATGGCCTCGGCGGCGCAGATGTGCAGCGTGTGCCGACCACCGTCGCCCAGCGCCCAGGGCAGATAGGTCTCCTCGGGCCCCGCCGTCTGCTGCAGACGATCCAGCGCCTCCGGATTCGGCTCGAAGCCGACGACCGTGCACAGCCCGTCGCGCAACATGGAACGATATGGCGGTTCGCCGTCGGTCGGGTTGGCCCCGACGTCGACGACCGCCGTCCGGCGGCGCGGCCTCAGCAGCGCCCACAACGGATCAGCGATCCCCGGTGCGGGCGCCGCCGCCACGTCCTCCGTCGGCCCGGCCTGGCGTGGCGGCCGCAGGTCGAGCGCAACCGCGGCCTGACGTGGCACCCGCGGGTCGACCGAAGCCCCGGAGAGCCGGTGCTGCGCGAATTCCAAGTTGGAAAGGACCCTGGCGCGTTCCGCCTCGGGCAGCCGACGCCGCTCCAACAGCTCCCGACAGACGTCGGCACAGTCCTGGAAGTCGCCCGTCCAGTAACTCGACACGGCGAACTCGTCCAGGCAGGCCCACTCGTACACGTCCTCCTCGATCCACAGCGAATCGGCGGTGGGACGTGGGATCTGCATGGCTTGTGCGGCGAAACTGCGTCCCAGCGCGAAGCGTCCCTGCATCCGGCAGAAACGGGCCAGGCAGGTCAACGACTCGGCCCGGCCGGGGCGGTTCTCCCACGCCCGCAGGTAGGCGGCGATCACCTCGTCGGCGCCGGCCGCCGGTTCGAGCAGTCGGGCGATCGACAACAAGGAGTCCCAGGCCGCTTCGCCGGCCCCCGTCATCTCCACGTGCCGCCGATGGGCGCTCAGCGCGGCGTCGAACTGCTCGGCGGCCTGGTAGCTGCGGGCCAAGTAGTACTGGTACCGGGCATTGTCCGGTTCACCGAGCAACGCGGCTTCCAGTGTCCGGGCGTCGTGGCGATACTTCTCCACGGAGCTGAGCCCGAGCCCGCGCCCGCCGTCGAAATGACCGACCACCTCCGGCGCATCGATCCTCTCGGACGTCGCGGCGCCGCCCGAGTCCGGGTACTCGTGCAGCACGCCCACGTAGCGCCACGGCAGGTGGTTGGCGAGCAGGCTCCCGCTCCAGAAGACCGTCGACCCGGTGCGATGCCGCAGGTTGACGATGTCGGCCGTGAGCTCCGGCCAACTGAAGCCCGGCTCAGCGAGCAGCACCTCGTCCGCGTCGATGACGAAGCTGTACTCGGCGTGCGGACGCGCGGCCTCGAGAGCCTCGGTCCGGTTGTGACCGAAGTCGCGCCACGGGCGTTCGAGCAGGAAGCCGGGCACACCCGCCAGCAGTTCGTGGACCTTGCGCTGGGTGCCGTCCCTCGATCCGGTGTCGACCACGACCCAATGGTCGATGTGCTCGCGCACCGAGCGCAGGCAACGATCGATGACGTGTGCCTCGTCCTTGACGATCATGCACAGACCGATTCGGTTCATACCCGATGCCTCCCCTGGGATCCCCGCCCCGAACGGGACGACTCGGAAAATGAAGCCGACCGCAGGCACCTGTGCTGTGCCGTCGAACGGTTCTGCCGCTCAGTCGTTCCAGCAGGACACGTAGAGCTTCGTGCCGACCGGGAGCGCGCCCGAATACCGGAAGTTCCATCGCTGCGCGTATTGCTCGTCGGGTGCGGACTCCATCAGATTGCCGTTGAGGACCGTCGGGTCCTCGGGCAACCAGAACCCGCCATTGAGGGCGCGGCCGCTCGGGCACGAGACGAAGAACGGCGCTCCCGGCGCCGGCGCCTGGATGTGAGCTCCGCCCGAGGTGGTGCCGGGCGCGACCACGTCCACGTGAACGACAGTCGGCGCGGCCACATGAGCGGCCGCGCTCGAGCCCCCGAACGCATGAGCCATTGTCGGGATCAGCGGAAGCAGCAAGAGGAATGCTGTGCCACCGCCGAGCAGCCACGCCATTCGGCGACGCTGCGCGCCGGTCCAGGTTTCCTTGACCGGAATCCGTCCAGGGCTGGAATCGCTGACGGGTTCCAGATCCGGGTCCGCGGTGGATGTGTTCGGCATGGGGCCCTCCCCCGATCGATCGGAACGATCCGGGAAAAACCGTACGGAGTCGGACCATTGCCACCGATCCCATTCGGCCATTCGGATGAAGCACCGGCTCGGGCAGGTCCCGTCACCCGGACAGATGCACCCACATGCGACATCGCACACGAATTTGTACGCTTCCTGACGTTGTCACAGGGCTGGTGAACCCGCAGGTTGTCGCAAGTGGCCGAACCTGGCTCAACGGCCTTGTCCTGGCCCGGGCCGCCCGCACCTACGACGATGGAGGTGACGCAGGTGACCGTGCCGACCCGAAAATCCGCACAGCGGGTGTACCGAGTCCCCGCGCAGTTGCGCCGCAGCCTTGATTCCGGGGTCTTCAGCCCGGATATCCCACCCGCCGGGCGTTTGGCCGGCACCCTCCGACGTGCCTTGGACAGCGAAGGCCTGTCGCGTTCGGCGCTGACACACCGGGCGCGCACTCTCGGCGCCTTCCTGGCCGCGGCGCTGTTAGCGCTTTGGCCGGTGATGCATCGGCCGGGATGGCCGCTGAACCACGAGCAGGGAGCGATGTTCGCCCGAACGGCGATTTACGCCGAGCACCTGCGCCACCTGGATTTCCTTCCGGTCTGGTCGGACAGTGTCGCCTGGGGAATGGGTACGCCGCTGCCGGCCTTTTACCACCGGTTGTTCTACTGGCTTTCCGGCGGGCTGGTGCTGATCGGTTGGTCACCCAAGGACGCGGTGATCGGGGCGCTGCTCGGCTTCATGCTGGTCGGCATGTACGGCATGCGTTTCTGCTTGCACCGTCTCGGAATTCAGTCGCACATTGCGAATCTGGGCGCGATCACACTGATCTTCTCGACCTACGCGTCCACCGACTGGCTGGTGCGCGGCGCTGTGGCGGAGTTCACGGGGATGATGCTCGTCCCTTGGATCATCTGGTGGGCTCTGGACCTTGTCGACACCGGACGAGTCGGGCTGCACATCGCGCCGATAATCGCGTTGGCCTACCTGGCGCACAACATCGTCGCGTTCTACGGACTGCTCATCGTCACGGGTGCCTTCGTGGTCGCCGTGATAATTCATGGGAACCGGCTGGCCATGGCGCTTCGCTTCGTTCTGGCGATAGGCCTGACCTTCGCGGCGCTGCTCCCCCTGCTCCTGGTGTTGCGACCCTTCGCCGCCGACTACGACATCGGCCAGATCGTGCCCCCGTCGCTGCTGCCCAAGAACCAGCTGCACCCGATGGGCCAGTACTTCCACGACCCGCATTACCGGTGGTCCACGACGAACTACATTGATTACACGGTCGGTGTCGGACTGGTTCTGTGGCTCGCTCTCGCCCTGCTGCTGATCGGGCGCGCCGTTGCGTTTGTGCTTCGCCGCGGACAGGCGCCCGTCAGGCCGTTCCTGAGCCGGTCGGAGGTGCTGCTCGCCGGCCTGGTCGCCGTGCTTCTTGCCCTGCAGACGAAGACCCTCGTCGAGGTCTACGACCTGCCGGGCTTCAAGTTCATCCAATTCCCGTGGCGGCTGCTGGCCTTCTTGACCCCGGCACTCATCCTCCTGGTGTTCTCCCTGGCCGCCCGGTCGGCGTCGGCGGTGGCAGGCCCGTTGCGTTTCGCGGCCGGCCCGGCGCTGACCGTGGCGTGCGGGCTGCTCGTGTTCGCGATGGTCGCCGCCTCCCCGTTGGGCTCGGAGCGGGTGACCGGGGTACGCGTGAACGCCTACACGAAGGCCAACATCGAGAACCACAACGGCTCGATCCTCGGGGACGACCTGATGCCGGTCGGCGAGTACCTGACGGTGGTGCACGACGGAGGGGGCGCACTCGCCGCGACCGACGTGTACAACACCTACCGGGCACTGGCCGCGAACAACGGTGGCCTCCAAGTCCTCAGCGGCCCATGCTCGGTGCGGGAGCCGCACCGCACGTTCGAGGCGAGCAAACGGACGTTCGCGTTGACCTGCACCGGGCCGGGCGTGGTTGCGCTGCCGGTCAGTTACAACTCCGTCTCCACAGTCCGCCTCGCCGGCGAGAAGCTTCGCTACCACCGTGTCGATCGCGACCCACGGATCGTCGTGGACATCCCGGGAGCGACGTCGGGGCAACTGACCGTGGACCTCCCGACGCTGTGGCGGATCCTGGCCGGCCTGGTCCCGTAGCGCCGGCCCCCGCCCCGGAACGGTCAGTCGGCGGCGATCCAGCTCATCAGCGGCCGCAGCTTCGCCCCGGTCTGCTCGATCGGGTGGTTGTGGCTCTCCTCGACGTACTTCTTGTAGTTGGGCAGCCCGGCGTCGTACTCCTCCATCCAGCGCTTGGCGAAGGAGCCGTCCTGGATCTCGGCCAGGATGCGCTTCATCTCGGCCTTGGTGTCCTCGGTGACGATGCGCGGACCGGAGGTGTAGTCGCCCCATTCGGCGGTCTCCGAGATCGACCAACGCATCTTCGACAGCCCGCCCTCGTAGATGAGGTCGACGATGAGCTTCACCTCGTGCAGACACTCGAAATAAGCCACCTCGGGCTGGTAGCCGGCCTCGATCAACGTCTCGAAGCCCGCCATGATCAGGTGAGACAGGCCACCGCAGAGCACCACCTGCTCACCGAACAGGTCGGTCTCGGTCTCCTCGGTGAACGTGGTCTTGATGATCCCGGCCCGGGTGCCGCCGATGCCCTTGGCGTAGGACTTCACCAGGTCCCACGCCTTGCCGGTGGCGTCCTGCTCGACCGCGATGATGCACGGGACGCCCTTGCCCTCGACGAACTGACGGCGCACCAGATGTCCGGGGCCCTTCGGGGCGACCATGCAGACATCGACGCCGGCCGGCGGGGAGATCAGTCCGAAGCGGATGTTCAGGCCGTGGCCGAAGAAGATCGCGTCGCCGTCCTTGAGGTTCGGCGCGACCGAATCGGCGTAGAGGCGCCGCTGCACCGGGTCCGGCGCGAGGATCATGATCACGTCGGCCTCGGCGGCGGCGGCGTCGGGCGTGAGCACCCGCAGCCCCTCCTCCTGCGCCTTGGCGCGGCTCTTCGAGCCCTCCGGCAGGCCGACCCGGACGTCGACCCCGGAGTCGCGCAACGACAAGGCGTGCGCGTGCCCCTGGCTTCCGTACCCGAGCACCGCAACCTTGCGGCCCTGGATCACCGACAGGTCAGCGTCCTCGTCGTAGAACATCTCTGCAGCCACGGCGGGCTCTCCTTCTCTTGCGTCCGGCGGACGCAACGCTAATAGCGTCGGGTCAGCCGGACGCTACGGGGTGGCGGGGGGTCAGAGGGAGTTGGGGGTCGGGCTCAGGCGCTGCGTTCGACCGGGCGCAGGCTGCGGTCGGTGATCGAGCGGGGCCCGCGGCCGATCGCCACCATGCCGGACTGAACCAGTTCCTTGACGCCGAACGGCTCCAGCATCCGCAGCAGCGCCTCGAGCTTGTCGGCGCTTCCGGTGGCCTCGATCGTGACCGAGTCGGTGGACACGTCGATGACCTTGGCGCGGAACAACTGGACGGTCTCCAGCACGTGCGAGCGGCTGTCCGCGTCCGCGCGAACCTTGACCAGCAACAGTTCGCGCTGCACGGACGAGGCCGGCTCCAGTTCGACGATCTTGATCACGTTGATCAGCTTGTTCAGCTGCTTGGTCACCTGCTCGAGAGGGTTGCCCTCGACATTGACCGCGATCGTCATCCGGGAGATCTCCGGGTGCTCGGTCGGACCGACCGCCAGGGAGTCGATGTTGAACCCGCGCCGGGAGAACAGCCCGGCGATCCGGGCCAACACCCCGGGCTTGTTCTCGACCAGAACCGACAACGTATGGATGGACATCAGCTCTCCTCGTCCTCGTACTCCTCGGAGCGGTCCCAGGTCGGCGCCAGTCCGCGGGCGTGGAGGATCTCGTCGTTGCTGGTGCCGGCGGCGACCATCGGCCACACCATCGCGTCGGCGTGGACCACGAAGTCGATGACCACCGGGACGTCGTTGATCTCCATCGCCTTGCGGATGGTGGCGTCGACGTCCTCGGCCTTCTCGCAGCGCAGGCCGACGCAGCCGTAGGCGTCGGCGAGCTTCACGAAGTCCGGGATCCGCTTGGACTGCAGATCGGTGTTGGAGTAACGGCCCTCGTAGAACAGCGTCTGCCACTGCCGGACCATGCCCAGATTGCCGTTGTTGATCACGGCGACCTTGATCGGGATGCCCTCGATGGCGCAGGTGGCCAGCTCCTGGTTGGTCATCTGGAAGCAGCCGTCGCCGTCCACCGCCCAGACCACCGCGTCGGGCCGGCCTGCCTTGGCGCCCATCGCGGCCGGGACCGCATAGCCCATGGTGCCCAGCCCACCGGAGTTCAACCACGTCCCCGGCTTCTCGTACTTGACGAACTGCGCGGCCCACATCTGGTGCTGGCCGACCCCGGCGACGTACAGCGCGTCCGGGCCGGCGATCTCGCCGAGCCGCTCGATGACGTACTGCGGGGCGAGCGAACCGTCCTCCGGGTGGTCGTAGCCCAACGGGTACCGCTCCCGCAGCGAACTCACCTGCTCCCACCACTCGCCGTAGTCGCCGCGGTTGCCGTTGTCGTGCTCGGCCTGCACGGCCGCGATCAGGTCCGCGATGACCTCGCGACAGTCGCCCACGATCGGGACGTCGGCCAAGCGGTTCTTGCCGATCTCGGCCGGGTCGACGTCGGCGTGGATGACCTTGGCCTCGGGGGCGAACGACGACAGCTTGCCGGTGACCCGGTCGTCGAATCGGGCGCCGAGACAGATCAGCAGATCGGACTTCTGCAGCGCGCCGACCGCGGCCACGGTGCCGTGCATGCCGGGCATGCCCAGGTGCAGTTCGTGGCTGTCCGGGAAGGACCCGCGCGCCATCAGCGTGGTGACGACGGGGATCCCGGTCAGTTCGGCCAGCACCCGCAGCTCGGCCGCGGCACCCGCCTTGATGACGCCGCCACCGACGTAGAGCACCGGCCGGGACGCGGACACGATCAGCTTCGCGGCCTCGCGCACCTGCTTGGCGTGCGGTCGGGTCACCGGCCGGTAGCCGGGCAGGTCGAGGCTCTCGGGCCAGGTGAAGGTGGTCCGCGCCTGCAGCGCGTCCTTGGAGATGTCGACCAGGACCGGACCCGGCCGACCGGTCGAGGCGATGTGGAACGCCTCGGCGACGGCCCGCGGGATCTCGTCCGCGTTGGTGATCAGGTAGCTGTGCTTGGTGATCGGCATGGTGATGCCGCGGATGTCGGCCTCCTGGAAGGCGTCCGACCCGATCGCGCTGCTCGGCACCTGACCGGTGATCGCGACTATCGGCACCGAATCCATGTGTGCGTCGGCGATCGCGGTGACCAGGTTGGTGGCGCCAGGGCCGGAGGTCGCCATGCACACCCCGACCCGGCCGGTCGCCATCGCGTAGCCCTGGGCGGCGTGGCCCGCGCCCTGCTCGTGGCGAACCAGGACGTGGCGGATCTGCTGGGAGTCGAACAGCGGGTCGTAGGCGGGCAGGATGGCCCCGCCCGGGATGCCGAAGATGATCTCGACCCCGGCGGATTCAAGGGCGCGGATCAGCGCTTGGGCGCCGGTGATGATCTCGGCGTTCGGATCGGGCATCGTCGCGTTCTTCCTCGTCAGGCAGGTTGGGCGGGGCACAAAAAACCCCTCGCGCCCGGGTGGGCGGAACGAGGGGTGGCGCGCTCGGCAGACGGTTGCGTCAGACGGCGCGCTCGCCAAGTACTACCGAGATCGCCGGAAACATCGGAATCAGCAGGCACATGAGGAGAACCTCGCCGATACACGGGGCGCTGTCAAGTCGGCCGAGCGGGTGATCGGACCGGGGGCGGCGCGGCGCGACCGGAAAATTTTCCCGAAAGCCACACTTGGGGCGGAACCGGATCTGTAGAGCCCGCGTCGAAGAACCATCGACCGGGGGGGTGACCGGGAGGTGCGCTGTGGAGTCCGATCGCAGTCCGCAGGATCAAGCAGCGACCTTCGGGTCAGGGTTCGAACCCGTCACGGAGGGGATGACGGGAAGACCAGGTAGATCCGACGGGACACGGGGGCCCGGCGGCAGCTGCCCAAGGTCTGCGACGGCGGGCATCGGCGCGCCATCTGCAGCGGTAGGCCGGAATCCATCCGGCCGCACACGCCGCTGGGGTGTCGGCGCGCTGATGCTCGCCGTGACCGTCGGGGCGGCGGCCCCGGCCGCGGCGTCCGGCTCGGCCGCGCCCGGCAACGGGGGGCTGCGCAAGTTCGACGACTGCCGGTCGTTCACCGACTACATGCGTACGGTCACCGACCCGGAGGTCGGCCCCTACGGCAACGGCGGCGGGCCGATGCTCTACCGCAACGCGCCGATGGCCGACGCCGGGAGCGCCGCGCCGCAGGCCGCGACCGACGGAACCGCGGTGGAGAATTCGCCGACCGGGACCAACGTCCAGGAGGCCGGCGTCGACGAGCCGGATGTGGCCAAGGTCGACGGCTCTTTCCTCTACACGCTCACCGGCGGCCGACTGGCCGTCGTCGACACCGCGGGCACCGCCCCGCGGCTGCGCGGCACCCTGTCGTTCCAGGACGGCAACCCCAATGAGCTTCTGGTACTGCCGCAACATCGACTGCTGGTGATCGGCAACCACTGGACCGCGTACCCGCAGCCCGGCCCGGTGCGGCCGATGCCGGGTCCGCTTCGGCCCGCACCGGGCCCGATCCGACCGCAGTCCGGCGGGGTCGTCGCGCAGCCGATGATCGTCCGTCCGATCCGCCCGGGCGGCACCTCCCTCGACCTGACCGTGGTGGATGTCAGCGACGCCGACCATCCGACGGTCGAGTGGGTCGAGACGATAACCGGCTCCTATTTGAGCGCCCGACTCCACGACGGCGTGGCCCGGATCGTGCTCGGTTCGACCCCGCACGTGGTCTACCGTCCGATGGAGAACGGGGAGACCCCCGAGGCCGCGACCGCACGCAACCGGGCCGCGTTGGACGCCGCCCCGGCTGGTGACTTCCTGCCCACCCGCGAGGTCCGCGACGGCGCCGGGCACGTGCGTGCCTCCGGACCGCTGTTGCGCTGCACCGATGTGAGCAGGCCGCAGGACCCGTCCGGCTCCGGCGTCATCTCGATCCTGACCGTCGACACCCGGCAGGGCACCGCCCACTTCACCGACGCGCACGGCACCGGCGTGATCGGCAATGGCGACCTGGTCTACAGCAGCGCCGACCGCCTGTACGTGGCGACCACGCAGGGCGGCTGGAACCCGCCGCGCCCGATGCCGATGGCCGGTTCGCAATCCGCCGCGCCGGCCGAACGCCGGACCGCGATCCACGCGTTCGACGCAACCGGACGCACGAGCACGCCATATCTGGGCAGCGGGAGCGTGGCCGGTTTCCTGCTCGGGCGGTGGGCGTTCTCCGAGCACGACGGCTACCTGCGCGTGGCGACCACGACAGGTCAGCCGTGGTCGCCGCCCGGCGAAGGCCCGTCCGGGCCCGGAACCTCCCAGAGCAGTGTCATCGTGCTGGCCGAGAAGCCGGACGGCCTGCGTCAGGTCGGCAGCGTGACCGGACTGGGCGCCGGTGAGCGCATCTACGGAATACGCTGGTTCGACGACCTGGCCGCGGTTGTGACGTTCCGTCAGATGGACCCGCTGTACCTGGTCGACCTGTCCGACCCGCGCTCGCCGACGTTGCGTGGTCAACTCGAGCTGACCGGCTACTCGGCCTATCTGCACCCGACCGGCAGCTCACGGTTGATGGGCATCGGCCAGGATGCCGACGCGCAAGGCCATCCGACCGGCCTTCAGGCCCAGGAGTTCGACGTCTCGGCGCCCGAGCACCCGCAACGGACCGGCAAGGTGGAACTCGGCCAGGGCTCGACCCAGTTGGAGAACGACTCCCGCGCCTTCGCCTATCTGACGGACCGTCACCTGGCAGTGTTCCCCGCGTATGTGACCGAGAAGGTCAAGTGCCCACCGAACGCGCAGTGCTACACCGGCGGCGGCCCGGGGTTCGTCGGGCAGATCAGCGTTCCGGCCGCGTTGGCGATCAGCGTCGACTCGCGCGGCGGGCTGCACCAGGCCGGGAAGTTCATCGCCGACTCGATGATCGTCCGGGTGCTACCGGTGGCCGGTCGACTGGTCGCGATCAGCGGGACCTCGGTCTACCTGCTGAACCCGGACGGGCTGACGGAGATGGGGTCGACGCGGATCGTTCCGAACTCCGCGGGGCCCACGCGGTAGCGGCCGCGGAACTGTCGGAAGGGCGGCGAACGTTTCGCCACCCTTCGGCGTCTTTGTCCCGATGGGTGACGCCGGTAGTCGCCCGCAGAATCGGGAGCGTGCCAGATGTCCAACCTTCGCCGACCCCTCCGTGGGCTGCTGCGCCCGGCGCCACTGGCCGGAATCGCCCTCGCCGGTGCCGCCACTCTCACGGCGGCTCTGATCCTGGCCCCGTCGGACACGCCGGCCGCGGTGGCGGCCGAGGCGCTGCCCGGCTATGACGGTTGCACGTCCTTCGCCGAAGGTATGCGGGCGCTGGTCCAGCCACGGGTCGGTCCGTACGGGCTGACCGGGCCGCAGGGGTATGGGCACTTCGAGCACAGAAACCCCCCGGCGCCGATCGCCGCGCCCGACGAACCGTTCCCAGCGGCGGACTCGGTGGCCGCTCCCGCGGCACCTCCGGCAGCAGCGGCGGCACGGGCAGCCTCGACCGCCGAGAAAGCTGCCCCGGCGGCGGCACCGGCAGCACCTGCCGCGGCAGCGGCACCTGTGGCGAAGACCGATGCCGGCGAGGCCGCGAAGTCGTCGTCCGCCACCCACGCGGTGGGCACCGGCCCGACCGGAACAAATGTGCAGGAGGCCGGGGTCGACGAGGCCGACCTGGCCAAGACCGACGGCAAGATCCTGGTCGGTTTCGCGCACAACGCGCTTGAGGTGGTCGACGTCCGCGGCACGACCCCGCGGCCACGCGGCAGCCTCGATCTCGGCGTCCGGCGGCCGACCGAACTGCTGCTGGACGGCGACCGGGTCCTGGTCGTGTCGACCGACACCCTCGGCATGGGCTACCACTCCCCCGCCGATCGATCGGGCACGGTGCTGCAGTTGGTCGACGTCTCCGACCCGGATCGGCCCCGTCTGATCAGCCGCGAGCAGGTCGACGCCCGGTACCTGTCCGCCCGGCTGAGCGACGGAGTGGCCCGCGTGGTGCTCTCCGCCGCGCCGGCGCTGTCCTTCACCCAGCCCGGTGAATGGCGCGACGGCGACCGGTTGGACGAGGCCGGTGCGCTGGCCGCGAACCGCCAGGTCGTCGCCGAGTCCCGGCCCACCGACTGGATCCCCAACCGGACGATCACCGACGAGGCCGACCGGACCTCGGTCACCAGCCCGCTGCTGGCCTGCGCCGACATCCGGCACCCGGTCGCCGACTCCGGCACGGACCTGCTCACCGTGCTGAGCATCGATTCGCACGCAGCGACACCCCTCCTGGACGAGGCGAGCACCGCGGTGGTGGCCTCGGGCGAGCTGGTCTACGCCGCGCTCGACAAGCTGTTCGTGGCCACCACCGACGGCGGTTGGGACGACGGGTGGCGTACCCCCGGCGGGCCAGGGCAGATCACCCGCATCCACGCGTTCGACATCTCGCACGGCCCGGCCCGGTACCTGGCCAGCGGCCAGGTCGACGGCTTCCTCTACGGCCGGTGGGCCATGTCCGAGCGGGACGGCCTGCTGCGACTGGTCACCACCGACGGCGCCCCGTGGGGCTGGAGCGGCAGCAACCGCACCGCGGTGGTGGTGCTGGACACCGCAGGCCGACGGCTGGACGAAGTCGGCCGGTTGGATGGTGTCGCGCCGGGCGAACAGGTCAAGGCGGTGCGCTGGTTCGACGACCTGGCCACGATAGTGACGTACCGTCAGACCGATCCGCTGTACCTCGTCGAGCTGTCGCACCCGACGCAGCCGAGAGTGGCGGGCGAGCTGCGGATCCCCGGCTACTCCGAGTATCTGCACCCGATCGGCGACCATCGACTGCTCGGCCTCGGACGGGCAGGCATCGAGTTCAACGCCACCGGGGGCCTGGGAATCGCGTCGTTCGACATCCTCGACGTAACCGATCCGCGGCAGACCGCCGTGCTCGGACTGGGCCGTTATGCAAGTTCTCCGGTCGAGCAGGATCCGCGCGGATTCGTCTATCTGCCCGACCAGCGGCTCGCGGTGTTCCCGGTGCAACCGCAGCCGAAGTGCTGGACCACCGCATTCGACTGCGACGGCGTGGACGGCCGGATCCGCCTGCCGCACGGGCCTGGCCTGGTCTCGGTCCGGGTCGACAAGTTCGGCGGACTGTCCCAGGCCGGTTCGTGGACCTCCGCGCGAGGTGGGTCGGCGTCGGCGCTCAAGGCGCTGCCGTTGCCCGACGGCCGGATCGCTGTCCTGGACGGGCACGGGGTTACCCTGCTCCGCAGCATCGACCTCTCCGAGCTCGGCCGCGCCGACTTCTGACGGCTCTTCGACACGCCCCCAAAACCCGTTTGCATCTGCTCGTCCCGCGGCGGATTCGTCGCCGTGGACGCCGGGATCCCCGAGCCCATCGGCGATCGTGAACTCGTCGATGGTTCTGACGGAACGGAACGCCTGGTTCTCGGGCCGCAGCCCTCCCCGATTCCATCTTGGACGCTTCGGCCGATGTGAGTCAGCCGTCGCTGACGCCGAGGCGCTCGAGGATCAGGGCCTTCACGCTCGCCCCGTCGGTCTGGCCGCGGGTGGTCGCCGATGTCGGGAAAATCCCACTTCAGCCGGATCGCAGACGTAACGTCGTGCTGGCCCGCCATCGACGCGGTAAGGGCCGGGCGGCCGGGAGGTGCGCTGTGCAGTCCGACAACCGACCGCCGCCCGTGGGCCCGCCGCCGCCCGTGGGCCCGCCGCCGGCCGGTGGCAACCGCCGCCGGCGACGTATCGGCGCTTTGCTGCTCGCCGTCGCCCTCGGCGGCACTTGGGTCGTGGCGTCTGGACCTGCCCTGTCGAGGGCGGCGGCGTCGGGGTGGACAGCGTCCGGCGGCCTGCACCGCTTCGACGACTGTCGGGCGTTCACCGACTACATGCGTCAGGTCACCGCTGCGGAAATCGGGCCCTACGGCGACCGCCGCACCGGCGGGGAGCGGCTGCACGGCGGGCTGGCCGGCGCTGCTCCGGCCCCTGGGGCACCGCCCGCGGCGGCGGTGGAGAACTCCCCCACCGGTACCAATATCCAGGAAGCCGCGGTCGACGAACCCGACGTCGCCAAGACCGACGGCGGGTTCGTCTACACGTTCTCCTTCGGACCGTGGACCCCGCACGGGTTCGACAATCGGTTGTCGGTGGTCGACACGGCAGGCGCCGTAGCGCGGCTGCGCGGGAGTGTTCTGCTGCCGAAGGATCTGTCCGGCTCAGTCGAACTGCTGGTGCTGACGCGACACCGGCTGCTCGTGATCGGCCACGGCGGGTACCCGTATCCGCATCCGGGGCCGGCACCGGAGCCCGACGTAGACGCGGCCATGTCTGACGGCGCGGGTTACGGCTTCGAATCCACGGCTCTCGCGGTCGTCGACGCGGGGGATGTCGATCACCCGACAGTCGGGTGGACGGAGACGATCACCGGATCGTATGTGTCCGCACGACTGCACGACGGGGTAGTCCGGCTCGTGCTCGGTCCCGCGCCGCACATCATGTACCGGCCGAGGAATTACCGCGACAGCGAACAGGTCGCGACCGCACGCAATCTCGCGATGCTGCGCGGCGCCCAGTCCCGTGACTTCCTGCCGATCCGCGAGGTCCGCGACGGCGCCGGGCACGTGCAGGCCTCGGGGCCACTGCTGCGCTGCGACGAGGTGAACCGTCCGGAGACACCGTCGGGCTCCGGCATCCTCACGGTCCTGACTTTCGACGCCCGTCGGGATACCAGGACCTTCACCGACGCCCGGGCCACCGGGGTTATCGGCGACGGCGAACTGGTCTACAGCAGCGCCGATCGGCTTTACGTGGCAACCGTCGCGGGTGGGTGGACCGGTCAGGTCTCGGCAACGGGCTCACAGCCGGCCCGTCCACTGCTGCCGCGCACCGCGATTCACGTCTTCGACGCGACCGAACGCGACCGGACGCCCTACCTGGGCAGCGGAACTGTGCCCGGCTTCCCGCTGAGCAGTTGGGCGTTCTCGGAGCACAACGGCTACCTACGGGTGGCGACGACCAGCGAACCGCCGTGGGCGCCCGGAGGTGAACGGGCGACCAGCGGCATCACCGTGCTCGCCGAGCGCGACGACGGGCTGCGGACGGTCGGTGTCCTCGGGGGCCTCGGCCGGGGGGAGTCGATACGGGCCGTGCGTTGGTTCGACGACTTGGCCGCGGTGGTGACGTTCCGGGAAACCGATCCGCTGTACCTGGTGGACCTGTCGGATCCGCGATCGCCGCAGCTGCGCGGGCAACTGAAGGTGCCCGGCTACTCCGCCTATCTGCATCCCACCGGCGACTCCCGCCTGCTCGGCATCGGCGACGGTCCGGATACGGACGCGCGGGGAAATCTGACCGGCCATCAGGCGCAGGTGTTCGACATATCCCAGCCGGCGGAACCGAAACAAACCGACAGCCTGGAACTCGACCCCGGCTGGCCGACGCCGATCGACCCACACGCGTTCACTTATCTGACGGAACGTCACCTCGCGGTGGTGGTGGTGACCGTCGACCACGAGCCCCTCTGCCCGTCGCTCCCCTACGGCTGCCCCGGGCTCTACCGGGTCTCGAGGACGCCCGAGGCGTTCGCGCTCAGCGTCGACCCCGGCGGCGGGCTGCACCTTGCCGGCCGGTTCACCGCTGATCAGGGGGTCGTCCGAGTGCTGCCGGTCGCCGGCCGCTTGTTCGCCGTGACCGACTACGCCGTCTACCTGCTGGACCCGCAAGGGTTGACGCCGATCAACTCGACGCCGATCGCGCCCGAGGGGCCGGCAGCACACCCCTGCGCTGCCGGGCACTGCCCGCCGTAGGGGACGTGGGCAAGGCGGCTGTGTCGGGTCAGCCCTCGGCGACGCCCAGCCGGTCGAGGATCAACGCCTTCACGGTGGCGGCGTCGGCCTGGCCGCGGGTGGTCTTCATGACCGCGCCGACCAGGGCGCCGACGGCGGCGACCTTGCCGCCGCGGATCTTCTCCGCCACGTCCGCGTTGGCCTCGATGGCTGCGTCGACGGCGGCGGTCAGGGCGCCGGTGTCGGAGACGACGGCCAGACCGCGCGCGGCAACGATCTGCTCCGGGGTGCCCTCCCCGGCCAGCACGCCCTCGATCACCTGGCGGGCCAGCTTGTCGTTGAGCTTGCCCGCCTCGACCAGGCCGATCACGGCGTGCACGTCGGCCGGGGTGATCGGCAGCTCGGTGACCTCGACGCCGGTTGCGTTGGCCACCCGGGCGATCTCGCCCAGCCACCACTTGCGGGCCGCGTCCGGCGGGGCGCCCAGCGCCACCGTCGCCTCGACCGGTTCAACGGCCCCGGCGTTGAGCAGGGCGGCCAACTCCAGGTCGGACAGGTTCCACTCGGCCTGCAACCGCCGGCGCCGGGCCGCGGGCAGCTCGGGCAGCGCGGTCCGTAACTCCTCCACCCAGGCCGGGTCGGGTGCCAACGGGACCAGGTCGGGTTCCGGGAAGTACCGGTAGTCCTCGGCGGTCTCCTTGCTGCGGCCGGGGGTCGTCGTGCCCGAGTCCTCGTGGAAGTGCCGGGTCTCCTGCACGACCCGGCCGCCACTGTCGAGCACCCCGGCCTGCCGGGAGATCTCGTGCCGGACGGCCCGTTCCACCGAGCGCAAGGAGTTCACGTTCTTGGTCTCCGACCGGGTACCCCACGGGGCGCCCGCCGGCGCGAGCGAGAGGTTCGCGTCGCAGCGCAGCGACCCCTCCTCCATCCGGACATCGGAGATCCCCAACGTCCGGCAGATGTCGCGCAGTTCGGTGACGTAGGCCCGGGCGATGATCGGCGCCAGCGCGCCGGTCCCGGCCACCGGCCGGGTCACCACCTCGACCAACGGGATTCCCGCTCGGTTGTAGTCCACCAAGGAATGTGACGCCCCGTGAATTCGCCCGGTGGCTCCCCCGACGTGGGTGGACTTGCCGGTGTCCTCCTCCAGGTGAACGCGTTCGATCTCGATCCGGATGGACCGGCCGTCGACGTCCACGTCCAGGTATCCGTCGGTGCAGATCGGCTCGTCGTACTGGGAGATCTGGAAGTCCTTCGGCATGTCCGGGTAGAAGTAGTTCTTCCGCGCGAACCGGCAGTGCGCCGCGATCGAGCAGTGCAGCGCCAACCCCAGCCGGACGATCGACTCGATGGCGCGGGCGTTGGCCACCGGCAACGAACCGGGCAGCCCCAGGCAGGTCGGGCACACCTGAGAGTTGGGCGGGGCACCGAACGTGGTCGGGCAGCCGCAGAACATCTTCGAGGCGGTGCCGAGCTCGACGTGCACCTCCAGGCCGATCACCGGCTCGTAGGCGGCGATGGCCTGGTCGTACGGAACCAACGTCGCGGTCACAATTGCGGGACCCCCTCGATGAGCAGCCGTCCGGTTCGCTTACGCAGCGCGCCTTCCAGAGCCGCCGCCACCCGGTACATCCGGTCGTCGGCCAGCGCCGGGGCCATGATCTGAAGCCCCACGGGAAGTCCGTCCTCCGACGCCGCACCGATCGGCACCGACATCGCCGGGATTCCCGCCAGGCTGGCCGGGATGGTGCACAGGTCGCCGCGATACATCGCCAGCGGGTCGTGGACCTTCTCCCCCAGCCGCCACGCGGTGGTCGGGGCGGTCGGCGAGATCAGCACGTCGGCCTTCGCGAACGCCCCGGCGAAATCGCGGATGATCAAGGTGCGGACCTTCTGCGCGCTGCCGTAGTAGGCGTCGTAGTAACCGGCGGACAGCGCGTACGTGCCGAGGATGATGCGCCGCTTCACCTCGGCGCCGAACCCGGCGGCCCGCGTGCGCGACATGACCTCCTCGACCCCGGCCACGCCGTCGTCGCCGACCCTCAGGCCGTAACGCATCGCGTCGAACCGGGCCAGGTTCGAGGAGCACTCGCTCGGTGCGATCAGGTAGTAGGCCGGCAGCGCGTACGAGAAGTGAGTGCACGTCACCTCGACGACCTCGGCACCGAGCTCGCCGAGAATCGCGACCGCCTCGGCGAATCGGGCGGTGATCCCGTCCTGATAACCGTCGCCGCCGAGCTCGCGAACCACGCCGATGCGCAGTCCGGCGACGTCGGCCACTCGCGCCGCCTCGACCACCGGCGGAACCGGTGCGTTGATCGACGTCGAGTCGCAGGGGTCGTGGCCGGCTATCGCGTGGTGCAACAGTGCCGCGTCGAGCACGGTGCGCGCGAACGGGCCGGCCTGATCGAGGCTGGAGGAGAACGCCACCAGCCCGTAGCGGCTGACCCCGCCGTAGGTGGGCTTGGCGCCGACGATTCCGGTGAGTGCGGCCGGCTGCCGGATCGAGCCACCGGTGTCGGTGCCGATCGACAGCGGCGCCTGGAACCCGGCGACGGCGGCGGCCGAGCCGCCCGAGGAACCGCCCGGCACACGCTCGACGTCCCACGGATTGCGGGTCGGGCCGTAGGCCGAGTTCTCGGTGGACGAGCCCATCGCGAACTCGTCCATGTTGGTCTTGCCGAGGATCACGATGTCGGCCTCGCGCAGCCGGCGGACAACCGTGGAGTCGTACGGCGGGCGCCAGCCCTCCAGGATGCGCGAGCCGCACGTGGTGGGGATGCCATCCTGGGTGAGCACGTCCTTCAACGCGAGTGGGACGCCCGCCAACGGGCCGAGCCCGCGGCCCGCGGCCCGCTTGGCGTCCACAGCCGCCGCCGCGGCCAGCGCGCCCTCGGTGTCGACATGGAGGAACGCGCCCAGGGTCCCGTCGGTCTTGGCGATCCGATCCAGGTGAGCCTGCGTCACCTCGGTCGCGCTCACCTCGCCGGAGGCGACCAGTCCGGCGATCGTGACGGCGTCCAGCCGGGTTACGTCCGTCACGGCTCCTCGCCCAGGATCCGGGGCACCCGGAAGCGGTCGTCCTCGGCGGCGGGGGCCCCGGACAGCGCCGCGGCCGCGGACAGGCAGGGTCGCACCACGTCCTCACGTAGGACATTCACCAAGCCGATCGCGTGCGAGGTCGGCGGCACGTCGTCACCGGCCACGAGCGAGACCTGGGCGACCGCGGCGAGGATGTCGTCCAGCTGACCCGGCATCCGGGCCAACTCGTCCTCCGACAGGTCCAGGCGGGACAGCCGGGCGAGATGAGCAACCTCGTCGCGAGTGATGGGCACGGGGTGAGAACTCCTGACGAGCGACGCCACGGACCGCGTCATCGTATTGTCCGCACCGCCGCCCGACCGCAGGCGACGGGTGCGCTGCCCGACCGGCGGCGTTGACCTGCGCCTTCATCCCCCGCGTGGGTGTTGGTGAGGAGCGGCGAAATCGGAGCATGATGGGCCCCGTGCATCTGTTGCGGGTGGTGATCGCGGACCGGCCCGGTTCGTTGGGCGCGTTGGCCACCGCGTTGGGGCGGGCCGAGGCCGACATCGTCGGGCTCGACGTCATCGAGCGGCGCGACGACGGCAGCGTTGTCGACGACATTCTCGTCGACCTTCCGCACGGCCGAATGCCCGATGCCTTGGTGAGCGCCTGCAACTCGGTCGAGGGGGCGCGGGTCGAGTACGTGCGGTACTACCCGCATCACGGCGGCCTGCTGCGCGATCTGCAGTTGGTGGAGGCCATGACCAAGGACCCGTCCCACACCGACGCCGTGCTCGTCGACATGGCTCCGGACGTATTCCGCGCCGACTGGGCGCTGATGATGGAGCGGCACGCCGACGGTCGGTTGGAGCTGCTGCACGGCAGCCGCGCGGCGCCGGAAGAACTCACCGGGGTTCAGGCGCCCTGGATGCCGGTGACCCGCGCGCAACGACTCCCCGACCCGGCCGACTGGGCACCGTCGTGGGGCGAGACCACAGCCGCCGCGGTCACCATCGGCGGGCCGACCACCGTGCTGATCCTCGGCCGCCGCGGCGGCCCGGAGTTCCTCGGCTCGGAGCTCGCACGGCTCGGGCACCTGGTAAACCTGGCGCGCGCGATCCGTAGTGGATCTGACTGAGCGCCCATCGCCTGCCGCACTGGACGGAGAGCGGCCACCAATCCGGCTAGCCTGGCTAGTTGTTAGGACGCACTCGCCGTCGATCATCGGCGAACAGTGCATAGCATGACGGGGGCCGACGTCGGCGCGAATCGGGGGTTCATTAGCTACACCCGCGATGACAACGATGACTTCAATCGAGTGGTCGGCGAGCTGAAGCGAACCCTCGCAGGGCGATTTCATGCTCACACGGGTCGGCAGCTCCAATTCTTCGTCGATCGTGACTCTATCGGGTGGGGGCAGGACTGGCGACAGCGAATTCGTGAGAGCGTCCAGGCAGCGACGGTCTTCATACCGGTCGTCACAATGCGGTATTTCTCGAGCGAAATGTGCCGCGAAGAGCTACTCCTGTTCCACAGCAACGCCAGGCAGCTGGGAGTAACCGAGCTGATTCTTCCAGTTACCCTGGCAGGCGCAGATCAGATCACTGCCGATCACGCGCTCGAAGAGGTCCGTCTCATCGAATCGCTCAATTACAAGAACATCGAATCGGCCTGGGAGGCGGGGATGACTCACCGCATTGGCGCCGGATTGTGTCGGAAATGGTCAAGGACCTAAGTGCGGCCCTAGCCAGAGCCGAAGAAATTCTCGCACAACACCAGAGCGAGTCGCATCCCGCTGAACCTGTGCCTGTTGACCCAGAGCTCCCAGTCAGAACAGAGAGCGCTATTCGAAAGTCGCATCTGACGGTGTGGTGACATGAGCATCGGCCCTTCCTTTGGAACAATTTGTAGTTCTCACGCTGCAAATGTTCTTCGAGAAAGAGCCGATGCGTTATCAGTCTACAACCGGCCTTGATCCCGACCGGATCACCGAGTTGGTGTCGCGGGTCCGGCAAGCGCGTGCGGGGCAGGGGAAGGGTGTCGGCCGCCCGGCGGCGTTGGGTCTGTACCGGCAGGTCGAACTGGTCCTGGTGCTGCTTCGGCAGAACACCACCCAAGCTGCGGCCGCGGACCTCTTCGGGGTGTCCCAGCCCACGGTATCGCGGGTCTACCGGGCCTTGCGCCCGGTCCTGGAACAGGTGACCAGCCGGCACCAACCGGCGGTCCCGGAGGTGTTCGCCCGCCGTGTGGTGATCGTGGACGGTACCGACGTGCCAACCGGAAACAGGGCTCTGGGCAGGCAGAACTACTCCGGCAAGCGACACCGGCAGGGGTTGAACGTTCAGATCGGCGCTGATCTGGGCGGCATGCTGCGGCGGTGTCCGACCCGGTGCCGGGCTCGTTCCACGACCGTCGCGCGCTCACGTGCAGCGGCTGGGAACAGTCGCTGCACGACGGTCACTGGATCGCCGACCCCGGCTACCGGGGCACCAGCGCGATCACCACGACCAAGCGCCCCCGGAGGTTGCGAACTGAGCGAGGACCGCAAGGCCGACAACGCCACCATCAGTGCGCTGCGCTCGGCCGTCGAACGCGCCATCGCTCATTGGAAGAACTGGAAAATCGTGGCCACCGGATACCGCGGCCGACTGACAGAACTCCCCGCCGTCATCAGCACAATCACGAAACTCGAATTCTATCGACTCGGCTGGTGATGAATGTCTTTCGAATTAGGCTCTTAGATCAGGAGGGCGCCATAAGTGCGGCTGTAGTACTAATCCATGCAGATCAATCGGGCCGGTGCGATTCGCTTCCTTCACATCGCTTAGCCGAGTGTTTGTCCTTTGGGAACGCCGCGCATCTCGGCGAACGCTCAGTCGTTTAGCTCGTCTTGCGCGAGGAGATGCTCGCCGATATAAGTATAGGTCTGGTCCGCGTTCAGCGGCTGGAACATAGAAGCCGCCGAGTCGCGGTAGAGGCGTTCGAAGATCGTTCCTTTGCGGAACGACGATCCCCCCACGAGGCTCATAGCCCGCTTAGACATGTACATGACATTCTCAGCCACTTGCGTCTTGGCCAGGCCGATGTAGGGCACCCGCAGTACCGCCGGCCACTCATCGTCGTAGCCGTCCAGCAGGTCATTGCAGGTCTGGTAGATAAGGCGGCGCGAGATCTCGCAGCGGGCCGCCATGTCACCTATGCCGTCGACGACGTGCCCGATGTTCCCCACCCTGGTGTCCGCTGCAGCTATGGCGGCAAAGGTCATGCCGAGGTGCTTCCGTGAAAGGATCCTGAGGGACTCTTCGAGGATGCGCAACTGCATTCCGTAGTAGACCGAGGCGAAAAGTAGCGATGCCCATTCCAGCACTCCCCAGGAGCCATCGCGCCACGGGCAGATGTAGCCCTCCTCGGGGATATAGAAGCCGTCGAAATGCACGACGTGCGTGGCGGTAGCGCGCATGCCCAAGGCGTTCCAGCTTCGATCGATGCGGATCCCATCGCCTTCGCCGTTCCGGTCGACAGCGAAGTCGGCGATGAAGAAGCCTTCGGCGTTGACGCGGCCCTCCAACGTGCTCGGCAGGTTGCCATCGGCGTCGGTGATGGTCGCGTTCGTGGTGATGATGTCAGCGGCCTCGCAGAGCGTTCCCCAGGTCTTCTTGCCATATAGCCTCCAGCCGCCGGCGGGCTGCGGTACGGCGAGCATGTCAGCCAGGCCGGAGAAACCGGCGCGCTCCTCAGAGAACGGACCGAACAAAATGTCCCCGCTGACCACCCTGCCGAGCCAGTACTTCTTCTGCACCTCGGTCATCAGACACATGGAGAGGCCGACCATGATGTAGTGCATGTTATAGGACAGCGTGATCGCCGAGTCGCCGCGGGACATCTCGGCGATGATCTTGCAGACGTGCAAAATGTCGCCGCCCGGGCCCCCGTACTCGCGGGGAACCGACAGGGCACCCAAGCCACTGTCCTTGAACGGCTGGATAGACGGATAAGCGAACGTGTTTTCCTCGTCGTACTTGGGCCCGATCTTATGGAAAAACGCAGAGAGTTCACGGGCCTTCGCGAAGTAAGGCTCGAACTCCGCGTCGGTCATCACTCTCTCGTGCGTCATCACCCTCTCGTACACTGGCGAACTCCCCTCTCATGACGCAATGGGGTTTTGACGCTACGTCACCGAGCCGCGGTTGACGCCATTTCGACGTGTCATACGAGTAGGTCATGGCGGCCGGCGTCTCGGAGGATCCGCTCGTAAGCAGCGAACAGCGGTTCGGTGAGTCGGATCAGCTTCAGTGCGACGGACCGCTTGCCGTCCAGCTTGACCTTTTGCTGGGCCAAGGCGAGGGTAAGGTTCAGGTGGCCCTGCCAGAACCGGTTGCTGTTGTTCGAGGACATGCGTAGCTGGACGGTCCAGGCCGAACCCACGACAGCGTCGCCGCAGACGACCTTCTGCCGGGGGAAGTCGATCAGCATCGTCGCTGCCGGGTCGGTCTGGGTCAGCAGGAGAACCAAGCCGGAATCCTTCGTGGCCTCGACGAAGAACGGCTGTTGCACCGCCTGGGAGAACATCGCACCCAGGTACCGGTAGACCTCGTCGGCGTCGGCGAACACAGCCGGGCGGCCGGACCCACCTTCGCCGTTCGGACCAGCCACCACGTATCCCGCCTTCTCGGAACTCCACCTGCGGGCCGGCGCCAGTTGGACCGACGTCGGCGCGAGGCCGCCGGGGCGCCCGATTAGTGCGGCTTGGGCGTGCGCGTTCGGGTTAGGAGTGATCTGAACAGCTTGAGAAGTCTCGATACCGAGCTTCACGACATCAAGAGAGTCTCGATACAGCGCACCTAGGAACGCCTGGATCTCGTCGGCCGCGCCAGGTTGAATCGCATAGATCCGCTGACGCCCCGAACGCCGCTCAACGACCAGCCCCGCAGACCGAAGCACCCGAAGTTGCGCGGATACAGACGTGCGACCGACCGTGGTCAACTCCGCCGCGATAGCGCCCGCCGCCAGTTCGCCACGCTCACCGAGGAGCCGCAAAATAGTTCGCCGCGTGGGGTCGGCAAACGCCTCCCACGGCGGATCACTTGCAGCCACCCGCTACCCTCCCATGCGTCGACACGTCGCGACAAGGCGGATCTTAACGCCGATGACTCGAAAGTGGCGTTCAAGGTTGGCCCGATCGGTCCCGGGCCGGGACGACGGCACGCTGACCCGTAGCGTCGAAGCGCCTGCTCTGCGAGGCCCGCGCGTCTCGACGTCGAGGCCAACCGTCGCCTGCGGCGGAAGGCAGGGGCGACGTCGGCGTTCGCACCGAGCGCCTCCTTGAGCAGCGCTCGCCCTTGTCCGGCGCCCGACGCCCAACACCCCCTCAACAGTGGGCCCCGCCCAGGGCGGGACGTCGGCGTCGGCGGCGCGACGTCTCGTGATGTTCCCGCCATGCCGATATGTCAGCAAATGATGGCGTATTGACAGATTGATGGTGTTAGGCGCAGGCTCCAGCCATGCACCACGACACCGAGGATCTCCCGTCCCTGACGGCAGGCGCAGGTGTGGCCGCCATCCTGCGTGATATTCGCTCGCTGACCGCCGATGTTCGCCGCTCAACGGCCACCAGGCTCAACCGCGACTCGACCCGAGTCGGTCGCAGGGAATCTCGTCATCCCCGGAGGAGATCGCGCGCTGGAAATCACTCGGACGACCCGACCCTGGGCGGTCCTCCCGCTTGCCGCGCCAGCGATAGTCGTCCGTGCGGGCTGTGCTGGCGGCGGCGACAGTGGCGGTCGCGAGCGGTCCCCGGCTACCCGCGAAGGACACCGGCGCCAACACCAGCGCTATCGGTGACAGCCCAAAGTCCGTCTCAAAGGCGGGCGCAGCCCCAAGGCATCAAAGGCCGCAAGTGCGAGCACTGCCATCGCTGCGGTATCGGAAGAATCCGCGGGCGCCGGTGGCCAGGTCCGAGACGTCAATGACGGCCGACAAGAGCCGGCATCGGACGGTCGATACAAAGGTCGCAACGCGGCGGGCCTCGCAGCAGAGTCATCCCGCTCGATACCCCACCCAGGCCGCCGGGAACTACTCAGTGTGAAAGGCGACCCCCTCATGAGAAGGTGCACATGCGGATCGGCGCGCTCGCCAATGCAGCCGGGGTTACTCCGGCCACAGTCCGGTTCTACGAACGCACCGGCGTACTGACCACGCCCGCGCGCACGGAAGCCGGATACCACGACTTTGCTGTGTGGGCTCTTGAGGAGCTGCGATTTGTGTGCGCCGGCCAGGCCATCGGGCTCACGCTGTCTGAGATTACGGAGATCGCCGCCTTTCGTGACCGCGACGAGGAGCCATGCTCCGAACTGGTCGCGGCGATGGAACGGCGACTGTCCGAAATAGATGCTCGCATCCGAGAGCTGACCTCGCTGCGAGAGCAGCTTGCGGACGTACTCAAGGCAGCGCACGAACCCGAGTTCGCAAACTACCCGCCCTCGACAACGTACGGGTTGCTCCGGTCAATGCTTGCGATCTGTGAGCCATCCCGGCCAGGTAGTCGGCCTGAGCCTATGGACGTCGGTGAGATCCGGCTCCACCGGGACGGGGACTTCGCGGTGTATCCCGCACCCGAAGGCTCCGGCCATCGCCCGCTCGGCCAGGAACCGCCACGCTGTGCGCTGATACGCCACGCCGATTGCCGAGCCCGGTGCCAGGTGCGGGGTGCACCGCGACGGACACGCTCGCCGAGCAGGAGTCCGCCGCCGGCCGGGCGGCGGACTCCTGATGGTCGAGCTGGGCCGAGCCGTGGGCATCGGCATCGGGGACTTTGCCCTCGAACGCGATCCTGCCTCCGCACCGGCAGCTGACGGGCACGAGCCCGGCACGCCTGGACAACTGATCTGACTGTACATCAGTTCTGATGCGGCAACCGGACCGACGGAGTTGGCCGACTGCACCGAGGACCGGCGAGGGCAAGATTCACCTGATCCCGGCGCTGCTCCGCCCGGCGCCCGTGGTCGACCTACGAGCTGAACGGAGTGCCTACCGGAGGCCAACCGTCTGTTGGGCCGGGCCTCGGCGTCGCATTCCTGGAACTGAACGCGCACCCGTCAGAGCGGTCCGACGCCGCCAAAACGGATTTCGTCTGACGGGCACAAAAACCCGATACATCGGGCGCAGGCTCAGAGAAATCAGATCGACCCCGGCGGGACACGCACAGCCGACTCAGGCCCATTCGAATTCGTGAGCCGCCGTCGGCTGACGATCCATGCCCTGCCTCACCATTTTCTAAAAGCTAAACTTTACGGCGAATCTGATCCCACATCAGCTCTTTTTTCTTAGGTTCGGCCCAGGTTTTTTGTGGGATGCTCCGATACGCAACTCAGTCCTGAATCGGCCATTAACATCCATGGCCGCCCGGCAAGGCTTTCAAGCCCATGTCAATTCCCCGGATTTTATTCAGCGAGGTCCTTCATCACGTCGAGGACCCGTATTCGTAGATGAAGTTCGGGTCGAAGTCCTATCGAAGGAGTCTCCTTATGATCAATCCTCGAGCTGTGCGGGCCGTCCCGGTCATCGCGGCCGCAGCCCTGATCCTGGCCGCCTGCGGAAGCAGCGGTAGCTCGACCTCGGTTGCCCAGCAGCCGGCCGCTCCGGCCGCCGGGGCGGACGCTCCTGCCGCAGCCGCTGCTCCGGCCGCTGCCGCCGCCGCTCCCGCGGCTGCGGACAGTGCCGCTGCTCCGGCCGCTGCTGCCGCCAGCACCACCACCGCCAAGAGCGAGAAGGCCGCTCCGGCTGCCGCGGCCCCGTCCGCAGCTGCCCCGGCCGCTGTTGCCGCCCCGGTTGCCGCCGCGGCTCCGGCCAAGGCTGACAACAAGCCGGCCAAGGCCGACAAGACCGTGGCCAAGCCCGCGGCCAAGGCCGACACCAGCTCAAGCAGCGCCAGCTCGGGCAACGCCAGCGGGGGCAACGCCGGTGACGCGACCAAGACAGCTTCGGCGGCCTACCTGGCCTCCGGTGCCGGCAACAGCAGCAGCTCCAAGAACGCCGGCTACGGCTCGATCCACTCGATCGACAACACTGCCGTGGCTGCGCAGAACAAGGCCATCGCCGACCAGAAGCAGGGCGCGACCGACGTCGGCATCACCAAGGACACGATCCACCTCGGCTCAGTGCAAATGCACGGCATGGCGCTGGGCAACGTGCTGATAACCCCGTCGGTGCACGGCGACCTGGCCACGATGGAATCCATCAACGACCGCGGCGGCGTGCTGGGGCGCCGGTTGACCTTGACCGACTGCGACGACGGCCCCGGTGAGGTCTCGCGGGCCAAGGCCTGCATCAAGAAGCTCGTCGGTGAGGACCAGGTCTTCGGCCTGGTCACCGGTCTGGACTGGGCCACGGCCTCCATCCACGACGACCTGAAGCAGTTCCACCTGCCCTACTTCGGAGCCTGGGCCTATTCCCAGACCGAGTGGCAGGACCCGTTCATGTTCCCGACCCACATGTCGATGGTGAACGAGGCCTTCTCCGGCGCTCACTGGGTCGCCAACGTGATCCACCCGAAGACCTACGGCCTGATCTGCCTGACCAGCCCGGAGATGCAGATCGCCTGCAACAACGTCCAGAAGATCATGGAGCCGACCGGGGCCAAGATGGTCAAGCGCTCTGACGTGTCGATCTCGGAGACCTCGATGTCGGCGCAGATCCTGGCCTTCCGTGCGGCCAACCCGGACCACATCGTGCACTACGTCATCAACCCGGCGACCATGGCGAAGTTCATGGTCGAGGCCGCTCAGCAGGGCTACTACCCGCCGCTGGGCATCTCCGGCAACCACCTCGGTGCCGAGGTCCTGGGTTCGATCTTCGGCAAGTGGCCGACCGGTCGTTACTGGACCAACACCACCTACAAGCTGTGGGGCACCGAGTTCATGGCAGTCATGGACAAGTACGCCCGTACCAACACCGGCTCCAACCACCACATCGTGCAGGCCGGCTACGCAGCGGTGAACGTCTTCGCGAATGCCGCGAAGCAGGTCGGGCCGAACCTGACCCGTGACCGCATCATCGCCCAGCTGTCCAACGGTTCGGTGTACGCAACGGACGCTTCGATGGACCAGAAGTTCTCGTGGCGTCCGGAGGAGCGGCTGACCCCGGACCAGGTCCGTTCGGGTACGACCACCGACCAGCACCTGGCCCAGGGCCGTGAGTTCATGTACCGCTACGACAGCACCAACACCGTGGCCAACCCGAACGGCACCCCGAACGGCTTCATCGCCGACGGACCGGGCGGACCGTCCTACGAGGGCGCCGGCCAGTTCGTGCTCTACACCGCCGGCGGACAGGACAAGGGCTGACCGGCACGCAATTGTCGCCCAAAGCCGATCGATACTTCCCGCTGGACAGACAAGTGACGGTCCTCCAGTAGCTGATCGGTGAATCCGGCCGGGCAGGTCTGAGTAGGCGCAGACCTGCCCGGTCGAGGCATGCCCGCAAAGCGATCCACACGCCAGGAACAGTTCGACGTCACCCGATTCGGCGAACTTGGCACGCAGCGGTCCGGCCTGCGCGGGTCGTCCGTTCGGAGGATCTTGTCCGTCCGAAGACTCGATTCCGGCGACGACGGCAATCGGGCAGATTTCGGTTGTGTCTCGGTGGAACTGCCACATTGCTCGGGGCACGGGCCGATCGGCCCATGCCGAAGGGGGGCGGGATTCATGGGTGGTGACAGGCGGGATCGTCGAGGATCTGGCACGAACGGTGCAGCCGCGAGCGGTCGACTGCCGATCATCGGAGGCATGCTCGCCCTCCCGATTGCCGCCAAGGTGCCCGAGGTCGTCGCCCTGTTCTGGGTGGTCAAGGTCCTTACCACCGCCGGTGGCGAGGTCACCTCGGACTACCTGGGCACCTACGGCAACCTGATCGGGGTCGGGACTGAGGTGCTGCTGTTGGTCGTCGGGCTTCTGGTGCAGTTCGGCACCCGCCGATACCGAGCGTTCGCTTACTGGTTCCTGGCCTATGCCATCGCCATTCTCGGCACCGGACTGGCTGATTTCCTTCATGTGGACATGAATCTGCCGTACGCGGTGACGACCTTGATGTGGGTGGTCGTGCTGGTGGCCGTGTTCTGGCGCTGGCAGCGCAGTGAAGGCACGTTGTCGGTGCACAGCATCACCGATCAGCGACGCGAGGCGTTCTACTGGTCGACGGTGTTCGCCACCTTCGCGCTCGGCACCGCGCTGGGCGACTTCACCGCGGCCTCGCTGAACCTCGGCTTCCTTACCTCGGGCATCATTTTCGGTGTGCTGATCGCGATCCCGGCGCTGGCCTGGCGGTTCCTCGGCCTGAACGAGATCGCCGCGTTCTGGATGGCCTACGTCGTCACCCGTCCGCTGGGCGCGTCCTTCTCCGACTGGATCAGCAAGCCGCACATCGGCGGCGGCCTCGGCTTCGGGGACGGCACCACCGCAGCCCTGTGCGCGTTCGCGGTCCTCGCTCTGGTCGTCTACCTGGCGGTGGCCCGCCCCGACGTCCAGCCGCCGGTCAGCCTGCCCGGCGCGCGGAAACCGTCCCAGACCCGGCCCGGCGCACTCAGGTCTGACGCTCCGTCAGGGGCAGTCGGACGATGAATCGGGTGTCGCCGGGAACGGACTGCACGCTCAGATCGCCGCCGTGGCGCTCCACGACAATCCGGTAGGAGATGTCCAGCCCGAGGCCGGTGCCCTGCCCGACCGGCTTGGTGGTGAAGAACGGCTGGAAGATCTTCAGCCGCAGCTCCTCCGGTACGCCCGGGCCGGTGTCGCAGATCTCGACCCGCGCGCAGTTGTCCTCCCGCGTGGTCCGGACCGTGAGCGTGCCTGCCCCGCCCATCGCCTGGATGGCGTTGTCGATGAGGTTGGTCCAGACCTGGTTGAGCTCGGCGGGGTAGGCCGGGACCGGCGGCAGGGTGCGATCGAACTCCTTGACGATCGTCAGGCCCTCGGCCTTCCCGGCCAGCAGCATCAGCGTGCTCTTCAGCCCGAGGTGGATGTCCACCGGCTCATACGGTGTGCGGTCCATGTGCGAGTACTGCTTGGCCGCCCCGATCAGCGTGGAGATCCGGGTCACCGAGTCGGTGATCTCGGTGAGCAGGGTCTCGGTCTCCAGCGTCGAGGCCAGCCAGCGCAGGGCGCCCTCCACCACTTCGGGCGGCGCCCCCGAGGCGATCTTGTCCAGGCATTGGTCGGTGGTCCCGCCGGCGGCGAACACCGGCGCGAGTTCCCACCCGCCGGAGACGCCATGGCGGTCCATCCAGTCCGCGATCTCGTCCTCGCGTTCGGCGGCGGCCAACGCAGACAGATCCGGTGCCTTGGCCGCCGCCAGCACGGCCTCCTCCTGGATGTCGACGAGCAGCCGCAGCAGATCTCGGTCGAGGTCGTCGTCGGCCAGCGAGGCCAGCTTCTGTCGCATCGCGCCGACCCGTTCCCGTAGCGCGGCCGCCGCCCGGACCGCTGCGGCCGCCGGGTTGTTCAGCTCGTGGGTGAGGCCCGCGGTGAGCGCGCCGAGGGCCAGCAGTTGCTCGCGCCGGCCGACCGTCTCCTGCGAGTTCCGCATCCCGACGAACATGCCGTCGAGCAGGTGCAGCGCCATCGGGAACCAGGTTTCCATCAGCGTCACCAGGGATTGCGCGGGCAGCACGAACAGCCTTGAGTCGGTGAGCACCTGGGCGGTGACCGTGTACTGCTGCGCCGTGGAGTCCTTCACGAACGCCCGCATCGCACCCGCGTAGGCCCCGACCATCTCGCTGCGGTTGACCTCCACCTCGTCGCGGCCGACCCGCTGGGTCAGCCGGATCGAGCCGGACAGCAGCATGATCAGCACCTGCGCCGGGTCGCCCTCGCGCAGCACGATCGATCCGGCCGGCGCCGCACTCACCCAGCCGCGTTCGGCGACCCAGGCGAGCTGCTCGTCGTCGAGGTGCTCGAACAGGAACAGCCGGCGCAACTCCTCCGGCGCGAGCCGCACACCGGTGTCGGTCGACACCTCTGGCGCGTTCATCGGTGCACCCTGGGGACGCGACGTAGTTGTTCTTCCCTGTCGGTCGAGCAACCACTGAACAACCGCAACGGTTGGGGCGGACACCTGTGCAGCAGGATGCTCACTTCGTTCATGAGCCGGCCAGGAATCGGTGCGCCACGTCGGTAACTGTCGGCCGTGCCGGTGGGTATGGCCGCAGCGATCGCACTCATAGACCCGCCAGGAAGCGATGTGCGAGGGTTACGGCCATCGCGCCCTCCCCGACGGCCGAGGCGACCCGCTTCACCGACTCGCTGCGGACGTCGCCGGCCACGAACACCCCGGGCACGCTCGACTCCAGCAACCACGGATCGCGCTCCAACAGCCAGCCCGCCGGGCGCCGGCCGTCCACGATCAGGTCGGGGCCGGTGAGGACGAAACCGTGGCGGTCGCGGGCAACCATGCCGTCGAGCCAGTCGGTACGGGGCTGGGCGCCGATGAACACGAAGCAGTGGCTCGCCTCGACCAACTCGGTGGTCCCGGTCGGGGTGTGCCGCAGGGTGAGCGATTCCAGGTGCTCCTCGCCGTGCGCCTGGTCGACGACCGTGCAGCACCGGACGGAGATGTTCTCGATCGCGTCCAGTTGCTCGATCAGGTAGTGGGACATGCTCGCCTGCAGGCCTGCGCCGCGGATGACGAGGGTGACGCTCTTCGCGGTTCTGGACAGGTAGACCGCGGCCTGTCCCGCGGAGTTCGCGCCGCCGACGATGTAGACATCCTGGTCGGCGCAGTTGGGCGCTTCGGTGGCCGAGGAGCCGTAGTACACCCCACGCCCCGTCAGGTCCTTGGCGCCCGGGCAGTCCAGTTCGCGGTAGTACACGCCGGTCGCGACGATCACGGTGTGCGCGCCTACCTCGGCGCCGTCGCCCAGGCAGACCGACAGCGCGGAGCCGCGCACCTTCAGCCCGGCAACATCGCGTGCGGTGAGGATCTCGGTCCCGAACTTGACCGCCTGCCGCCGCGCGCGATCGGCCAGTTGCCCACCTGACACACCGTCAGGAAAGCCGAGGTAGTTCTCGATCCGTGACGACTGGCCGGCTTGTCCACCCGTGGCCTTCTTTTCGACCAGCAGCGTCCGCAATCCCTCGGAGGATCCGTAGACCGCCGAGCCCAGGCCCGCCGGCCCACCCCCGATGACCACCAGGTCGTAGAACTCCTCGACCGGCGTCGTCGACAGGCCGACCGCGGCGGCGAGTTCCGGGAACGTGGGTTCGATCAGTGCGATCCCCTCCGCCGTCACCACGACCGGTAGGTGGTCGGGATCGGCGCAGGCAGCCTCCAGGAGCCGCACGCCCTCGGCCGAGTCCGCGGTGAACCAGCGGTAGGGCACCGCATTGCGCGCCAGGAACTCCCGCGCGCTGTAGGACGGCGCCGACCAGCGGTGCCCGACCACCTTCACCTCGGTGGTCGCGGTGTCCGGCTCACGTGCGTAGGACTCGAGCATGGCGTCGAGCACCGGATA
>DATAUG010000033.1:0-20863 GCA_036268355.1 Sporichthyaceae bacterium
CAGGCAGCCTTATAGAGGGACGGCGCAGGCCGGGCAATAGCACCGTCGACCGCTCGTCCGGGGCCGAGCCGGCAATTCCGATGCCCGCCGCCCGGGGTGGCTCGCGAATGCACATGGGCGGATCGGCTGCGGGGCCGTGCAGGCGCAAGCGGCGACGTCTCCCAGCACAGTCCCGGGCGATGTTCGGCGGCACTCGCCCCGGCCACGGTCGCCGACAGCCGTGGCCTCGTTGCCACCCGGGCCGGAAATCCGATCTGACCAGGCGTCAGAATTGGCGTGGCCGGCCCGGCGGAATTCCTGACCGTTGCGCTCACCGGCCGGGCGTCCCCGGAATTTCCGCGCCGGAAAGCCGCATATGCCGGCGCGGTCGAATTCGCCGGCGGCGGGCGCCGCTTCCGCATCGCGCGGGACTCCGATGCCGAGCGCCAGCAGAAAGGCGAGCGTATCAGTGCCGTTTCATTACTGACTAGCCTGGCTCATGACGAAACGTACGCTGCCGTGATCGTCGGGACGTCGGGATGCCCGGCCGCCCGAACGCTTGGGTCGGATTCGGCGGCACCCCCCGGGAACCTTCCGACGGCCCGGCCATCGACAGGGTGAACCGGCCCGGGTCGCGGCGACCGAATGGCCACGAGACCCGGCTCCCCGCAACCGGCAGCGGCGGAGCGCAGCTCCCAGGCGCGGCGCCGCACATCTCGAGCCCGCGTGTTGGTCTAATAAAAACCTGAGGAATTGATCATCCGCATCCTCGAGGCGCAGGCTCACGGCCACGTCCACCGCACCGGGCTCCAGGCCTGGAGGGGCATATTGCTCGCCATTGCCGAGGCTGTCTGGACCGAACCATCGCGGTTGCGACGTCATCCGAAGTTTTCTCCCATCCGGTGGGCGTCGACTCGCCCACGCCCCCGGCGGGGGAACCGTCGGCTGAGGATGAGCTGAGCGACTCCAACTAACCCCCGGCACCGCACCCCGGGGGGTACCGCCGCCGGACACCCGGCGCCAGAATGCGCCGGTGCAAGCAACCGGGCAGGGCAACCCGACCGCCGGCGACAGGCGGCGCACGCCCGGCGTCGGACAGACCGTCGCCATCGCCGCGTCGATAGCCGCAGTCCTGGCCGGCGTGTTCGGGCTGGCCGCCGCCGAGGACGACAACCCTGACCTGGCGCCCTACCGGAGCGCCGCGCTGCACGCCGTGGCGCCGGTCGTCGGGGCGCCGCCGGCCGCCGGCGCCTCCCGATCCGACGTCCGGCCCTACCCGGCCCCTGCTCCGTTCGCCGTCCCGTCGGCGTGCCGACCGGCCGTTCTCCTTGCCGCGGGGTCGACGCAGGCCGCACCCTCACACGGTCTGAGCATGATCACGCCCCCCAAGGCGCCACCGCCGGCGCCGGGTGCCGGCGCTCGCCCGGCCGCCGGCGCCCCCGCGGCCGCCGCAGCCCGACCGTGCGCCGGTTCGACCACCGCCACCACGACCGCTGCCTCTGCCGGGCCCCGCCCCGCTCGGGCCGCGAAGTCGCACTCGGCCTCGAAGGCCACCGCCCGCCCTGTTTTAAAACATGTCACGGCCCCGTCCCAGGTGCATCCCAAGCACTGATCCGGCGTCGGCGAACGCCCCGCCGAGCTCGCCGCGCGGACGCGGGCCGGATACTCGCTCGGTGCCTTGGGCGCCACGCGCACCGCATGAGGGCCTGGCGTCCGACTGCCATCGGAGGTGCGGAACTGTGTACGTCGTCTGCGGGGCGGGCGCCATCGGGGGCGTGGTGGCCGCCAAGCTCGCCCTGGCGGGTCTGGACGTCACCCTGCTGGCCCGCGGTGCCAACTACGAACGGATCCGGACCGCGGGAGCCCGGCTGCGCACGCCGACCGAGGACGTCGTGGTCGAAGTGCCGACCGTGCCCGCAATCCGTCAGCTGCGACCCGGGCCGGATGTCGTGGTACTGCTCGCGGTCAAGTCGCAGGACACCTTCGGCCTGGCGCAGGAACTCGTGGCCACCCTGGGGGCCGATTGCCCGGTCGCCTGTCTGCAGAACGGGGTCGACAACGAACGGACCGTGGCACGGTTCTTCGACAACGTCTACGCCACCAGCGTGATGGCACCCAACGCGCACCCCCGGCCCGGCGAGTTCGAGGCCTACGCCGCACCGGTCATGGGCGTGCTGGAACACGGCCGGTATTGCGGGGGGTCCGCCGCCCAGTTGGCCGCGCTGGCGGCCGACCTGGGCACGGCCGGGTTCGAGAGCCGGGTGGCGCCCGACGTGATGGCGGTCAAATACGGGAAGCTGCTGAAGAATCTCGGCAACGCAGTTGAGGTGATCTGCGGTCCGGCGGCGCGCGGCGGGCCGTTGACCGAGGCCGCGCAGGACGAAGGCCGACGCTGCCTGGACGGGGCGGGGATCCGTTACGAGGAGCAGTCGCGATGGTCATCGCTGGTGAAGCCGCAGGCGATCGACGGTCGTGACCGGGTGGGCAGTTCGACGTGGCAGAGCGTGCAGCAGGGTGGATCGACCGAAACCGCCTATCTCAACGGGGAAATCGCAATGATCGCCCGACGGACCGGCACCCGGGCCCCGATCAACTCCGAGCTGCAGCGGCTGGTCACAGCCGTCGTGGCACGGCCGGACACGTTGGGCAGCTACGACGAGCAGGAAGTCCTGGCTCGCTGCCGGCCGGCTTGATCGGGCCGTCTCGCCCTCACCCGCAGGCAGCGGCGGAACGCACGTCAGGGGTCAACGGCAGACCGGCTGCTGCCCGCCGGGGTTCGCCCGACGCGTCCTGCGCCTCCACGCCGAACCCGCTTCCGGCCAGAACCACTCGCAATCCGACCCGGACCGAAACTGACGGTACGTCATATTCGAGTTGGTCGGCGGGCCCTGACGACCGAAGCGACGAAAGGCGAAAGGAGCCACCCGACCCCGCGTGGCGGGATCGGGTGGCTCAGTTCCGCAGTGGCGATCGGTTCGCCGATCGGTAGACCGGCGAGAAGTCCGGCCGCACGATCAGCCCTCGCTGGGGTCCGAGGTCAGGACGTCGCCGCAGCTGTCGTACCAGTAGCCCTGGTAGTAGTACTCGCCGTCGCAGCCGTTGCCGTATCCGTACCCGTAGCCGCCGTGGCCGTGGTGGTGGCCCCAGCCGTGGCCACCGTGGCCACCGATGTGGCCCCCGGGCCCGTGTCCGCCGCCGTGGGACGGGAGCGCCGCGACAGTCGCGGGGGCGGTGGTGGCCGCTCCGGCCAGCGGTGCCGCTGCGACGGCAAGGCCGGCGGCGGCGACCAGGACGGTCGCGGTGCGGGTGAACATGTTCATGGTGACCTCCGTGGGGGGACCCGGTGTGTATCGGGTGGGTGGGTCGATGACCGGTGGCTTCTCGACGCACCGAACATTGCCCGCGGCGGTCGTGGGCCGCAGTTGCGCCGATGACACGACAGGTGTCGTCCTGCTGACAGCCATCGCCCGTGCCCGCTGGTCCGCTGACGCCGTGGCGTTCCGGGCCGATCCGACTCGGTTGTCCGTCGCGATCCCGTCGCCGTTCGATCGATGTCGGCTCGCCGGTGGAACCGCTCGGGGCTGCCGGTGCGTCTCATGCCCATTCATCGTCTTTTACGCGGACGGGGCTGGTTTCGGGTGGACGGGTCGCTTGTGGTGGTGCCGCTCGTCGCCGCAGCACTGGAAGGGGCGCTGGCGTGGCTGGCCGTGACCCGACTGGGCGCCCGCGTCCACTCCCCCCGGGGCGTGCTCAACCGACTGGACCGGTCGGACGGGAGATGGTCGGTCAACACCGGCCGATTCACGCAGACGTGGAATCCGGCCGACGAGGCCGGCGGTCGCGTGACCGGCAAGGGCCGGGCGACCTACTGGATCGACGACAGCGGACTGATCCATCTGCTGTTCGAGCCGCTCGACGGCCCCCCGCGGACGCTCGTCGGCCCTCGGCCGGCGCTCGAACACCGCGGGCGGGTTCGCGCCGTGATCGCCCTCTCGATCGCCGTGGCCCTCGCCGCCCTCGCCACCGGGGGAACCATGGGTTACCTCGCCGGGGGCATCGACGACCGCTTCAACGGCACAATGTTCGGCGCGTTGATCGGGTTGATCGTCGCCTGGGTCGACTGGCCCGTCATCGCCGCGCTTGCCTTTCGTCGCACCCGCGCCTGTCGATCCTGACCGAGCGCCGGCTAACGCTTCCTGTCCGGGGTCGAGCCGGTGTCCGGACCGCAATCTTGCCAACCGGACGGTTGGAAGTGTTGACTGTGCACTGCCCGGCCATGGAGGAAAGCGGTGGCGGGGTCGACTTAATCGGCGGCGCTTACCCGAGCAGCTTCGCGCGCTGCGAGCAGACCCGTGGCTGTTACCTGGCCACTGCAGCCGCGTCGTGACGGTTCATCAGGTGCGGTGACTCATCAGGTGCGGTGACCGCGTTTGCGCCGTGGCGGGATTTCTCGTGTCCGGGACCGGCCGAAACAGGATCTTTATTCACAGGTGACAATTTGTTCTGGATCCGGGAAGGATTGGAACCATGCTGAAGATCACTGCAATCTACGATAATCCCCTCGACCCCACCGTGTTCGAGGCGGAGTACCGCGAACAGGTCGCGCTCGCGAGGAAGATCCCGGGCGTCCAGAGGGTCGAGAGCGCGAAGGTGAGTCCCAAAGAAGACGGCAGCGCAACCCCTGCTTACCGCCTGTTCGACATGTATTTCACCGGTTACGACGCGGCAAGCAAGGCCGTCACGACCGGAGAGGCAGCGGCCTTTGTCTCCAAGGTCAAGGAACTGGCGACTGGCGGTGTGCGGATCGTTTTCGCGGATATCGAGGAATTTTGAGGCGCTCTGGAAATAGCCTCCAACACGACCGTTCGAGGAATTCGGATCCGGCGCAATCACGGAAGATCGTCGCGTCAGGTGCCGAAGGAGAACTGGACCTCTTGGGTCGGGTGAATGAAATAGCTGAACTCAGCGGTGCAATGATGGCATTGCATGTCGTTGAAAACAGTACGGCCCGCACCTCCCCAGAGGTGTGGGCCGTAACAACGTCTCGTCAGCGAACGGTCAGCCCCCACGCCATAATGCACATCAGCGAGGTGAACCAGGTCGCACCGGCAAGCACACGGTACAAACGCTGATCGAACACCAACGGCATCTCTTGCTCCATTGCGCTCACTCCCCCATGAAACAAATTACCAACTCCCGGTCGGTCGGCCGGAAGAATGCCCGCCTCGGCCCTTCAGGGACCGGGGAGCCACTCGCAAACCGTCTGTCATCCCCCACTTCGGTCTGGAGATTTCTTTCTTCTCCGACCTGACACAACTCTACGTATTTGCCACGGATGCGGATCATCCGTTCAGACGGTCCAGAGTCAGCCATCCGGACGGCTGTGTCACCACAGTTCGCATTCAGCCCGGGCAGGGGAGCTCCGGTTGTGCTCCGTCACAGCCGAGCGGTGCGCATTGCACAGGTCAGAGGGCCGGACGGGTGAACCGAGGCCCGGTTCGACGCTCCCGGTGCCGAGTTGCCGAGTAGAACGGCACCGTCGGCGCTGCGGCGGTGCCGTCGGAAGGTGCTGGGGGACCTGTGTCTGTTGACCTGTGCCGCGGCGGGCTGGTGTTGGTCGCACTGGGCGCCGCGTTGCTGGCCGGCCCGATTCCCCCGGCGGGACCGACCCATCCGGTGACCCACGCCGTCATGACCGCAGCGATGGTCCGCGCACCCGCCGACACCGACCCGGACGGCCTGCACCTGCCCGACCTGGCCATGGCCCCCACCGCAGACCTGCGAGTGATCACCTCCCGGGACGGTCATGAGCAGTTGCGCTTCACGAGCACCATGGTCAACCTCGGTCAGGGGCCGCTGGTGGTCGCCGCGCGCCGCTCGGCGCCGGGAGCGCCATGGGAGGTCGTCCAGCAGATCCTCGCTCCCGACGGCTACCCCGAACGGGAGATCCCGCTGCGCCTGCAGCCCGTCTGGGGCGGCGACGGGCACAACCACTGGCACGTGCCCGACGTGGCCCGTTACCGCTTGCTCCGACTCGACGACGGCGAGGAGGTCGGTGCCAACCACAAGATCGGCTTCTGCTTCTTCGACAACGCGTTTTATCGGGACCTTCCGCAGACGCCTCGGGGACCGGGGTTCCCCGACGACACCGGCTGCGCCCATGGCGACCGCCGTGCCACCAGCTTCCGCATGGGCCTTTCGGTCGGCTTCGCCGACGTGTATCGATGGCGCATCCCCGGACAGTCCATCGACATAACCGGGCTTCCGCCGGGCCGCTACCGACTGGAGGGCAAGGCCAACGGCGACGACGCGCTGCACGAGTCCGACACCACCGACCATCTGGACTGGGTGGACTTCCAGCTGATCCGCCACTCCCGCGCCGCCAAGCTGCAGATCATCGGACGCGGTGCCACCCCCGAGCCGGCCGAATCCGATCACGGGGCGGTCGAGTTCTACGGGACGCCCAGCCGCCCGGCGACCGCGCCCGATGAATGTCTCGCCGACGACCCGGCCGCCGAATCCTGCAACCGCCGCGGCTGACCGCCGCGAACCCCACAGCCCGGTGGCGACGGCCCGCGGATCACCGCGTCGATCAGAACAACCGACAAGAACGTCCTCGCGACCGTGACGAAGACCGTCACCGTGCAGTAGCGGCAACACCGCCGGCGAACTCGACCGCCGGCAGCGCAGGCCGTGGCGCCGTCGGGTACCGCTGTGCCCCGCCAGGGCCGGTCTTCCGCGGCGGATCAGACCAAGGCGTACGGGGCCGGCGGCTGGGGGCCGCTGCCCTCTCGCGCCGCGACCCAGCTGTCGTGCAACCACATCTCGGTGCCCCGGCGCCCGGCCACGCCGTCCCACCTGACATCCCGTTCGTAGGTCAGGACGGCATCACGACCATCCATCACCACCCACGTGTAGCGGCCGTCCGCCTGACGGGTCTTCACCTTCGCGCCACGAATCAGCGACCGGACGCCGCGGTCGTCCCGGACGGTCTCGTCGTGTTGCCGTACCCACAGCACCTCCAGGGCGCGTGCGTGCTCGGAGGCGAAGCCCGCCAGCCAACCGAACGCGGCCGCCCGCGCCTGCTCGGCGTCCGGGATCGGCCGGTCGGCCACCTCGGGGGTCATCCGGGTCCAGCCGAGCAGGACGCCCAGGTCGTCGACGACCACGCTCACGTGTTGCCCACCCAAGGTCCGCTCTGCACCCGGTGCCCATCGGACCACCGTCACCGCACGCCCGTCGTGACTTGCGCGGCGGCGATCAACCGCCTGCCAGCCCGGGGGGACGGACAGCCCGGCCGCCTGGAGAACCTCGGCCACGTCGAAAAAGGCGGCCACCGGCGGCGCGCCCGGCCGATTGCCCACCGCCGCCGGCTCACCTCGCATCCACCCGGTCATCGCGCTCCTTCCCGAGGCAACCACCGCCGGCGTCGTGCGGCCGGCAAGCACTCATCCAACCATCCAGTTGGTTGAACCGGCCTCGGCGACCACGAACAGGCGCGGTCCGCCGGCCGGTCGGATGATGCCGGGCCGACGAACGGATGAGCCCGAAAACCCATCAGACGCCCGATTCCGGCACGCCGGTTGAACCGCAAGACTCCACGTGAGCGGGGATGGTTTTCGCAGGCGACGGAAACGTCGCGAGGAGGGGAACAAAGATGAAGCGTGCAATTGCTGTCTACGCCGCCTGTGCCGCGTTCGCGGTGGGCATGGTTTTTATGTTCACGTCGTCCGGCTCGTCGCCGACCGCGGCGACCCCGCCCGCCGTTGTACAGCAGTTGGGTGTGACCACCCCGCAGCCGTAGCGGCCGGCCGCGCCCCTTTGACCGTCCGCGCCGGGCGGTATTGTGTGTCCGCGTCCCGAAGGTGGATCATGCGAAGTGGTCAGCGGTTTTTCTCGTTGACCCATAACTGAACACAGCCGAGGAGGTTCCGATGAAGGTGCAGAGCTACATCGGTCACGAGGTGCGGGACGTGTCGGGTCTGTACTCCATCGACCCGGACGGCAGTCGCATCGGCTTCGAGGCAAGACACGCGATGGTCACCAAGGTGCACGGCGCGTTCCACGAATTCACCGGTAGCGCCATGCTCGACGGGGATGACCCGTCCCACTCCAAGGTGGAACTCGTTATCGAGGTCGCCAGCCTGGGCACCGGCAACAACCGACGCGACGAACACCTGCGCACGAACGACTTCTTCGACGCGGCCCGCTACCCGCAGATCCGGTTCGTCTCCACCGGCGTGCGCCGCCTCAAGCCCAGCGTCTTCGAACTCACCGGCGATCTGACCATCAAGGGCAACACCAGATCGATCTCGGTCGACTTCGAGTTCACCGGAGCCGTCACCGATCCGTGGGGTAATCACTGCGTCGGGTTCGAGGGACGCACCACGATTCATCGCCGGGACTGGGGAGTGAACTTCAACGCCACCCTCGAGGCCGGCGGACTGCTGGTCTCGGAAAATGTCGACCTCATTCTGGACATCTCAGCCGTGAAATGGCTGGAGCCCCCCGGCGCCCACCACAGCGGCCGGCCCATGGACAGCGACGACGAGGATCTCGTCGTACCCGTCATCCCCGCCGCGCACCACCTCTACGCATCGTTGGACGACTGAAGCTCCGGCGAACCCACGAGCTCTGGGCGAACTCTGCTCGCAAAGTGTGCGAGCCGGCTCGCTGGTCATCACATTGCGATGCTCCGCGTCGCTTCGCTGCACTCGCAGGTTCGAGCGTCCAGATCCTTCGGTGCATCCCGCGCCGGCCTCGGGGCCGGCCCCGGATCGGTGGCGATCAAACGGCGCTGTCAGGTGGGACCGCGGGCTGCATCCGTCAGTCAGGACGTCTTCACCGACTCTGCGATCAGGCACTCGACCCGTTCGCGGATCCGATCGCGGATGACCCGCACCGCCTCGACGGGCAGACCGGGCAGGTCGTCGAACTCCCAGTCCTCGTAGCGCTTGCCGGGCAGGACCGGGCAAACGTCGCCGCAGCCCATTGTCACGATTACCTCGGAAGCCGCGACCGCCTCCGTGGTGAGCAATTTCGGATCGGCGCCGGTGATGTCTATGCCGACCTCGCGCATCACCGCGGCAGCCGTGGGGTTGACCGCATCGGCGGGGGCCGACCCCGCGGAACGGACCTCGACGCGGTCACCGGCCAGATGGGTCAACCAGCCCGTGGCCATCCGGGACCGCCCGGAATTGCCGACACAAACGAACAGGACCGACAGCTTGGCCTGCGGCACGATGCGCACTCCTCGGGGTGGTCGCGGCCGATGCCGGCCGAACGGCCGATCCGGATCGGCCCGAAAGTACGCCGCCGGGACCGACAAGCGCCACGTCCAAGGTGCACACCGCCGGTGCACCGACAGACCGTGAGGGAACGTGCCCCTAGCCCGGACCGTCGCTGCCCTACGCAAGCCCGCCGGCCGTGGCGGCCGGATCGGTCAGGTGCTGATCGTGCTCGGCGCGATCGCGATGGTTGCCGCGCTCGGCGCCGCCGTGTTCGGCGCTGGACACCAGGCACCGGCGCAGGCTGCGGTGGACAAGTACTCGAACACCCTGAAGGCCCTGGATCCGTGGTGGACGACGGACCTGACCGACGTGCAACGGACGGCGTACTGCAGCGCCTGGAGGTCAAACCCGACCTCGACCGTCGCCACGATCCAGTCCGGCGTAGCAACCGACCCGGCGGCCGCCGCCCGTTTCGACCCCACCGCCGTGACCACCTACTTCACCAGCCACTGCTCCACCTGAGTTCGGGTCCGGCCGCCGCGGTGGCGCCAGACGCCCGAATTCGCCGATGACGCTCCGTCAGTTCACCGACCGCACAGCATCTCGCCCCTGACGGCAGCAGCTGTCGGCCGCGTCGTCATCGTGCGGTACCGGCGGCCGCCGGTTTCGCCCGCCGCCGCAACGGGTAATCCCGCGGCACCATTTTCGCCGGCGAGCGGGAGCACAGTTTGAGCGGCAATCGGATCCGGGTGGTCGGCGTGGCAGCGGTGCTGACGGCCGTGGGCGCTGGATCGCTCGCGGCGGCGGTTGCACCCGGTGCCGCGGCCGCCGACATCGACCCGCGCTGCCGGCAGGGCCGAGTCGTGTGCATCGACAAGACCACCCACACGCTCCGGTGGATGGTTGACGGGCAACTGCGGCTGTTCATGTCGGCCCGCTTCGGCGGCAGCCACCGCACCCGCGAGGGCACCTTCACGATCTACTGGAAGGACCCCGACCACGTCTCGAACCTGACCGGGGAAGCGATGCCCTGGTCGATGTTCTTCAGTGGCGGGGAGGCCATTCACTACTCACCGGACTTCGCCGAGAACGGGTACGACGGGGCGAGCAGTGGGTGCGTCGACACCCGGGACTACCACACCACCGAAGCGCTCTACAGCGCCACCGAGGAGGGCGACCAGGTCGTCGTCTACCGCAGCTGACAAGCACCACTCAGACCGGGAAGCTCACGCCGGTCAGTTCCTCCGAGACCGCCCACAGGCGCCGTTGGGCCGCCCCGTCGTGCGACCGCGCACTGGAGGACACCAGCCGTGGGTGGCCCTTCGTCTGGCCCAGTCCGTCGGGACCGTAGTACTGCGATCCGAGCACCGCCGGGTCGGTGGCCGCTCGCAGGATGGGCAGGGCGCCCTGGGCCGCCGACTGGAGGATCAACCTGCCGAGGATCGGCACGGCCATCTGCAACAGCCTCGGCGAGTGCCGCATCAGTTCGGTGTCGGAGCCGCCGGGGTGGGCCGCGACGGCGATCGTGTCGGCGGATCGGGCCGCGAGCCGGCGGGCGAGTTCATAGGTGAACATCAGATTCGCCAGCTTGGACTGCCCGTAGGCAGCAACCCGGTCGTAGGAACGCTCCCACTGCAGGTCGTCGAAGTGGATACGGGCCCGGATCCGGTGGCCGATGCTGCTCACCGTCACCACCCGGGAACCGGGCACCGACAGCAGACGGTCGAGCAACAGGCCGGTCAGCGCGAAGTGTCCGAGGTGGTTCGTGCCGAACTGCATCTCGAACCCGTCCGCGGTTTTCTGACGGGGCGTGTACATGACACCGGCGTTGTTGATCAGCAGGTCGATCCGCGGGTAGCGGGCGGCCAGCTCGGCGGCGGCGGAACGCACCGAGGCAAGGCTGGCCAGGTCCACCTGCTGCACCGCGACCGTCGCTCCCGGGGCCGCCGCCGCGAGCCGGTCGGCGGCCTGCTTGCCCCGCTCCGGATCTCGAACCGCGAGCACGACCTCGGCCCCACGCTGGGCGAGCACACGCGCCGTCTCGAACCCCAGACCGGTGTTGGCGCCGGTGACCACGGCGATGCGGCCACGCTGCGCCGGCACATCGCGTTCGGACCACTTCTGCTCACTCATGGGGGATCTCCCGCCTCTTCAGACCGTCGGTCTGTTATTCCAAACCTAAGGAACCGCCGGTCTGCTGTCAAGAGACCTCCGGTCTGTAATACTGGAGCGGTGACGTTCCAGCGGGCGCGCAGCGACGAGCAGCGCGAGGTTCGGCGCCGGGTCATCCTCGACACCGCCGCAGCCATGCTCCGCGAAATGCCTGCCGCCGAGCTGAGCCTCAACGAGCTGAGCCGCCGGGTCGGCCTGGCCAAGTCAAACGTGCTGCGCTACTTCGAGTCGCGCGAGGCTGTGTTGTTGGAGCTGCTGGAGCACGAGATCCACGGCTGGGTCGACGACGTGGCCGCCGAACTGGCGGCCGAGGACCGGCGCGGCCCGGTGGCCGAGCGGGCCGACCGGCTCGCCGCCGTGCTGGCGACAACCCTGCAGCACCGCCCGGTGTTGTGCGATCTGGTGGCCGCCCAGCCGGCTGTGCTCGAACACAACACCTCGGTCGAAACGGTGCTGCGCTTCAAACGCTCGACCCGCGACCACCTGGCCGCCGTGACTACGTCCGCCCGCCAACTGCTGCCCGAGCTGGGTCCGACGGCCGGCCAACTGTGCCTGATGTCGGTGGTGATCGCCGGCGCCCTGTCGGCCCAGTCCCAGTGCTCGCCCAGCGCACTGGCGGCTTACGAGATCGAACCCGAACTGGCCGCCCTACGCCTGGACCTGCCCGCCGCACTCGAGGACACCATCAAAACCCTGACCGCAGGGATCCTCGCCCGCTCCCGAGCGCACCACCCGACTTCCGCTGCCTGTCGCACTCATTGAGGCGCTCGCACAGGTGCGACAGGCAGCAGAAGTGGAGGTTCGGCGCGCCGGGCTGCCCCGCCCGGGGGCGCCGCCGGTTCGCGGCGATCGGGCGGGGCAGTGAATCGATCGGACTCTGCAGACCGTCGTTTCGTGGGGACGCCTGCGAGCCCTTCCGGCGGATCGGTCGGCGACCCGATCGGTCATGCCGGAATCCGCGCAGCTTGGCAGGTGTATTCGTTTGAATATTGTTCGGTGGTGAACGCGCGGCGGCGCATTCACCCCCTCGCCGTGGACATCCCGCGGAGTTCCGCCGATCACCGCTTTGTGGCTTCTACCATTCGGAACCGGTGGTGGCCGTCGAGCTTTCCGGAGGAGGAGTTGAGAGCGCCCGGCCGGAAATCGTTTCGCGAGGTTGGGCCGTCCGCCGCGGTCCGTTGTCGGGTCGAGCATTATTTCCACGCCGGCCCGATGGGTCGTCGACCCGAAGCTCAGGCGTTGGCCAGCTCGACGGATTCATCCTCCGCGACTACTTCGGCTTCCGTTTCGCCTTCGATTTCGGCGTCCGTTTTGATTTCGCCTTCTGATTCCGATTCTCCTTTGACATCGATTTCCGCTTCGGCTTCCGCCTCAGCTGAAGATTCCGATGTCGCTTCCGCGTCGACCTCCGCGACACCGGCTTCGTTCTCGACCGCAGCTTGCGCCTGCGTCTCGGTGATGTCTGCCGCCACCGGCTCGGTGTCCGCCTCGGCCTGCGCCTGTACCTCGGCGCCCGTGTCGACCTCGGTCGTTGCTTCGCCGTCGGTATCGGCCTCGGCCTCGACCGCGCCGTCGCTTGCTTCTGCCTGGGTTTCAGCGCCTTCCGGGGCTGCGTCTGCGTCGAGCGCCGCCTCAGCCGCAGGATCGGTGTCTGCCGCGGCCTTCGTCTCGTCGACCGTGGCGGATTCTATTTCGGTATCTGACTCGATTTGCGTGTCTGCCTCGGCCGCGGCTTCGATCACCGTTTCAGTTTCGGTTTCGGCATTTGTTTCTGTGTCAATCTCGGTTTCGGATTCTGCGTGAATTGTGGCTTCCTCAGCATCCATTCAGGGAACTCCTTCTGGCGACCCGGCACGCCGGGCAGGGACTAAAAAGGGCCGGCGGCGGGCGCCATGGTAGGGGCACGCGCCCGCCACGTCAACGGTCCGGTTTGCAGTCGATCTTGAACCCGTCCCGAAGGGCGATTACGCCGGCCTCCGACCATGCTGACGGTCCGTCATAATCGCCAATAAATCCGGTCCATGGATGGCCGACCGAGCGTTTCTTTTTTCGGTTCGAGCGCTCGAATCGGATGCCGCCGGAAGTAATCCGATTCACGCATTGATCGGCGAGATCGCCCCGGGGGGGCGGTGCTTATCGAACCGCGGCGACAAGATCTCCAACGCGGCGATTCGCGATTCGGTTCTGGGCCCACCGGCGATTCATCGGTGCCCGCCGGGAATTTCGCGATCCGGCGGAACTCCTTCGATCAGCACGACCTGACGGAAATCCGTCAGCTCAGAAGTCGACAGGGAGCGCTCGCACGGCCGCGAACTCGCCCGACCAGGACCGTGCCCAACAGCACGCGCAAGGACCGCGACACCGGGCAGGCGGGCAGCTACCCCCAGGGCGGCGACGGCGCAGACTCTGCCTGGCTGGTGAAGGCCGACTCCGGCCCGGCGGTCAACGGGCGGTCAGGAGCCCGCGGAGAGGGTGAAGGCGAGGCCGTCCGGCCCGTCCCCGGAACGCGGCTGCGGGCACCACCAGGCGATCGCGCCGCTGAGGAACGCCGGTTCCTGGTCCCCTGCCGGGCAACCGAACGGCGCCGAGGGCAACCGCGTCCACGTGTTCGTGGCGAGGCTCCAGGTACTGGCGTCGCCCGGTCGCACGGACCCGTACTCGCCGTTTCCGTCGAAGGAGAGCAGCCCTCCTGAGGTCCATGCCGACAGTTGATGGGCCGCGCCCAACGGGTCCGGCGGCAAGGCCGTCCACGTGTTGCTCGCGGGCCGGTAGGTACCGGTGGCCTCCGGCCCAGCGGGGCCGCGGCACTCGCACCAGGATCGGAACCCGCGGACGACGACAACGGTGCCGGTCCAGAACGCCTCGACCACGTCGGCGAGTGCGCCGGGTGCGGACGGCACGGCACTCCAGCGATCGGCGGCCGGGTCGTACCGGTACAGCTCGCCGCCACCGGAGCTGGTGGAGGCCCCCGGGCCGGTCTGCGTACGGGTGGCCCACAGCGACCAGGCGAACAGGTCGTGGTCGGTCATCACCGCGGTGGCCCACTCGATCCCGCGTCCTGCCGGGGACACGGCGTTCGGCAGCATGCGCCACGTCCCGGTGGTGGGCTCGAAGCTCGCCCCGTCGCTGAACTGCCGGACGGCATCGGTCCGGCCGGACGGCCCGCCGCCGAGCAGGATCACCCGGTCGCCGGTCCAGGTGGCGATCGCCTCGGCGCGGCCACTCAGCGGGGATGGCGGCAGGGCGGTCCACAAGTTGGTGGCCGGGTCCCAGGCGGCCCCGTCGGCGGCCACGTGGGAACCGCTCGACCCGATCTGATCCAGGCCGCCCCAGACGATCACCTGCCGGCCGGTCCACACCGCCGAGGCCTGGGTCCGAGCCGACAACGGCGCCCGCGGCAGCATCCGCCACCTGTCCGCGCTCGAGTCCCAGACCGCCCCGTCGCCCAACAATGCACCGGAATTCGACCCGGTGGCCCCGCCCCAGACGAACAGCAACCCTCCGGTCCAAACCACCGCGGCAGCCTCCGTCCGCGGCGACAGCGGCGAGAGCGGCAACACCGACCAGGCACCCCGCACCGGCCCCGACCCGCTCGGCCGCGGGGTCACCGAGCCGGCGACGCCGGCCTGGGCCGGCCCCGGCGACATGCTCGGCGGCGGCACCGCCACGGGATGCCAAACAGCCGGCGCGCACGAAGCCACCAGCGGGAGGCACACCAGACCTGTCAGGAGGCGGCGAACCACGCGAGCCGCGGCAAAACCTCGGCGCCGCGATCGACTGTCTCCTCCATCACGCCGGACTGCGCGCGGGCAGGGCCCAGCGGCGGCCTCGACGCCCGGGCCGTCGCAACGGTCCGTCAGTTCCATCGCCCTCCGCGCAGCCGGTCCGGTGCCTGCCGCAGCGCTCGAGCCGCGGAAGTCGCCGCCCCGGAAATGCGCACCGGCGACGACGGAACCGGCCGAGGGACCGGCCCTGCCCCAGTGTGCGGCCCCAACCGGACGAACGTGGGCCGATCGGACGAATCTGTGCGAACGACGTCCCGCGGGATACCACCGCCGGATCCCCGCCTACGGCTTCGGCAACGCCGGCGGCAACTCGGACAGCACCCACGTCCCGACCGCATTCCCCCTTGCCAACGCCGGACCGCAGCACCCACTCCCGTCGACCGATGACGAGCGAAGACTCAACTGACGAACCATCAGAACAACTGATTTGCCGCCGGTAGAACCAAAAGCCGCGGCGGCGAGCGGTGCCCGTCGAGGTGAATTCGATCGCCCGATCGGGTCGGATTTCTTTGTCCCACCGGCGCGCCCATCGTCAAGGGCGCAAACATTGCGGCAAGACATCGGATCCGACGTTTGGCCGACCGGCGCCCGAGATGTCCGTATTGCCCGCACTTCGGGTGGGCCGGTTCGTACCGACTTTTCCGGACATATCCGGAAAAGTCCGAGACGCCGGTAATGATCGCGAACGGGGCTCGGCCCGCATTGACCGACTCTCATTCGGTACTTACCGTCCCAATCCGAGCGCTCTTCACATTGGTGGCCCGGCGCGGGGTCGCCCGCATGGAATCCAGTTCGACGGCGGCCGCTTGCGGCGCGCCCGTCGCCGGGTCTGCACGACCAATTCCGGGTGCAGCGGGGACCCGTCCACAAATCGGATGAGCAGTTTCGGATGACAGGAGTTCCATCGATGGGGTCCCAGGATCGACCCGAACGACAGATGTTCCGTTCCAGGGTGCTCGCCGCCGCTGTGGGCGGGTTCCTGCTGGGCACCTCGATGCTCGGCATCGCCCCGGGCGCACAAGCTGCCGTGGCCGCAGTTCCCGCCGCCACGCAGATCGCCGATTCCGCCGAGCAGGCCGAAGGCCTGGGCGGGTCTGTACAACTGCGGCGCCATCACCGTGTCCGACACCACCACCGGCGGCACCACCGCCACCACTATCGGCATCACCATCACCGGCGGCACCACACCAGCCTGGGGCCACGCCGGGCGAAGTCCCGGGCGATCGCCCGGAGTCTGGTCCGAAACCCGGTTCAGTTCAGCTGCTTCGCCCACCTCGTCGAGCACGAGAGCGGTTGGAACACCCGGGCCCGTAACCCATCCTCCGGCGCCTACGGGATCCCGCAGGCCTTGCCTGCCCGCAAGCTGGCCTCGGCAGGCGCGGACTGGCGCACCAACCCCCGGACCCAGATCCGCTGGGAAATCCGGTACATCCACAGCAGTTACGGGTCGCCCTGTGGCGCCTGGGCCTACTGGCGGCACCACCACTGGTACTGACCACATCTCGCCCGTCGGTCAGCCGCACTGTCGCTGCCGCTGACTGACGGTGCGTCAGTATCCCTGTGGATCCGAGGCTCGCCAGGGCGTCGGGTCGGTCGCCTTCGGCCGGCCCGACGCCATGGCCCGTTCCCGGGCCAAAAGTCGAGGCCCGGACGCAGCGGATTCCTCGCTCAAGCCGGCGCGATGACGGTGAGCCCGGCCAGGCGGGCGGCCTCGGCGAGGCGAGCGTCGTAGACCACGAACCGCCCCAGATCCTCGCCCAGGCGCAGCGCGGTCGCCAGGTGAACGGCGTCCAGGGACCGCAGTTCGGGTGGTTGCAGCTCGCCCGCGGCCTCCAGCAACCGGTCGCTGATCCGAACCAGTTCGATCCGGGCCAGGACGGACAGGCCCCGTTGCACCACCACCGGACCGAACGGCAGCAAGGCCCGGTGCACCTCGACGCGGGACAGGGCGCTGGACACCCACGGCCGCCGCCGCCGCAACCAGGTCCGCAACACACCCGACTCCGGCTCGGCGATCACCAGCTTCAGGATCGCGGAGGAATCCAGATAGGTCGCGCGCTCACCGCTCATCGGCACGCAACCGGGCCAACGCCGCCGAGGCCGACCCGACACCGGCCGGCAACCGCAGCGGCGCCTCCAGGTCGGCTGCCACCGTCGCCGCCTCCACCTCCCCCGCGGCACGCAACCGGGCCAGCGGCCCCGTCGGCAGCGGCGCCAGCACCGCCACCGGCCGCCCCCGATCCGTGATCTCGACCGTCTGGCCCGCCTCCACCAGCCTCAGCAGCTCACTCGCGCGCTGCCGCAACTCCCGCACCCCGACCGACGTCACATGCTATTTGTAGCACATGGCGCGGCGCACCCGGCCCCCTGGGCGCCCGGGCCCCGCAGGGGGATCTACCCGAACAGCGGCATCGTCTGAAACGATCGCGGCATGCACGACCTCGTAGCCTCACTCGTCACGGCCATCCTGTTCGCAGCCGGCGGTGGCGGGGCCGCCGGCCCGGTTGCCCCGGCGCAGTCCGGCCCGACACCCGCCCAGGCGCAGTCGTCCACCGGTTCGGGCCCGACCGCACGTCAGGTGACCGAGCATCTGTGCAACACGTACGACTACCGGCCGGCCCGGATGACGGTGGCCTGCGGCGACGGCAATGCCGAGGTCGTGCGCCTGCACTGGTCCGAGTGGACGACGGCGCGGGCGGTCGGGTTCGGAACCTGGCGGCAGAACGACTGCGAGCCCTACTGCGCTGCCGGCAAGTTCCACGACTACCCGGTCCGAGTTGCTCTCACCGAACCGATGCACACCGGTCCACGGCGATTCTTCGGCCGGGTGATCGTCAACTTCCCCAGCAAGGCACCGCCCGTGCCCGCGTTCCGCTCCGGTCACGCGGTGCTGATGAACAACGGCCGCGACCCCGACCAGGTTCTCCGGCCCAGACATCGAGGGAAGCCGGCGCGTGGCCTGGCACACCATCACGGTCGCCCCCGGACCGGGCGGTCGCTCGCCGCGCAGGCCGGGGACACGGGCGCCGGCGGCCACCGGGGCGCCGCTCACCGACCGCCCCGTTCCACCGCGCCCGACCCGAACAACCCCGCAGACCGGTAGAGCCGAAAGCCGCACCTGGCGCGCCGCGTCAGCCGGAACGGGTCCGGCATCGGCTCAGCGGGCGCTGCCCGCGACTGGACGGGGCCGACCGCTGCGCCTGGATCAACGGGAAAGCTCAGGCCTGGGCAGCGCTGCCGGGCTTGGGCCAGTCCGTGTGGGTCGCGTTCAAGTAGTCGAGCAGGTTCCGGGGTGCATAACCGATCCGTTCGTAGCGTTGTTTCACGGCGACGTCGAGTGTGCTCGCGTACTGGCCGAGCACGCGCGGGGCGGAGCCGAGGAGTTTCCACCCTCCGGTGCAGGTCTCGTGGAGTTCACCGGTCGGGTCGCCGGTCGGCGACGGCCGGTCGGGTCGGAAGGCGAGACCGGCGTCCTGGGCGTGGCCACGCATCCAGGTGAGGGTGAGATCGGAGAGGCCGGGGGCGGTGGTGCCGCCCCCGATGTCGCAATGGCAACCGGCGAACCACATCTGCTCGAGCAATATGTTGCCGGGTTGTCCGGGCTCGGGCGGGCCGGCGGGTTTCCAGACCGTTGCGGTGAAGGGTCGTCGCTTCTCGTCGATCGCCAGTGCTTGGACCGCGTAATCCACCCAACTGGACAGTTGGACGTCGTGGAAGCCCCACTCGCGCGACTTGATGCGGCTGACGAAGGGCAGGTTGGGGAACAGAAGCGGGATGCCCAGCGCCCCGACGGTGTCCCAGACCCCGATGAATTTGATGCGCGCCTCCCGGGAGTTCTGGTTCCGGAACTCCCGGGCACGTGGGGAAGTCGGGTGAGTGGCGGGGCTGCGGTCGCGGTAGAAGTCGAAGGCGTCGTCGACGAGGTCGCGTTTGTCGAGGTTGAGGATGCCGCAGTTTCGGATCAGGCCTGCCAGCGAGCGAACGGTGTAAGCGCCTCGGGAGAATCCGAAGAGGAAGATCTCGTCGCCGGTCACGTAGTTGTCGATCAGGAACTTGTAGGCAGCCTTGATGTCGGCTGACAGACCGACTCCGAACGTTCCCCCTAGGAAACGGTCGAAACGCGCGGTGCCGACGCCTTCCTGGTACCAGGCCGACTGCTGCACTCCGTTCGCGTCGGTCGGCTCGATGACTTCCTCGAGTTTGCAGACGTTGGTCGAATCGACCGGGCCGGCAGGCTTTTCCCAGGTGCCGTCGCAACACACCACCAGGCGCTTCATCCAGCCGTCACCCCTCAACTCGACGGGCCTGCCACACGGCGACCAACCGGAGGACATCGTCGCCCGTCCCGGCCCGTCTCGCGCCCGACCCGCGGACAGACCTCGGTCCACAGTTCCAGTACCCCACAGTCCTGGTCCAGCCGGGCACAGACGTAGGGGTAGCAGGGGCTGTAGTAGGTGGGGCGGGGTAGTAGTAGGCGGGGGGTGCCGGAGCGGGGTAGTAGCCAGGGCCGCAGCCGTAGGGGTAACAGGGGTACCAGGCGGGCTGGTCGACGGACGTGGCCGGCCCGGCGGAGGCAGGAGCAGCGGCAGTAGCGGTGGCGGCACCGGCGGCCGGTGCGATGCAGACGGCGAGGGCGGCGGCGGCGAAGACGGTTCCCGCGGCGCGGATCAATTTGCGCATGGCTTCCTCCTGAGGATCGGCGGTCCGGTGGACCGGGGGAATGAATTCGAGACGGGTTCATCACGGGGATTCCGGCGCCGACGCTTCGTCACGTTGGGGTCCTCGAGCTTCGATCCCGACACCGCAAATGCTGCCCGGACAACCCCGCCGGTGGGGTCAGTCGGCTGACAGCACGGGTATCCGCTTGCCGACAGTTGCCCTGAGGACGAGGAATCTGACGCTGGGTCAGTCGGCGGCGATCGGTGCGGGTTGAGTTCCTGCTCGAGGCGGTGCACAACAGATCGCCGGCCGCCACCGCCGGCCGGGTTCGACCGCTGGTTGACTGGCGTCATGGCAGGATCCCGAGGGTGCCCGTGCGGCACCGGCGCCGCCTACCGGGCATGCTGTGGCCCACTGCACGACGGCCGATCAACGGCGCCGACGGCAGAGGCATTGATGCGTTCGCGCTACAGCGCATTTGTGCACCACAAGGCCGATTACCTCGCGGCGACCTGGCACCCCGACACACGGCCCGCACAGCTGCAGCTGGATCGCACTGTCGTGTGGACACACCTGGAGATCCTGCGCGTGCGAGCCGGCGCCGCCGGCGACCACCGCGGCCTGGTCGAATTCCGAGCCCACCACACCCGCGGTGTACAGGCCGAACGCAGCCGCTTCCTCCACCAGGACGGGCAATGGTTCTACCTGGACGGAGAGCGACTCGAACCCGCCTGACAACCCGGCGCGCCGCGCAGGACGGACCACGCGCACCCGACGCACATGACGCTGCGTCAGAAACCCGGGCACCCGACTGCCGACGTCAACCGTGCCCCGCGTCATGTCCGGACTGTCGCGTCTGCCACGTACTGTGCTGATCGTTACCAACTGCACCCGAAACTAGTGGCGTGTTGCAATAGTCTCTGAACGGTTGGGTTCGGGACAATGGCTCATGCGTGCAGCGGTACTGGGTTTGCGGGACGGGGACCGGGAACGGTTGATGTCGTGGACGCGGGCCTCGACGGTCAAGGCGGGACTGGC
>DATAUG010000034.1:0-56694 GCA_036268355.1 Sporichthyaceae bacterium
GGCGGCGGTGACCGATTCACGCCAGGCGATGGACCTGCCCGCGACCATGGGTGCGCTGCGGTTCGAGGAGGTCAGCTTCGGCTACCTGCCGGGCCGGCCGGCGGTGCGCGACCTGAGCTTCGAGATCCGGCCGCGCACCTCGGTGGCGATCGTCGGGACCAACGGCTCAGGAAAGTCCGCGTTGCTGAACCTGGCGATGCGGCTGTACGACCCGGACTCCGGCCGGGTCCTGGTGGACGGCGTCGATCTGCGTCAGGTGAGGCAGGGCTCGTACCGCTCGCAGCTCGGGGTCGTGCTCCAGGACACGTTCGTGTTCGACGACACCGTGCGGGAGAACGTGCGAATCGGGTGTCCGGGGGCCGACGACGCCGCTGTCGAGACCGCGATCCGGCTGGCCCAGTTGCACGAGACGGTTGTCGCCCTGCCGCAGGGATACGACTCGACGCTCGGGGAGGGCGGGGGCCGGCTCTCGGGCGGCCAACGCCAACGCCTGGCGATCGCCCGTGCGTTGGTGCGAAACCCTCAGGTGCTGCTGCTCGACGAGGTCACCGCCTCGCTGGACCCCGCGACCGAGGCCGCCGTGAACGCCACGCTGGCCGAACTGTCCCGCGGTCGAACGGTGATCTCGGTGACGCACCGCCTCGCGTCAGCCCGCCAGGCCGACCAAATCCTGGTGCTGGACGCCGGCTGCCTGGTGGAACAAGGCGTCCACGAACAGCTCGTCACCGCGGGCGGGACCTACCAGGGGCTCTGGGACAAGCAGTGCGGCCTCGAGGTCAGCCCCGACGGTCGTCGAGCGACCGTCACCGGGGCGCGACTGCGCCACATCGGCCTGTTTGCCGACCTGTCCGACGATGTGCTCGATCGCATCGCGGACCAGTTCGACTCGGAGCACTTCGAGGCCGATCAGGTCGTGGTGATTCGTGGCGAGCCGGGCGACCGCTTCTACCTCATCGCGCGCGGGCGCGTCTCGATCACCCTGCCCGGACACACAGGCGGGGACCATGTGCTGGACCACCTCGCCGACGGTGACCACTTCGGAGAAATGGCCTTGCTCCGGGACTGTCCACGCACGGCCACGGTCCGAACCGTCCAGCCGAGCATCTTCCTCACCATGGGCCGCGACAACTTCCTCGAACTCGTGGCCGCCAACCCCGAACTGACCCGCAGGCTCCGGTACCAGATCGTCCGAGCCGAGCTCAACCAACAGGAATGGCGCCAATCCGTGAACCGCCCCGTCTCCGGACAGCAGGCTGGGCACCCCTGAACGTGTCGCCGACCGCTCGCCAGTAAGGCGGCACCGACGTAGCTCGTCGGGTATCGACACTGAACGTAGGATATGACGCGCCGTCACATTCAATCGGTCGTGATGTTTCATGCCCGACCCTATGTCGGCCGCTGTCAAGCCGTGGGCTGCCAGGTGGTCAGCGTGCCGTCGCGTAGCTGTGGAAACTCGCCGGCTCGCGGGGTTGTGCGCCATGGGTCGGAAGTTCTGCACGACGCCGGTGCGCTCGCCTGTGGATGGGTTCGAGGCCGCGTGCCCGCAGGCCCGTGTCCGCACCGCTGGATCCTCCTTGTTGTCGGTCTGACGTTGCGTCAGATACGTGATTGGTGTTGGGAGGTCACCACCCACGGCGTCGGCGATCGGCGGGCGTTGCGACTCACGCTGCGCTCGGGCCGGCTAGGGGCAGGCGTTCGCTGACGGTCCCGCCCAGGGTGGTGGTTAATCGGGTTGCTGCCCATGGGTCCCTGCGTTTGACTGCCACTCGTGAGCGAACTGGTGCAGGGGACCGTCCGCGAGTGGTTCGCAGAACAGGGGCGGGGAGTCATCGACTCGCCTGCCGCTCCCAGTGGCTGCTTCGCGCACTTCAGCGCGATCCAGATGGACGGTTGCCGTCAACTGCCGCCGGGAAGTTGTGTGGGCTCGGACGGCGCGGCGGGCCGTTTGTTCACCGGCGCGGATCCGACCGGTCCTGGTTGCTGTGATTCGGGTCGCGCGTTGGCAGGCCTCGGTGGGAGGACATGGTCGCTCGCACCGCTCGGACGATGTGGTCGGCCAGGCGGGCGGTGTGCCGTCGGGTGGACAGTCGGGTCCTCGGCGACGTCGATGAGCACCGGTGTCTCGGAGTGCAGCAGATTCCGGCTGCCGTTGTTGAACTCGGCCACGACGGCATCCAGCAATTGCACACCGGCCTGGGCGCGGGCGAGGGCGAGGGCGAGGGGCTCACGGCCGGCCGCGATCGCACGGAGCTGGTCCGGCCGCCGATCTCCTTCGCCGCGCGTGGCCTCGTTCTTCGCTACGCGTCGAAGGGCGTTCCGGGGCTTCGATACCGCCCGGCTTGCGTCGGTCCTGTCCCGGGTCGCGTCGAGAAGGTCCGTCGAGCGGCGCAAGGGCGCCAGGTTCCGGGCACCGGGAGGTCCAGCCATCGATGAGCAAAGCCGGGTACCCATGGACATCCGCGTCCTGTTCGCGGTGAAAACTGTTGCAGAAATGGAAATCCGCAGGTTATCGGCGGGACGGAAGCGTTCTGTAAATCCCGGCAATGGATCGTCGGTCGTCCATGCCCAGCGGTGCAGGAGCGTGACCAAGTCCGCAGCCATCGCCCGGGGAAGCAGCCGGGACTTCAGGACGCAGGCCACCGCGATGTCCGGGGCGTGGGCGAAGTCCTGCACGTTCTCGGTGACCAGCATCCGCGCCTGCGCCTTCGCAGCTGCGGCCACCTCGGCGTCGGGGCGGGCACCCTGTCCCTGGTCGAACACGTGCGCCGCATCGTGACCGAGCTCCGTCAACAATCCGACGACCGCGGCCGAGAACATCTCATCGACCAGCAAGCGCACCCGGTCAGGACGCGATCAGCTTGGCGCGTTCCGCGGCCGGCAGACGGACCTGCTCGGCCGCGGCGTCGTTGGCAGCCACCCGGACGTCGATCTCCGCGCGGTGCAGCGCGGCGAAGTCCGGAGCGACGCGGATCTGTGCGGGGTGCACGCCGAACTGCTCGGCCAGTTGCGCGATCCGTTGCGGCTCGCGGCCTTTGGTGAACCGCAACGCGGAGACGATCTCCCACACGTCGGCACCGCCGGCCAGACCGGCGCGTCGACCGGTGGGGCCCTCGCGGTAGCGCCCATCGTGACCGCGTGGTTCTGGCCAGGACCTCTGGCCGTCGGGCGAACGAACTGCCCGGAAATCGGCGGAACGTCGCGGACCGCCGGAACGTCCAAACGATCATGAGCAACAGATGGGTCGCCACTTTGGCCGTTGTCGCGGGCGGTCTCACCGGTGGCGGTATGGCGATGGCGGTGCACGGCGAGAGCAGTCCACTGGTCAGGAAGGTGGCCATCGCGCCGACCCCGACCGCACACCCGCTGGAACGATCTGGATGACCACCAGGTACCGGGCTGGCGGCAGCTGTCGGGCCGAACGAGACCCGATGGACCGGACGAGCGCGCGCCAGACGCCGCCCGCGCCGCCGCCGTGTCTCGCTCAGGCAGCCGGTTGCCGGAGTGGAGATCACCGCCCGTTGCCCCTTGTCCGCGCTTCGTTCGACTCAATCTCCGGTGGCTTTCGCGCCGGGGGTTGTACTGGCCGACTTGATCGGCGCGGCTCGGGCATCCGTGGCGGCCGTCCAGTTCTCGACAGGCAACGTCGCCGCATAACGGCCATCCGTGCCCTGTTCGCGTCGAAAACCGGTGGAAAAGGAGTTCTGCAGGTAATCGGGGGTGTGGGAGCGTTCGGTAAGTCGCGCAAGCTACCGGCGATCGAGGTGAGCGCAGGGGAGGCTCCAGCGCCCAGCGTCCGGGTCGTAGCGGTAAGCCTCCCCGCCGCCGGCGAAGTAGGTGGCCGGGTACCCAATGGTGGGCGCTGGTTCAAGCATCAGGTCCGAATTCAACGATAGGACGTCCGGGAGGATGACGGTTCCGCCATGCGAAGTCCTCCGGGGTCCAGGGACAAGTTCTGAAGGTGGAGACTGCACCTTCGGGGGGTTGGCCGTCAAGACACCGGCACCGTTCCTTCCGGTCCGTTTGGTGTATGGGATGTGACGAACGGAAATATCTGTTCCGCGTGGGATTTCTGGGACTGCGACGCATCAGGATCCATGGACGGAGAGGCATTCCGTGGGTGAGGCGTGGCCGGGTCCATGGTGTTCTTCTCGATGCTGTTGTGAGCCGACCGCACTGAACTGACGATCCGTCAGTGTTGCGCGCGGTCCCGGGCCCGAGGTGACGGTGTGTCAGTTCCATGCGGCGGTGGCCTTGGTGGTCGGTGTCGGGGCCGCGGCTCGGGTGCCGCCGGGTCGGGATATTGCCAACCGGGCGGTTGGCAGTGTTGACTACCGGTGGCTCGGCCGCGCCTGGTTTCGGCGGCGGGATCGACTTACTCGCCCGACCGGTGGCAGGGTCGGAGGGCGCGCGGTCCGGATCGTCGCCGAAGCCGCTCGGTTTCGGCTGCGGGGCGGTGACCGCCGCCGGTTGGCGCGGTCCGGATTGCCAGGCAGGTGGTCATGTTGCTCGGGCCGGCCGGGAGTGAACCCGTGCCGGGCCCATCGACCGGACCGGCCCGGAAGGGGGACTCGAATTGCCCGGACCGCGCCCGGTGGCGGACCGTGCGTCCGTACGGGACGGCGGTTCGACCCGGTTGAGCGTCCTGTGGCCTCCCGCCACCTTCGAGTCGGCCAGGAGCGCCTACCTGGCCGACCTGGAGAACCTGCCGGAGGCCCCGGTCGGTTTCGCCCGCTGGGTCGATCGAGCCGTGGCGCAACATGCGGGGCTGACCCGCAACTGTCGGGCGGCACTGGCCGGGCAACTGCCCACCGAGTCGGCCGACCGCCGGCCCGGGGTGTCCCGGTCCTTCACGATCAGCTCCGCCACGGTGGCCGCCATGCAGGCCGCGATCATCATGGACGCCAGGCACACCGACCGGGTGGTCAACCGCAACCGGTTCGCCGGCGAGGCGGTGCGCGCGGCGGTCGAGGTGGCCCGCCGCCGCAACGGCGGAACCCTGCCGTCGGCGCCCGGTCGGTTGCCGACCACCTCGCAGCGCCGATAGCCGGACCCCTCGGTGCCTCGGCTGCGGTCCAGGCAGGCGTCACGCCCTGATCGTGGGGTCGGTCGCCGCCCGGCTGGGTCTGGTCGTCCGCGCCGGCCGGCCACGCGAACCCCCCGACGCCGCTGCGGTTCGCCCGTGGGCCTCGACCGGGCCGCGCGGCCCGGGCACCGAGTCTGAATGCTGGCTTTGAAATTCCGGCGGCCGGGCACGGGGCCACCGGCGGTCTGATGGACTCGACCGCGTGCCGGCTGAACAGGAACTGCCCTACGTGCGCGTGGTCACCGCCCACGGTGTCTCCCGCTTCGACACGGCGTGCCTGCCGCTGCTGCCCGGCGCGAACGTCCCGCCCGGCCTGGCCGTGACACAGACGCAGACGCACGGGGTGACCGCACTGATCGTGGTCCGACTACCGGCCGGGTGGAGTCGAGCGCGCACCACGCCCGCCCGGCAGTGGATGATCGTGCTGACCGGCACCGTCGAGGTCGCCACCCACGACGAGGTGCGCCGATTCGGACCCGGCGAGTTGGTCCTCGCCGAGGACACCGACGGCACCGGGCACACCACCACCGCGATCGACGACGTCACCCTCGCCGTCATACGCATCTGAACCGCAACCCGCTTGCGGTCCGCCGAAATGTTCAGGGCAGCCCCCGAACATTTCCGCGGCCCGACGGGCGCGGCATCGGCCTGGCGGCGGGGGAGTTCCCGGTCCCGCTGCTGCGCAGATGTTCCGACGGCCCCACCAGATCTGACGGTGGGTCAGGTGAGGACGGTGGGTGCGCCGCGAGGATGAGGGGACGCACATGACCCGCTATCGCCCCGGGGAGCGAGCTGCGTTGGCCTGGCCAACCGCGCCGGTGGCGATGACCTGGTGGTCTGCTCGGCGCACAAGTGGGCAAGGCCCCCCGAACCGCACCTGACCGCCCCTGCGGCAGGTGCGACGCGGGGAGCGGACCCGGCGCGGGTCGTGGAATGGCCGGCCGGGTTGGAAACCGACCTGCGAGGGCTGCTCCGTACGACGCGCATGGGTGGTCACTGCTGTGGGCGATACTCGTCCCGTCGCCTCGGCGCACGGCGTTCGACCGCGCCGACCCGCGCCGGGGCAAGGCGTTGTCCGTAGGACCGCGCAGCGGCCTTGCGGCGGCCCCGGTCGGGGTGGTTGCCCTCTGAGGCGGCGAGGCGACGGGACAACGCGCCATCCTCTCCTGTCCCGGAGCCGAGGCCGGGTGGCGGGGCGGAGCCCTGGCTTTGTGCGGGGTGGCCCGTGCGGTGGGTCTGACGCCGATTAGTTGAAGGGAATCCGGGGCCGAAGTCCCCGTCGTGGCTCGGTCGCCTGGGCCCTACCCACGTTCCGTCGCCCGCCGTAGTGGTGTGCGTATGGCCCGCGGGGCCCGATGGCTCCGGTGGTAGCGATGGAACCCGTCCCCGGCGGCGGTGACAGCGCTGCGGCGTGTCCGTCGGACCGGGTGTCGATCGGCGTGGTCTGCTGCAGGGGTGCTCAGCATGACCCCGGGTGGGGATTCTGGGGCTGCATCCGCAGGCAGCGTGGCGTGCGCGCTCACCTTCGAGGTGGCCACTTCGACCGGCATCGTCTTGCAGGTGGCCCCCGCGTTACGGGGCTCGGTGGGCCTGTCCGAGCACCTGGAGGTGGTCAACGACGGGGTTCGGCTCGTGGCGGAGGAATGGCCGGGGTCCGGTGGCGGGCGCCAGCACATCGTGCACGCCCGGCCGGGCGTGCTGAATGTGACCTATCAGGCCACGACGACTCTCGGGTCGCAGCCGGCGGCGGAGCTGGTGACGGTCGCCGAGCGTGTGGAGGCGCTGCGCCCGAGTCGGTACTGCGCCTCGGACCGGCTCACCGGGTTCGCGCGCGGCCACTTCGAACTGCCCGGGGCTGCCACCCGGGTGCGGGCGATCTGTGACTACGTCTGGAGTCACACCGTCTATACGCCCGGCGCGAGCGGGCCCACCAGCGATGCCGTGGACACCCTGGTCTCGGGACTGGGTGTGTGCCGGGATTTCGCGCACCTGGTTGCTGCGCTGTGCCGGGCGGTGGAGGTGCCGGCGCGGGTCGCGGCCGTTTACGCCCCGGGGCTGTGGGCGATGGACCTGCATGCGGTGGTCGAGACCGAGATCGACGGGGTCTGGCGGGTGTGGGACCCGACCCGACTGGCGCCCCGGGCATCCATGGTCCGCATCGCCACCGGCCGGGACGCCGCCGACGTCGCCTTCGCCACGCTGCTGCACGGTCAGGCCGCGCTGACAAACCTGTTCGTCCAGGCGATCGCCGCGGATGACCTGCCACCGGATGACCACGAAAGTCTGGCCGTGCTCCGGTGAACCCGTGAAGGTTCTGATCGCCGGCTGATCGGTGGCTCCGAGCGTCTGTCGCCAACCCGATCCGTACGACAGGCGCAGACCCCGGGCGACTCGGTCGCAATGCACAGGGACCGACGGCGCGACAGGCGCGACGGGTAAGGGCGCTACAGGCTCGACGCCGCCACCTCGGACGTCTCGACGGCGAGCCTGGCCGGCAGGTACTACGCGACGAGCCGCGACGCGGAGATCGTGGGCACCAACCCGACACAGGTTGCCGCGATCATCCACTGCCCTTCAGGGAACTCGTCCTGGACGACGCCGGCACGCCGCAGGCCTGATTGCTACCCGAATTGGGGCCACCCTGCCCGGGGCAGGATTCCACCCAAGGCCGGCCCCGGCCTGGTTGGTCCGCGCGGAACAGAACCTGGTTCTTGCCGGCTTGGCCTCAGGTCTTCGGCCCGTGGCCCTCGGCGGCCGCCTGCGCCCGTTGGGCGGCGACGACGGCCGTCTCGACCAGCCGGCCCAATGCCTGGTGGTGCAGGTGCACGGCGCGAATATGGTCGGACAGTTCCTTCGATCGCTTTCGGTCGCGCTTGACCAGATGCACGGTCATTCCGGCGGCGATACATGCACCGATGTCGGAGGTCACGTTCGTGTAGTTGCCGCCGATCAGTTCCGCCTTGGCACTGACGTCGATGCCGAACAGCGGCAGCACGACCAGATAAATACCCAACAGGGTCAGGAGAACGATGTGGGTATGGCTCGACAGTGCCCGGGGCACGACACCCAGGAGCTTTCCGAACCAGCCCTGCGGGTCCAGTTGCGCGTCCACGGCCTGGCCGAGGGGATCCTCGGGGTCAACAGTTGTGGTCTCCATTCTTCTTCCTCCTGGTTTCGGGGCCCGTGGGGGACCGCTGCGGCGGCACAGGCGGACCGTCGACAATCATCGCGACCGCCATTCGAACGGTGCGTTCGGGCTGCTCCCCGCCTGGTTCGGCCGGCCGCCCGGCTGCGGTGGGCTTGACAGTGCCGGTGGCGTACGTGGGGTGTTGCCGGGACGTGGCGGAGCCCAGGCATCGGAACGCTCGCGATCGCCACGTCGGCGACCTCAGCCCGTACGACCCGCGCCTTCGCACCGGCCGGATCACCCTGCCGGTCTCCGAACCGGATTTGACCGCCTTTCGGCAGGTGCGCCGCGGGGAGTGGACGCCGGCGCCGGGCAGGGCACCGTCGAGCACGCCCGACGGGCCCAGGGGGAGCCGTGATCTCCTGCTGGAGTGGATTGTGACGAGTGATCAGTTCACGGCGCGTGTCGGTGGCGGCGCCTCGCTTGGGTGGAAAATGTTGACGACCTCCCGCCGCAGCTCGGGCATGACCCGGCGTTCACCGGTGCGCGAGCAGCTGCCTGCCTGTGTCTCGGGCCGGTCCCGGCATCCGAGGCGGCGCAGCGTCAAGCGGGTGTGACTGCTCGTCCGGGCAGGCCGGACTCAGTGGCGGTCGTGTCCGTGCCGGGCCTGTGCGGCCGTCCCTGTCGGGATCCGGGCGGAGGAGTTGTTCCCGTCACCGGGTGGGTCGGCGGCGCAGGGGTCGTCGGGGCCGCAGTACTTCAACGTGCGGCCGTCTCCCGGGGCGGGGTCGTCGGTGCCGTCGCAGCCGGACGGGTGACGTGGGGTGCACGGGTCCGTGGTCGGGGAGGCCCGAACGATGCTCGGCGTCACGACTGCGGCCAGGCCCGTCGACGGGGCCGACGCGGACCCGCCGCCGACCGCCGCCCAGGCCGCGAACGGCACCATTGCCGCGACCGACAGGACGCCACTTACGGATCGGGGCCGGGCCTGGCCGGGAATGGACATGCGCATCAGAACTCCTGACAGGTCGTGGGGTCGCGGGCCCGGCGGTGGCGGGAGCGGCGGCGAGCCGCGGGCACCCGGTGACGGCCCGATCGAGGTCGTTTCATCGGTTGGAGGGGCCGAAGGGTGGATCCGGTTCCCCGAAAGATCCAGGAACTTCCTGAACAATCAGCCGATGTTGCGACACCGACCGCCGGCCGACGGAATTTCCGAAACCGCGAAAGGGGCCCTGGGCGCCGACCGGCTCGCCCCCGGTTGTATGGGGGTGGCGGTGGGCGGGTGTCCGGGCCGCGCCCGGAGCGCAACAGCGTAGCTTCGTCGAATGGGTTGAGGAATTCGCCGGCCGGTTGTCGAGGCGCTCGGCCGTGGCGGCCGCAAGAAGCAGCCGATCATCGTCGCCCTGCACCACCCGCCTGTTCCGCCGATGACCACCACTCCGGTTCCACCCGGATGAAGACCGTTATCGAGGACGCCGCCCGGGCGGCGGGCCGGCACCCGGACATGGTGGTCGCCGGGCACGTCCACGACTACCGGCGGCTGACCACGACCGTGAGTGACGGGACCCAGGTCCCGTACCTGGCCGCCGGCGCGGGTGGCTACCACAATCTGCACGCGATCGGCGAAGGTCGCCGGGGCGAAGATGATCCCGCCGGTCAGGTTCGCCGACACGACCGGTGACCCGGTCACATCGGAGTCCTACTGCGACGACCAGTACGGTTTCCTGCGCCTGACCGTCGGTGCCAAGGCGTTCATGGGGCGCTGTTACCGGGTGCCCCGCCCGCAGGACCCGCGGTCGAGGGGCGGCCGGCCCGTCGATTACTTCGAATTCGACTGGGTGAACCATCGCATGATGCCCAACCAGCAATGAAGCGGTGAGCGGGGTCGATGGTCCAGGTACGGGCTGTCAGTTTGCGAATGCGGCTGCGTTGTTCGCCGTTGCCGGTACGGGGTGAGGGACGGATTCCCGGATGGCGTGCAGGCCGGTCAGGGGGCCGTCCACCTGCATCAAGCGGCCCATTCCAAGGGGTCCGAGGTCGACCGGGGCGAACCCGAAACTGTCGACAACACTGCGGAACAGGTCTTTCGAGTCCTGATCGTCGCCGGCGTAGAAAAGGATCCGGCGGCCGGTTTCGGTCATGGGGTCGGCAGCAACTTTGGGGGCGTACATGTTGTCGAACGCCTTGATCACGTGTGCCCCGGGGACCAGTGAGGCGACCAGTTCGCTGCCTCCGATCTCGAGTCGGTCGACCACGAACGCCGGCGGCGGCTGGGCCCACTGGTTGGTGGCGTCGATGAGTACGCGGCCCTCGCGGTGGGGGAGATTGCGGACCGCCTCGCGGACCCTGTCCCAGTTGACGGCCAGCACGACGAAATCGGCCTCCCCGGCCTGGGCGACGGTGCCGGCGGAGGCGCCCGGACCGAGCCGCGCGACCAGCTCGGACAGAGTGTCCGGCCCCCGGCTGTTGCTGAAGATCACCTCGTGGCCGGCCTTCAGCGGGTGGCCGGCGATGGCCTGGGACAACGTCCCGGCTCCGATCATCCCGAACTTCATGGGTGCTCCTTATTTCCAGGGATGGCGTGCGGTCATCGGGCTCGCGCCGCGCCGACGCCGGCGGGTACGGCCGCCTGCGCGAGGGCTGCGAGAACCGACTTGAGCTGGTCGGCGATCTCGTTGTCGTCGAGGGGGTGGGTGTCGGCGAACCGGGTCAGGGAGAACGGGATGGACAGCGTGATGTCCTCGACCACGGTGGCGCGTGCGGCTGCGGCGGCCTTGCGGGCGTCCTGGTGGGCCCATGTCCCGCCGTACTGGCCGGCGGACGCGCCGATGACGGCGACGGGCTTTCCGTTGAGGGCGCCGGCTCCGAAGGGGCGGGAGAGCCAGTCGATCGCGTTCTTCAGGACGGCGGGCATGGTGCCGTTGTATTCGGGGGTGACCAGCAGCACGGCGTCGGCTCGCGCGACGGCGGCGCGCAGCGCGGCGGCGTGTGCCGGCACGAGGCCCTCGACGTCGGTGTCCTCGTTGTAGAAGGGCACCTTCTCCAGGTCTTCCTGGATGTGCAATTCGATTCCCTCGGGGGCGAGCTTGACTGCGGCTTCGGCGAGTCTGCGGTTTTGTGAGCCGGCGCGCAGGGAACCGACGAGGGCAACGATTTGGACGGTCATGGCTACTCCTGGCGGCGAGAGGTTGACAGTTCAACTATATGAGACTGTGGTTGAGCAGTCAACCAATTGCTACGATGGACGCATGCCGACGGCACCGAACTGGCTCGACCCCCGCGAGGACCGCGCCTGGCGGGCCTTCGTGCACGCGCGCCACCGGGTCGCCGTGCGTCTGCACCGGCACCTGCTGCAGGACTCCGGATTGATCCAGGCCGACTACGAGATCCTCGCGGTCCTCTCGGAGCACCCCGCAGGCCGGATGCCCGCGCAGGAACTGTGCGCCCTGCTGCAGTGGGAGAAGAGCCGCCTGTCCCACCAGGTCCGCAGTATGCAGGAGCAAGGGCTGATCGGCCGCGAACCCAACCCCGCCGATGCTCGCAGCGTCCGGATCTGCCTTCTGCCGGCCGGCCGCCGTGCCATCGAGGCCGCCGCGCCGCAGCACGTACGCAACGTCCGCCGGCATTTCATCGACCTGTTCACCCCCGCCGAACTCGACACCCTCGCCGCACTCAACGAACGAGTCCTGCATCACCTCGCCGAGGAACCCTTCCCCGAGCGATCCACTCCCGAAGCACCCGCGCCCGGACGTCGGCGTCCCTGCTGAGGAAAGGCCCACCAGGGACACCGCGCGGCCGCTGCCGGGCATGAGCGCATCAGCGTGCTCTGCCGGCCGCGGCGTGTTCGCCGAACTGCTCACCACCGCCGGTTGGACCGCACCCGGCGGCCGTCCCGTTCGGCGCAGGACACTGACTACCCGTCAGTTACCACCGGTCCAGTACCGACGCGATCCCAGGCGCATCTCCGCGAACAGTCCGGCGTCCGCGTCCTGCCGATGGCGCTCGGGCTCGGGCGGACCTGCGTGCCGGGCCGGGATGCCCGCACCGCTCGATCTGATGCGGCCTCGGATCGCCGCCGCACTGCCGCGGCGTCCACATCCGGCGCGGGCGATGTTCCAGGGGAACGCGAATGGTGCGCATATTCGGCGCACAGGCTGGATTTCTACGTTGAACAGGCGACACAAGCCCACCGGATGCCGGTGGGACACCCCGACCCCGAGAGCAGAAGGAGAATCCGATGTTCGAGCACTTCCCGATCCGCAGGCATGGCGAGAGTCGACGCAAGTACCAGGAGGAGCTTGCTGCCTACCGCCGGTGGCTGCGTCGCCACAAGCACCGGCACCACCGCTGAGCGACCCGAACCCCTTCACCGGCCCGCTGTCCCGGGCCTGAGCGTCTTGCCGGCCCCACCCCTGTTGTCGACGACCGGGGTGCGGGCCGGCTGCTTGTGCAGCCGGTCGCGAGGAACGCGGCCGCCGGGTCACCATGGTGCCGACACGACCGGGGACCCGGTCACGTTGGCGTCCTACAACGACGACCGCTGCGGTTTCCGTTGCCTGACGGTGGATCAGAAGCTGTTCACGGGCCGTTACCACGAAACCGTCCCTACCCGATCCACCCCGAGGTGTCCGGAGTGGGTGCGGCCGCGCCGGCAGGTCGTCCCGGCGTCCCTACCCCAAGGTCGCGCCGGTCGGCCGTCGGGGGCATGAGCAGGTGTCGTCATGCCCAGGAGTGGAGGGTTTCCTGGGCGTCAGCGCCAGAATTCGGTGAGCTGCTCGGCGAGGGCTGCGCCCTGGTCGTACCCGGCCCGAGCGGCGGGCGGACGCGTCGAGGGATCCATCATGTTGACACCGAACGCGTTGCGCGAAGGGCCATCCGGAAAGATCATCTCGACGCTGCTGCCGCCGGCGCGCAGTTCTTCGACCTGCGCCGCGAGATCCATGCCCCACTGCGGCGGATGCCGTGATCTACCGCCGAAAGGCGAAAGCACCAGCACCCGCCCGTATCCGACTGCCAGATCGGCATTCTCGTTGCGTCGGTAGCCGCCGTCGATGTACCGGTTGTCGCCGATTCCGTAGGGAGGGACACCGAAGCCGTTGGAAGTGCTGGCGGCGACGGCGTCGACCAGGTCGACTCCGCTGTGGCGGTCGAACACGACCGGTTCACCGGTAAGGGCATCGACTGCAGTGATGAGCATCATTCGTTCCGGCCAGCGCTGACTGGGCAGTCGGGCGGCGACGGTGGCGCGCCATCGCGCTTGCGCGGAGCCGTCCGGCGCCGCATCCATTTCCAGTGCCGCCGCACCCATTCTGCGGCGCATGTCGGCCGCATCCTGGGCGGCGGCGATGATTCGGCTCGTTCTGTCCATGTGGTCGGCCACCGGCCCGATGGGAACGCGGCCGGCGTCGGATTCGACCGGACCAGTCCGTGGCTGGGGCGCAGCGGCAAGGATGGCGGCAAGCAGTTCGGTCGGGGTCGCGCTGGTGATCTGGGCCGCGGCCGTCGACCCGGCCGAGGTCCCGATGATCAGATCGGCCTCGGTGACATCCAATCCGGCGTCGAACAGGCCGGCGATGACGCCGATCTCCCAGGCATTGCCTGCCGATCCGCCACCGTGGAGCACCAACGCTCGCTCGCCCGCGGCGTGCATCCGCCTGGTGGCGTCGTTCTGCGGCTGATCCTGGTCGGATCTCGGCCGGTCGCAGGCCGTCGTCGAGGTGAGGTGCGGACTTGAGGAAGGTGTTGTGTTCATGGGAGTCGCCTTTCGCGAATTGCCTGGCGGGCGCTCCCGGCGGCGACTATGTCAGTCGCTCGATCGTGCACTGCTGGGGAGCACCCACTACGGATACTGCGCTCATGGGTCTCACCTCCTCATCGATGGATCACCGATCGCCGCGAGGATCGTACGCCGGCGACGCGGTGCGCAACCGGCATCACGCCGGTCGCCGTGTCGCTGTCGAATCCGCCGCCAACCGCTGCACCTCCACCTGTGTTGGGCCCGCGGCGGGCCGGGTCGGCCGGGCTGGAAACCACTGTGAGGCCGTGCCGACGTGGTCGGGTGGCGTGCATCTGACCCACCCGTCGAGACGCTCGATGCCGGCCTGCGGGAGTTCGGCGAGGGTCCGGGCGGCCTGGGTCGACGGGGTGTCCGGGTTGCGGGTCACGCCCCGCGGGCGTTCGTGACTGCTCGGAACTGTTCCGGTTCTTGACACTCCCAGGGCGATCGGTTGTCCTTCGGGGAAGGGAAACTGGGCGCGGCCCGGGTGTTTCGGCCGAACGGGGTTGGTCGCATGGTTTCGTCGAGTCAGTTGCGTGGTCCGGGGTATGGCGAGTTGCGGCCGATGCATCCCTCGCCCACGACGGCGGAGGTGTTCCCGGTCTACGACGACCTGGTGGACCGACTGCTGGTCGCGGTGCATCCCGATGATGTGGTGCGCCATGTTCTGGCTGTGTGCGCGGGTTATGCCTACAGCGACGAGGCGACGGTTGCGACGATGATGACCCGGCTGGGCCTGGCCCACAACCGGTGCGTCATGGTGCGCGAGGATGTCGATGCCATGTTCATCTGCTCCACCGCGTTCGTGGTGCAGAGCGACGACGGGCGGGTCGTGATCGTCTGCTACCGGGGCACTGAACCGGCGAACCTGATCAACTGGCTCACCGACGTCGACGTCGACCCCGCCCTCGTCCGTTACGACCTGAACCCGGCCCGTGGCGGGCAGGACTACCGCGTCCATGCCGGGTTCTACCGCAACGTGCGTGCCACCCGTTATGCCGTGGTCGAGATTCTGCAGCGGGCCCTGGCCGGTAAGTCGGTCCTCGGCGACGACGACAACGTCGCGAGGATGGAGAAGTTGTTCGTCACCGGGCACAGCCTCGGTGCCGCGATGGCTGCGTTGATGACGGTGATGGTCCGCGCGGAGGACATCTACGCGCCTCTGGCGGAGAGGTTGGCCGCGACCTACACCTACGGTCAACCGATGCTCGGCACTCCCGCTTTCGCCGCGGCCTGCGAGCGGGCGAACCTCGACGGCACGGCGGCACCGTTGCACGAATTGTTGTTCAGGTACGTGTACGCCGACGACCTGGTGCCGCAACTGCCGCCACGGGAGTCCGGGGCGTTCGCCCACTTCGGGCGTGAGTTCCGCGCTGATCGCCTCGACGGCGGCATCGGCCCCGGGAACTGGACGCCACACCCACCGACGACCCAGACCGGCGTGTTCGGCATCGGGGAAGGCTTTTCGGCGCTGTTGACCCGCCAGGTCCCGTTGCTGCGCCGATATCTGCATTCCCACCAGTCGATCGTCGACCACGGACCGCAGAACTACGTGGCGGCCCTGACCCCACCCGACCGGCGCAGCGAGTTCGGCGACTAGTTCCAGAACCGACGCACGTCGTCGGCAGTCCGGGCCCGGCTCAGCGCCTCCCTAGGATCGGGACCCTGTCCGTCCCACCGTCCAATGTTCGGATCCGCGGTGGCCAACCCCGACAGGCTCCGCCGACCGTGGGGTCCCCGGATTGTGGGGCGGGGATCGCCTCAGTGCGCCGGGTCGGTTGTGCGGTGCACGGCGATCAGGGCTGCGGTCACGGTTGCGGTGTAGGCGCGGCGAAGGTCGGTGCCGCTGCGGTGGGGGAAGGCGGCGGCTCGGCCTGTGTACCAGGCCAGCGTGCCCAGGACGGGCCCACCGCGGCGGATCAGTGGCTCGACCTGGACCGCCGCCAATCCGTGCCGGGTCGCGGCGGTGGTGCGGAAGACGGGCCAGCGCTGTTCCCGGTCCAGGTCGGCGACCAGCACACTGGCCCGCTGCGCGGCAGCCAGGACTCGTGGCCCTTGTCGCAGGCGGGTCTGCAACTGCTCGCACTGCGAGGCCAGGTGATCGGCGAAGACCTCGACATCGTCACAGATCGGCGCCACGCCCGGTCCGGCCCGGTGCGCCGGGATCCGCAACCGCACCGCCAACCCGGCTCTTTCCACCGGGCCCGCGGCCGCGCATACCTCCTGGGCGAACGACTCCAGCCGGGCCCGCAGGATCGACCCGACCTCGGCAGCCGGTAGTGGGGCCATGGTCATCCGGATCACTCCTCGCTCGAGCAAGTGCGGGCGGTACCGTGCAGCCGGTCGGCTCCGGGGCCGTCCGCCCGGTGCGCACCTCCAACTGTCCGGTTGGCCCGTGCCGGCCCTGAATCCTGTGTCCCACGCTGCGAATCACCTGTCCGGTGTCCCTGTGTACACGAACCAACCAGATGGTTGGTTCATCCCTGACTCAACTGTGGGTCATGGCACCGGATTCGGGCCACCGTACTGCTCCGGACCGGGTGTTGCGCCCGGGTCGCACCGGGTGCGACGGGGCGTGCCTGCCGCAGCGGTCGGCGTCCGGGGGTTCACAGCCATCGTTTGATCTTGAACAGGACGAACAGGACGACGGCCCCGGCGATGATGATGAATGTGGAGGCGAGGAACCCGGTCTGGGTGTTGAAGCCGGGGTATGGGACGTTCTGCCCGAAGAAGCCGGTGACCGCGGTCGGTACGGCGATGATTGCGACCCATGCGCTGATTCTGCGCATGTCGTCGTTCTGCTGCACCGAGGTGTTGGACAGCCGCTCGGCTGCCAGGGCGAGGTGGGTGTTGGTCCGGGTCTGGTAGAACTCGATCACGCCTCGGACGAAGTCCATCTGGCCCGCGGCCATGCTGCGGACCATCTCGAAGCGGTCGGCGAGGTCACCGATGATCGCCCGGTCGGCGTCGGGGAGCATTCGTGCGGTGCGGGAAATGCTGCGGTAGGTCTCGGCGCTGTGGGTGGCCATGGTGCGGATCGCCAGGAGCTGGTGACCGACCTCGAACAGTTCCTCCAGCAACGTCTCGGGGTCGTCGTCGCGTTTCGCGTCGGTGACCTCACGTTCCAGCCGCCCGGACTCGGCTGCCAGTTGCGCGACCAGGTCGATCTGGCGCCGGATCATCGAGGACAAGATCGAGTAGGACAGCTGGACGGCGGTGCGCGGGTGGATCTCGCCGTGACCGATGCGCTCGATCACGGTGGTGGTGTCGGCCGATGCCACCTGCGGGGACACGGCCGGGTTGAGCGGACCGTGCACGGTCACCAGGTAGTTGGGGCCGATGAACTGGTCCAACTCGACGTAGTGGACGTGCCCGCCGGTGCCCAGGTGCGGGCGTGCAGGACGGAGAAGACGTGGTCGTCGTAGACATGGGCCTTCGCGATGTGGTTGCGCTCGACGCAGTCACGCAACGCCAGCGGGTGGAACCCGAACCACTCATCCAGCATCTGCGCCTGGTCGGGACCACAGTGCGGGACATCGACCCAGACGATCAACTCGGGTTCGGACAGCAGGGCGCTCACGTCACCGGGTGCATGTTCCTTCAGACCGGCGCCGCTGATCGTGTAAACCTGCACCGTAGCCCCTTCAACCTTCCGCCGTGCCGGGCCGACATCCCGCTGGTCATCCCGGCGAGGCGGAGCTTAACCATCGTCGAATCACCTGCGCCAATGAACAAATGGTGAGCGCCCGGGCCGGCACGCGGACGGGCGGGGTCGGGGGCCGGCGGGTACCGGGCAGCGGCCGGTGTCCGGGGCGACAGCTCGGCGTTCGGGCCGGACCGGGGTTACCGCCGCTGGTCTGCAGGGTGAACTGCCGGTGACTCGAGGCTGTCGTGGGCGCCGGGCGGGCCAGAGCGGCGGAGGGCTTGCCGGACAGGGTCCAGGACCGATCAGGCAGGAGGCGGCTGGATGGCGACGGGTCTGTAACGACCGCAGCGGAAAAAGTGACTCTCAATCAGGTATCGGGTGACATCCTTCGAACCGCTCCCCTCGATCAGGCCGGGCAGACCTCAGCCGAGAAGCTGTTGCCAGTTCCTCGGCAGTCGCTCGGCGGGGCCCGGGACTCCCTGATCCATCGGGTGCTGCTGGGGGTCGGCCAGTTTCGGTCCGTCGTAGTCGTAGTACTCACTGGTCCGGTAGTCCCAGATCCAGTCCTCGCCGGGTTCGAAGGACCGAATGTACGGGTGCCCGGTCGCGGTCGCGTGTGCGGCGGCGTGTTTGCTGAGCGAGTCGTCGCAGCACCCAATGTGACCGCACTGCATACATCGCCGCAAATGCACCCACCAACCACCGGCGGCGTCACACTCCAGACATCCGGCGCCGCTCGGCGCCGCTGTCGGGTCGATACCCGGGATACCGGTGCTCATCGGCCCTCCATCTCTTGTTGCAGGGGTGATCCGTCGATCTTCAGCGTCCACTCTCGATGCCACGGCGGCGGGCATCGAAGGAACCGCGCCGGTACCCCGTCAGACACCCGGGTCAGGTGCAGCGGCCCGCCGGTCCCAGCCGTGAAAGCGCGAGTGGTCGCCCGCGTCCCAGGCTTCGCGCAGACCCGGCGTGCTCAGGTCCCAGTCCGGGCGGATCTGGCTCGACAGCTGCCGCAGGTCCTGCCAGAGCTCGTCGACCGATGGACGTCCCCAGAACCAGTAGCCGTTGTAGACGCGGTGCACGATCAGCCCAGGTCCCAGCACAATCGTGTGCGGAATCATCGGGTCGTTGTCCGGATCGGTGTACTCCTGGATGTCGAGATCCTTCTGGATGACCCTGCCCGGGTCGGACAGAAACGGCCACTGGGCGCCGACCGAGAGCCGGAATTCCTGCAACGTGTGGTGCTCGTCAGTGGCGATCGTGACGATCTTGGTGTAGGCCACCGCGATCTTGGGTTGGGCGGCTGCCAGGTCGCGGTGCTGCTGATGTTCCTTCGGGCAGTAGTGCCCGCGGGCCAGCAGCAGGACCATCGGATCGCGGTCCTGCAGTTCGCTCAGCCGCCGCAACTCGCCCTCGTGATCGGGCAGCTGGTAGTCGGGAAATGTGCCACCGGGCTTGATGTCAGCTCGCATGAACTGCGCTCTCACTTGTCTGAAGGTATCGCCGAGGGAGAGGAGGAACAGAAAAGACGCTGCGGATGTCCGGGAAGATCGACGCTGCGAGCAGCGGCGTCGGCCGGAGGTCTGTGATCCGGCGCAGCCAGCGTAGATCACCGATCCGTGGGGGGACCGGCGAGGATCGTGATCACGTGGGAACAAGCTCAACGTCCGGACTGTTTGTTGACGTATCAACCGCCGTCGCCCACCCGGGTGGTCGCATCGGTGGCCGCGCTGTGGCCTGATGTCAGCACTCGGTGGAAGGAGTAGAGATCATGACCAACGGATCCGCGTTCATCGTCGGAGTCGGCCCCGGCCTCGGCCTGGCCCTTGCGGAGGTCTTCGCCGGCGCCGGCCATTCTGTGGCGTTGTTCGGCAGAGACGCGGCGCGCCTGGACAAGTACTCCTCCGGGCTGACCGCGCAGGGCCGTACAGCCCGTGCCTACTCGGTGGATGCGGCCGATCCCGAAGGCTTGGAGGCTGCGCTCACCCGTGCCGTGGACGAGTTGGGGGCTCCGGAAGTGCTCGTGTACAACGCGGCGGTGATGGGCCCTGACACACCCACCGCCTTGGATGCACGGGAGTTGGCACACACCCTCGCGGTCAACGTCACCGGAGCTGTCGTCGCGGCTCAGACGGTCCTCCCGCTACTGCGAGGAGGCGGGGGGAGCCTGCTGTTCACCGGTGGTGGTTTGGCTCTCGACCCGTCACCCGGGTACACCTCTTTGTCGATGAGCAAGGCGTCGTTGCGGGCATACGTACAGGCTCTCCACAAGCACCAGCAAGGCTCCGACGTGCACGTGACCACCGTGACGGTCGGTGGCGCGATCGGTGGTGACAACCCGCGATTTTCTCCCGGGAAGCTGGCCGCGGCCTATCTGAATCTGCATCAGCAGCCGAAGGAACAATGGCAGGCCGAACTCCACTACACCTGATTGCGTCAAGCGGGACCGCAAGCAGTCGGGGGAGGTCACCGCCTTGCTGCACGCCTTCCACCAGCAGCACAACGCACTGCATGGGGCGGCCTCGGAGGAGTGTCCTGGCGGGTTTCGTCAGGCCTCGGATGTGGAGTGCAGGTCGCGGACGGGGACGCCAGGTCCGGTTCGTCGGCGGCGCTTGGGTAGTTCGACCCGTTCGGCGCGTTGGCCTGCCCATCGATAACAGTTATGTAATTCTAGGACTGCAATTCTGGAGCTCAACGTAGACTCCGCCAGGTTGGCCGATCGAGGAGTCCGAGCGCGTGAAGCTTCTTCACTCCGGCAAGGTTCGTGACGTCTACGAGGATGGGCACGACCTCGTTCTCGTGGCGACCGACCGCATTTCGGTGTACGACGTCGTCCTTCCGACGCCGATCCCGGACAAGGGAAAGTTGCTTACGCAACTGTCCTTGTGGTGGTTCGAAGAGGTCAGCGGTTTGATCAAGACCCATGTCCGATCGGCAGTCGACGTGCCCCGAGAGTTCGCCGGGCGCGCGGTCCGGTGCCAACCGCTGCAGATGATCCAGGTGGAGTGCGTAGCGCGGGGCTATCTCACCGGAAGCGCTTTGGAGCAGTACAGGGCGACCGGAGCGGTTTGCGGCGTGCGGCTGCCCAGCGGCCTCGTCGAGGCCTCCAAGTTGCCGGAACCCATATTCACGCCGACAACCAAAGCCCCCCTGGGCGCACACGACGAGCCGATGACCTTCGAGCAGTTGAGCGATTTCGTCGGGCTCAAGACGGCTACGGACCTTCGTGAGCTGACGCTGGCGATCTATGCCCGCGGGGCGAAGGTTGCCGAAGGACGGGACATTCTCATCGCGGACACCAAGCTCGAGTTCGGGCGGGACTCCGACGGTCGCCTCGTCCTGGCCGACGAGGTGCTGACCTCCGACTCCTCCCGATTCTGGTCGTCCGATGACTGGACGGAGGGCCAGGTCCAGCACGCCTTCGACAAGCAGTACGTCCGAGACTGGGCGCGATCCACCGGATGGGATCGACGCCCGCCCGCGCCGGACGTCCCCGACGACGTCGTGGCGGCCACCCGCGAGCGCTACATCGACGCTTACCAGCGGCTGACCGGACTGGTCTGGTCGGATCCTTCCGCCGGTGGACCGAAGTGAACGCGAGGCAGTAGCCGATCCGTACGAGCTGTTCGGCGAGGTCCGTCGCCTGCTCCGGGGCGCGAGGGTTATTTCCTCGGTGCCCGCCGGAACGCGCCCGCAGGGGGATCGGTGCTGCCGGCGAGTTGATTCGTGCCCTGGGATTCGACGTGACGCCGGACGTGGTCGACGACCCCGACAACTTCGAGTTCGACCCCGGCGACGTATTCCAGACCGACGACCCCAATCATTTCCTGGACGACGTTTCCTGGAGCGTGCGTGATCGGAAACGGAGGATTCACAAGGCGATCCATCGTCGGCAACCCGGCCCCCCTTGACTTGCCCTCGACTTGCCGCAAGGCAAGGCGCGTCTAGGGTTCCGCCGCCGGTCATGCACCGGTGGGGCTGGTCCGAGAGACGCAGGCGGGACCGACAGGTCCCGTTCCACGGCGGGAGAAAAGCCCGGGAGGCCATATCGGCCCGGGCTTTGTGCGGTTCGGGCCATCCATTTGGAGGCCGACGATGACCGTGACCCTTCCCGTAACCGATCCGACCGAGATCGGCGACGCCGCCGACGCAGGCGACCTCGCCGGTTTCGGCTACCCCCAGCAGTTGCACCGCAGCATCGGCAGCTACGGCTCGTTCGCCGCCGGGTTCTCGTTCGTGTCGATCCTCACGACCGTGTTCCAGCTGTTTTCCTTCGGCTTCTCCTTCGGCGGGCCGGCCTTCTTCTGGACCTGGCCGATCGTTTTCGCGGGCCAGATGCTGGTCGCCCTGTGCTTCGCCGAACTCGCGGCGCGCTACCCGATCTCCGGCTGCATCTATCAATGGGCAACGCGGCTCGGCGGACGTATCTGGGGATGGGCCGCCGGCTGGCTGATGCTGGTGGCCCAAGTCGTAACCCTCGCGGCGGCGGCGATCGCGCTGCAGATCGTGCTGCCATCAGTGTGGACCGGGTTCGAGATCCTGGCGAACCCCACCCACAACGCGGTTCTGCTGGGCAGCCTCCTGCTGGTGCTGACGACGCTGATCAACGCGGTCGGCGTGAACGTGATGTCGCGCATCAACAGCATCGGCGTGACCTGCGAATTGGTCGGCGTGGTCCTGCTGTGCATTGCACTGTTCTCCCGCGCGCAGCGCGGGCCGTCCGTGGTTGTCTACCGCGGCGTGGACATGCCCGGCGGCGCGAGCTACCTGTCCGCGTTCGTGGTCTCGGCGTTGATGGCCGCCTATGTGCTGGTCGGGTTCGACAGCGCCGGGGAGTTGTCCGAGGAGACCAAGAATCCGCGGCGCACCGCGCCGCGCACGATCCTGCGCGCGGTGGCCGTGTCCGGCATCGGTGGGGCCTTCATGCTGCTGGCGACGCTGATGGCCGCGCCCAGCCTGTCCGACGGCAGCCTCGGCGACCCGGCCAAGGGTCTGCCGTACGTGCTGATGGACCGCCTCGGTCCGGTGCTCGGCCGCATCTTCCTGGTCGACGTGGCGATCGCGATCACCGTGTGCACCTTGGCGATCCAGACCGCGACCACCCGGATGATCTTCTCGATGGCCCGCGACCGGATGCTGCCCTTCTCCGGCGGCCTGGGCAAGGTCAACGCACGCACCGGGACGCCGATCCGCCCGGCCGTGCTGGTCGGGCTGCTGGCCGCGGCGTTGCTGGTGCTCAACGTCGGCAACGCGCAGCTGTTCGTGGCGCTGGCCAGCATCTGCATCATGCTGCTCTACGTGGCCTACCTGATGGTCACCGTGCCGCTGCTGCTGCGCCGGATGAAGGGTTGGCCGCACGGGGCGGACGCGGCCGGGCCGACCGACTCGCTGTTCTCCCTCGGCCGCTGGGGTGTGCTCGTCAATTCAGTCGCGGTTGTCTGGGGAGCGGCGATGGCGGTGAACCTGGGCTGGCCGCGGGCGACGGTGTTCGGGACGCCCTGGTACCTGCACTGGTTCCCGGTGCTGTTCCTGGCCGGCGCGGCCGCCGTGGGCACGGTCGCGTACCTGGAGCAGCGGGAGCAGAAGCGGCGGGCCGAACAGCGGGCCCGTGGGACGGACGAGGTTGTCATCGTCAACGGCGCGGTGTGGTTCGGCGGCGGCGCATGACCGCGGTACTGCTCGCTCACGAGATCCCGCCGGCCGCGCACTGGTCGGTGCAGCTACGGGCCGGGCGGGAGCTCCGGCTGACGGTCCGTCAGACCGGGGTCAACTGCTCGACGTTGCTGTTCGCCGCGCACGACCGGGTCGACCGGCTCAATATCCCGGACACGTTGAAGGCCCAGCTTTCGGCGTGCGTGCGCCCGCCGATGGTGCTCATGTCCGACCGCGGCACCGCGCTGGCGTCGGTCACCGGCTCGTCGCTGGACTGGCACGACGCGTTGTGCGGGCACAGCCTCGATGCGCACGTCGAGCGGTTCGGCCCGTCGGACTACGCCGCCGATCGCAATGCCTGGCGCCGTTCCGCCCGGGCCGGCCTGCTCTCGGAGTTGCGTAAGCACGGCCGTGACGAGGCCGACCTGCACGCGTGCGTGAACTTCTTCAGCAAGGTCGCGGTGGCCGATGATGCAGGCGGCAGCCTCACTTTCGTCCCCGGACATGCCCGGGCCGGCGACTGGGTTGCGCTGCGCGCGGAGCAGGACCTGCTCGTGATCGTTTCGACCGCCCCGCATCCGTCGGATCCCGAGTGGGCCCCCGGTGCTGTGCTGGCCGAGGTCCGCCCGGCCGCGCCGGTGACCGAGGCCGACCCGTCGATGCTGTTCTGCCCGCAGAGCGCCCGCGCGCTGGCGGCGACTCGGGCGGTGTTCGCATGACCACCACGCTGACCGAGGCCAGGCACGACGACCTGATCCTGCGCGCGCCCACCCTGGACGTCACGGTCGGGGCCGGCGACGGCTTCGCCGGCGTCGTGCCTGCCGGGAGTGAGTTGCGCATCATCGACCTGTGCGGCAACCAGGCCGCGGACACGTTGTTCTACGACGCCGCCGACATCGGCAACCGGTACAGCGCCACCGACACGATCCGCGAGCAAGGCGCGGTCTACCTCACCACGGGATCGCGGTTGCTGTCCCAACGCGGCGACCTGCTGGCCACCGTGAGCGCGGACACCTGCGGACGGCACGACACCGTCGGCGGGGCGTGCGCACAGGAGTCCAACGTCGTGCGCTACGGCACGCAAACCCGTCACCAGCACGCCTGCCGGGAGACGTTCCTGCGCTGCGGCGCCGAATACGGAATCGGCGCCCGCGAGCTCGGCCACAACATCAACTTCTTCATGAACGTGCCGCTTACCTCCACCGGCGGGCTGACCTTCGCCGACGGCTGTTCGGCACAGGGCAAGTACGTGCAGGTGTGCGCCGCGCGCGACCTGCTGGTACTGATCAGCAACTGCCCACAGCTGAACAACCCGTGCAACGGGTGGGACCCCACCCCGATCCGGCTGCTGGGGTGGTGGCCGGCATGACGACCCAACCCGTGGCGATCGCCGAACCAGGCGCGGTCGCCGGGCCCGGCGCGCTCCAGGTGCTCTCCCCCGGCGTGCAGACCACCGTGCAGGACCTCGGAGGCCGGCCGGGTATGTGGGACGTCGGGGTGCCGCCCTCGGGCGCCTGGGACGACCTGTCGTTCGCGTTGGCCAATCTGGCCGTCGGCAACGACCCTCGAACCGCCGGCCTGGAGGCGGTGCTCGTCGGGCCGGTGCTGAGATTCACCGATCGCAGGCTGTTCTGCTTGACCGGTGCGGGGGCGGCGGCCACTCTCGACGGCCGCCCGGTGCGCACGGGGATAGTCGAGGTCGCCCGACGCGGCGCGGTCCTCGATATGGGGCCGTGCGGCCCGGCCGGGATGCGGGCCCATCTGGCCGTGGCCGGTGGCCTGTCCGTCGAGGAGGTTCTCGGCAGTCGGGCGACGTTCCTGCTGGGCGGGTTCGGCGGGCACGACGGCCGGGCGCTGCAGGTCGGAGACGAGATCGGCCTGGGCCGTACCGAGAACCTCAGCGCCCCGCTGGACATCGTGCCGCTGCTGCCCCGGCTGGGGCACGAGTGGGCGATCCGGGTGCTGCCCGGCCCGCACGGGGCCCCGGAGCACCTGACCGAGGACGGGGTTGCCGATCTGTTCGCCGCGGTCTGGACGGTGGACCACCGCGCTGATCGCACCGGCATCCGGCTGGTCGGGCCGACCCCGCGCTGGGCCCGCCGCGACGGCGGGGAGGCGGGCCTGCACCCGTCCAACATCCACGACAGCGCCTACCCGATCGGCGGGATCATGCTCGCCGGGGACACCCCGGTGATCGTCGGCCCGGACGGCCCCAGCCTCGGCGGCTTCGTCGTCCCGGCCGTGGTGATCGCGGCCGACCGGTGGATGCTCGCCCAACTCCGTCCGGCCGACCGGGTCAGGCTCCTGCCTGTCGACGAGTCCTCGGCCGTCACGGCGAACGCCGAGCGCGCCGAGCTGCTCCGGGATCCGCGCACGGCGGTGGCCGTCACGTTCGAGGCCTCCCTGGCGCCCCGACCCGCCCCCGCGCCGGTCGCCGCGAGCCCGCCCGACGGCGCGGTGCTCATCGAGGTGGCCGCCTGCGGCCACACGCCCCGGCTGGTCGTGCGCCGGGCCGGCGATCACCATCTGCTGTTGGAGGCGGGGCCGGCCGAGCTTGATCTGGGTGTACGGGTCTGGGTGCACCTACTGGCCGCCGCCGTCCGTTCCGCGGCCCGTTCGGAGGTTGCCGAACTGACCGAGGGAGTGCGCTCGATCCTGCTTCGGGTGCACGGCGGCCCGGCCGAACTGCGATGCGTGGCCGGCTGGTTGGCCGACCTCGCCCCGGGGATGCCGGATCCGCGGTACACCGAACTGGCCGTCCGCGAGGTCACACTGCCGATCTGTCTGGACGACCCGACCGCCCACGAGGCGATGGCCCGGTACGCCCGTGGGGTGCGCCCGGATGCCCCGTGGTGTCCGGACAACGTCGAGTTCATCCGACGGATAAACGATCTGACCCACCGTCAGGACGTGTTCGAGGTGCTCCTGTCGGCCACGTACCTGGTGGTCGGGCTCGGCGACGTATACCTGGGGGCGCCGGTCGCCGTACCGATCGATCCGCGGCATCGACTGGTCACCACGAAGTACGACCCGGCCCGTACCTGGACACCGCAGAACGCTGTCGGGATCGGCGGGATCTACCTGTGTGTCTACGGGATGGAGGGCCCTGGGGGATACCAACTGGTCGGCCGCACCGTGCCGGTGTGGCGGCACCTGCCGGGCTCGACCCAGCCGCCCTGGTTGCTGCGGCCGTTCGACCGGTTGCGGTTCACCCCCGTTGATGCCGCCGACCTGCTCGAACTGCGGGCCGCCATCGAGACCGGCCGTGCCGACCTGAGCATCCGACCGGCTCGCTTCGCACTGGCTGAGGTCGAGGAGTTGGAGACCACGCACGCCGCCGAGATAGCTGCGTTGCGGGCCCGGCGCCGTGCGGCGTTCGACGCAGAGCGGGACCGGTGGGCACGATGACAACCGCCTTCGTGCCGCACCTGGAGCCACGCGAAGCCCGCCGCGCAGCGCTGGGGCTGGACGGGCCGGTGTTCATCTCGTTGGTGGACGAGGAAGATTTGGACCTGCCCGGCCCCGACGGGCCGCTGTACGGGATCCCGTTCGCGGTCAAGGACAACATCGACGTCGCGGGCCTGCCGACCACCGCGGCGTGTCCCAGTCGCACCCGGCCCGCCGAGGCGGACGCGACGGTCGTCAGCAGGCTGGCGGCAGCCGGCGCGGTGCCCATCGGCAAGACGAACATGGATCAGTTCGCGACCGGCCTGGTCGGCACCCGCTCCCCGTTCGGGGCCTGCACGAGCGTCCGCTCCAGGGTGCACATCGCCGGCGGCAGCAGTTCGGGCAGCGCGGTGGCCGTGGCCGCAGGCGTTGTCCCGCTGGCGCTGGGCACCGACACGGCCGGTAGCGGCCGGGTCCCGGCGGCGTTCAACGGGATCATCGGCACCAAACCGACGAGGGGCCTGGTGCCCAACACCGGGGTGCTGCCGGCCTGCCCGTCGTTGGACTGCGTCAGTTGGTTCACCCGCACCGTGACCGCCGCCCGCTCCGTGTTCGAGGTACTCATCGGGCCCGACGGCCACGACCCACGGTCGCGCCCGATGCCGCCGGTCCCGCCCACCGAGGTGGCCGACCGGATGCGGGTCATCGCGGTCCCGGCCGGGGATCTGGATCTCGACCCGGCGCACCGTGAGGCCTGGCATGCGGCGCTGGCTCACGCCTCGACTCTCGCCCATCTCGTGCCGATCGACGTCGCTCCGTTCCTGGCCGCCGCGCAACTGCTCTACAGCAAGGCTTTCGTGGCGGAGCGCTGGGCGGCCTTCGGCCGGCAACTCGAACCCGACGGCCCACACCTCGACCCGGTCGTCCGCCGCACCGTGCTGTCCGGTCGGCAGGCGAGTGCCGCCGACGTGTTCACCACCTTCGAGCGACTGGCCGTCCACCGGGCCGCGGCGGCGGCGACGTTCCACGAGGTGGACGCCCTGCTGCTGCCGGTCACCCCCTGCCACCCGACGTTGGCGCAGGTGGCCACCGACCCGGTCGGCGTCAATGCCCGGCTCGGGACCTACACCAACATGGTCAACCTGTTGGACCTGTGCGCGGTGGCCGTCCCGGCCGGAGACCGACCGGACGGCTTGCCGTTCGGCGTGCAACTGCTCGCACCGGCCTTCGCCGATCGACCCCTGCTGGACCTGGCAGCCCGTTGGGTCGGCGAGCCGGCCGCAGCACCCCCGGCCACCCGGTCGCTGCTGGTCGTCGCCGGGGCGCACCTGACCGGTCAACCCCGCAACGGTGACCTGATCGCCCTCGGCGGGCGCTTGCATGCCCGCGCCCGCACCGCGGGCGGCTACCGCATGTATGAAGTACCCGGGCCGTTTCCGCGCCCAGGCCTGGTCGCCGACCCCTCCGGCCCGGCCGGTGGCCTGGAGGTCGAGGTCTGGGACCTCCCGGCTCATGCGATGGGGCAGCTGCTCGCCGGGATCGCGCCGCCGCTGGCCCTGGGCCCGATCACCCTCGACGACGCGAGCACCACGCCGGGGTTCGTGGCCCAACGACTCGATCACAACGCCCTGGACATCACCGCGCACCGGAGTTGGCGCGCATATCTGAGGTATCGTCAGAAAAGATGGGGAACGTGACGACTCCCGGCCGACCCGGAGGCGTCCACAAGCGGATCCGACCCTCGTGCACACGCTCGGGCCTCGCCGCCGAGCCCGCCGTGCGGAGGCGCGGAAGCGTTGTCCTGGCAGAAGAACGCTGAAGATGCGGCCACCGGCTCCCAGGTCTTGCTCAGCCGGCGGGCCGGCGGGACCCGCTCCGCCGTGTTCAGCCGGAAGCGGGTTGGCGGCTGCGGCGGATGGCGAGCAGCGCTGGGTGGGCCCGTCGACCTCGGGATTCGGCGTGGATCTCACGTAAGCACCGGTAGCACAGGAAAGTCGCACCCTCGATGTGGACGACTTGCCCGGCCAGGGCTTGGCCGCAGTGCGGACAGTCCGCATCGATCCCGCGGTGGTGTCGGTTTCGCTTGATCAACATCTGTCACCCCTCGGAGACGGTAACCGGGCGGCGGGACCGGCCCCCTGACGCCCCGGGCCCGTCCCGCACACGAGGAGACCCCACCTGGGCGCGTACATGTACGCACGCGCGGCACGGTGCGCGGGACCCCTCGAGCGGCGTTGCCCCGTCCCGTGTTGCGCGGCCGCTGTGAGAACCGATCCCCCTCGACCGGCGGGATCGAACGTAGCCGCTCCCGGTTACCGGCCGATGAACGTCGCGGGAGGAGTTCCCGACCTCGCGGTCCGACCGCGGGCGACCTCACCGACCCGGGCCGGCGAAGTCCGACAAACAGCAGGTGAACCTGGACCGGTGGCCCGCGGGCAGCAGCGCAGGTCGCACGCCGCCTGCAACACCGACCGGATGCGGCCCGACCCAGGTGACGGACCGTCACCCCCAGATCGCACCGCCGAACACCTGCACACCGGTGGGTTGCGTCCGCGCCCTGCGTGGGGCCAGATTTGGACCGTACGACGACCCGACCGGTCCCGCTCGTGATCCTGCGCCCGACCTGCCCCTGCCCGCCGACTGCCGCGGCGCCGATGTCCTTGCACCCGGCGTTGCGCCCCACCCCGGAGGTCCTCATGCCCGCCGTTTCCGTCGACCCGCGCACCGTCCAACGGTTGGCGCCCGTCGACCCGGCAACCCACCGACCGGTTCGACACCTGACCATGGCCCCGCACGGCTTCGAGGGCGAAGGATTCCCTGTCCGTCGCGCCTTCGCAGGGGTCAGCCTCGCCGATCTTGACCCCTTCGTTCACATGGATCAGATGGGGCAGGTGCAATACGCACCCGGCGAACCCAAAGGCACGCCGTGGCATCCGCATCGCGGCTTCGAAACCGTCACCTACATGATCGACGGCAAGTTCCAGCACCAGGACTCCAACGGCGGCGGTGGGTTGATCGAGAACGGCGCAACCCAGTGGATGACCGCCGGAGCAGGAATCCTGCACATCGAGACACCACCGGAGGACCTCGTCATGTCCGGGGGACTGTTCCACGGTGTGCAGCTGTGGGTGAACCTCCCCGCGGCCGAGAAGTGGATACCGCCGGCCTACCAGGCGCTCGAGGCCGACCAGGTCGCCCTGCTCACCTCGACCGACGCGAGCTGCCTGGTCCGCATCATCGCCGGAGACATCGACGGCCACCGCGGCCCGGGCGGCACCCACACCCCCATGGCCTGTGTGCACGCCACCGTCCCGGCCGGAGAACACCTCGAACTTCCCTGGGACCCCGCCTTCAACGCACTGGTCTACGTCCTGGCCGGCGCGGGCACCACCGGCGCCGAACCGCGCGCTGTCAGGACCGGCAATCTCGCGGTGCTGGGCGCGGGCGCATCGATCAACATCCGCGCCGACGATCGTCAGGACGGCCCGAGCGATCAACTCGAAGTGCTGATCCTCGGCGGACAACCGATCGGCGAGCACGTCGAGATGTACGGGCCGTTCGTGATGAACAACAAGGACGAGATCCGGCAGGCGATGGAGGACTTCCAGGCCGGCCGCCTGGGCCACATCCCTCCCGACGCGCTGATGCCACACGTACCGGACCCCGACGTGGTCAGAGCCGAACACACCGGAATCTGAAGCACGGACCAGGAGCCCGTGCGTAGGATTCGGCCTCATCCGACCGGATCGGGAGACGCCGCCAGTCGGAACGAGCACCACAACTCGTCGCCCGCGATGTGCGGATGCTCCACCGGGAAGGTCCTGACATCCGTCACGCCCGGTCGCCGGCCGGGCCGGGGTGGTCCACCGCCGCCCGGGCGTCGGCGAGTTCCAGTACCCGTGCACTCAGGTCACCGAACGCCTTCAGGCGAATGGCCGCCTCGAGGCCGCCTGCCTTCACCGGTGTGAATCCGGCAGCTGTGATCAACTCTTCGACCGCGGTTGCCGCCTGCGTGTCCGCAGTGGCGTGGAAGACGACGGCCCGTTCCGGCGTGCGGTTTGCGTTCTGCTGAAGCAAAGGAGCCCCCAGCGCGCAGAAAGCCTTCACGTGATGGGTTCCCGGCGGAAGGGAGCCGGCGATGACCGACCCGGCCGAGACCTCGTCGGGAAGAGTGCGACTGCACTGCCCGCGCTCGTCGACGGCTATCGGGTTGGGCGGATCGATGACCACCTTCCCCGCCAACAGTGCCTTGTGCTGCTCGATCAGGTCGCGCATGACGTCGAACCAGACGGCCAGAATCACCACGTCGCACGCCTCGATCGCTTCGGCGGTGGTCGCGACCGATGCGAGCTCGCCGAGGTCCTCGGCCAACGTCTCCGGGTGTTCCCTGGCGGCCGACACGACCGGCTCCCCACCCCCGACCAGCGCCCAGTGTCCTGCCGAGGGTGCCCGGTCGGCGATTATTGCGATGCTCATCTCATTCCCTCCTGGTTCGCGCCGCGACGAATTCACACCCGCATGACGATGCCGGTGCCTTCCAGGCGCGCACTGGTGGCGGTGTTCCCGGCGGTGAAGCGGATGTGTCCGGTGGCCAGGTTTGCCTCGGTGAGGATCGGGCCACCGGCATCACCGGGGACGTAGGAGAACAACATCCGCCCGCGCAGGCGGACGATGTCCCCCTCAATCGACCCGCGCTGGGTGTACAGCCGTTGCGTGACGTCCACTCGCGTGGGCTGCTTGGGGTCCTGGAGGTCAGCCAGCGCACCCCACCCCAGGCCGCTGAGATCGGAGTCCGGACCCCAGACCTCCATGCTGACGACGAAATTCAGGTTGACACCGAACTCCGGAAACGTCGTGGACGCGCGGGCCGCCGGGCCGCCGGGGCCGTCGTCGAGCACCAGCAAGGTTCCGTGGACGTGAATACCCCTGCTCGTAACGGATTCCGCCGCCCCGGCGGGCACGGCCCGGGCCCCCGCGATACCCGCCAGGCCCAGGCCGGCTGCGCCCATCCTGATCGCCTCACGCCGTCCGATTCTTCTCAACAGATTCCCTTCAGCGGGTCGATGGCCTGCAACCGGGGAATGAGCATCGAGGCGGTGCCGCCGAGTATTCGGCTCTTCTCCGCCGCGGACAGCGCATCGGTGTCCAGGATCCGCTGCCGGTTGCCGACGGCCAGATCGCGGCGCAGGTAAGGGAAGTCGGTGCCGAACGCGACGTGATCGATGCCGACGACCGTGCGCAGCAGCGCCAGCACGGGGTCAGACCACGACAATGCCGTGTCGAAATACAGGCCGCGGAAGGTCTGCGCCGCACTCGACCGGTCCTGCGCGCCCGCGATGACGCCCATCTCGTCGACGATCCCGAACCGCCCGGCCAGGTACGGCACCGTCCCACCGGCGTGGGAGAACACCCACTTCACGTCCGGGGTGGCCGCAAAAGTGTTGCTGTACAGCAGTTGTGCGATCGCCCGGGTGGTGTCGGCGGTGAAGTCGATCAATGAGTCCGGCAGGCCGAGGCGGTGCGCGCCCGGGTCCGGGGAGGCGTTGGGATGCACGAACACCACCGCGCCGCGGCTCTGCAGCTCGTCGAACAGCGATCGAAACTCTCGGTCACCCAGATAGGTCCCACGCGCATTGCTGAACAGCACCACCCCGTCCAGATGCAACTCGTCGAATGCATAGGCCAGTTCCGCCAGGGCGCCGTCCACGTCGGGCAACGGCAGAGCGGCGAAGCCCGCGAACCGTTCGGGATGGTCCTTGACCAGTTCGGCGGACAACTCGTTGCAGCGTCGGGCCAACAGCCGCGCCGCGGCGTCGTCGCCCACGTGCACGCCCGGGGTGCTGATCGAGATCACCCCGACGTCGATGCCGGCCTCGTCGAGGAAAGACAGAGCCGAGGCCGGGGTCCAAGGCGGCGGGGCGATACCGCCGACGGGGGAGTCCGCCTCGTTCGTGGCCCGCCAGAAGAAATCAGGCAACATGTGATGGTGAATGTCCACGGTGAAGGTCATCGGTCGTAGACCCAATGGAAGATCCGCTCGGCGAGCATGATCACGGTGAGGTTGGTGGTCGCGGAAGGCACCGCGGGCATGATCGAGGCATCCACGATGCGGAGCCCGTCGACCCCGCGTACCCGACCCACGGTGTCCACTACGGCGTGCGGATCATCGGGTCCGCCCATCGGCGCGGTCGACGTGGGGTGGCCGTAGATCGCCAGGTTGCCGGCGACCACCTCGGGCAGGGCGTCGTCGTCGACCGAGTCGCCGGGGAGCATCTCGCCCGCGGTGCACCGGGCGAACGCCGGATCCCGGGCGATGGTCCGACCGAGCCGGACCGCCTCCACCATGCGCCGGGTGTCCCGGTCGGTGGCCAGGAAGTTGTTGTCGATGATCGGGGCGTCCCGCGGGTCGCAGCTCGCCAGCTTTACGGTTCCCCGGGACTCCGGTTGGACCAGGGCCGCGGCCAGCACGATGGCGCCGCCCGTCGGGCTGTACGAGCCGTCCATGAGGTGGGTGGCGGTGACGTGCAGATCCAGTTCGTCGCCCATGGCTTCGCTGGACGCCGTCCACAGCAGCGAGCCGACCGCCGGGGTCATCGCCACGCTGTCCGGCGCCAACGCGTAGGCGTTGTAGTAGCCAGGGTGATCGTGGAGGCGCTCCCCCACCGGGAGGTCGGCGAGGACGTCGATACCCAGCGCCGCCAGGTCGCCGGGCGGGCCGATGCCCGAGCGCAGCAGGATGGCCGGACTGCCGTAGGTGCCGCCGCACAGGACCACCTCGTGCGCCCGGTACGCGGTGCCGTCGTCGGCGACTACACCGACAGCGGTCGCGCGCTCGATGAGCACCCGATCGACGTCGACGTTGCCGACGATGGTCAGATTGGCCCGCGCACGCACCTCGGGGGTGAGGTAGGCGAGAGCCGTGTTCTGCCGCACGCCGTCCACGATGTCAACGGGGTAGCCACCGGCCCCGTTCTGCTCGGCTCCGTTGAAGTCCGATATCCGCTTGAATCCGCTCGACACCGCGGCGTCCACGAAGCCCAGCAGGGAAGGGGTCAGCTCCGCGTCGGTGCGCTGTCGGATGGACAGTGGCCCGGCGCGTCCGTGGAAGTGATCGTCACCGGCCGGTGTGTTCTCCATCAGACAGTACGTCGGCAGCACCTCCTCGTAGCTCCACCCCGCGATGCCGTAGTCCGCCCACCGGGCAAAGTCGGCCGGCCGGGCCCGCAGCGCGACCGCGGCGTTGACCGCCGAGCTACCACCCAGCACCTTGCCGCGGGGCGTGGGCATCTGCGGATTCCGCGCGTTGCCCCGGGAGACGTAGCCCCAGTCATGCTCGGGGTCGGCGACCCGGGACGCCTGGAGTAGGCCGGCGGGGAATTCCCCTGCGGCGTAGGCCTTCCCGGCTTCCAGGAGCAGCACCTCGCGGCCGGGATTCTCGCTGAGTCGCGCCGCGAGCACGGCTCCCGCGGAACCGCCGCCGACGATGAGGACCTCCGAAGTGGGCTGGTGGACGCTCATTGGTGCACCATCCATGCGTCGGCAGCGCCGGCCCAGGTGAGATGTTCGTCGGTCGAGCAACCACCGACGAACCGCAACCACTGGGGCGGATGCCCCTGCAGCAGGACGCTCATGACCGCCCCTCTCTGAGTTCTGCGGACAGCAGTCGGCTGGCTCTGTCGAGTGCGGCGGCACCCTCCGTGAGCACCGCGTGATACGCCTGGAAGACATGGGGGACGCCCGAGGTGATGTCGAGCGTGACGGCGACGTCGTCGGCCGCAGCTCGCTGGGCCAGACGGACTGCATCGTCGAGCAGGACCTCATGGGATCCGGCCTGGATCACCAGCGGCGGGAGGCCCGACAGATCGGCGAAGATCGGGCTGATGAAGTCCGCCGCCGGGTCGTGATCGCCGACATAGTCGGCCACTCGCGGTACGAACGCAGCCCGGGCGAGCTGCGGGTCGATCCCTTCCTTGGTGTCCATGGACGCTCCGCTCAGCGTGAGGTCGGCCCAGGGAGACATGACAAAACCCGCAGCCGGCAAGGGCAATCCGCGATCGCGGGCCGCAACCAGGCAAGCGATGGCGAGACCGCCGCCCGCGGATTCCCCGGCCACGACAATGTCGCGCGGCGCGACGCCGCTCGCCAGCAGAGCGCCGTAGGCGGCGACGGCGTCATCGAGCGCGGCAGGGAATCTGTGTTCGGGTGCCAGCCGATAGTCGACCGAGATCACCGAGGCGTCGATCCGCCGGGCGATCTGCCCGGCCAGTTCTGCGGCGAGGCTCGCACTGCCGAATGCGTAGACGCCGCCGTGGAAGTAGAGCAAGCGGTGGCGAGGTGCCACGCCGGCCACGGAGATCTCCACGGTCGGCACCGTTCCCAGCATCGCCGCGGTCATGCGCAGGTCCGGTGGCAACGGCTGGGAAGACATGAGTTGCGCGAACAACCGCCGCAACTCGTGCACGTCGGTGGTCGTGCCGAGTGGCGACTGACGCAGCGTCACGTCCAAGGCGTGGCGTTGCTCGGAACTCATCCGGCCACGCCGAGTTGGCCGAGGATGACCGTCCCCGAGGGGTAGCAGTCGAAGCGCTTGATCTTGCCGTCCGACAACTCGAAGACGTCGCAGCAGGGTGCGTCCATCCGCTTGCCGGTGGCCGGGATGGTGCCTTGTGGCAGATTCAACGGGCCCAGGTGCGTCCCCTGCAGAGCAAGCTGGACGACCACGATGTTGCCGGTTACGTAGATCTGGTAGAGCTCGCGGTGCATGTCCGGGAAGGCGGTCTTGTAGTTCACGACCTGGATGGGCACCTCCTCCGGACCGCGGAAGACGCGACCGATGGATTCGTCGGTGAACGTGCCGTCCGGGGTGAAAGCCGCGGCCCAGCCGGGGAGGTCGTAGTCCTCCGCTGCCTGGTAGGCCTTCCGGACGATCTGCTCGTTATCGGCTGCCACTTGTTTCTCCTTGTCTGGTCGATGCGGTAGCGAGTGCTGCTCAGTTGGAGAGGGTTCCGTCGAAGTCGTTGGAGGCGTGCGTGCCGTCACAGAACGGTTTGTTGCTGGATCCGCCGCAGCGGCACAGCACCATGGGATCGGGGTGAGCAATCTCCCGGCCGTCTACGTCGGCGAGAACGACCGGTCCGGCGATCACGTAGGGTCCGTCGGTGCTCGGGGTGATCGTGACATCGGGCATCGTGCACTTCCTCTCAATGGAATCTGACCCTCAGTGGAATTTGACCGATCTGCTCAGGGGCAGCCGGCGGATTCTGGTTCCGGTGAGCGCTGCGATTGCATTGGCGAGGGCGGGCGCGGCAGTGGGGACGCTGACCTCGCCGACACCGGTCGGGGGTTCGTCCGAGCTGATGAGATGGACCTCCATGGCCGGCACGGATTGCATCCGCATGACGCGGTAGCGGTCGAAGTTCTGGGTGAGGATGGTGCCGCCATCGTCGAGGACGACCTCGCCCCAGATGGCCGCGCTGAGTGCGTAGAGCAGCCCGCCCTCGACCTGGGCGCGCACCAGATCGGGATTGACCACGATTCCGCAGTCGAGCGCGAACACGATCCGCTCGACACCGATGCGGCCGCGGTCGTCGATCGAGATCTCGGTCAGTTGCGCGCTGTGGCCGAGGAAGCCGCTGGAGGCGATACCCCGAGCCCGACCGGCGCTCGGCGGATCGCCCCAGCCGCCGGCGGCCGCGACGATCTCCAGGGCCCGCAGGGTCCGGGGGTTGTCGATCAGCAGTTCCCGTCGTAGCCCGACCGGATCGCGCCCCGAGGCCGTGGCCAGTTCGTCGAGTGCACTCTCCCGAGCGAATTCGGAGTGCGAGTTGCCGACCGACCGCCAGGTCATCGTCGGCACACCGGTTACGACGTTGCTCGATTCCAGGGTGAACGCGGGATAGGTGTAGGGATGATCGGCGACGCCGGTGGTGCTGAAGAAGTCCACGTTGTTGGTGAACATGACGTCCCGGACGAACGGCAGATTGACCGATGTGGGCTGGGCGGCAATGTGGTGGTGGACGGCAATGACGCGACCGCCGTCGTCGGTGCCGGCCCGTACCCGGTGCACGGCCATGGCGCGGAACTGGCCGATCTTGAATTCCTCCTCGCGCAGGGACTGGACCTTGACGGGGTGCTTCCACCCCAGCGCCCGGCCGATCCGCGCCGCTTCGATGGTCGGGTCCTTGCCGTTGGTGGTGCTGTAGTGCAGGCCGAAGGAACCACCGGCGAGCAGTACGTGCACCTGCACCTGATCCGCATCGAGGCCGGCCGCCTCGGCGGCTGCCGTGCGGGTGTATTCCGGGGATTCGGTGGAGGCCCAGACCTCCAGCACCCCGTCGTCGCGCATCCGGCAGACGGCGTTGTTGGGTTCCATCGGCGCGTGCGCGAGGTGGGGTACCTCGTAGACCGCGTCGATCGTGTGTGCTGCGCTCGCCAACACGGACCGGGCATCGCCCTCGTCGCGGACGAGCACGGCCGCGTCGCCGGACTCGATCACCCGACGGTGTTCGGCGAAGAGTTCCTCCGTGCTGCGTCGCTCCGCGTCGGTTTCGTCCCAGGTGACCTGCAACGCTTGCAGGCCGCGGTGCGCGTCGTGGGGAGTCTCCGCGACCACCGCCACGCCCTCGGGAAGCGGCACCACGGCCAGCACTCCGGGCAGCGCCAGCGCCGCCGCGTCTTCGACCCGGTCGGGTCGGGCTCCGAACACCGAGGGATGCAACACCACCGCGGTGACCAGGCCGGGTAGTGCGAGGTCGATGGTGAACGTCGTGGCCCCGATGATCTTTGCCGGGGCGTCGACCCGCAGGCGACCCTCCCGGCCGATCAAGGTGTACCGGTCCGGGCTCTTGGGGGTGACGCCGTTCGGCACCGGCATTCCTTCGGCGCGGGCGGCAAATTCGGCGAACCTCCCCTCTGCGCCCGAGGGATGGCGCAGCACGCCCACCTCGACCTCGATCTCCGCGGCGGGCACCTGCCACGCCTGCGCGGCGGCGCTGATCAGGCGCGCCCGGGCTTGCGCGGCGACGAGGCGATACGTCTTCCAGTAGCCCTGCATGGAGTTGGATGCGCCGGTGATCTGCAGGGCCCCACCCAATTCCGGGTTGCCGTAGACATCGCGCCCGCCGTGCCGTCCGTTGGCGGCGTGCACCACGCGCACGGAATCGAAATCGGCGTCCATCTCCTCGGCGACGATGGTCGCCAGGCCGGTATGAATGCCCTGGCCCATTTCGAGCTGACTTGCTTGGACGACAACGGTTCCGTCGTCGTGGATGCGGATGTAGGGGCGTATCGGATCCGCGGCGTCGGTGTCTGTCAGCGGAGCGGTCTGCGGTTCCGCGTGCACGGTGAGTGGAGGTGGCCGGTCACCCGCGGCGAGGGTGGATGCTGCGGTGTGGATCGCCTGTCGGATCCGTTGGTAGGTGCCGCAGCGGCAGAGATTGCCGTTCATCCACTTGCCGATGGCCGCGTCATCGGGTGTCGGGTTGGCCTCGAGCAGCGCCATCGCCGCCAGGGTTTGACCGGGCTGGCAGTACCCGCACTGCACGACGTTTGTCGTGAACCAGGCGTCGCGGACCGCGTCCGTGATCGGGCCCTGGGCACCTTCGACGGTGGTGATCGCGCGCCCGATCGCACGCCCGACGGCGGTCTGGCAGGACTTCACGTTGCGTCCGTCGATGAGCACCGTGCACGCGGCGCAGAATCCGGCGCCGCAGCCGAACTTGGTTCCGGTCAGCCCGAGTACGTCGCGGAGCACCCACAGCAGTGGGGTGTCCTCGTGACGATCGTCGACGTCGTACTCAGCGCCGTTCACGTTCAGTTGCATGGACGACCTCCTCCCGTTGCGGGCGATGTCTTCGTGCCGGCCGGATTGGGAAGTCGGGTGGTCAGCGCGATGTCCACCAGGTCAGCAACGGTCTCGGTGCGAGCCCAGTCGCGTTGCAGTTCCAGGGCCAAGGAGATCCAGGTGATCGGCTGCGCTCCGGCCTGGACCATCCGATCCAGCGCCGTGTGGTGCGCCTGCGCGGAGGTCCCGGCCACCGCGTCGACGATGGGATAGACCTCGAATCCGTCCCGCATGGCGTCCAGCGCGGCAAGAGCCAGGCAGACCTCGGTCCACAGCGCGGTCATCACCAGCTTCTTGCGGCCCGCCGCCACCACCGCCGCACGGAACTCGAGGTTCTCCCACGGATTGATCTGGGTGCGGTCGATCTCGACGCTGTCCGGGAGCAGCGCTTTGAGTTCGGGCAGGGTCGGCAATTGCCCATGAGCAACGTTCACCGTCGACAGCACGAGGGGCAGGTGGAAGGTCATGGCTATCCGCGCGACGCACAGGATGTTCTCGACCAGGGCTTCGCGGTCCATCGACCGCACGCCGCTCACCTGGCTGGGCTGGTAGTCGATGACCGTCAGCACCGCGTTCTGCGGGGTGAGCAGATGGTCGGTGACCGGGTCCCGGGCAGCTCCGCCGATCATGCGCCAATCCTTCGGGCTGCACCCCGGTCCGGCCTATCCAGGAAATCCACAGTCCGGCCGTGCAGCTCAATGCCCGGGGTCGGTGCGGACACGTTCGACCCGGGCGCGACCGGGCGAGGAAGGATGTAGCCCGGCGCCCCATCCGGACCCGTGGGAGGCACGAGGCGAATGCTGCTCGGGAGGCAACCGGAGTGCGAGGTACTCGACCGATTGTTGGCCGCGGCCCGGGCCGGCCACGGCGGGGCGATCGTGGTGCACGGCGAACCCGGCATCGGCAAGACGGCCCTGCTCGAGTACGCGATCTCGGCGGCGACGGACTTCCGGGTGCTGCGCGCGACCGGCATCGAGGCCGAGGTCGAGCTTCCGTTCGCGGGGCTGCACCAAATGTGCTCACCCGACCCGTCGGCGTTGGACGCACTACCGGAGCCGCAGCGCATCGCTCTACAGGTCGCCACCGGGCGTATCGCCGGGCCGGTACCCGATCGGCTCCTCATCGGTCTCGCCGCGCTGAACATGACGTGCCAGCCGGCCGGCGGACGACCGCTGCTGTGCATCGTGGACGACACCCAGTGGCTGGACCGGGACTCGGCGCAGGCGTTCGCGTTCGTCGCACGTCGGCTCGCGAACGAGCCGATCGCGTTCGTCTTCGGAACGAGGGTCGTCGCCGATGCGGTGCGGGGCCTGCCGGAGCTCCTGGTCGAAGGTTTGGCCGAACGGCCCGCGATGACCTTGCTGTGCTCCATGCTGCCCAACCGGGTGGACGAGCCCGTGCTCGAACGATTCGTGGCCGAAACCCGCGGTAACCCGCTGGCCTTGCTCGAACTGCCGCGAGGCCTCACCCCGGCCCAGTTGGCGGGCGGATTCGCCCTACCGGTCACTGTCCCGCTCACCGGTCGCATCGAGGCCGGCTTCCGTCGGCGGCTGATCAAGCTCCCTGCGGCTTCTCGTCGCTTGATGCTCATCGCGGCCGCCGAGCCGACCGGAAATCCCGTGCTGCTGTGGCGCGCCGCCGAATCGATGGGGATCGACGAGTCAGCGGCAACCGCGATCGAGAAAGAAGGGCTGCTGGATCTCGACGCGCAGATCGTGTTCCGGCATCCGCTGGTCCGGTCGGCCGTCTACGGCGCTGCCTCGGCGCAGGAGCGACGCGCCGCCCATCGTGCGCTTGCCGACGCGACCGACGCGGCATTGGATCCGGACCGTCGTGCCTGGCACCTCGCCCAGGCAACGCTGCGACCGGACGACGCCGTGGCGGACGACCTCGAGCGATCGGCCGGTCGCGCCCAGGCGCGGGGCGGGTTCGCCGCGGCCGCCGCGTTCATGCAACGGTCCGTGGAACTGACGGTTGATCGGTCCCGGCGCGCGAGTCGCGCCCTGGCCGCCGCCGAGGCCAAGCGACAGGCCGGTGCGCTTGAGGAGGCGCTGTCGCTGGCAAACCTTGCCCAGCAAGAGCCGCTGGACGACTTCCAGCGCGTTCAGGTGGAGATGCTGCGCGCGCGCGTCGCGTTCGCGTTGGATCGAGGTGGCGCAGCGCCGTCGCTACTGCTCGACGCTGCCCGCCGGCTGGAAGCGCATGACCCGGCCCTGGCCCGGGAGACCTACCTCGACGCTCTCGCCGCGACGCTGTTCGCGGGCGGGTTCGCCACTGTCTGCAGCCCCGGCGACGTGGCCAAAGTGGCGCTGGCCGCGCCACGGCCGGTGACCGGTGCCCGGCCTGTCGACCTGCTGCTGGAGGGACTGGCGCGGCTGCTCGCCGAGGGACCCGCGGTGGGTACCGCACCCCTGCGCCGGGCCCTGGAGGCGTTCCGCGGCGATGCCGTGGACATCCGGGAAAGCCTGCGATGGACCTGGCTCGCCGGGCGGGCAGCGGCCTTCATCTGGGACTACGACAACTGGGATGCGCTGACTGCGCGTCAGATAAAGCTGGCCCGCGATGCAGGTGCGCTCGCGGTGCTCCCGCTCACCCTGAGTTCCCGCGCGGGCGTGCACCTGGTCGCGGGTGAGGTCGCCGCCGCCGCGTCGCTGGTCGAACAGGTGGAGGCGGTCGCCGACGCGACCGACATCCGAACGGCGCCGTATGCGGCGGTCTTGGTGGCCGCCCTGCGCGGGCATCGGGCCGAGGCCCTCGAACTGATCGGGACAAACTTGGCGGACTGCGCCGCTCGCGGGGAGTACATGGGCGTCACCGGCATGCGCTGGGCAACGGCCGTGCTGCACAACGGGATCGGCCGCTACGCGGACGCGTTCGATGCCGCCGCGACCGCTCTCGAGGACCCGTTCGGCCTGTGGTTCGCGCCATGGGCGCCGGTGGAGTACATCGAGGCTGCCGCCCGCACCGGCCGGACGGCGGCCGCCGCGCTTGTCCTGGAACGCCTCACCGCGAGAACCGCCGCCAGTGGGACGGTCTGGGCGAGCGCGGTGGAGGACCGCTGCCGGGCCCTGGTGAGCGAGGGCCCGGCCGCCGAGGCCCTGTATCGAGCGGCGATCGACCGGCTCACCCCCACCACGTTGCGCCTGGACCTGGCGCGAACCCGGCTGCTCTACGGGGAGTGGTTGCGACGGGAGCGCCGCAATCTCGAGGCGCGGGATCAGTTGTGCGTCGCCCACCAGATGTTCAGCGAATTCGGCACGCACGGTTTCGCCGAACGTGCCCGCGTCGAACTGCGCGCCGTCGGCGGCCGGACCCGCAAGCCCACCGTGGGTGTCGCGAACGACTTGACCCCGCAGGAGGAGCAGATCTCCCGGCTGGTGGCGCAGGGCATGACCAACCTGGAGATCGCCGGCCAGCTCTTCCTCAGCCCCAGCACCGTGGAATACCACCTGCACAAGGTGTTCCGGAAGCTGGGCGTCAAGACGAGGACCCAGTTGGCGCGCCATTCCCTCGAGGCCCAGGCGCGCCGGGAATGAGCCGACGACTGGCACGCGCTGTGAGGACGTCGAGTTCGGCCGCGCCGGCCAGGCGACCGGTCGCAAGAAGCTGATCATGGCCGCGCTCTGGACCGAGGTATGTCTCGCCTTCCCGGCACTCGACGCCTTGCGCGCGGGCTACGAGGTCTATCCCGTCGTCGACGCGGTCGGCGGGACCTCTCCCGAGGCCCACCGCGCCGGCCTGGAGAGAATCGTCCAGGCCGGCGCCCAGCCGATCAGCTGGGTCTCCCTCGCGTGCGAGCTGCAGCGGGATTGGGCCCGCGGTGCCACGGTCGGCGACGTGGTCGACATCGTCCTCACGTCCCGACTGCTCAAGACGGCCTGACGGCAGCGACGCGGTCGAGATCCGCCTCGCCCCGGGACAACCGGCACGGCGCGATCTCTGCGGTGAGGCGATGCACGGCGTGCCCGGCTACCTGCTGGTGCGGAGTGGGCCGGCAGGGGACAGATCTGGACGGTCGCCCGTAGGCGTAGCGATCCCGTCTGGATTTTGCGTACCGGCGTAGGGATGTCGTCAAGATCTGATGACACCGCGGACCCGGCGAGATGTGCTGTGTCGCGCCTGCCGGCACCCCGGCGGGCGGGCCTGGTACGGAGGTCGCGGTGACAGGGTCGGATGTGGTGTTCGTCGTACTGACGGTGGCGTTGTTCGCGCTGCTGGACCTCGTGGTGCGTGGGGTCGGGAAGCTGTGAACGCCGACAACCTCATCGGGCTGATCATCAGCATTGCCTTGGGGATTTTCCTTTTGGCGGCGCTGCTGTTCCCGGACCGGTTCTGATGGGCACCGGCGGCGCGGGGATCCTCTTCGACGTCACGTTGATCGGCGCCTTGGCGCTGATCCATGTGCCCTTCGGGGATTACATGTACCGGGTGTTCACGAGCAAGCGCCATTGGCGTTCGGAACGCCTGATCTACCGCGGGATCGGGGTGGACGCGGACGCGGAGCAGAGCTGGGGTTCCTACGCGCGCAGCCTGCTGGCCTTCTCGGCGATGTCGGTGCTGCTCCTGTACGTGATATTGCGGCTGCAGCAGCATCTACCGGGCGGCATGGGGCGGCCCGGCATGACTCCGGCGCTGGCCTGGAACACCGCGGGGAGCTTCACAACCAACACGAACTGGCAGGCGTACTCGGGTGAGGCGGCGCTGGGTCACGGGGCCCAGATGTTCGGGCTGGCCGTGCAGAACTTCCTGTCCGCCGCGGTCGGGATCGCCGTCGCGATCGCGCTGGTGCGCGGGTTCGCCCGGCAACGCACCACCGGCCTGGGGAACTTCTGGGTCGATGTCGTGCGCTGCTGCACGCGGATCCTGCTGCCGTTCTCGGTGATCGCCGCCACTCTCCTGATCGCGGGCGGCTCGATCCAGAACTTCCAGCAGGACCGGACAGTAACCACACTGGCCGGGGCCAAGCAGGTGATCATCGGCGGGCCGATTGCGAGCCAGGAGGCGATCAAGCAGTTCGGCACCAACGGTGGCGGCTTCGCCAACGCCAACTCCGCGCACCCGTTCGAGAGCGGCACCCCCTGGACCAACTGGCTGCAGCTGTTCCTGCTGCTGGCGATCGCCTTCTCGCTGCCGCGCACCTTCGGGCGAATGGTCGGCGACCGGCGGCAGGGCTACGCGATCGTCTCGGTGATGGCCACGCTGGCCGTCGCCAGTCTCATCGCCATCACGGTCTTCCAGGCGGCCCATCACGGCACCGTGCCGAGCGCCATCGGTAGCTCGTACGAGGGCATCGAGACCCGGTTCGGGGTCCCGGACTCCGCCGCGTTCGGCGACGGCGCGACCCTGACCTCGACCGGCTCGGTCGACTCCGTCCACGATTCCTACACCGCCCTGGGCGGCGGGGTGTTTCTGGTGAACATGATGTTCGGCGAGGTGGCACCGGGCGGGGTCGGCTCCGGCCTGTACGGGCTGCTGATCCTGGCGGTGGTCACAGTCTTCGTCGCCGGGTTGATGGTCGGGCGCACCCCGGAATACCTCGGCAAGAAGATCGGTGCCCGGGAGATGAAGTTCGCCGCCACCTACTACCTGATCACCCCGATGGTCGTGCTGGTCGGCACGGCGGTGGCGATCGCCAGACCCGGGGAACGGGCCGGGATGGCCAACACCGGCCCACACGGCTTTTCGGAAGTGCTCTACGCCTTCACCTCCGCCGGCAACAACAACGGGTCCGCCTTCGGCGGGCTCACCGCGAACACCGTCTGGTACAACACCGCGCTCGGAGCGGTCATGTTGGTCGGGCGGTTCCTGCCGATGATCTTCGTCCTGGCGCTGGCAGGCTCGTTGGCCTCGCAGGGCAAGGTCCCGGATTCGGCGGGCACATTGCCCACCCACCGACCGCAGTTCATCGCGATGGTGGTCGGCGTCGTGGTGATCCTGATCGCGCTGACCTACCTGCCCGCCCTGGCCCTGGGCCCGCTCGCGGAAGGAATCTGACATTCAGACGACCGGGCCGGACCCGGTCCGCCCGCGGCTGGCCCAGGGCCCACGGTGCCGGGAAGGAATCTGACATGACCTCACTTCAGACGACCGGGCCGGACCCGGTCCGCCCGCGGCCGGCCCAGGGCCCACGGTGCCCGAAAGGAATCTGACATGACCTCAGTTCAGACGACCGGGCCGGACCCGGTCCGCCCGCGGCCGGCCCAGGGCCCACGGTGCCCGGAAGGAATCTGACATGACCTCACTTCAGACGACCGGGCCGGACCCGGTAAGGCAGCGGCCGGATCCGGATCCCACGGCGACGCAGCGCGTGCGCGGGGGCCTGATCACCCCGGCGATGCTGGTTCGCGCGATCCCGGATTCCCTGCTCAAGCTGGACCCGCGCACGTTGTGGCGCAATCCGGTCATGTTCATCGTCGAGGTCGGCTCGGTGTGGACGACCCTGTTGGCGGCCCGCGACCCGAGTTGGTTCGCGTGGGCGATCACGATCTGGCTGTGGCTCACCGTCGTGTTCGCCAACCTGGCCGAAGCTGTGGCCGAGGGCCGCGGAAAGGCACAGGCCGCCACCTTGCGCGCGGCGCGCCGCGACACGATGGCGCGTCGGCTCACCCACTGGAGACCGCAAGCCGGCGGGCTGCGCTCGACCGAGGTGCCCTTCGACGAGATTCCCGCCGCAGCGTTGGCGCAGGGCGATTTCGTGGCCGTGGTGGCCGGCGAGATCGTCCCGGGCGACGGGGAGATCATCGAGGGCATCGCGAGCATCGACGAGTCCGCCATCACCGGGGAATCGGCACCGGTCATCCGCGAGGCAGGTGGCGACCGCTCCGCGGTCACCGGCGGGACCCGGGTCCTCTCGGACCGGATCGTCGTGCAGATCACCCAGAAGCCCGGGGAGAGCTTCCTGGACCGCATGATCGCCCTGGTCGAGGGCGCGAACCGGCAGAAGACTCCGAACGAGATCGCGCTGAACATCCTGCTCGCCTCGTTGACCATCGTGTTCCTGCTCGCGGTGGCGACCTTGCAACCGATGGCGATCTTCGCGAAGATCTCCCAACCGGGGGTCGCGAACACGCTGGCGCTCACCTCGAACGGGGTGAGCGGCATCGTCCTGGTCTCCCTGCTGGTCTGCCTGATCCCGACCACGATCGGCGCCCTGCTCTCCGCCATCGGGATCGCCGGGATGGACCGATTGGTCCAACGCAACGTGCTGGCGATGAGTGGGCGCGCGGTCGAGGCGGCCGGCGACGTCAACACGTTGCTGCTGGACAAGACCGGCACCATCACCTACGGGAATCGGCAGGCCACCGAATTCATCCCGGCAACGGGAGTGACGGGTAATCAGATCGCCGACGCGGCGGCACTGTCCAGCCTGGCGGACGAGACCCCGGAAGGCCGCTCGATCGTGGTGCTGGCCCAACGGGACTTCGGGGTGCAGGTCGAGGAGCGGGTGATGGCTTCGGCCACGTTCGTGCCCTTCACCGCCCAGACCCGGATGAGCGGGGCCGACATGACGAGGGCGGGGACGCCATGTCAGGTCCGCAAGGGCGCCGCCGCGTCGGTGGCGGCCTGGGTCCGGGACAACGGTGGACACGATTCAGCCGAGATCACCGAGATCGTCGACCGCATCTCGAGCGCCGGCGGGACCCCGCTGGTGGTCGCCGAGTGTGTCGCCGGTGCTCCGGCCCGGGTGCTCGGGGTCATCGCCCTTTCCGACGTCGTCAAGGAGGGAATGCGGGCGCGGTTCGACCAAATGCGCCGGATGGGTATCCGCACGGTGATGATCACCGGCGACAACCCGTTGACCGCGCGGGCCATCGCGGCGGCCGCAGGGGTGGACGACTTCCTCGCCGAGGCCACCCCCGAGGACAAGATGGCCCTGATCAAGAAGGAACAGACCGGCGGCAAGCTGGTCGCGATGACCGGGGACGGCACCAACGACGCGCCCGCGCTGGCCCAGGCCGACGTCGGGGTCGCGATGAACTCGGGGACCTCGGCCGCCAAGGAGGCCGGGAACATGGTCGACCTGGACTCCGACCCGACCAAGCTCATCGAGATCGTCGAGATCGGCAAACAATTGCTGATCACCCGGGGCGCCCTGACCACCTTCTCCATCGCCAATGACATCGCCAAGTTCTTCGCGATCATCCCGGCGATGTTCGCCGTGGTCTATCCCCGCCTGGGCAAGCTGAACATCATGGCCCTGCACAGTCCGCAGTCGGCGATCCTGTCCGCGGTGATCTTCAACGCGATCATCATCGTCGCGCTGATCCCGTTGGCCCTGCGGGGGGTGCGGTACACCCCGAGCTCCGCGTCGGCCCTGCTGCGGCGAAACCTCTACATCTACGGCCTGGGCGGGATCATCCTGCCTTTCGTCGGCATCAAGGCAATCGACCTGTTCGTTCAATTCCTCCCGGGGATGTCCTGATGGTCAATCAATTCCGCGGCACACCGGCCTGGATCCGTCCGCACCTGGCCGCTCTCCGAGCCCTCGGGATAATGACCGGGGTGTGCGGGTTCATCTACCCGATGGCCGTGACCGGCATCGGCCAGCTCCCGGGCCTGCACAACAAGGCCGAGGGCTCCCTGGTCGCGTCCGACGGCCGGATCGTCGGCAGCGCCCTGATCGGACAATCCTTCGCCGACAGCGCCGGCAACGCGATCCCGTGGTACTTCCAATCCCGCCCATCGGCCGCCGGCAGCGGAAACGGGTACGACCCCACCGCATCGGGGGGGAGCAATCTGGGCCCCGAATCGGACGTCGACACCCTGCCCGACCCGACCGCCAAGGCCGGTACCCCCGCGGCCACGGGCACGCAGAGCCTGCTCACCCAGGTCTGCTCGCGCAGCGCAGCCGTGGCCACCCTGGAAGGCCTGCCCGCCTCGGCCGGGGCTCGGCCCTACTGCACGCCCGGCGGCACCGGTGCGGTGCTGGCCGTCTTCGGACCGCGCGACACCGCCGGCCGGGTCGTCACGATCACCCGGGTGGTCAGCGTGAACGAGGCGTGCCCGGCTCATCCGTTCGTCGCGGATTGGCAGGGCCACCCGGTGGAATGCGGGAAGCCGGGTGAGGACTACACAGCCGGCCTCGTCGTGCCGGTCCGCGGGGACGCACCAGCGGTACCGGTGGTGCCGGCCGACGCGGTGACGGCAAGCGCGAGCGGACTGGACCCCGACATCTCGCCGGCCTACGCCGCCCTGCAGGTGCCTCGGGTCGCTCGCGAACGCGGCATCTCCGCGGTGCAGGTGTTGCAACTGGTCGCCGAGCACACCACCGGGCGTACCTTCGGTTTCATGGGCGACCCAGCTGTCAACGTCGTGGAACTCAACCGTGACCTCGACCGCTCCTACCCGCACGCCGCCGCACCGGTTCCTGCGACGGCGAATCCGGCCGATACTCCGACCGGCCCGGTCCCGAACGCCCCCGCCCCGGTTTCCACGCCGGCGAATCCCGCCGATACCGCGGGCAGCCCGGTCGCGACCGCCCCGCCGAGTTCGCCTGCACCGTGACCAGCGGGCGCGGCCTGCTGCGGGTCTACCTCGGATCCGCTCCCGGGGTGGGCAAGACCTTCAAGATGCTGGAGGAAGCGCACCGACGGACCGCGCGCGGCTCCGACGTGGTGGTCGGGCTCGTGGAGACCCACGGCCGGGCGCGCACGGCCGAACTCCTCGACGGATTGGAGATCCTGCCCCGGCGGCGGATTTCCTATCGGGATTCGTCCTTCGACGAACTCGACGTCGACGCGGTGATCGCCCGCCGCCCCGGCGTGGTGGTCGTCGACGAGTTGGCGCACAGCAACATCCCGGGCTCGCAGCGCGCCAAGCGCTGGGAAGACGTCGAGGCAATCCTCGATGCCGGCATAGACGTCATAACCACGATCAACATCCAGCACCTGGAATCGCTCAACGACGTGGTGGAGGCCATCACCGGGGTAAAGCAACAGGAGACCGTCCCCGACGACGTGGTGCGCCGCGCCGATCAGGTGGAGCTGGTCGACATGACCGCCGAGGCGCTGCGCCGGCGTATGGCCCACGGCAACATCTACCCGTCGGACCGCATCGACGCCGCGCTCGGCAGGTATTTCCGGGTCGGCAATCTGACGGCCCTGCGCGAACTCGCGCTGCTCTGGCTCGCCGGCAAGGTCGAGGACCAGCTCGACGCATACCGTGCCGAGCACGGCATCGGTCGCACCTGGGAAACCCGCGAGCGCGTGGTGGTCGCACTGACCGGCGGCCCCGAGGGCGAAACCCTGATCCGCAGGGCCGCCCGCATCGCCGAACGGGCCCGCGGTGCCGACCTGATGGCGGTACACGTGGCCCGCGACGACGGACTCGCCGGAAAGGCCTCGGCGGCGCTGCGCGCGCAACGCGAACTGGTGGAAAGCCTCGGCGGCACCTACCACCAGGTTCTCGGTGAGAACGTGTCCCGGGCCCTGCTGGAATTTGCCCGCGGGGTGAACGCGACCCAGTTGGTGCTCGGGGTTTCCAGCCGTACCCGGCTGGCCCGAATGCTGTCCCCGGGCGTCGGCTCGACCACGACTGCCTTGTCCGGTCCGATCGATGTCCACATGGTCAGCCACGACGCAGCCGCCCGCAGCGCCTCACCGATGATCTCCCGTGCCGCGGGCCATCATCGTGCCGCGTTGAGCCGAGAGCGCCGCCTGGCCGGATTCCTGCTGACGCTGATCGGTCTGCCGGTGTTGACGCTGGCGCTCACTTGGGTTCGGGGGCAGCTGTCGCTGCCCAGCGACATCATGCTCTTCCTGGTTCTGGTGGTCGGGGTCTCACTGGTCGGCGGCCTGTGGCCGGCGCTGAGCGCGGCCTTGGTGGGCTCGGCCTTGTTGAACTTCTACTTCACCCCGCCGATCCACGAATTCACCATCGCCAACGGGGAGAACGTGCTGGCATTGGCGGCCTACGTGGTCGTCGCGGTGGCTGTGTCCACCGTGGTCGACCTGGCGGCCCGGCGGACCCGGGAGGCGGCCGTGGCAGGCGCCGATGCCGAGATCCTGGCATCCCTGGCCGATGCGGTCCTGCGCGGGGATCGGGCGCTGACCGCTTTGCTGGCCCGGCTGGGCACCATCTACGGCCTTGATTCCGTGACGTTGTTGGAGGCCCGCGAAGACGCTGCCCGCGGCACGACGTGGCGCCGCGACCCGCAGGCCTGGCGAGTCGTTGCCACTGTGGGCGGTCAACCGTGCCTGACACCCAAGGACGGCGACGCCGAGGTGGCGGTGGCCGAAGATCTCGTGCTGGTCCTGCGCGGCCCGGATCTGCCGGCCACCAGCCGTCGGGTCCTCGAAGCCTTCGGGGCGCAGGCCGCGCTGGCCCTGCGCCAACAGCGACTCACCGAGGCGGCCGATGCCGCGGAACCACTGCTGCGCGGGGACCGCATGCGCCGGGCCCTGCTCTCCGCAGTCAGCCACGACCTGCGCACACCGTTGTCCTCGGCCAAGGCCGCCGTGGACAGCCTGTGCAGCAGGGAAATCAGCTGGAGCCCGGAGGAACGCGACGGGCTGTTGTTGACGGCGAAGAACTCGCTGGACCGCCTCGACGGATTGGTGGTCAACCTGCTCGACATGAGCCGCCTGCAAGCCGGGGCCCTGGGCCTCATCCCCTTGGCGCTGGCGGTCGAGGACGTCATCCCGCGGGCCCTCGACGAACTCGGACCGACCGGGCTCCCCGTCATCATTCAGGTCCCGCCCGACCTGCCCGAGGTCCTCGCCGACCCCGCCCTGTTGGAGCGGGTGCTGGTCAACCTCATCGCCAACGCGCTGCGGTTCAACCCGCCGGGGGAGAAGATCCTGGTGAATGCCAGTTGGTTGGGCGAGTTCGTCGAGATCCGCATCGTGGATCGGGGCCGCGGCGTCCCGATGGACGACCGGGACCGAATCTTCCTGCCCTTCCAGCGACTGGGAGACCGCGACAACACCACCGGCGTCGGGTTGGGGCTCGCCCTGGCCCGGGGTCTCACCGAGGCCATGGGCGGGCAGGTGATCGCCGAAGACACCCCCGGCGGTGGCCTGACCATGATCGTCACGTTGCCGACGGCGCCGCCCCCGCCCGCCGGACCGACACCGCACGAGCAGGCACAGATCCCATGACCAGGATTCTTGTCGTCGATGACGACCCGCAGATCCTGCAGACCCTGCAGATCAACCTGCGCGCCCGCAAGTACGACGTCACCGCAGCCGCGACCGGCACGGCCGCGCTCGAACAGGCCGAAGGTTGGCGACCTGATCTGGTGTTGCTGGACCTGGGACTGCCGGACATCGACGGGGTTGACGTGATCCACGGCCTGCGCGGCTGGACAGCCGTGCCGATCGTGGTGCTCTCCGGGCGCGCCGGCAGCCGAGACAAGGTCGCCGCACTGGACGCGGGTGCTGATGACTACGTCACCAAACCTTTCGGCGTCGACGAACTGCTGGCCCGCATCCGCGCGGCCACCCGAAGACACGCGGGTGACGAAGGGACCGGCCGCACGGTGCGGATCGGTCGGTACACGGTCGACCTGGGCGACAAAGCAGTCCACGGGACCCAGCCCGACGTCGCCGACTTGAGACTGACCCCGATCGAGTGGCAATTGGTGGAGATTCTCGTCCGTCACCCGGGCAAACTCATCACCCAGCATCAGCTGCTGGAACAGATCTGGGGACCGAGCTTCACCAGCCATACCCACTACCTGCGGCAATACATGGCCCAGTTGCGCCACAAGCTCGAACCGGATCCGACCCACCCCCGACACCTGCTGACCGAACTGGGCATGGGTTACCGCTTCGCGGCCTGAACGCCCTGTTGAGGATCAGGCAACACTCCGTCGTCGACGCCAACCAACGCCGCGACGTCGCCGGCCGTGACGGTGCCGAGCGCGCGGCAGGTGCAGCTGGGCATCATCTGAGTGACCGTCACCGAAATTCTGTTCCGCCGAGCCCTTCGTGATTCCGGCACTTTCGATATCGCGCCACGGGTCGCGGATCAGAATCCGAGGTCGCTCAGTCCCGGGTGGTCGGCCGGGCGAGGTCCCCGCGGCCAGTGGTATCGGCGGTCGGTCTCGCTGATCGGTGCAGTGTTGATCGATGCGTGTCGGACCCGCATGAGGCCGTTCGTTTCGAACTCCCAGTTCTCGTTGCCGTAGGAGCGGAACCAGGTGCCGGCGTCGTCGTGGTGCTCGTAGGCGAAACGGACGGCGATCCGGTTCTCGCGGAAACCCCACAGCTCCTTGATCAACCGGTAGTCGAGCTCGGTGTTCCACTTGCGGGTGAGAAAGGCCACGACCTGCTCGCGGCCGTCGAGGAACTCGGTCCGGTTACGCCAGTGGGTGTCCACGGTGTAGGCCGAACTGACCCGTTGCGGGTCTCGGGTGTTCCAGGCGTCCTCGGCTGCCCGCACTTTCTGGACCGCGGTTTCGACGGTGAATGGGGGGAACGGCGGGCGGGAGTCCTCGGCCGGCACGGCAGCTCCGTTCCATCAGGAGAACGATCGTTTCTCTCACGCTACCGGGGCCGGGGTCGTTGATCATCGCCGAAGTTTCGGACGTTGGTGGTCAGCAGCTGCGCCGCCGGCACGACGGCCATGGCCGCGATCAGGTAGTCGGTGGGCCCGGTGTCGGGGTGGCTGCGGCGGAAGGCGCGCACGTACTTCGCGGCCTGGCGGTAGATCTCCTCGGTCACCGGCACCCAATCCTGGGCGTCCCGGCCCGGCGTTTCGCGGGCGGCTTTTGGGAGTCTCGTCGGGGGTGGCGGTCCGTCGCCGGAAGCGTGATACTGATCGGCAGAATACAGACCGACTGGTCGGTTTTGTTTTGTGGTCCGGCCCGGGCGGCGAGGCGCGTCCGGCCGGCGGAGGGGAGCCACATGCGCGCATGCGCGGCCGAGGTTCTTTCGACCGGCGCGCCGGGCCGGCTGCTCACCGACGCGCAGGTTGCCAGGGTGCGGACGGTTCGAGCTGCGCTACGCCGACGGGAGGAGGGGGCGGCCCTGCGCGAGATCCAGGCCATCGCAACGGATTCGCCGCCCTGCCCGGAATCCCTCGGTCCGCATCCCTGGTGCGATGTGCTGGACACCGTGTTCCGGCCGGGAACCAAGCAGCACCGCGCTGCCGATCGTCTACTGACGCTGCGTCAGTCCACTCGCGAGGAGCTGGCCGCTTGGTCCGGCCTGCCGGGTGCCTCGGTCTCGAACTTGATCAACACTCTCGCCCGGGCGGGATTCGACATCCACCGGTGGGCGAGCCGCGACCGCAAGGCCCACTTCCGCGTACTCGGCCACAAACTGCCGACTCAGTGCGGACCGGACATGGATCGGGAAGCGGTCGATGAGGCGGGTGTCTTGACAACGGCGCCGCGGACCGACCCGAGGCTGATTCTGCTTGCCGAGCGATTCGGTGCCCAGGTGCGTTACGTGGGCGATGACGGAGGGCTGGCGGTGGTCGAGGTTGACGGCTATGGAACGTTGCGCGGCCGGTTGCTCGGGCCGGTCCTCCCCGTCAGTGTCATCGCAGGCACGGCCACTCTGCAGCGGATAGCGCTGGACCGTGGCGTCATCGACCTGGAGATTGGTGACCGCACACACCGGGTTCGCCTGCGCCTGAACCTGCACGAGGCACCCGAGGTGTCCGCGGCCATTCATTAGTCGTCGCGGCGTGCAGGTCTCCGGCGGGCGCCGACGAACCAACGACTTTCTCCGTGCCTTGAACTCCGGATGTACGGCCTCCCGCACGACCTGATCGACCAGCAGGCTCCGCGTCATCCACTACGACGAGAGCGCCTACGAACGGACCGAGGCCCTGGTCGGCAATCCTGCTGGGACCGTCCGGCTCGGAAGGCGGGGCCGCCCGAGCGTGCAGCGGCACCTGTCAACGGTCGATCCGGGACGTCGGGCTACCTGAACTTGGGGACCGGGACCGGTGAGGAGTTGAACGGTGACACGCCGTCCACGGCCAGCGCGGCGGGGCAGTCGCGGCGGCCGCACCCCTCCGGGCAGTCGCAGGTGGTGTCTTCGATCTGGCGGCACCAGGAACATGCCGACCCGGCGACCGCCGTCGCGCTGGCCAGGTGCGCGGCGGCCACGGCCTGGACCAGCAGTCCGTTCCCCACCACGTTGGCACGTTAGCCGCGCCGGAAGTCGGGCCGGTTACGCGCAGGTCTCCGGCGGGGACGAGCTTGCCTGTCGCGGCTGGACCATCGGCGCGGCACCGGATGCGACGGCCCGCGGGGCGACCAGGCGGGGCAGCAGTTGCGCACCGGGGCCTTCGCCGGCCGACGCGATTACGTATCCTCCGCGAAACATTCGAGGTCTTTCCGGCATCTACGTTTCTCGGGATCCGGCGCGTCGGCCGGCCTGCGGAAGGTGCCTGACATGAGTGGAAACCACGTCCGACTTCAGGCCATCAAGGACGTGGAGGCCTACGTACCCCCGGCCGCGAGTTACCTCCCGACCGAGACCCCGGGTCAGATCTTCGGCCGGAACGTATTCAGCACCTCGGTGATGCAGAAGCGGCTGCCGAAGTTGGTCTACAAGTCCGTGCTCGCCACCATCGAGCGTTCGGCGCCGCTGGACCCGCTGGTTGCCGATGCCGTCGCCTCGGCGATGAAGGACTGGGCGATGGAGAAGGGCGCGACGCACTACGCGCACGTCTTCTACCCGCTGACCCACCTGACCGCGGAAAAGCACGACAGCTTCCTCGAGCCGGTCGGTGACGGGACCGCGCTGGCGGAGTTCGCGGGCAAGACCCTGACCCAGGGCGAGCCGGATGCCTCCAGCTTCCCCAGCGGGGGCCTGCGCAACACGTTCGAGGCCCGCGGCTACACCGGTTGGGACGTCACCAGCCCGGCGTACGTGTTGGAGAACCCGAACGGCAACACCCTGTGCATTCCGACCATCTTCGTCTCGATGACCGGCGAGGCCCTGGACCACAAGACGCCGTTGCTGCGTTCGCAGCAGGCGATGGCCACCCACGCCTCGCGCATCATCCGGTTGTTCGGGCACGACCCCGGCACCGTGGTGTCCTACTGCGGCGCCGAACAGGAGTATTTCCTGATCGACCGTCACTTCTTCCTGGCGCGGCCGGACCTGCTGAATGCCGGACGTACGCTGGTGGGCTCCAAGCCGCCGAAGGGCCAGGAGTTCGACGACCACTACTTCGGCGCCATCCCCGAGCGCGTGCTCGGTTTCATGATGGACACCGAGCGGGAGCTGTTCAAGCTCGGCATCCCTGCCAAGACCAGGCACAACGAGGTCGCCCCGGGCCAGTTCGAGATCGCCCCGATGTTCGAGCGGGCCAACGTCGCCGCCGACCACCAGCAACTGCTGATGACCACGTTCAAGACCATCGCCAAGAAGCACGGCATGGAGTGCCTGTTCCACGAGAAGCCCTTCGCCGGCGTCAATGGTTCCGGCAAGCACGTCAACTTCTCGATGGGCTCCTCGACGGTCGGCAACTTGCTGCTGCCCGGTGACACCCCGCACGACAACGCGCAGTTCCTGGTCTTCTGCTCCGCGGTCATCCGCGCGGTGCACAAGTTCGGCGGCCTGCTGCGGGCCTCGGTCGCCTCGGCGAGCAACGACCATCGCCTGGGTGCCAACGAGGCCCCGCCGGCGATCATCTCGATCTTCCTGGGCGATCAACTGGCCGACGTGTTCGACCAGATCGCCAAGGGCGCCGCCACGTCGTCCAAGGGCAAGGGCACGCTGATGCCCGGCGTGGACACCTTGCCGACCCTGCCGACCGACCCCGGCGACCGCAACCGGACCTCGCCGTTCGCCTTCACCGGGAACCGGTTCGAGTTCCGCGCCCCTGGCTCGATGCAATCGGTGGCCGGTCCGATGACCACGATCAACACGATCATGGCCGAGGCCCTGGACTACATCGCGACTTCCCTGGAGTCCGCAGTCGCCTCGGGGACCGAGTTCAACATCGCGGTGCAGGCCGTCCTCACCGAGATGATCACAAACCACGGTGCCGCGGTGTTCAACGGCAACGGGTACTCCGAGGACTGGCAGATCGAGGCCGCCGCCCGCGGGTTGCCGAACCTCAAGACGACCCTGGACGCCCTGCCGGAGCTCATCTCCGAGCCGTCCATGGAACTCTTCGAGAAGTACAAGGTGTTCAGCCACCGGGAGATGCACAGCCGCTACGAGATCGGCCTCGAGCAGTACATCCTCTCCGTCAGCGTCGAGGCGAAGCTGACGCTCGAGATCGCCGGCACGATCGTGCTGCCGGCGGCGGTGCGGTACCAGACCGAACTCGCGGCCAACGTCGCCGCGCTGAAGGCGTGCGGCGTGGAGGCGGATCTCTCCGACCTCGAGGCCATCAGTGGACCGATCGCGCAACTGCGGGCCGGGTTGGCAACGTTGGCCGCCGGCCTGGCCGAGGACGCGGGGCACGAGGCGTTCGCCGAGGCCACCCATTCGGCCGCGGTCCTGCTGCCGGCCATGGTCACCGTGCGAGCGGCGGCGGACAAGCTCGAAGGCATCATCGCCGACGACCTGTGGCCGCTGCCGACCTACCAGGAGATGCTCTACATCCTGTAGCTCGCGCCGGGGTCGACATGGTGCAAGTGGCCCGATGAACGGATTCGCCGAAGGAGCCCACCGACCCTGCCATCGGCAGGCCCGGCGGGCTCCTTCGAATGTGGGTTTCAGTTCATCGCGGGCAGGATGTGGTCACCGACCTTGTCGGTGCTCAGGCACAGCGAACAGACGTGCTTGTCGTGGGTCCGACAGACCAGCATGTCGGGGCGCTCGTAGGCGGTGTTGCAGACATGGCAGGTCAGCTCAACGCCGGACGGGTTGCCGTAGGAGTCGAACATCGGCAGGTCGATGCCGTCGTCGGTGCGGCGTAGGTAGTACTTGCCCTTGGTGGCTTTCGCCAGGACCGGCGGGAGGATCAGCGCGATGAGCACGGCGACGATCGGCGAGTAAGGCTTGATCCAGGAGCCGAGCAGGCCGAAGAAGGCCATGATCGAGAGGCCGGCCGACAGCGACATCGAGACGAAGCCCACCGGGTTGACGGCGTAGAGCATGCCGCGGCGGAACTCCGGGACCTTCGGCGAGAGCTTCAGGACGTACTTGTTGAAGACGATGTCCGAGGCCACCGTGACGATCCAGGCCATGCCGCAGTTGGCGTAGGAGCCGAGGATCGTGTTGAGCACGCTGAACATGTTCCACTCCATCAGGACCAACGCGGT
>DATAUG010000035.1:0-12873 GCA_036268355.1 Sporichthyaceae bacterium
GCCCTTCCGCGACGCGGAAGGGCGCGCGACACGCCAGAAGATGCGAAGGTCAGGCCGCGGGCAACGTGAACCGGAACGCCGCGCCGCCACCGGCCGCGCGCCCCACCCCGATCGTCCCGCCGTGGGCCTCCACGATGCCGCGCGCCACGTACAAGCCGAGCCCCGTGCCGCCGAGCCGGTCGTCGTGCCAGAAGCGCTGGAAGATGAGGTGCGTCTGCTCCGCAGGCACTCCACGGCCCTGATCGCTGACCGTGATCGCAACCCCCTCGGTGCACGGCTCCAAACGAACCGTCACCGTCCCGGCGCCGTGCCGGCGGGCGTTGTCCAGCAGGTTCGCCACGACCTGCTCAACCTTGTCCGCGTCGACCTGCAACGCACCGACCGCCGGATCGCATTCGATCCGGAAGTCCGCCTCGGCGCCCGCCGCCAGTTGGGCCGCCACCTGACGTTCCACCAGCGCGGCCAGGTCGACCGGCCGGCGCCGCAGATCCAGTCGCCCGGCCTCGATCCGGCCCACGTCGAGCAGGTCGGCGATCAACCGCGCCAGACGATCGGCGTCGGAACGGATCGCCGCCAGCATCTCGCGCCGTTCGGAGTCGTCGAAGCGTTCCCACCGGCGCAGCAGGGCGGTCGTGAAGCCCTTCACCGCCGACAGCGGGGTGCGCAGTTCGTGGGCGACGGTGGCCACCAGATCGGCTCGTTGCCGATCCGCACGCTCTCGGGCTCCACCGCCACGCAGGGTCACCACGACTCGGTGGACCCGACCCAACGGCTCCTCGCGGACGTAGGACGCGCACACCAACAGCTCCCGAGGCCCCAGACGCAGGGTCTGCTCCGGGTGGCCCGTGCGGGTCGCCAGGCCGCCGTACGGATCGGCCACGGCCCACCAGTCGCGGCCGGAGCTGTCGCAGAGCGGTAGGACGTGCGGGAGGTCCTTGCCGATCAACTCGTCGGCGGGCAGGTCGAGCAGTCGCTGGGCACGATGGTTCACCAGGATGACCTGGCCGGTGTCGTCCGCGACAACGAGACCGTCGGGCAGCTCGTCGTAGGCGATGCGCCCGTCCAGCTCGTCACCGCAAGGGCGGCGGGATTCCCTCACCCTTGCAGGATCCCCGAAGCCGGCCGGCTGTGCGGATGGTTTGCGCCAACGGCCCGGACGCCTTGATCCGATTCGTCGGCTATTGCGGGCGTCTGTCCGAGAACCGGTGCCCAACGGATGTCATCCCGGGGAACACCGCGACATGCCGCCCACCCGGATGCTCGAAGGGGAAGTCATCCTTTCGGCATCGGCCGGCGTTGGGCGCGGGCCGACGCGTAGAGGCAGACCGCGGCGGCGGTGGCGAGGTTCAGGCTCTCGGCCCGTCCGTGGATGGGCACCCGGACGACCTCGTCGGCCGCCTCGGTCACCGCTGCCGGCAGGCCCCAGGCCTCGTTGCCGAAGATCCAGGCCGTCGGGCCGGCCAGCCCTCCGGAGTCCGCCAGTTCATCCAGGTCGACCCGGCCGGCCCCGTCGGCGGCGAGCACGCGCGTCCCCGCGCCACGCAACTCGGCCACCGCCTCGGACACCTCGATGTCCACCGAGATCGGCAGGTGGAACATGCTGCCCGCACCGGCGCGCACGCACTTCGCGTTGTACACGTCGACGCAACCGCGGGACAGCAGCACCGCCTGCGCGCCGGCCGCGTCCGCGGTGCGGATCACCGTGCCAGCGTTGCCGGGGTCGCGGACCTGCGCCAGCAGCACCACGAGGTGGGGCGCCGCAGCGACGACGGTGTCCAGGCCCACGTCGAGGAACCCACAGACGGCGACGACACCCTGTGGCGTCGTGGTCTGCGCCAAGGCGTCCATGACCTGACCGGAAACGCGGTGCACCGGGGCGCCGCCGGCGGCAGCCACCAGTTCCGGGTGCCGATCGGCCGCCTCCGCGGTCACGAACAGGGCGCTGACCGTGCCGGGGCACCCCAACGCCTCCCGGACCGCCTGCGGTCCCTCGGCCAGGAACCGGCGGTCGCGGGTCCGAAAACTCCGCTTGGCCAAGCGGGTCGCAGCCACCACCGCCGCGGCCCGAGCCGAGGTGATCTCCCCCGCGGTGGGCATGTCGGCGCGGCGCGACCCGAGAGCCGTCGTCAGGCGGCCGGGGCGTTGCGGTCGGCCGGCAAGGCGGCCTTGGCGAGTTCGACCAGAGCGGCGAACGCAGGTGGGTCCTTGACCGCCAGCTCGGCCAGCATCCGTCGGTCGACCTCGATCTGCGCAAGCTGAAGGCCTTGGATGAACCGGTTGTACGTCAGGCCGTTCTCCCGCGCGGCGGCGTTGATCCGCTGGATCCACAGGCGCCGGAAGTCGCCCTTGCGCTTCTTGCGGTCGCGGTAGGCGTAGACCAGCGAGTGGGTCACCTGCTCCTTGGCCTTGCGGTACAGCCGGGAGCGCTGGCCGCGGTAGCCGCTGGCCTGCTCGAGAACCTCACGACGCTTCTTCTGGGCGTTGACCGCCCGCTTCACCCGTGCCATGTCGCTGTTGCTCCTTCAGTGCTGCTCGAAGACGGCTGACGCGCACCACTGCGCGAATGGATCGACAACTCGCGAAGGAGCGACTACTTGCGCAGCATTTTCAGCACGCGCTTGCGGTCGCCCGGTGCCATCTCGGCCTCCATGGCCAGCCGACGGGTACGACGGGAGGACTTGTATTCGAGCAGGTGCCGACGGTTGGCCCGTTCCCGCATCACCCGGCCGGTGCCGGTGATCTTGAAGCGCTTGCTCGCGCCGCTGTGGGTCTTGACCTTGGGCATCGTCGGGCTCTCTCTCGATCGTTCGGCGGTTGTGGTGCAGGGGGCGGTGGTTCAGCCCTCGGCGGGCGGCTGCGGCTCGGCGGCGTCCATGTCAGGGGCGTCGTCCATGTCCGCGACGTAGTCCGTGTCCGGGTCGTCGCCCATCTCGCGCTTGCGCTCGTCGCGTGCCTGCCGCGCCTCGGCCATCGCCTCGGCCTTCTTCTTCGTCGGGGCCAGGACCATCAGCATGTTCCGGCCTTCCTGACGAGGTTCGTACTCGACGATGCCGAGATCCGCCACGTCGTCGGCCAACCGCTTGAGCAGTCGGTAGCCGAGTTCGGGACGGGACTGCTCCCGGCCGCGGAACATGATCGTGATCTTGACCTTGTCGCCGGACTTGAGGAACCGGACGACGTGGCCCTTCTTGGTCTCGTAGTCGTGCGGGTCGATCTTCGGGCGCAGCTTCATCTCCTTGATGACCGTCTGCGCCTGGTTGCGCCGTGCTTCGCGGGCCTTCATCGCGGACTCGTACTTGAACTTGCCGTAGTCCATGAGCTTGACCACCGGCGGCCGAGCCGTGGCGGCCACCTCGACAAGGTCGAGATCGGACTCGCGTGCGAGTTCCAAGGCCTTGGCGATCGGCACGATGCCGACCTGCTCGCCGTTCGGCCCGACGAGCCTGACCTCCGGGACCCGGATGCGGTCGTTGATCCGCGGTTCTGTGCTGATGTGCCCTCCCAGGCGTCAATCGGTTGACCCCCGGACACGAAAAAGGCTCCCGTGCCCACGCCTCACGGAAGCCGACAAACCGAACCCGGCGGTTGCATGCGCAACCGCTTACGGCGGACCCTAAGATCCGCCGGGGCCCAGGACCCGACGACCGGCTGAGGTCGATGCGGGTGGGAGTCGGACTCCGCTTTCACGCCCCGGCGAACGGATCACCGGAGAGGGCGTCGATGAGCTTAGCAGCCCGAGGGGTCCGGGCGGTTGTCCAGCAGCAGTCGACCTCGGGGCAATGCGGTCGCCGGAACGATCGCCAGGTCCAGGCCCCGGTCCAGCCGGTCCCGCAGGACAGGATCGGCCGCGAGGTCCGCCGACAACCGACGTGCCAAGGGTCCGGGGTCGGGACACCGTGTCGTGTCGACGGCGAGCGCCAGCACCAGGTCCGGGCCGGAGAGCTCGTCGCCCGGTACCAACGCCGCCGCGACGATCTCCGCCTGGGCGCTCAGCCGCACGCGCAGCGCGGCCGCCAGCTCGGGGTCCTCGGCGGGCGGCTCCGGGACCCGGCCGTCGGCCAGGGCCCGCAACGCCCGACCGGTCACCACGAACGGCACCGGGCCGGCCGGGTCCAGCACCAGCAGGTCGGCGTTCTCGAACAACGCCGCCTGCGCGGCCCGGGGCGCGGTGATCGGCAAGGGCCGCGCCTGGGCGTGCCACGACGTGAGTCGATCGAGCGAGCTGAACGCGGGCAACGCCACCCGACCGTCGGCGCCCCGCAGGGTCACCACCGCCATGTCGGTGCTCTTCTCCAGCCCGTCGGCCTCCGCCTCGGCCAACATGGCCACGATCGGAACCAGCACCCGAGCCGTCAGCAACGCGGACAACACCGGATCGGGCGGCCCGTCGTCGCGCTGCCAGGCCAGCAAGGCGGCGTTGAGCGCGGCATCCGGGGCGCCGGTGTCGTCACCGAATCCGGGATCGGTCAGCACCCGTTCCAGGTTGCTCATCGTTGCCTTGTCCCGCTCACTCGTTCCTCGCTCGCTCGAGTCGCTCACGGCCGGTCAGCCTTGCGGCTGACCGGGCGTCAGGCGGCGCGCCAACCGGGCGAGCTCGCGGGCGGCCGCCGTCGCGGCCGGGCCGTCGGAGGCCTGGATTCCCATCAGCGCAACGGTTTCGCCGTCCGCGATGTCGATGAACGCCCACGGGTCGCCCGGGCGCAGCCGCACTGCCAGCACCTCGCCCCAGGAGAAGCGCCGGGTGTGGAACAGATTGACGACCTCAAGGCCTTCGGTGGTCGCCCGGACGAGGACCGAGGCGTGCCGGTTCAGGAACCAGGCGATCCCGGCGGCGAAGGCGAACACGCCGACCCGGTCGAGGAAGCTGAACGAGAACCCGCCTCCGCCGGGCAGCAGCGCGGCGACCGAACCGAACACCACCAGCAGCACCGCGGACAACGCTCGACAGAACTTGCGGGTCCGCCGCGGCCGCCAGGTGTGCGGCAGTGGCGTACCCGTCGGTTCGGGCTCGGTCACGGCCGGCTCGTCAGAGACGGCAGGCCAGGATGTCCGTGACCAGAATCGCCCGGGCGCCGACCTCCCACAGGGCGTCCATGATTCGCTGGGCGTCCTGCCGCGGGACCATCGCCCGCACGGCCACCCAGGCCGGGTCGCGCAAGGGCGAGATGGTCGGCGACTCGATCCCCGGCGTCAGCTTGACCGCGGCGTCGACCCCGGTCACCGGGACGTCGTAATCCATCATCACGTAGCGCCGAGCGACCAACACGCCCCGCAGCCGCCGCAGCAGTTGGTCGAACGTCGGGTCGACGGCCGCCCCGGAGCGGCGCACCAGCACCGCCTCGGACCGCAGGATCGGTTCGCCGATCAGCTCGAGGCCTGCCTGGCGCAACGTGGTGCCGGTCTCCACGACGTCGGCGATCACGTCGGCCACGCCGAGTTGGATCGACACCTCCACCGCGCCGTCGAGCCGGATCACCTCGGCACTCACCCCGTGCTCCGCCAGGTGCTTGGCGACCAGACCGGGGAAAGAGGTGGCCACCCGAAGGCCGGCGAAGTCCTTGACGGAGGCACCGACGCCGGGCAGCGCCGCGTAGCGGAACGTGGAGACGGCAAAGCCGAGCGCGAGAATTTCCTCGGCCGCGGCACCGGAGTCCAGCAGCAGGTCGCGTCCGGTGATCCCGACGTCGAGCCGCCCGGATCCCACATAGATCGCGATGTCGCGGGGGCGCAGGAAGAAGAACTCGACGCCGTTCGCCGGGTCGGCGAGCACGAGCTCCCGCCCGTCGACGCGTTGCCGATAGCCGGCCTCACGCAGCATCGCCGCCGCCGGGTCGGCCAACGAGCCCTTGTTGGGCACGGCAATGCGCAGCATGCAGACCTCGGATCGGGGCGGGGATCGCTACAGGTGAGCGTATACGTCGGCCGGCTGCAGGCCGGTGGCCAACATCAGTACCTGAAGGTGATACAGAAGTTGGGAGATCTCCTCGGCGGTCTTGTCCCGGCCCTCGTACTCGGCCGCCATCCAGACTTCGGCGGCCTCCTCGACGATCTTCTTGCCGATCGTGTGCACGCCCGCGGCCAGTGCCCGGACCGTTCCTGACGCGGAGTCACCCGACTGCGCCTTGGCGGTCAGCTCGGCGAACAGGTCCTCGAACGTCTTGGCCAACTTCGTGTCCTGTTCCTCGGGTAGCCGCCCCTCCCAACGTAACGCCTCGGTCAGCGGGGATGGTCACGCAGGGCCAGCGCGGTCAGCACCGCCGCCTGTGCCGCTTCGTAACCCTTGTCCTCCTTGGAACCGGGCAGCCCGCTGCGGTCGTAGGCCTGCTCGTCGGTGTCGCAGGTGAGCACACCGAATCCGATCGGCACACCCGTGTCCACCGCCACCTGGGTGAGCCCGATCGTGGCCGCCTGGCAGACGTAGTCGAAATGCGGCGTGCCCCCACGGACCACCACACCGAGTGCCACCACCGCGTCGTGCGAGGCCGCCAGCCGGCGCGCGGCGACCGGCAGCTCGAAAGTCCCCGGGACTCGAAGCACCGTGGGCGAGGCGATCGCGGCCTGGGCCAGCGCCCGCTGCGCCCCGGCCAGCAGGCCGCCCATCACGTCGGCGTGCCACTGCGCGGCCACGATCGCGACCCGTAACCCGCGTCCGTCCGGCGACTCGTGCGTGGGCGACCCGGAGCCGCTCATCTCAGGTCCACTCCCCACCACCGTCGTACGGGTCGCCCGACTCGCCGCACTGATCCCAGGCCGGCAGCGCGTGGCCCATCCGCAGGCGCTTGGTCTCCAGGTAGTGCTCGTTCTCCGGGGTGGGCGCGATGTACGACGGCTCCCGCGAGGTGACCGTCATCCCGTACGCCTGCAGGCCCGCGCACTTGCCCGGGTTGTTAGTGATCAGTCGGACCGATCGGATCCCGAGATCCTCCAGGATCCGCGCCCCGACCCCGTAATCCCGGGCGTCCACGGGCAGCCCGAGCTGCAGGTTGGCGTCGACGGTGTCGTGCCCGGCGTCCTGTAATTCGTAGGCCCGCAGCTTGTGGGCCAGCCCGATGCCGCGACCCTCGTGACCGCGCAGGTACACCACGACCCCACGGCCCTCGGCCTCGATCCGGGTCAACGCCGACCGCAGCTGCGGTCCGCAGTCGCAGCGCAGCGAGCCGAACGCGTCGCCGGTGAGGCACTCCGAGTGCAGCCGGACCAGCACGTTCTCCCCGTCCGCGACCTCACCCTTGACCAGCGCCACGTGCTCGTCCTCGCCGGGCATCGCCAGGCCGTCGCGGGTCCGGTCGGCATAGGCGTAGGCCTGGAACTCCCCGGCCACGGTGGGCAGGCGGGTGATCGCCAACCGCACCACCCGCGACTCCAGGCGCCGCCGGTATGTGATGAGGTCGGCGATCGAGATCAGCGCCAGGCCGTGCAGGCGGGCGAACTCGACGAGCTCGGGCAGCCGGGCCACCGTCCCGTCGTCGTTGACAACCTCGCAGATGACGCCGGCCGGGGTCAGCCCGGCCAGTCGGGCCAGATCGACCGCGGCCTCGGTGTGCCCGGGCCGGCGCAACACGCCGCCCTCGACGGCGCGTAGCGGGAACACGTGGCCCGGGCGGGTCAGCTCCCAGGGTTCGGTGGCCGAGTCGACCAGGACCTTGATCGTGTGCGCCCGGTCGGCGGCGGAAATGCCGGTGCTGACCCCGTCGCGGGCGTCTACGGAGACTGTGTAGGCCGTCTTCTTCCGGTCCTGGTTGACGAACGTCATCGGCGGCAGCTCGAGGCGGTCGAGATCTTTGGTGGGCATCGGGACGCACACCACGCCGGAGGTGTGACGGATCATGAATGCCAGCAGTTCCGGGGTCGCCTTGGCGGCGGCGAACACGAGGTCGCCCTCGTTCTCCCGGTCCTCGTCGTCGACCACGAGGATGGCCTTGCCCGCCGCGATGTCGGCGACCGCCCGCTCGATGGTGTCGAAGTCGAACGTCCGCAACCGGTGGACCACCACGGGACTCGGCGGACGAGGCGGCCGCGGCGCGTCCACGGCGTCGTCGGGCACGACCACGCCCGGCCTTCCGCTGCGCTCCGGACGCTCCTCCGGCGCCGCAGTCATGAAGCTGCTCCGGGCATCAGCAGTCGTTCGACGTACTTGGCCAGCACATCGACCTCCAGGTTGACGGCGTCACCGGCTGCACGCAGGCCCAGCGTGGTCAGCTTCATGGTCGCCGGGATGAGGCCGACCACGAAAGAGGTATCTGTTACTCCAGCGACCGTCAGACTCACCCCGTCGACCGTGATCGAGCCCTTCTCGACGACGTACCGCAGCAGTTGCGTCGGCGCCTCGATCTCGACAACGTCCCAGTGTGGGTGCGGATTCCGCCCCCGCACCCGGCCGACGCCGTCCACGTGGCCCTGGACCAGGTGCCCGCCCATCCGCGTCGCCAGGGTCACGGCGCGCTCCAGGTTCACCCGGGCGCCGGAGGTCAACCCGCCCAGCGAGGAGCGTTGCAGGGTCTCGCTCATGACGTCGGCGACGAACCCGTCCGGGCCGTGCTCGACGACGGTGAGGCAGACGCCGTTCACCGCGATCGAGTCGCCGTGGCCGACGTCCGCCATGACTTTCCTGGCACAGATCGACAGTCGGGCGGCGTCGTCGGGCAGCTGATGCACCGCCGCGACCTCGCCGAGCTCTTCGACGATCCCGGTGAACATCGCGCTACTCCGTCCCGGCCCGGATCGGCCGGGCGGTCAGGCGGACGTCCCCGCCGAGAAGCACAGTGTGGTCCAGACGTAGCCGCAGCGCCGAGTCGATCGAGGACGCCCCCGGCCCGGCCAGGGTGGCCACACCATCGCCGCCGATCAGCATGGGGGCGAGATAGCCGACGACCCGGTCGATCAGGCCGGCCGCCAGAAAGCTGCCGGCCACCTGGGCCCCGCCCTCGACGAGCAGCGAGAGGATCTGTCGGCGGTGCAGCTCGGCCAACACGGCCGCCACGTCCAATCCGCCGCCCACGGCGGTCGGCACCCCGACCACCTCGGCACCGGCACTGCGCAGCCGCTCGGCCGCCGGCCCGTCCGACTGGTCCGCGGCAACGAGCAGCAGGGTGGGTGCCGCGGCATCCAGCACCCGGGCTGTGGGCTGGACCCGCACCCGGGCGTCGAGTACGACCCGAAGCGGCTGACGGCTCGGCAGTCCGGCTTTGCGAACCGCAAGCTGTGGGTTGTCGGCCAGCACGGTGCCCGATCCGACCAGCACGGCGTCGGCCTCGGCGCGCAACCGATGGGCATCGGCCCGGGCGGCCTCCGAGGTGATCCACCGGCTGCTGCCGTCGACAGCAGCGGTGCGCCCGTCGAGGCTGGCCGCGTACTTCCAGGTCACGAATGGGCGCCCGAACCGCACGCTGGTCAGCCACACCTCGTTGACCAACTCCGCCTCGTGCTTCAGGACCCCGCCCTCGACGGCCACGCCGGCGGCACGCAGCGCCGCGGCACCACCCCCGGCAGCCGGGGTCGGATCGTCGACGGCGTAGACCACCCGGGCGACGCCGGCCTCCCGCAGCGCCGCGACGCACGGCCCGGTGCGACCGGTGTGGTTGCACGGTTCGAGGGTCACCACACAGGTGCCGCCGCGCGCCCGAATCCCTGCCACCTCCAGCGCCACCATCTCGGCGTGCGGGTCGCCCGCGCGGCGATGGAAGCCGTAGCCGGCGATTGCGCCCACGGAGTCGAGCACCACCGCCCCGACGACGGGATTCGGACTGGTAGCACCGAGACCCAATGCGGCGAGCTCGACAGCCCGCAGCATCGCCTGGACCTCGGCCGTGTTCGCCACCGACTCGATACCCCCTCGCACATTGTCCCCACCGTTGCGTCCGGCTGATCGAAGGCTAATAGCCTCGGGTCAGCCGGACGCAATGACTTCTCAGCGCGACGCCGCGGCCTCGGCCGCCGCCCGCAACCGGGCGATGGCATCGGCCGGGTCGGCCGCCCCGTAGACGGCCGAGCCCGCCACGAACACGTCCGCGCCCGCCTCGGCGCACCGTTCGATCGTCGACGCGGCGACGCCGCCGTCGACCTGCAACCACAGGTCCAGGTCGCGACCGTCGATCAGCTCCCGGGCGCGCCGGATCTTCGGCAGCACCATGTCCAGGAACGACTGGCCGCCGAATCCCGGCTCGACGGTCATCAGCAGCAGCATGTCGATCTCGTCGAACATCTCCGAGCAGGCCTCCAGCGGGGTGGCCGGCTTCAACCCGCAACCGGCCCGCGCCCCGGCCTGCCGGATCGCCCGGGCCAGCCGCACCGGGGCGTGGGCGGCCTCGATGTGGAACGTCACGCTGCCCGCCCCGGCCTCGGCGTAGGCCGGCGCCCAGCGATCCGGGTCGGCGATCATCAGGTGGCAGTCGACCGGCGTGGAGACCGTCTTGAGCAACGCCTCCACGATCGGCAGCCCCAACGTGAGGTTGGGGACGAAGTGATTGTCCATCACATCGACGTGCAACCAGTCCGCGTGGCCGGCCACCCGTTCGCACTCCTGCGCCAGCCGCGCGAAATCGGCCGACAGCAGGCTCGGCGATATCTGCACACCCATTGTTTTGATCAGCTCGCCTTCTCCGACGCGGTTTCGGTCGGGATCGGTGTTGGCTGCGGATCGCGGCGTGCGGAACGCAGCTGCCAAGGGACATTCGTGACCATCACGCCGGGTTCGTACAGCAGTCGGGCCTTCAGGCGCAATGCACTTTGGTTGTGAAGCAGTTGCTCCCACCAGCGACCGACCACGTACTCCGGCAGGAACACGCACACTACGTCGCGCGGACTGGACCTGCGGATGTCGCGGATGTACTCCAACACCGGTCCGGTCAGGTCGCGATAAGGCGAGTCGAGCACCTTCAGCGGCACCGGGACGCCTCGCGCGGCCCACTCCGTGAGCAGCGCCGCCGTCCCCTCCGGGCGGGTCTGCACCGTGACGGCGGTCAGCGTGCTCGGCCGAGTCGCCCGGGCGAATGCCAGCGCCTTGAGCGTCGGGGTGTGCAGCCGCGACACCAGCACCACCCCGTGGATGTTGCTCGGCAGGGTCATCGCGTCCGGTGGCGGGGACAGCTCGGCCCGGACGTTGCCGTAGTGCCGGTGAATGCTGCGCATCAACGCGAACAGCAGCGGCATCGCGATGCACACCAGATACGCGCCGTGGGTGAACTTCGTGATCAGCACGATCACCAGGACCAGCGCCGAAAGGGTGAGGCCGGTGGCGTTGATGACCCGCGACCGAACCATGGTCCGACGCCGCCGCGGATCGGTCTCGGCGCGTAGCAGCCGGGTCCAGTGCCGAACCATGCCCGTCTGGCTGAGCGTGAACGAGACGAAGACGCCGATGATGTACAGCTGGATCAGCTTGGTTACGTCGGCCGAGAAGACGTAGATCAGGAAGCTGGCCAGCAACGCCAGGGCCAGGATCCCGTTGCTGAACACGAGGCGATCGCCGCGCCGGTGCAACTGACCCGGCATCAGCTCGTCGCGCGACAGGATCGAGGCGAGCACCGGGAAACCGTTGAACGCCGTGTTGGCGGCCAGGATCAGGATCAGCGCAGTGACCGCGGCCAGGTACACGAACGGCGCGGAGTCCTTGCCGAACACCGCCGCCGCCACCTGGGCGATGATCGGATCCTGCTGGTAGTTCGCCCCGGCGGGGACACCGTTGATCAGCAGGTCGGTCGCCGGGTTCTCGGCGAGCCGGGCGTGGGTCATCAGGCCGAGCGCCACCAGACCGGAGAACATCGTGACCGCGAGCGCGCCCATCATCAGCAAGGTCGTGGCGGCATTCTTGGACTTGGGTGGTTTGAAGGCCGGGACGCCGTTGCTGATCGCCTCGACCCCGGTCAGCGCCGCGCATCCGGAGGAGAACGCCCGCATGATCAGGAACACCAGCGCGAACCCGGTGAGATGGGTCTGCACCGGCTGCACGGTGTAGCTCGCGGTCGGCGCCTGAAGGTTCTGGCGCAGCACGATCTCGCGGAACAACCCGACGCCCACCAGACCGACCACGCCGACCATGAACGCGTAGGTGGGGATCGCGAACGCGGCCCCGGCCTCCCGGATGCCCCGCAGGTTCATGACGGTGAGCACCGCGATCAGCAGCAGCGACACCGCAACCTTGTGCTCGACCACGAACGGAACCGCCGAACCGAGGTTGTCCACCCCGGCAGCCACCGACACCGCCACCGTGAGCACGTAGTCCACGATCAGCGCGCTGGCGACGATCACGCCGGCGCTGACCCCGAGGTTGGTGGTGGCGACCTCGTAGTCGCCGCCACCGCTGGGATAGGCGTGCACGTTCTGCCGGTAGGAGGCCACGACCGTGGTCATCATCAGCACCACAGCCAGGGCTATCCAGGCGCTGTAGTGGTAGAAACCGACGCCTGCCAGGGACAGCACGACGAAGATCTCCTGCGGCGCGTAGGCCACCGAGGACAGCGCATCGGAGGCGAACACCGGCAGCGCCACGCTCTTCGGCAGAACGGCGTGGCCGAGACGCTCGTTCCGCACCGGGGCGCCCAGGAAGAAGCGCTTGGGGACCTGGCGCAGCTTCGACACGGGCGTCATCCTCCCGCCTCACCTGCCGGAACTATGCACAGGGCGCTCCCACCATGCACCCATTCGCCGTGAGTCGGGTCATCCCTCCCCGCTTGCGTCCGACGAACGGCGGCCAACCGGACGCTATTCGTCGGACGCAACGCGTTGGCGCAGCCCCTACTCCAGCCGCCGGAGCAACGCTTTGTCTTCGCCGGGCGCTGCATCTGCGCCACTGTGTCTTCGCCGCGCCGGACGCGGGCTGCACCCATCCCACCGCTTGGACGGCAGCCGCCGCAGCCCGCTCCCCGGCACGGCGGT
>DATAUG010000036.1:0-218966 GCA_036268355.1 Sporichthyaceae bacterium
CCCCCCCCCCCCACGCCAGAAGATGGTTGCTTCGGGTCGGGGAGGGGAGGCGCGATGAGGCTCGTGGTGGTGCGTACCCGCGCCGAGTTGCGGGCGGCGCTCGCCGACACCCCCGGCCCGCGCGGGGTCGTGATGACGATGGGTGCCCTGCACGACGGGCACGCCGAGCTGATGCGCAGGGCCCGCGCGGAGTGCGCGAGCGTCGTGGCGACCTTGTTCGTCAACCCGCTGCAGTTCGGGGCGGGGGAGGATCTCGATCGCTATCCGCGAACTTTCGACGCCGATCTGACGATCTGTCAGGACGCAGGCGTCGACGTGCTGTTCGCGCCCGACGAGGCGGTGCTCTATCCCTCGGGGCGCCCCGCCACGATCGTCACCGCCGGTCCGTTGGGCGAGGAGTTGGAGGGCGCCAGCCGCCCGGGCCACTTCGACGGCGTGCTCACCGTGGTGCTCAAGCTGCTGCATCTGACCGGCGCGCAGCGGGCCTACTTCGGCGAGAAGGACTACCAGCAACTGACGCTGATCCGGCAGATGGTCCGCGACCTGGATCTCGACGTCGAGATCGTGCCGGTGCCGACCGTCCGCGAGCCGGACGGCCTGGCGCGGTCCAGCCGCAACCGTTTCCTGGACCCCGAGCAGCGGCGGGTTGCGCTCGCACTGTCCCGCGGGCTGCGGGCGGGCGCCGCGGCCGGTGCGGACGGCCCGGAAGCGGTGCTGGCCGCCGGGCGGGCGCAGCTGGGGTCGACCCCGGGGCTGGTCCTGGATTACCTGGAGCTGCGGGCTCCTGACCTGCGGCAAGTCACCGAACCCGGCCCCGCGCGGCTGCTCGCGGCGGCTTGGGTAGGTTCCACCCGTCTGATTGACAATGCGCCGCTGGAACTGTTTGCAAGCACCGCAGTGTTACAGCAATGCGAGCCGGCCCTTACCTCACGAAGGGACCCCTGATGTTCCGCACCATGCTCAAGTCCAAGATCCACCGGGCCACCGTGACTCAGGCCGACCTGCACTACGTCGGCTCGGTGACGATCGACGAGGACCTGATGGACGCCGCCGACCTGTTGCCCGGCGAGCAGGTCGCCATCGTCGACATCGACAACGGGGCCCGACTGGAGACCTACGTGATCCCGGGCCCGCGAGGCACCGGCATCATCGGCATCAACGGGGCGGCCGCACGCCTGGTTGCGCCCGGCGACCTGGTCATCATCATCAGCTACATGGGCGTGACCGACGCCGAGGCCCGTGAGCGCAAGCCCACCGTGGTGCACGTGGACGGGCGCAACCGCGTCATCGTCGTCGACGGGGATCCGGCCGCGCCGGTCCCGGGTGTCGGCACCGCACGTGGCGACCTGCGCGGCGACGGCGTCTTCGACCGGGTGGACGAGCCGTTGCTGTCCCGACACGCCGTCCAGCGCTGACGGCGACCGCACGCCGCCGCTGCCAAGCCGCCGTCGTGACCGACAATTTCCCCGCGCCGCGCCTGATCGCGCGTCTGACTGCGCCCGACCCCGGGTGGACCACGCAGGCCGCTGTGGTTGTCGTGGGCTCGGGGATCGCCGGGTTGACGATCGCCCTGCGGGCCGCCGTGCTGTTGCCGGAGTCCCTGGGCCCCGTGCTGGTGGTCACCAAGGACGTGCTCTCGGCGGGCTCGACGCGCTGGGCGCAAGGCGGAATCGCCGCGGCGCTCGGCCCGGGCGACAGCCCGGCCGAGCACCTGTGCGACACCGTCGCGGCCGGCGACGGGTTGTGCGACACGGCCGCGGCCCGGGTTCTGGTGACCGAGGGCCCGATCGCCGTCCGAGGCCTGATCTCGACCGGGGCGGTCTTCGACCGGTCCGCCGACGGCGAACTCGCACTGACGCTGGAGGGCGGCCACCATCGGCACCGCATCGCCCACGCGGGCGGCGACGCGACCGGGGCGGAGATCCAGCGCGCCCTGGTGGACGCGGTCCACGCCCAGTCGCGCATCCAGGTGATCGAGCACGCGTTGGCCCTCGACCTCCGGTTGGCGGCCGACGGCGCGGTGGCCGGGATGACCCTGCACGTGATGGGCGAGGGCCAGCCGCACGGTGTCGGTGCGATCGCCTCCGGCGCGGTCGTGCTGGCCACCGGGGGGTTCGGGCAGGTGTACGCCGCGACGACCAATCCGTCGGTGGCCACCGGCGACGGCGTGGCCATGGCCCTGCGGGCCGGCGCGGTCGTCCGCGACCTGGAGTTCGTCCAGTTCCATCCGACCGTGCTGTGGCTCGGCGACCAGGCCACCGGCCGGCAACCGCTGATCTCCGAGGCGGTGCGCGGCGAGGGCGCGGTGCTGCGGGACGCCGCCGGACACCGATTCATGCCCGGCATCCATGAACTCGCCGACCTGGCGCCGCGCGACGTCGTCGCCAAGCAGATCCTGCGGACCATGTACGCGACCGGGGCCGCGCATGTCTGGTTGGACGCCCGCGACTTCGGCGAACAGCGCTGGCAGCAGCGTTTCCCGACGATCCTGGCCACCTGTCGGGAGCACGGGGTCGACCCGGTGACGCAGATGATCCCGGTCGTCCCGGCCTGCCACTACGCCTCCGGCGGGGTCCGCACCGACCTGTTCGGACGTTCCTCGCTGCCCGGGCTGTGGGCCTGCGGCGAGGTGGCCTGCTCGGGGGTGCACGGCGCGAATCGGCTGGCGTCGAACTCCCTGCTCGAGGGCCTGGTCTTCGCTGAGCGGATTGCCGCGGATCTGCACCGGAATCTGCCGGAGCGGCAGACTCCGGTGCCGGACCGCCGGGTGCCGTCGCTGGTCGACGGCAGCGCCCGCGCCGATCTGCAACGGACGATGAGCGCCGGCGCCGGCGTGCTGCGCACCCGCGAGGGTCTGGCCGCGACCGCGGCGGAGTTGGCCGACCTGGCGGCGTCCCGGCCCGGCGTGCCCGGGGTGGAGGCCTGGCAGACCACGAACCTGCACACGGTTGCAACGGCGTTGGTGGCCGCGGCCGAGCAGCGCGAGGAGACCCGGGGCTCGCACTGGCGCGAGGACTTCCCGGCCCGCGACGACGCCCGTTGGCAGCGTCACGTCGACCTGATCGGCGTCGGAGGAGTCCTGAGGATGAGCCGCAGCAGGAGCGCGCCCGAGCCCCCGGCCTTCCCGTCCGAGGCGCTGCTGGCGGAGTTCGCCGAGGCGCACCTGACGTCGGATCAGATCTGCGCGCTGGTCGAACTCGCCCTGGCCGAGGACCTCGGGCCCGGTCGGCTGGATGTCACCAGCGTCGCCACTGTGCCCGCCGACCAACGGTGCACCGCGGAGGTGGTGGCCCGGGCCGATGGGGTGATCGCCGGGTTGGCCGTGGCCCGCACCGTGTTCGAGCACGTCAGCAACGGCGACGTGGCTGTCGAGCGGCTGGTCAAGGACGGCGAGCGAGTGCGTCGCGGCGACGTGCTGCTCATCGTGACCGGCCGGACCCGCGACCTGCTGGTGGCCGAGCGCACCGCGTTGAACTTCCTCGGCCACCTGGGCGGGGTCGCGACCGCGACCAGAGCCTGGGCCGACGCGTTGGCCGGTTCCGGGGCCAAGGTGCGCGACACCCGGAAGACCACGCCGGGCCTGCGCACGCTGGAGAAGTACGCGGTCCGCTGCGGCGGCGGGGTGAACCACCGGCTGGCGCTCTGGGACGAGGCCCTGATCAAGGACAATCACGTGCTGGCCGCCGGTGGGGTGGTTGCGGCGCTGGACGCGGTCCGGACGGCGTTCCCGGGCCTGCCGGTGGAGGTGGAGGTCGACTCCCTCGACCAGTTGGAAGCGGTGCTCGCGGCCGGGGCCGAGTTGGTGCTGCTCGACAACTTCTCGCCGGCCCAGATGCACGAGGCGGTGCGGCGTACTGCCGGCCGGGCGAGACTGGAGGCCAGCGGCGGCTTGACGTTCGCCGATGCGACGGCGGTTGCCGCGACCGGCGTGGATTTCGTCTCGGTGGGGGCGTTGACCCATTCCGTGCGGGTCCTGGACGTGGCGCTGGATCTACGGGCGCCGGGTTCGGGCGAAGAATTGGGGGAGGCGGGCGCCTGATGTTGCTCACGATCGACGTCGGGAACACCCAGACCGTGCTCGGGCTCTTCGACGGAAGCACGATCTTCCAGACCTGGCGGATCTCCACCGAGGCCCGACGCACCGCGGATGAACTCGCGGTCACCGTGCGCTCGCTGCTCGATCACACCGGAATCGGCGACGACGCCGACGTGGTCACCGGCATCTCGATCTGTTCCACGGTCCCGGCCGTGCTGCACGAGATGCGCGAGCTGGCCCGGCGGCACTACCCGGACGTCCCCACCGTGGTCGTCGAGCCGGGGGTCCGCACCGGGGTTCCGGTCCTGATGGACAACCCGAAGGAGGTCGGTGCCGACCGAATCGTCAACGCGCTGGCCGCGGCCCACCTCTTCGGCGGGCCGTGCATCGTCGTGGACTTCGGTACCGCCACCACCTTCGACGCGGTCAGTGCCCGCGGCGAGTACGTCGGCGGGGCGATCGCGCCGGGCATCGAGATCTCCGTGGAGGCGCTGGGAGCCCGCGGTGCCCAGTTGCGCAAGGTCGAGCTGGCCCGGCCGCGCTCGGTGATCGGGAAGAGCACGGTCGAGGCCATGCAGTCCGGCATCCTCTACGGCTTCGCCGGCCAGGTCGACCGGATCGTCGACCGGATGGCCGAGGAACTGTCCGACGACCCCGACGCGGTCACTGTCGTGGCGACCGGCGGACTGGCCCCGGTCGTGCTGGGCGAGGCGGGCAGCATCGACAAGCACGAGCCCTGGCTGACCCTGATCGGCTTGCGGCTGATCTTCGAGCGCAACACCGGGACCTAGCTGCCCCAGTTCTTCCGGGTGTCACCCGCACCGAACCGACAACCCCAAGTTCTTGCGGGTGTCACCCGCACCGAACCGACAACTCGGCGTGTTGCAACCGCCGGCGCGGCGATGGGGGTGACACCCCGAGGCTCATGTGACGGCTCAGTAGCCTGTGTCGGTGACTGAGGCGAACGACACGTCGGCCTCGGCCGCCACGGATTCCGAACTACCCGAGCAGATCCGCATCCGCCGCGAGAAGTTGGACCGAATCCGGGCGTCCGGGCGGGATCCCTACCCCGTCTCATACCCACGCACCGCGACGATCGCCGACGTGATCGCCGGCCACCCGGGGCTGCCCATCGACGTGGCGACCGGCGATGTCGTCGGAATCGCCGGCCGGGTGGTGTTGTCCCGGAGCGGGGGCAAGCTCTGCTTCGCGACGCTGCGCGACGGCACCGACGACATCCAGGTGATGCTCTCCCTGGACCGGGTGGGCGCCGAGGCGTTGGCCGCCTGGAAGGCCGACGTCGACCTGGGCGATCACGTCGGGGTCACCGGCGAGGTGATCACCTCCAAGCGCGGCGAACTGTCGGTGCTCGCAGATTCCTGGGCGATTACCGCGAAATGCCTGCGTCCGCTGCCGGACAAGCACAAGGGGTTGTCGGACCCCGAAGCTCTGGTGCGGCAACGCTACGTCGACCTCATCGTCAATCCCGATGCTCGGCGGATGCTGGCGATGCGCAGCGACGCCGTGCGGTCGTTGCGCAACACGCTCGCCGCGGCCGGTTATCTCGAGGTCGAGACCCCGATGCTGCAGGCCGTGCACGGCGGGGCAAACGCCCGCCCGTTCGTGACCCACATCAACGCCTACGACGCCGACCTCTATCTGCGGATCGCGCCTGAGTTGTATCTCAAGCGCCTGGCCGTCGGCGGGGTGGAGAAGGTCTTCGAGATCAATCGGAATTTCCGCAACGAGGGCGCGGACGCCAGCCACAATCCCGAGTTCACGATGCTGGAGGCTTACGAGGCGTACGGCGACTACAACTCCATGGCCGAACTCACCCGCCGGTTGATCCAGAATGCGGCGGTGGATTCGCTCGGCTCCACGGTCGTGCGCCACGGCGACGCGGAGTACGACATCGGCGGCGAATGGCGCGCGGTGACCGTCAACGAGGGGCTGTCGGAGGCTCTCGGGGTCGCGATCACGGCCGACACCCCACTTGCGGAACTGGTCGCACTGTGCACGAAGGCTGAGATCGCAGTGGACCCGGCCTGGAATCGGGGCCAGGTCATTCTGGAGATGTATGAACGACTGCTCGAGGAACACACTGTGCTGCCGACCTTCTACCGGGATTTCCCGACCGAGGTCTCCCCGTTGACCCGCGCGCACCGGGTCGACCCACGGCTGGCCGAACGATGGGATCTGGTCGCATTCTCCACCGAGATCGGGACTGCTTACTCGGAGTTGATCGACCCGGTCGAGCAACGGGTCCGGTTCACCGCCCAGTCGCTGTTGGCGGCCGGCGGCGACCCGGAGGCGATGCAGGTCGACGAGGATTTCCTCCGTGCCCTGGAGTACGCAATGCCGCCGACCGGCGGAATGGGGATGGGCGTGGACCGACTGCTGATGATGTTCACCGGCGCGAGCATCCGACAGACCGTGCTGTTCCCGTTCGTGCGTCCGCAAGGCTGATGCCCGTGGTGGTGTTACCAATGCGCACGGCGGTAAGCAGCCTCGCCGGGCCCCTTCCACCTTCGAGTTGGCCCATCGAGGTGCGCAGTTGGTAACGATCGGCACCGTACGGCGGGCCCGGACCTCCGATGTCCGGGCGATCCGGCAGTTCATCGACGCCTACGCCGACGAGCGGATCCTGTTGTCCAAGGCGTTGGTCACGCTCTACGAGGCCGTACAGGAATTCTGGGTGGCCGAACTCGACGGTCGGGTGATCGGCTGCGGTGCGCTGCATGTGATGTGGGAGGACCTCGCGGAGGTTCGCACGCTGGCTGTCATACCCCAATTGAGAGGTACTGGGGTCGGTCATCTGCTGTTGGACCGATTGATTGCGACGGCGCGCGAACTGGGTGTCCGGCGGGTGTTCTGCCTCACCTTCGAGGTCGAATTCTTCACCGCCCACGGTTTCGGTGTGATCGACGGTGTGCCGGTCGAGCACGAGGTGTTCGAACAGATTCTGAAGTCCTACGACGAAGGTGTCGCGGAGTTCCTGGATCTGGAACGGGTGAAGCCGAACACCTTGGGCAACTCACGGATGCTGCTCTCCCTCTAGCCGGCGCGGCGCATTTGCCCAAACGCGTAAATCCTGGTTTGCTTTCTCGCACGTGGTGCGCACCGTCCTGCGCGCGCAGACATCGAGTGAGAGCAGGGAATCCCCCAGATGGCATCCAAGACCCTCGTCTTCCTCGAGGACGACCTAGACGGCAGCGAGGCCGAGGAGACGGTTTCCTTCTCGTTGGACGGTGTCGCTTACGAGATCGACCTGTCCGCCAAGAACGCCAACAAGTTGCGCGACGCACTGGCTCTTTACGTGGGATCCGGCCGACGGGTGGGCGGCCGGGCCGCGCGCGGCCGCGCCGGTGCTGTGAAACCTGCCGTCCGGACGACCGGCGCGCCCAACACCGCCGACATCCGGGAGTGGGCCCGGAAGAAGGGCTTGGACGTCAGCGAGCGCGGCCGTATTCCCGCCACGATCATCGACGCCTACAACGCGGCCCACAAATAGTCCTGGCACGTAAGCCGGTTGCGGCTCCCGCTGTTCGGCGGGGGCCGCAATTGCTTTCAGACCGATTTCGTACAACGTCGCCCGTTGTGCACAACCCGCGCCGGCGCCCGAGTCTTCGGCCTCGGCCCGGGCCGTCCGTCCGGCGGCACCCGTCGATCTCGGTCCGGTCGACCCGCGCCGACCCCGTCCGGTCGGCAGCCTGATTCGTACCGACAAGTAGGAAATGTCTGCGGGGCGGCGAGCCGCTGTCGAGGTGGGTCGGGAAGAAAATGGCGCCGGCCGCCGTTGCGGTCCCAACGCCGCGGTCGGGGGTGGACACTGGGGGGCGCCGGCCACCACATCTGGCGACCAGACGTCACCGACGACTCACGGATAGAGTGAGTGCAGGTGATGGATGGAATGCTCCACTCACCGCCGTCACGCGGCCCGCGTTGAGGAGCGCTGCCAAATGTTCGAGAGATTTACCGACCGAGCCCGTCGGGTTGTCGTCCTGGCACAGGAAGAAGCCCGGATGCTCAACCACAACTACATCGGCACCGAGCACATCCTGCTCGGACTGATCCACGAGGGCGAAGGCGTAGCTGCCAAGGCGCTGGAAAGCCTCGGGATCTCGCTGGAGGCTGTCCGCTCGCAGGTCGAGGAGATCATCGGGCAGGGTCAGCAGGCGCCCAGCGGCCACATCCCGTTCACGCCGCGGGCCAAGAAGGTCCTGGAGCTCTCCCTGCGGGAGGCGCTCCAACTCGGCCACAACTACATCGGCACGGAGCACATCCTGCTCGGCCTCATCCGCGAGGGCGAGGGTGTCGCGGCGCAGGTCCTGGTGAAGCTGGGGGCCGATCTGAACCGGGTCCGCCAGCAGGTCATCCAGTTGCTCTCGGGCTACCAGGGCAAGGAGCCGGCTGCGTCTGGCGGGCCGGCCGAGGGAACGCCGTCGACGTCGCTGGTGCTCGACCAGTTCGGGCGCAACCTGACCCAGGCCGCTCGCGAGGGCAAGCTGGACCCGGTCATCGGGCGGGAGAAGGAAATAGAGCGCGTGATGCAGGTGCTCTCCCGGCGCACCAAAAACAACCCGGTGCTGATCGGCGAGCCCGGCGTCGGCAAGACCGCCGTGGTCGAGGGCCTGTCGCAGAAGATCGTGCGCGGCGAGGTCCCGGAGACGTTGAAGGACAAGCAGCTGTACACCCTTGACCTCGGCGCGCTGGTCGCCGGGTCCCGCTACCGCGGCGACTTCGAGGAACGGCTGAAGAAGGTCCTCAAGGAGATCCGCACCCGCGGCGACATCATCCTGTTCATCGACGAGCTGCACACGTTGGTGGGCGCGGGCGCCGCAGAAGGAGCCATCGACGCTGCGTCCATTCTGAAGCCGATGCTCGCCCGCGGTGAGCTGCAGACGATCGGTGCCACAACGCTCGACGAGTACCGCAAGCACCTGGAGAAGGACGCCGCCCTCGAGCGCCGCTTCCAGCCGATCCAGGTCGCCGAGCCGTCGCTGCAGCACACCATCGAGATCCTCAAGGGTCTGCGCGACCGCTACGAGGCCCATCACCGGGTCTCGATCACCGACGCTGCCCTGGTGGCCGCGGCGACCCTGGCCGACCGCTACATCTCCGACCGGTTCCTGCCGGACAAGGCCATCGACCTGATCGACGAGGCCGGCTCGCGCATGCGCATCCGTCGCATGACCGCTCCGCCGGACCTGCGCGAGTTCGACGAGAAGATCGCCAACGTCCGGCGCGAGAAGGAATCGGCGATCGACGCCCAGGACTTCGAGAAGGCGGCCGCACTGCGCGACACCGAGAAGCAACTGCTCGGGGAGAAGTCGCTGCGTGAGAAGGAATGGAAGTCCGGCGACATGGACGTCGTCGCCGAGGTCGACGAGGAGCTGATCGCCGAGGTCCTGTCCACCGCGACCGGCATCCCGGTGTTCAAGCTGACCGAGGAGGAGTCGCAGCGACTGCTCCGCATGGAGGACGAGCTGCACAAGCGCGTCATCGGGCAGAAGGACGCGATCAAGGCCCTGTCCCAGGCCATCCGGCGCACCCGGGCCGGCCTGAAGGACCCGAAGCGCCCCGGCGGTTCGTTCATCTTCGCCGGCCCGTCCGGTGTCGGTAAGACCGAGCTGTCCAAGACGCTGGCGGAGTTCCTGTTCGGCGACGAGGATTCGCTCATCGCGCTGGACATGAGCGAGTTCTCCGAGAAGCACACAGTCTCGCGGCTGTTCGGCTCCCCGCCCGGCTACGTGGGCTACGAGGAGGGCGGCCAGCTCACCGAGAAGGTGCGCCGCAAGCCGTTCTCGGTCGTGCTGTTCGACGAGGTCGAGAAGGCCCACCCGGACATCTTCAACTCGCTGTTGCAGATCCTGGAGGACGGTCGGCTGACCGACGCCCAGGGCCGGGTGGTCGACTTCAAGAACACCGTGATCATCATGACCACCAACCTCGGCACCCGGGACATCTCCAAGGGCATCAACCTGGGCTTCGCGGCCGAGGGCAGTGCCCAGACCGGCTACGAGCGGATGAAGAACAAGGTCCAGGACGAGCTCAAGCAGCACTTCCGGCCGGAGTTCCTGAACCGCGTCGACGACATCGTGGTGTTCCACCAGCTGTCGCAGGACGAGATCATCCAGATCGTCGACCTGATGGTCGCCAAGCTGGACGACCGGATGAAGGACAAGGACATGGCCATCGAGGTCACGCCCGCGGCCAAGGCATTGCTGGCCAAGCGTGGCTTCGACCCGGTACTGGGTGCCCGGCCGTTGCGGCGGGCGATCCAGCGCGACGTGGAGGACGCGTTGTCCGAGAAGATCCTCTACTCGGAGCTGCGGCCGGGCCAGATCGTGGTGGTCGACGTCGAGGGCGAGGGCGAATCGGTCAAGTTCACCTTCCGGGGTGAGCTGAAGCCGCAGCCGATGCCGGACACCCCGCCGGTGGAGCTGCACAACGACTGAGCACCATCCGCGAATGCGGCCTACTTGTTTCGCCCAAATCAAAACGGCGCGCCTCCCATTCTTGGGAGGCGCGCTCACTTAACGTGACGATCGCCATGAACACTGCGACTCGTCCCCGCTCGGTCTACTGGCGTCGCCGCTCCGTGGTGGCGGCCGCCGGGGCGACCGGAATGATCATGCTCATCCACTCCTGCGCGAGCAGCGGCCCGCCGCGCCTGCAGGTCAAGGGCAACCAGTCGTACACGGTCCCGTTGACTGCTACATACACTCCGACACCCACGCCGACGACGGTGGCCACGCCGTCCGCGGCTCCCTCAGCCCTGGCCGCCGCGGACACGACGAACGGCGTCTCGACGCCCGCCACGAGCCCGCCCTTGGCACCGCCCGCGGCGCCGCCGGCCAGCGCTGCGACCCCGGTTGCAACCGCGCCCGCCAAGGGCGGCAAGCATCAGGTGGTGGCGTCGGCCCCGAGCCCGGCGACGACGCCGACGGCTGTGGCAGCGGCCGTTCCGGCAGCCGCGGTGATCCCCAGCTGTGGTAAGTCGGACCTGGCGGTGGAGTTGCGGTCGGACTCGCCCAGCTATGCCGGTCGCGCCAAGCCGAAGTTCTACATCGGGGTCAGCAACATCGGACAGAACCCGTGCCAGGTCGACCTCGGATCGGTTGCGCTGTCGTTCACGGTGCGTTCCGGCCCGGACCGCATCTGGTCGTCCCGGGACTGCCAGGGCAAGGGCACGCACGACGTACGCACGCTCACCCCCGGCCAGAAACTGTGGGGTCGCTCGATCTGGAGCAAGGCGCGCTCGGCCAAGGGTTGCCCGACCGACGAGGCCGACGCGCACCCGGGCACCTACACGCTCGAAGGCTCGGCCGCGGGCGTCAAGGCCCAGAAGCGGATCGTCTTCCGCATCCGCTAGCTAGCCAGCGGGTTGACCAGGCTCCACCGGGTGTCACCCCGACCGACGTCCAATCGCCTGCGACACGCCGCCTCGACAGGGCGGTGCAGGTGTCACCCCATCAGGCCCCAGCAAGGTGCGCGTCAGACGTAGCGTTCGAGGATCGAGGACTCGGCCAGCCGGGACAGACCCTCGCGCACCGAGCGGGCCCGCGACTCCCCGACGCCCTCGACGGCCTGCAGGTCGTCGATGCTGGCGGCCAACAGCTTCTGCAGCCCGCCGAAGTGGTCGACGAGTCGCTCGATCACCAGTGCGGGCAGGCGCGGCACCTTGGCGAGCAGGCGGAATCCGCGCGGGCTGACGGCGCCGTCCAGGGCGTCGGCCGAGGCGACGTGCCCGAGCGCCCGAGCGACCGTGGTCAGGTCGAGCAGGTCGGCGGCGGACAGGTCGTTCAGCGCGTCGAGCACCGCGGGGACGGTCATCTTGGTGCGGCCGTGGGGCAGGTAGTCGCGCGCCACCAGTTCCCGGTCGGGGTCGACGCCCGAGATCAGCTCCTCCAGCTGCAGCGCAAGCAACCGTCCGTCGGCGCCCAACTCCACGACGTACCCGGCAATCTCCCCGGCGATCCGACGCACCATCTCCAGCCGCTGGGCCACCGCGGCGACGTCGCGGATCGTGACCAGATCCTCGATCTCCAGCGCGGACAGTGTTCCGGAGACCTCGTCGAGGCGCAGCTTGTAGCGCTCCAGGGTGGCCAACGCCTGGTTGGCCCGGGTCAGGATCGCCCCGGAGTCCTCCAGGACATGCCGGTTGCCCGCCAGGTACAACGCGATCAGGTTCATCGACTGACTGACCGAGATGACCGGCAGCGACACCTGTCGGGACACCCGGTCGGCGGTGCGGTGCCGGGTGCCGGACTCGGCAGTGAAAATGTTGGCGTCCGGCATCAGGTGAACGGCCGCGCGCATGATCTTGGTCGCGTCGCGGTCCAGCACGATGGCGCCGTCCATCTTGGCCAGCTCGCGCAGCCGGGTCGCGGAGAACTCCACGTCGAGCGCGAAGCCTCCGGTGCACATCGCCTCGACGGTCTTGTCGTGGCCGAGGACGATCAGGGCGCCGGTATGGCCACGGACGATCCGTTCGAGGCCCTCGCGCAGGGCAGTCCCGGGCGCCACGGCGGCCAGGGTCGCACGCAGCAGCGCCTCGTGCTCGGATGATCGGTCGGGACGCTCGATCGTGACACGCTCCGGAGTGGCGAATGCTTGCAGGGGATTGTAGCCGTGCTACCCACGCGGTCGCGGTGGATCCGGTCGCGGTGGATCCACCGCGACTACTGGATCACGGACAGTTGCGGCGGCCTGCGGGCCGAGGCGACGCCGGGCTTGCCGGCCGAAGCGGCGGCCCAGGCGGCGGCCAATGTCGTGACCTCCAGCACCGTCATGCCCTCGGGCGGGTTGACCGTGCTCCCTGCGGGCACCAAGGCGCGTCGGAAGCCCAGCCGGGCCGCCTCGGCCAGCCTCGCGGCCACGGCACCGACCGGACGGACCTCGCCGGCCAGGCCGATCTCGCCCAGTGCGATCAGGTCGGCGGGCAGTGGGTCGTCGCCCGCCGCGCTGGCCACGGCCAGGGCGACCGCCAGATCGGCGCTGGGGTCGGTCAGCCGGACCCCACCCACGGTCGAGGTGTAGACGTCCTTGTCGTGCAACCGGATCCGCGCGCGGCGTTCGAGCACGGCCAACGTCAGCGCAATGCGTGCCGAGTCCAGGCCGGCATTGGCCCGCCGCGGCGCCGGCGCCGGGCTCGGCACGACCAGGGCCTGTACCTCGACGACCAGGGCGCGGCGACCCTCGAGCGTGACCGTGACGCACTGGCCGGAGACCGGCACCGCGGAGCGCGAGAGGAACAGCCCGCTGGGATCGGGCAACCCGAAGATCCCGTCGTCGGCCATCTCGAAGCACGCCACCTCGTCGGCCGGGCCGTAGCGGTTCTTGACCCCACGAACCATCCGCAACCGGCTGCCGCGCTCGCCCTCGAAGTGCAACACCACGTCGACCAGGTGCTCGAGCATTCGGGGGCCGGCGATCGCCCCGTCCTTGGTCACGTGGCCGACCAGCAGTGTCGCCATGCCCCGCTCCTTGGCCAGCCGGGTCAGCCCGGCGGCGACCTCCCGCACCTGCGACACCCCACCGGCCGCACCTTCGGCATCGCCACTGCTGATCGTCTGCACCGAGTCGACGACCAGCAGGCTCGGCACCACGGCCATGACGTGCTCGGCGATCGTGCCCAGGTCGGTCTCGGCCGCCAGGTAGAGGTTCGGCACCACGGCGCGGACCCGCTCGGCCCGCAGCCGGACCTGTGCGGCCGACTCCTCGCCGGTCACGTAGAGCACCGTCGCGCCGCCCCGGGCGGCAGAAGCGGCCACCTCGATCAGCAACGTGGACTTCCCGACCCCGGGCTCACCGGCAAGCAGCACGACCGAGCCGGGGACCAGACCACCACCGAGAACGCGGTCCAACTCCGCCACGCCGCTTGGCATGTGCCGCGCCGCCGCGACACTCACCTGGTCGATCGGCTGCGCCGTGGACCGGGGCTGCATGCTCTTGGGCCGCCGGGCCCCGACCGAGCCGGGCGCCTGCGCCACGACGGTGCTCCAGGCCTGGCAACCGCCGCAGCGCCCCACCCACTTGCCGGTCTGCCAACCGCAGTCGGTGCAACGGAACATTTCGCCGTGCTTCCCCATGAAGTCACGCTAGGGGCTGCCACCGACAATCCCTCGCCCGCCGCGCTGACGGCCGGCGCTGACGACCGACTCAGAAGCGCCGGAACCACAGGTTGACCGCGGCGTCGATCCGCGGGCCGGGCGGGTCGGCGTCCACCTCGGCCAACGCCGCGGCGGCGACAGCGCTTGGGAACTCGATGGCCAACACGGCGGCGAGGTCGGCGCGAGTGGCGAATTCCCAATGAACGTCGAGTTTCCGCCGGGTGAATCCGTGTCGGGCCCAGAACCGCTCCACCGCGTCCGGGTCGTAGGTCCTGCCGTCGGCGCGCAGTCCTTCGGCGAACCACCGGCCGACGCTCGAGCGGGTCGCGTCGTGGTCCAGCACGACAGCCGCAGAGCCTGGGCGGCAGATCCGACCCAGCTCTCGCAGACCGGGTTCGCAGCCCGGGCCGAAGAAGTACGCCCAGCGGGCGTGGGCCAGGTCGACCGATGCGTCCGGCACCGGCAAGGCCTGTGCCGTTCCCTGACGCACCGTCACCTGAGGCAGGCCGGCCACCCGACTCGCGGCCCGGCGGGCCAGTCCCGGGTGCGGCTCCACGCCGATGACCCGACTCGCCGCGGCGGCCAGCCGGGGCAGGTGGAAGCCGGCCCCGCAACCGATGTCGAGCACGGTTCCCCAGCTGCAAGTGGAAAGTGACTGTCCGTCATACATCAGCTCGGCCAACGCCGCTTCGATCACACCGTCGGGATCGACCGCACGGTTCTCGATCTCGTAGACGCCGGGGCTGCCCCAGATGTTCGGGCTGGGCACCGTCCCGGGCGGCGTCCTCACTCGGGATCTCACGGCCGGTTCGCGGTGTGGTGGACGTGCGGGCGGTACCGCATGGTCGGGCTGGGTTGCGTAGTCACGGGCGGTGTTGGCGGGTGTCTCAGGCGGTCCAAGTCCGCCCGGTCAGCCGCAGGACTTGTCGGCCGGGTGCGGGGCCACCGCGCCGCCGCTCTCCCGGGCGGCGCACATCCCCGCCAGCACCTCGTAGGCGGCGACGCCCATCAGCTCGCGCAGCTCGGGTGCGTAGCTGACCCAGACCGGCTCGGTGCCGACGTGGGCCTCGCTCGCGCCGGTGCACCACCACTGCAGGTCCTGCCCGCCGGGGCCCCAGCCGCGCCGGTCGTACTCGCCGATCGTCACCTCCAGGTACGTGGTGTCGTCCGGGCGCTGGACCTGCCGGTAGGACCGCCGCACCGGCAGCTGCCAGCACACGTCGGGCTTGAGCTCCAACGGGTGCCGGCCGGTGCGGACGGCGTGGCTGTGCAGCGCGCAGCCGGCGCCGCCCGGAAATCCCTCACGGTTCAGGAAGATGCATGCGCCGTCCACCACGCGGGTCTGCCGGGAGCCCTCCGAGTCCTTCTCCGCGATGCCGCGGCGGCCCGCGTCGCGGTACTGCCACTCGCTCGCCGACAAGCCCTTGGATGCCTTACGGACCCGCTTCTCGTCCGCGGCGTCGGCGAAGTGGGCACCGAGGGTGCAGCAGCCGTCGGTCTCGCGGCCCGGGACGATGCCTGCGCAGCCGGACCCGAAGATGCAGGTCCAGCGCGAGGTCAGCCAGGTCAGGTCGGCCCGGAACACCTGATCGGGGTCGGCCGGGTCGGTGAACTCCACGAAGGTGCGCGGGAAGTCCAACATAACCTCGGCCACGAGGTTCAGCGTATCGATCTGACGGTACGGTCGAGACATGCGGCTCGGCGTGCTGGACATCGGTTCCAACACGATCCACCTGTTGGTCATGGACGCCCACCACGGGGCTCGCCCATGGGCCACCTACTCCCACAAGACCGAGCTGCGGCTGACGGAGCACCTGCGTAGCGACGGCAAACTCGCTCGGCGTGGGGTGGCCGAGCTGGTGCGGGATGTGGCTCGGGCGCAACGGATCGCGGAGGACACCGGCGCCGAGGAGATGCTGGCCTTCGCCACCTCCGCGATCCGCGACGCCACGAACGTGGACGCGGTCCTGGAGGAGGTCCTGCGGAAGACCGGCGTTGAGTTGGCCGTGCTCACCGGCGACGACGAGGCCCGGTTGACATTCTTGGCTGCCCGGCGGTGGTGCGGGTGGTCGGCCGGCCGGCTGCTGGTGCTCGACATCGGGGGCGGCTCGTTGGAGATGGCCGTGGGAGTCGACGAGGAGCCCGAGACAGCTGTTTCTCTGCCGCTGGGGGCGGCCCGGTTGACCCGCTCGGCGATGCCGGGGGACCCGCCGGACCTGGAGGTCGTCGAGGCCGTCCGCCGCCGGGTGCAGGCCGACGTGGCCAAGGTCGTTCCCGAACTGTTGGCTGCCGGGCCGGTCGACCGGGTCATGGCGACGTCGAAGACCTTCAAGCAACTGGCTCGGATCGCGGGCGCCGCCCCCAGCTCCGACGGGCGGTATGTGCGGCGCCTGCTCTCACGTGTCGACCTGGGGTACTGGACGGCGAAGCTGAGTCGGATGACGGTCGCGGAACGCGCCGGGTTGCCGGGCGTCTCGCCGGGCCGAGCCCACCAGTTGCTGGCCGGTGCGATCGTGGCCGAGGCGGCGATGGAGGAGTTCGGACTGGCCGAGGTGGAGATCTGCCCGTGGGCCCTTCGGGAGGGCGTGATCCTGCGCAGGCTGGACTGGATCTTTGACAGCCAGATCTGACGACCGATGACCCAGCCCGCTGACGACCCCTGTGTGCTTCGGCTGTCCGAGGCCAAGGTCTGCCTGTCCACGTCCTCGGTGTACCCCGAGTCGACCGGCGCGGCCTTCGAGATCGCCGCCTCGCTCGGCTTCGACGGCGTCGAGGTGATGGTCGGCGTGGACCCGGTCAGCCAGGACTCCGTCGCCCTGCGCCACCTGTCCGACTACCACGCCCTTCCCATCACCGCGATCCATGCGCCGTGCCTGTTGATCACCCAACGGGTCTGGAGCACCGATCCGTGGGCGAAGCTGGAACGGTCGCGCGTCGTCGCCGGTGAACTTGGCGCCACGACCGTGGTGGTGCACCCACCGTTCCGCTGGCAACGCGAGTACGCCAAGACCTTCGCCGAAGGCCTCGCCCGGATGGCGCAGTCGACCCCGATCGCCTTCGCGGTCGAGAACATGTACCCGTGGCGGGCCGGCAACCGGACGATGCTGGCCTATGCCCCGGACTGGGACATCGTCGACCAGGACTACCCGGCCGTGACCCTGGACCTGTCGCACACCGCCACGTCCCACTCCGATCCGCTCGCGATGATCGAGGCGCTCGGCAATCGACTGCGCCACCTGCACCTGGCCGACGGGTCCGGGACCAACAAGGACGAGCACCTCATCCCGGGGCGGGGGACCCAGCCGTGCGCCGCGGTGCTGGAGACGCTGACCGCTCGGGGGTTCACCGGAAACGTCGTGCTGGAGGTCAACACCCGGCGCTGCCCGAACCGGGAGCAGCGCGAGGCGGAGTTGATCGAGGCACTGGCGTTCACGCGCCTGCACCTGGCCGCGCCGGTCGACCCGACGCGTTCGACCTGAGGCGTCGGTGCTGGGCACCGGGATCAGCGCAGGTGGAACTCGGCCTGGGTTTCCCAGTACCCGTTGCGTCTGGCTCGGCGATCGGGGTCCACCCAAGGTGGGGGCCGTAGTTGGGGTCGGCCGTCGGCGGCCATCTCAATGTCCCAGCCTTGATTGTGTACCGCGTCGTGGTGCCGGCCGCAGAGCAGAGCCAGGTTTTCAAGATCGGAGGGGCCGCCGTCGACCCAGTGCCAGACATGGTGTGCGTCGCACCAGGCGGCCGGGCGATCGCAGTTCGGGAACACGCACCCGCGGTCCCGGACCACGAGCGCCAGCCATTGTTGGGGACTGACGGTCCGTCGGGTGCGGCCCATGCTGAGCGGCACGCTGTTGGTGTCCAGCCGGATTGCGGTCAGATCGGCGTCGCAGGAGAGCCGCCGGACCGCGGCGGCGGAGAGATGTTCGCCGCTGGCGGTGATCCCGAGCCCGCGGCCGTTCGCGAAGCCCTGCCCGGTGACGGTGACGATCAGGTGGGGTCGGGCGCCGCGGGAGGTGGGCAGGTCGCCGTGGCGCAGGACCTGCGCGACCAGGTCGGCCAGGGCGTCGGCGCGGCGGACCGCGCACCCGCGGGGGTCGGGTTCTCCGTCCGTGTCGGGTTGGGGTGCCGACAGCGGTTCGAGTGCGGCCTGCAGCAGCGCCATTTGCTCGTCTGTGTCGGTCCATTTCAAAGTCTGGGTTCCGTCCCCGTTGGGACGTAGGTGGGCGGCCCGTTTCCCCTGCGCGACCTCCTCGCGGGGTTGAACGCCATCGGGATCGAGGTAGTGCGCCATGACCTTGCGCATGGCCCGCAGATCCTGGGCGTTCAACTGCGCGGCGGACTCGAGCATGATCTCCTCGACCTCGGCCTGCTGCTCCGTGGAGGCGACCGGCGGCAGTCCCTTGACGACATCGAGGATCGCCCAGGCCCGCTCCCGGCAGATCTGGCCCTCGGCCAACGCCGCACCGGTGTCGGCCAACCGGCCACCCAACGCCTCGGCCAGCTTCACGGTGACCGTGGCCTCGGCCGGCGACATCGTCAGCGCACCCATCAGGTACGCCCGCGGATTCACCGCGCCGACCTCGGCCGGGATCCCGCGGGAGATCACCTCGCGGATCAGGTGCAATTCCATGGACTCGACCTGCGCCCGAAACCGATGCACCCGCCCGAGCAATTCCCCGACCTGAACACCCGCGCAAGACCAGAGATCATTCTCCACCGATTTCCGCGCAGCGGAAATAGCAGCCTCGAGCTCCGAGACCACCTCAACCACCGCGTTTTCCATACCGCCAATATTAACCGAACCCACCGACAAATCTCACCCGAATACGGAAACTCCCACGACCATTCAGGAGCCCCGAGTCAAGATTTTGGCCGGTGTCCTCGCTGCTCGTGGGAAGAACCGGCCGCGTAAACTTTCATGTGACGGGCGGTGCACTCCCGCCCGCCGAAGGAGCCCGTCGCGGCCGGTTCTTCAGGGTCCCACGAGCGGCGAGGTGGCTAAAATCTTGTTACCAGATAGGCTAATCCGTGGATTTGCCCCATCGACGGGCTGGGCCCCGTCGAGGCCGACGGAACCCGAATGGCGATGGCGGTCAGGTCATTGAGCACCGGCCGCTCGAGCCCGGCCAGGCCCCGACGATAACCTCAGTAGCGGTGGGATTTTCGAGCCCTCTACTACGATCTCCGTAGTTGGCTCGCGTAGCCTCCGTCGTCCGGGAATTCAGTGCACGTACGTCGACGTGCCCGCTATGGTTTCGGTCATCTGCCAAATGCCTGAGGCGGTGGTCGCGAAGAATTAAGTTTCTTCTGCAAAACGCGTGCCTCCCAGAACAAGCTCCCGATTCCGCGCCGCTGTCAACGGCTCCCGCGAGTTGCGCCATTCGGGTCGACCGGCGGCCGCGATGCCCGACTCCCCGCCCTCGTCGTGGTGGCACCGACCCGGTTCGCCCGCGGGTCGGCCGGGGAAGGGTGCAACATGATCGTCGTGAAGCCCTCGAAGATGATGCGTGGCGCGATCCTGGCCGCCGCCCGTTCCGATGCGATCCGGTCGGCGGTGGTGGCGGCGCCGGGGACGCGCGCGATCGTCCGCCGGTTCGTTGCCGGCCAGGAACTGCCCGAGGCCGTGCGGGTCGCCGGGGAACTGGTCGGCCGTGGGCTGCACGTCTCGCTGGACCATCTCGGCGAGGACACCGCCGGCCGCTCCGACGCCGAGGCGATGCGCGACTCATGCGTGGCCGCCCTCACCGCGTTGGCCGCGTCCGGACTGACCCCCCGCGCCGAGATATCGGTGAAGCTGTCCTCGCTCGGACAGGCCCTGGGCCCCGACGGCAACAAACTCGCGACCGAGAACGCCTGGAAGATCTGCGAGGCGGCTTCGGAGTTGGGGACCACGGTCACCCTGGACATGGAGGACCACACCACGACCGACGCGACGCTACAGGCGCTGCGGGAACTGCGTACCGCATATCCCTGGGTAGGCGCCGTGTTGCAGGCCTACCTGCACCGGACGCTGACCGACGCCCGCGAGCTGTCCGGCCCGGATTCCCGGGTGCGGTTGTGCAAGGGCGCCTACCGCGAACCGGCGTCGGTGGCGATCCAGGACCCGGCCGAGGTCGACCGCAACTACGTGCGCTGCCTGCGGGTTCTGATGGAGGGTCAGGGACGTCCGATGGTCGCCACCCACGACCCCCGGCTGATCGCGATCGCCGGCCGATTGGCGTCGGTGGTCGGTCGGGCCGACGGTCAGTTCGAGTACCAGATGCTGCACGGGGTACGCCCGGACGAGCAGCTCCGGCTGGCCGAGAGCGGAGCGACCGTGCGCGTGTACGTGCCGTTCGGCAACCAGTGGTACCCGTACCTGATGCGCCGGCTCGCCGAACGCCCGGCCAACGTCGCCTTCTTCACCCGGGCCGTGCTCACGAAGGGCTGAGCGTCCGTTGCGCCCGGCTGACCCGACGCTATTAGCGTCGGGTCAGCCGGACGCAACGTGGGAGGGTGGCGGAATGACGCAGCGGGTGGCCGTGCTCGGCGGCGGCAAGATGGGCGAGGCGTTGCTGTCCGGGATGTTGCGGGCCGGGCGCACCGCCGATGCGGTGGTCGTGGCCGAGCGGCACCCGGAACGCGCCAAGTTCCTGCGCGACACCTACGGGGTCGCCACGCCCAGCAACATCGAGGCCGCGAAGTCCGCCGACATCCTGCTGCTGGCTGTGAAGCCGCAGGACATGGCAGCGCTGCTCACCGAGATCGGTGGCGGCGTCCGACCGGACCAGTTGGTCGTGTCGGTCGCCGCGGGTATACCGACCGCGTTCATCGAGCGCCACGTCGGCGCCGATGTGCCGGTCGTCCGGGTCATGTCGAACACTGCCGCGTTGGTCGACGCGGCGATGAGCGCGATCTCGCCGGGCTCGAACGCCGGCCCGGAGCACCTGCTCATCGCCGAGAGTCTGTTGAAGCCGGTCGGTGAGGTCATCCGGGTGCCGGAATCCCAGCTGGATGCGGTCACCGCACTGTCCGGGTCCGGCCCCGCGTATTTCTTCTACCTGGTCGAGGCCATGACCGAGGCCGGGATCCTGCTCGGGCTGTCCCGCGAGGTGGCGCACAACCTGATCGTGCAGACGGCGATCGGCTCGGCCCGGATGCTCAAGGAGACGGGGGAGCATCCGGTGAAGCTGCGCGAGGCGGTGATGTCCCCGGCCGGGACGACGATCGCGGCGATCCGCGAGATGGAGAACCACGGCGTGCGGGCCGCGCTGCTGGACGCGTTGGAGGCGGCCCGCGACCGGTCCCGCGAGCTGGCGTCCGGCATCGGCTGAGGCTCCCCGCCACCTGGAAGCCGCATCTTCTGGCGTGTCGCGCGCCTTTCCGGAGTCGCGAAGGGCGCGCGACACGCCCGAAGATGCCCGGGAGGAGGCGCGCTAGGTTCGAGGCCATGAGGTGCTCCACGCCGACGCGGATCATGTGGGACCCCGACCTGATCGGCTACAACTTCGGCCGCGGCCACCCGCTCGCCCCGGTCCGTGTCGATCTGACCATGCGGCTGGCCCGGGAGTTCGGGATCCTGGACCGGCCGGACGTCACCGTGACCGCGGCGGTTGCCGCCCAGGAGAAGACCCTTCGACTGCTGCACGAGGCGCCGTACCTGGCCGCCGTGCAGCGGGCGGGCACCGATCCGCGTGCGGTCGACCTCTACCGGGGTCTGGGAACGGGCGACAACCCCACCTTCCACGGCATGTACGAGGCCTCCGCCCTGGTCGCCGGGCAGAGCGTGGCCGCGGCCGAGGTGGTCTGGCGCGGCGAGGTCGGGCACTCGGTGAACATCGCCGGGGGACTGCACCACGCGCTGGCCGGGGCCGCCAGCGGTTTCTGCGTGTTCAACGACGTCGCCCTGGGAATCGCCCGGCTGCTGGAGCTGGGCGCCGAGCGGGTGGCCTACGTGGACGTCGACGTGCACCACGGCGACGGGGTGCAGGCGCTGTTCTGGGACGACCCCCGGGTCCTGACGATCTCGCTGCACGAATCGGGTCGCACGCTGTTCCCGGGGACGGGGTTCCCGCACGAGACCGGCGGGCCCGGCGCGCTCGGCACGGCCGTGAACGTGGCGTTGCCTGCGGGCACCGGCGACGCGGGCTGGCTGCGCGCCTTCGAGGCCGTCGTGCCGCCGCTGCTGCGAGCCTTCGCCCCGCAGGTGCTCGTCACCCAGCACGGCTGCGACACCCACGCCGAGGACCCCTTGGCCCACCTCACGATGACCGTCGACGGGCAACGCCGCTCCTATGCCCGTTTGCACGAACTGGCCCACGAGGTCTGCGACGGCCGCTGGATGGCGACCGGCGGGGGCGGCTACGCCTTGGTGGACGTCGTGCCGCGGTCCTGGACCCACCTGCTGGCCGAGCTGACCGGGGATCCGTTGGACCCGACGCTCGAGACGGCCGCGGATTGGCAGGCCCATGTCAGCTCCCTCGGCGCCACCCCGCCGCGCCGGATGACCGACGGGGCCGATGCCGCCTTCGCCGAATGGGATGCACCCGGGGTGGATGACGCCGTGGACGACGCCGTGCGGGCCACCCGGCAGGCTGTTTTCGGCCACCACGGGCTGGACCCGAACCGGGCGGCCTGAGGCGAGTGTTGCGTTCCCGACTGCGCGAACACCTGGTCAGCTCGGCCATCGCCGGCGCTGTGGCCACCCCACGGGAGGCCAATCTGCACACCTACCGGAATTTTGCCTCGGGCGGGCCGTACCACCGGTTCGGTCTGACGTCGCCGAGGTCCTGGACGGCCGAGGAGGTGCTGTCGCTGATGGCCCGCCGGTGCGGCGTCAACCCGGACCCCGGGTATCTGACCGGTCCCGACACCATCGACCCGGAACGCACTCTGGCGGCCCTGGACGCTGCCGCCGCATGCCTGGCGCAGACCGCTGCCGCGCGCGGCAGCGTCCTGCTGGCGACCGGGCACCCGTCCGGGCTGCTGCAGGTCCACCTGGGCCTGGCCGCCGCCCTGCGTGCCGCGGGCTGTCGAATGTTGATGCCGGCCACCGGCTGGCGGTACCAGGAACGCAGGCGGGGCGAGGACGAGACGCGCGAGATCCGGTGGGTGGGCGACGTGGCGATGGTGTCCAACCACGGCGAGCTCAACCACACCCACTCGGCCCGGCCCATGCAGGGCATCCTCGCGGAGCTGGCCGAGACCGGGCAGGAGCTGCCGGACCTGGTGGTCGCCGACCACGGCTGGGCGGGTGCCGGTGGCGAGGCGGGAGCACGTGTGGTGGGGTTCGCCGACTGCAACGACCCCGCCCTGTTTGTCGGCCAGGAGGACGGGAAGGTGGAGGTCGTGGTCCCGCTGGACGACAACGTGACGCCTGCGCTGTACCTGCCGGTGGTGGAATATCTGCGGCAAGCGGCCGGGATCTGAGGAAAATTCGTCCCTGCGAGTGGTAAAGCGTTGGCGTCACCCGGCCCGACATGTCATCAAATATCGGTCTTGAATGGTCAACGCGTGTCGCTCCGACGGCTCCACCCGTGATCAGGCACAATGCGGCCCCTTCCCCATCTGTACCTCTGGCCACTAATGTTGACGTGTTCACGTAGGAGCCCGCCTTCGTGACACCGCGAGCCCTACCCTCGTGGCGCCGTTGTGGTTGAAAGGGTCGGTGCGTCCATGGCTTCGAACGAGCAGCCGCTGGCAGACGTCTCGTTCCTGACCGTGGCCGAAGTGGCCACGAAGATGCGGGTGTCGAAGATGACCGTCTATCGCCTGGTGCACAACGGTGAGCTGCCCGCGGTCCGCGTGGGGCGCTCGTTCCGCGTTCCGGAGAATGCCGTCCAGGCTTACCTGCAGTCCTCGTACTACGAGGCCGACATCGGCTGACGGTCCGTCAGATTCATCCTGGGACGCCGATCCGCATCCGCGGGTCGGCGTCGCGTGCGTCATGGGTAGGCTGAGCCGGGTTCGCGCGGCTTGGCTGCGCGCGGCGTCACCGGCGAGAGCGACCGAAGGAAGTACCCAGTGGGCTCCGTAATCAAGAAGCGCCGCAAGCGCATGGCCAAGAAGAAGCACCGCAAGCTGCTGAAGCGGACCCGGGTCCAGCGCCGCAACAAGAAGTAGGGCGCTGCAGGGGGTCGGGCCAAAGCGATGCACACAGCCGCACGCGGCGCACCGTGGGCACAGCTAGGCACGTGGCCAACGCCCAGGGGTAGTTGATGGGGCGCACAGTTCTGGTCACCGGGGTGGCGCAGCCCCTCGGTAGTCGACTGGTACGCCGACTGAACGATGAGCCGGGCGTGGACCGGGTGATCGGTATCGACATCGTGCCGCCGCGTACCGACCTGGGCCGCGCCGAGTTCGTCCGCGCCGACATCCGCAACCCGATCATCGCCCGGGTCATCGGTGCCGCGGAGGTCGACACCGTGGTCCACATGAGCGTCAGCCGGTCCGGGAACGGTGCGGCCAGCCGGTCGTCGGTCAAGGAAGTCAACGTGATCGGCACGATGCAACTGCTGGCGGCCTGTCAGAAGGCGCCCGGCCTGCGGCGGCTGATCGTGAAGTCCACGACCGCGGTATACGGCTCCTCCTTCCGTGACCCGGCGATGTTCACCGAGTCGACCGAGCCGGTCGTCGCGCCGCGCGGCGGCTACGCGAAGGACGCGGTCGAGGTCGAGAGCTATGTGCGGGGCTTCGGTCGGCGCCGGGCCGATGTGGCGGTCGCCGTGCTGCGGTTCGCCAACTTCATGGGTCCCGAGGTCGACTCGCCGCTCACCCGGTTGTTCACGATGCCGATCGTCGCGACCCCGCTGGGCCATGACCCGCGCCTGCAGTTCGTGCACGTCGACGACGGGCTGGAGGTGTTGCGTCGCGCCGTCGTGGGCGATCACCAGGGAATCTTCAACGTGGCCGGCGACGGCGTCCTGCTGCTGTCCCAGGCCGCCCGCAGGGCCGGTCGACCGACGGTGGCCCTGCCGGCCGCAGCGTTGAACGGTGTCGGCGGGATGCTGCGCCGGGCCGGGGTGCTCAACCTCAGCGATGAGCTCGTCGAGTTCCTGACCCACGGCAGGGCGGTCGACACCTCCCGACTGTGGGAGCGGTTCGGCTTCCGGCCGGCCTACAGCACCCCGCGTGCCTTTGAGGAGTTCCTGGACGCCCGAGGACGGGGGCCGCTGACGGCCGAACGACTGGCCTTCGCCGCCGAGCACGCGCTTGACGCGGTCCGGGTCGTCACGCAGGTCGTGCCGCACCCGCGTCGGCCCGATCTCGCGGCGATCGGGGAGTCCGTCGATGAATGAGGCCAGGGTGATTCCGTTCGGCCCACAGGCCCGCCGTTCGACGTCCGGGGCCCCGGCGGCGAGCGTGCCGCGGGCGCTGCCCGATCCAGCGGTGGCGGAGCCGGTAGAGGATGGCCCGATGCGGGCCCTGGACCGCGCGGTCGCCGGGGGCATGGCCTTCCTGCGTCGTCGACTGTCCGGCGAGTACTCCGTCGACGAGTTCGGGTTCGACGCCGAACTCACCGAGGCGGTGCTGCTGGCGCCGTTCCGGCCGTTGTTCGCCAATTGGTTCCGCGTCGAGGTCCGCGGGTTGGCGAACATCCCCGACCGGGGCGGCGCGCTGGTCGTGGCCAACCACTCCGGCACCCTCCCGCTCGACGCGATCATGACGATGATCGCGCTACGCGATCACCACCCCGCGGGTCGGTGCCTGCGGCCACTGGGTGCCGATCTGCTCTTCGGTACCCCGTTCCTGGGGACGCTGGCCCGCAAGTCCGGTGCCACGTTGGCCTGTGTCCCCGACGCCGAACGGTTGTTGCACGCCGGCGAGGTGGTCGGCGTCTGGCCGGAGGGCTACAAGGGGCTCGGCAAGCCGTTCCGGGACCGTTACAAGCTGCAACGGTTCGGCCGCGGCGGCTTCGTGGCGGCCGCGCTGCACACCCGGACGCCCATCGTGCCGACGGCGATCGTGGGCGCCGAGGAGATCTACCCGGTGCTCGGCAACCTGCGGTCGGTCGCCCGGGCGCTGGGGCTGCCGTACCTGCCGGTCACCCCTACGTTCCCGCTGCTGGGACCGGCCGGGCTGATCCCGCTGCCGTCCAAGTGGATCATCGAGTTCGGCACGCCGATCGCCACCGACGACCAACCGGCGGGCGCGGCCGAGGACCCGATGGTGGTCTTCGACCTGGCCGACCGCGTCCGGGAGTCGGTTCAGGCCGACCTCTACCGGCTGTTAATGCAACGCCGCTCGGTCTTCACCTGATTTCGGCGCCGGCCGGGCGCCTCGCTGCGACGCGAAGCGCTACGGGCCTTCGCCGTGCAATCACAGGGGGCGTCGTCGTCGCCGATACAGGCGATTGAGGCGAGAGCAGCGCGAGAGCGAGCTTGCGAGCCCTCGCAGCTGCCGAGCCGATTGAAGCCTGTTGACCGCAGGGAACACAAAACCCGGTATCGGCTCCTCCTCCGCCTTGCGATGCATCCCGGCCAATCGCCGAAATCCGCGGAGCGCAACCAGTGCGTCTGGACGGTCGCCGACTACCGGTCGGACTGCAGGTGGGTGTAGTGCCCACCCAACCGGGCCAGGCTGAAGTCCAGGCCAGAGGTCAGGCTGCCCGGGATCATGGCGTCGATCGAGGAGTCCGGTAGCGGAAGCAGGCCGAGCAGCCAGGAGCCGTTGCCGGCCGCCGACGCGGCCGGGGTGCTGTGCACCGAACCGTCGGTGTAGTCGGGCGCCACGTCGCCGGAGGCCATCTCCACGCTCGGTTGGCCGGTCGGGTCGAGCACCTCCGAATCCACCAGGTGTCGGACGTTGCGCTCGAACTCGCTCTGATGCCGCGGGGCCCGCGGCTGCTGCGCGGCCGCGGCGGTGTGGGCGCCCTGGCCGGCCGCGGCCACCGCGTCGTCGACCGACCGCACCGTGTGGCTCGTCCAACCGTTCAGGTCGTCGCGGTCGGATCCGGATCGGCTGGCCCGGGCGGCCGGAGCCGGGGCCGCAGCCGCACGCAGCGGCACGGCGTGCACGGTCCGATCCAGGGACGCCGCCGGCACGGAACCGCCGGTCGCCGAGGCGACCCGCGCGGCGATGCCCTGCACCTGCCCGATCAGCGAGTCCTGCTTGGGCAACAGCTCGGCGGGAAGCAGGGCGCGCACGGCGTCCAACGTCGCCGAGCGCCGGGCGACGAACTCCTCCAGGGGGGCGAGCACCTTCGCGTCGGCGGCGTGGTCGAACGCCGCGAACAGGCGGTTGCTGCCCGCGGCCAGCGCGTCCGACATGTCGGACAGCGTGTCGCGCAGCTCCTGGACCAGCACCGGGTCGGCGCTCTGCCCGGCGTTCTTACGCAGCAGCGCCTGGACCTCGGACAGCCTGTTGCCGGCTATCGACAGGTACTGCTCGCCCTTCGCCCGATCGCCGTTGGCCAGGGCCAGTTGGACGTCCTCGACGGCGCGCTTGACCTCGTAGAGGCGCTCGCCCGGCAGGGCGTGCGTGCTGGCGACCGCGGTGGCCGCGATGCCGCCGGTGGAGAGCGTGAGCACGGCACCGGCGGCGACCAGGCGCCGACGCCACGGGGCGATCGCGGACGGACGCGCCAAGGGGGTCACCCCGACGGCCAGCAACCGACGGCGCAGGAGGTCGCGGAAGTCGGCGTTCGGCCCGACGATGGCACCCGCTGCGGACAGGCCGCCTGCGAGACGTGCCAGCATCATCGCCTGGGCATCTGCCGGAACCGCGGACTCGAGCGCGGCCGCGAACTGCCGGCTGCCGCGCCGCTCCGCCGGCCTCACCGTCATTTGGTGCACCCCCGCCCACGCTCCCGTCGGTCAGCACAACGAAACGCCTGGCCGGAAGTTACGCTCCGAGCCCGCGGGGCCGCGCACCGCGACGGCCCGGCAGATTTTGTCGCGAACCGCATAGCTGAGCCGTTGAAGGTTTTGCGAGTGCAGCGAGCGCGAAGCGACGCGGAGCGTCGCAATGTGACGACCGCCGCCGACTCGGTCCGCGCTCTCCGCGGACATGGTTCTCCTGAGGGCGCGGTCCGAGCGCGAAGCGACGCGAAGCGACGCAATGTAACGACCGCCGCCGACTCGGTCCGCGCTCTCCGCGGACATAAGTCACCCGAGAAGGCGGCCGTCACGCGGTTTCTTCCGGCATCAGGGCCGCCAGCGTGCGCACCGCCCGGTACTGCAGCGTCTTGACCGCACCCTCGTTCTTGCCCATGATCCGAGCCGTCTCGGCAACGGACAGGCCCTGCAGGAACCGCAGCACCAGGCACTCCTGCTGCTGCGGGTTCAGTCGTTTCAGGGCTTCCAGCAGCGCCGAGTTGGTCCAGGCCCGCATCACGGCGTGCTCCGGACCCTCGGCGGTGTCGCCACCCTCGGCGGCGACCATGTCGGCGGTGGTGATCTCCAACCGGAATCGGCTGGACTTGTAGTGGTCGGCGACCAGGTTGCGCGCGATCGTCACCAACCAGGCCCCGAAGTCGCGGCCCTGCCAGGTGAACGTCCCGATCCGGCGCAAGGCCCGCAGGAAGGTCTCACTGGTCAAGTCCTCGGCCAGTTGGCGGGAGCCCACCCGGTAGTACACGTAGCGGTAGATGGTGTCCAGGTAGCGGTCGTAGAGCGCGGCGAAGGCCTCGGTGTCGCCCGTCTTGGCCGCCTCGACCAGCTGGCCGACGCGCCCGAACCCGTGATCCGCCTGCTCCACCGGGGGAGCCGGGGCCGGGACCCCGTAGACCGCCGAGGCCCGTGCGGCGCCCGCGCTGACGCTGAGCAGCAACTGGGGACCGCGCGGCTCGGGCGGAAGGCCGACCCGCCCGCTGCCGGGGCCCTGGTGTGCCAGGTGCACGGCCGCACACAGACCGGGCAGGCCTGGCGCGGGCGACGGCGATCGGTACATGGCTCCCCGGGCGGACGGCGGCGGACGGGCAACTCGGGTCTGGATCCGCTGTAGTTGTGGCGGCTTCCGGACCGTTCACCGGCTACGGGTACCGGTGGACGGCATCTGTTCAGCCGCAGTTTTCACTGTCGGCGTACCGGCCGTCCAGCGGTCTTCGGGACCTCTGTGACGTATCGGTCGAGCCGACACCTGCTGATTTGTTGGCCTCCTGGCCGGCCTGCGGGCATTGCGTCCGCGTGCGGCTCATTCGACCAACGTTTGTGATGGTAGGCGCGGATTCGGACGTCGAACAGATTTTGTGGACGAACCTTGACCATTGCCGCCGGCCGTTACCAATCAGTACGAACCGGGACGCCGACGCGGCTGCCCCGGCGGCTGCGTCGCGATCTTGATCAGTATTGCCGGCGGCGGGCCACCGATGCCGCGGCGGCGATTCCGCCGGCAAGTGCCCCGGCCCCGGCCGCGGTCGGCAGGCCGATCTTCGCCGCCTTTCGGGTGGTCCGGTAATCCCGGATTCGCCAGCCGTTCGATTTCGCGTGCGCCCGCAGTTCGGCATCCGGATTGACCGCGCACGGGTGTCCGACCAGCTCCAGCATCGGTATGTCGTTCGCCGAGTCGCTGTACGCCGAGCAGCGCTCCAGGTCCAGGTGCTCGACGGCGGCCAGCGCCCTGATCGCCTCGGCCTTGGCCGGCCCGTGCAGCGGCCGGCCGTGCAGGCGTCCGGTGTACGTGCCGTCCGTGATCTCGGCCACGGTGCCCAGCGCGCCGGTGAGGCCCAGCCGGTCGGCGATGGTTCGGGCCAGCTCGACCGGCGAGGCGGTGACCAACCACACCCGCTGGCCGGCGTGCAGATGCATCTGGGTCAACGCCCGGGTGCCCGGCCAAATTCGTTTGGAGATCAATTCGTCGAAGATCTCCTCGCCGATCTGTTGGATTTCCTCCACCCGGCGACCCTCGATGAAGGAAAGCGCGGTTGTCTGGGCCGAATTCATGTGGCCCATGTCCTCGGCGCCACCCACGACGAACTTCAGTTGCATGAGAGCAAATCGTGCAATGTCACGATTTGTCAGAAATCTTCGCGCGTAGAGGCCGCGTGCCAGGTGAAAGATCGAGGCACCGCGCACGACGGTGTTGTCGACGTCGAAGAAGGCTGCGGCGCTCGGGTCCGGGGCATGACGACGGGCGGGGGCGGGCAACGGCCGCGGGACCGTTGCCAGAACGGGACCGACGCGTGCGCCGGTCGCCGGTGCAGGGCTGCCAACCATCGTGCTCGAGCCTAACCCGAGGCCCCGTGCCCTCCGTCCGGTTGTCGGTACTCCTCGGGCGAACGGCCGGCGAACTCCTGCGTCGGCGCCGCGGGGCCGGCAGACTCCCCCGACGTGACCCCCGCGCCCGGTGCCAACCTTGCCGATCTGGTCCACTCCGCCGCCTCGCGCGTGCCCGATCGGGCCGCTTTCGTTTCGGGCACCACCCGGCTGACCTGGGCGGATCTGGACGGCCGGGTCGATGATCTGGCGCGCGCGCTGGTGCTTCGCGATCTGCGTCCGACCGACCGGGTCGGGTTGGCCGCGGCCGGCGCGGTCGAGTTCACGACGGCCTACCTGGCCGCGCTGCGTGCCGGGCTGATCGTCGTACCGCTCGACCACACCGCGGCCGCGCCGGAGATCACGGCCACCCTGCGCTGGACCACCGCCCGGCTGCTGATGGTCGACGGGCGAACCGCGGCCACCGGAACCGCCGCGGCGGGCGCGCTGCGCGGGCCCGGCGCGGGTGCGGACGTGCTGGTGCTCGAGGCGGACGGGCTCGTCGGGGTCGCGCCGGCCGAGGAGCTGCGCAGCCGGGTCGACTACGGCGGCGAGGGCATCGCGGTGCTGCTGGAGACTGCCGGCACCGGCGGACGACCCAAGCGCGCGATGCTCTCCCACCGCGCGCTGTTGGCCAACCTGGAGCAGTGCGCCGCGCTCGACCCGGCGCCGGTGAGCGACGCGGACACGGTGCTGCTGGCCCTGCCGCTGTTCGGCGTGTTCGGGCTCAACGCGGTGCTGGGGCACGCCCTGTACGCGGGCGCCACGATGGTGGTCGCGCACGACCTGGATCCGGGGGCGTCGTTGGACCTCATCGCCCGGGAGGGCGTGACCAGCGTCGCGGGGACCCCGGCGATGTTCGCCGCCTGGGTGACCCAACCGGAGGCACGGGCCGCGCTGGCCGGCGTCCGGGTGCTGATGAGCGGCTCCGCGCCGTTGCTGCCGGCGGCCGTCGAGGCGTTCCGGACGGCGACCGGTAAGACCGTCCGGCAGGGCTACGGGCTGACCGAGGGCGCGCCGGTGGTGTCGGCGTCGCTGCGGGCCAAGCCGAATTCGGTCGGACGGCCGCTGGCCGGGGTCGAGACCCGACTGCTCGACGCCGCGGGCGCACCGGTGGCCGAGGGCGACCCCGGTGAGCTGTGGATCCGCGGCGCCAACCTGTTCTCCGGATACTGGCCCGACGGCAGCGGGGGACCGGGCCGCGACGGCTGGTACGCGACCGGCGATGTCGGCTGGGCGGACTCCGACGGCGATCTGTTCATGGTCAGTCAGCGGCCCGACGTCATCGTGGTCAGCGGCTTCCCGGTCTACCCGCGCGAGGTCGAGGAGGTTGTCTGCGAGCACCCGGAGGTGTCGGAGGCCGCCGTGGTGGGCGTGCCGGACCCGGCGGCCGGGCAGGCGGTCAAGCTGTTCGTGGTCGCCGCCGCGGGCGCGAGCCCGGACGCCGAGGCGATCCGCGCCTGGTGCGCGGAACGGCTGGGCCGGTTCAAGATCCCGCGGCACGTCGAGTTCGTGGCGGACCTGCCTCGCTCCAGCGCGGGCCGGCTCGCCCGTGGGCGGCTGCGTGGGGAGGCGGGCGAATGACCGGGGCGGCGGGCGCGGTCCGGGTGACCCTGCTGTCCAAGCCGGGCTGCCATCTGTGCGACGACGCGCGCGAGGTGATCGCGGCGGTTGCCGGCGAGCTCGGCGTGGCTTGGTCGGAGGTCGACATCACCTCCGACGAGGAATTGCTGAGCCGTTGGTGGGAGCAGATCCCGGTGACTCTGGTGGACGGTGTCCAGCATGATTTCTGGCGGGTTGACCCGAATCGGCTGCGCACGGCCTTGCTCGGCACCGGTGGTCTGAACAGTGCTGGATACGCATGACCGCCGGCCGCGCGCCGCTGATGTACGGGGCGCGCCTGCGTTCGTCTCGTATCGTGAGACCACCGGTCGCCGGAAGTTTGTTCCCGCGTTCACAAGTGCTTACTCTGGCGTCCGCCCCGAGGAACTCCGACCGGAGGCCAGTTGAGCGAGAGTCGCGTCAGTCCCGGGCCGCCAGGCCCCCTGCCGATCCCTGCCCGGGCGCGGTCTTCCCGGCGTATCGGGCTGCCCGACGCTACCGTCGCCCGACTGCCGGAGTACCTGCGCGCGTTACTGGCGTGCGCCGAGCGGGGAGTGCCGACCGTCTCCTCCGAATCGCTCGCGGCGGCAACCGGGGTGAACTCCGCCAAGCTGCGCAAGGACCTGTCCTACCTGGGCTCCTACGGCATCCGGGGCGTCGGGTACGACGTCGAGTACCTGGTCCGGCAGATCTCCCGGGAGCTGGGCCTCACCCAGGACTGGGCCGTGGCGATCATCGGTGTCGGTTCGTTGGGCCACGCCCTGGCGAACTACAAGGGCTTCTCCTCACGTGGTTTCCGAATCGTGGCGCTGATCGACGCCGACCCCTCGCGGGTCGGCGAAAGCCTGGCCGGCGTGACGATCGAACCGCTGGCCGACCTGGAACGGGTCGTGGCCGGCCGCGGGGTCTCGATAGGCGTCATCGCGACCCCGGCCGGGGCGGCGCAGTCGGTGTGCGACCGGCTGGTCCGTGCCGGGGTGACGAGCATCCTCAACTTCGCGCCGGTCCTGCTGTCCGTTCCGTCCGGGGTCGACGTACGCAAGGTCGACCTGTCGTTGGAGCTGCAGATCCTGGCCTGTCACGCCCAGCGCAAGGCGATGGGACAACAGCTGACCTCCGATTTGGCACCCGACACGTCGGTCGGCGAGCCGGTGGCGGTGGCACCGTGAGCGAGCGCAACGAGCGAACCGATGTCACAGTGCCCGCCATATTTCGCGTGCACCGTCCGTGGATGGTGCACCAGTGAGTGTTCTGGTCATGGGGCTGTCGCACCGGACCGGCCCGGTAAGCGTGCTGGAGCGGGTCACGATCGGCGGCGACGCATTGATCAAGCTGATCACCGACGCCGCGGCGGCCGAGCACATCGGGGAGATCGCGGTGCTCTCGACGTGCAACCGGGTCGAGCTGTACGCCGATGTCGACAAGTTCCACGGTGGCCTGGCGGACCTCTCCGAGCTGCTCTGCCGGCACAGCGGGCTGGGGCTGGAGGAACTGCGCCCGTACCTGTACGTCCACTACGAGGACCGCGCCGTCCAGCACCTGTTCTCGGTGGCCGCCGGCCTGGACTCGATGGTGGTCGGGGAGAGCGAGATCGTCGGCCAGGTGCGCAGCGCGCTGGCACAGGCCCAGGAGCTGGGCACGGTCGGCCGGGTGCTGAACGAACTCGTGCAGCACGCCCTGCGGGTCGGCAAACTCGCCCGGGCCACCACCGGCATCGGTGCGGCCGGCCGATCGGTGGTCGAGGTGGCGGTGGAGCAGGCCGCCGCCGCGCTGAACGGGCTGGGGGAGCGCCGCGCCCTGGTCATCGGCGCCGGGTCGATGAGTTCGCTGGCTGCCACCTCGCTGTGCCGCGCGGGGATCGGCGAACTGGCCGTCGCCAACCGCACCCTGGCCCGGGCCCAACGCCTGGCCGCGGACCTCGGGGGCCGGGCGATCCCGATGGCGGCGGTGCCCGACGAACTGGCCCTGGCCGACCTGGTCATCTGCTGCACCGGCGCGACCGAGCAGGTCATCGGGGCGATCGAGCTGGCCGCCGCGCTGGCCCGCAGACCGGACCGCCAGATGGTCGTCGTGGACCTGGCCATGCCGCGCGACGTGGATCCCGCGGCCGCCGAGTTGCCCGGACTGCATCTCATCGACCTGACCGCGTTGGCCGCAGTGGACGTCGCGGCGGGCAGCCCGGCGGAGGTGGAGGCGGCTCGGCGGATCGTGGCCGCCGAGGTCGCCGTTTACTCGGCGGAGCAGCGGGCCTCGCACGTCGCCCCGACGGTGGCGGCCTTGCGCACGATGGCCGACGAGGTCGTCGCCGCGGAGATGCTGCGGTTGTCCGGGCGGTTGCCGAGCCTCGACCCGCGCGCCCGCGAGGAGATCACGCGGACGGTCCGCCGGGTGGTGGACAAGCTGCTGCACGGCCCGACCGTGCGGGTCAAGGAACTGGCCGGCGGCCCGGACGGCCACGCCTACGCGGCGGCCCTGCGCGAGCTGTTCGATCTCGACCGAAACGCGGTGGAGGCCGTGACCCGGGCCGACCTGGCCGCCACCGCGAGCGACCGCGACGAGCAACAAGCACCGACGACCGAGGAGCAGGAGCGAGCATTGAACGTCGCCCTGCTCGACGTCGACCTCGGCGGTCTGCCGCCGACGGCCGGTCTGGGCCTGCGGTGAACACCCCGTTGCGGTTGGGCACCCGGGGCAGCGTGCTGGCCGTGGCGCAGGCCGAGGATGTCGCCGCCGCCTTCACGGCCGCCACCGGACGGCCGGTCGAGCTCGTCCGGATCAGCACCGCGGGCGACACCTCCACCGAGCCGCTGGACCGGATCGGGGGCACCGGGGTGTTCGTCGGTGCACTGCGCGAGGCGCTGCGGGCGGGGGAGATAGACGCTGCCGTGCACTCGCTGAAGGACCTGCCGACCCAGCCTGCCGCCGGACTCGTGGTGGCCGCGGTCCCGCCGCGTGCGGACGCCCGGGACGCGTTGGTCGCCCGGGGCGGTGCGACGCTTGGGGAGCTGCGTACGGGCGCCCGGGTGGGAACCGGCTCACCGCGGCGCGCGGCGCAGTTGCTCGCGCTCGGGTTCGGGCTGGACGTCGTGCCGATCCGGGGCAATGTCGACACCCGGCTGCGGAAGGTCGCCGGCGGGGAGCTGGACGCCGTGGTGCTGGCGCGGGCCGGCCTGCTGCGCCTGCGCCGGCAGGACGAGATCACCGAGGTGATCGACCCGCTGCTGATGCTGCCCGCCCCGGGGCAGGGTGCGCTGGCGATCGAGTGCCGGGAGCCGGTCGACGTCGCGACGAAGGAACTGTTCGAAGCGCTGGCCCGGCTGGAGGATTCCGACAGCCGGATCGTGGTGGATGCCGAACGGACCCTGCTCGCCACGCTCGAGGCCGGGTGCTCCGCACCGGTCGGGGCGCTGGGCGAGGCGATCGCCGGCGACGAGGAGTACGAGGCGGAGATCTACATACGTGCCGTCGTGTGCAGCCCGGACGGGTCGCACAGCGTACGGCTGTCGACCAGTGGGCCGCTCGCCGAGGCGGACTCCCTGGCCCGAAAGTTGGCCGAGGAGATGCTCGCCGAAGGCGCCGAAGCTCTGATGCAGAAGGAGCCCGACTCATGAGTCCGACTCGCAAGGCACCCGCCAAGGCGATTGCACCCGCTGCCCCGGTGGCTCGGAAGACACCGTCCGGGACCGTCGCCTTCGTCGGCGCCGGCCCGGGTGACCCCGGGCTGATAACCGTGCGGGCCACCGAGCTGTTGGCCGAGGCCCAGGTGGTCGTGCTGGCCGAGCACGCCCGGGAACAGCTGTTGACGTGGTGCGCGCCGGACGTCGTCGCGGTCGACGGGGCGTTCGACCCCGCCGGTGTGCCGCTGACGCCGGGCGCCCGGGCCAAGGTCATCACCGGCGCGGCCAAGGGTGGACGCCGGGTCGTGCGGTTGATGGACGGCGATCCCGGGATGCACGTCGGTCTGGCCGAGGAGGCCGCCGCCTGCGTCAAGGCCGGGCTGGAGTTCCAGGTCGTGCCCGGGGTGCCTGCGGTGTCGGCGGTGCCGGCGTTCGCGGGGGTCCCGTTGACCAACCGCACCGTGCGGGAGGTCCGGATGATCGACGCCCAGGACCCGAAGACCGACTGGATGGCGGTGGCCAGCAAGGACGCCACCCTGGTACTGACCAACACTTCCGAGGCGGGCCTGATCCGGGCCGCCACGGCCAAGCTCGTCGAGGCGGGCCTGGACCCGGCCACCCCGGTGCTGACCACCTGGGCCGGGACCACCACCGAGCAGCGCACGGTCGTCTCGGTGCTGGTCGACATCGCCGACGCGCTGCCCAACGAGCCGCTGGTCGGTTCGGCGGTGACCGTGATCGGCGACGTGGTCGACCAGCGGGCCACCCTGTCCTGGTTCGAGACCCGGCCGCTGTTCGGCTGGCGGGTGCTGGTGCCGCGCACCAAGGACCAGTCGGTCGGGCTGGTCTCGCGGCTGCGCTCGTTCGGCGCGGTGCCCGAGGAGGTGCCGACGATCTCCGTCGAGCCGCCGCGCGCCCCGCAGCAGATGGAGCGGGCCATCAAGGGCCTCGTGACCGGACGCTACGAGTGGACCGCGTTCACCTCACGCAACGCCGTCAAGGCCGTCCGGGAGAAGTTCGAGGAGTACGGCCTGGACGCCCGGGCGTTCTCCGGGATCAAGGTTGCCGCGGTCGGCGAGCAGACCGCCGCGGACCTCGCCGCCTGGGGTATCAAGGCGGACCTGGTGCCCAGCGGGGAGCAGTCGGCGCACGGCCTGCTGGCCGACTGGCCGCCGTTCGATGAGGTCTTCGACCCGATCAACCGGGTGTTCCTGCCCCGCGCGGACATCGCCACCGAGACCCTGGTCGCCGGCCTGATCGAGCTCGGCTGGGAGGTGGACGACGTCACCGCATACCGGACGGTCCGCGCCGCCCCGCCGCCGGCTCCGGTTCGTGAGGCGATCAAGAGCGGTGGCTTCGACGCGGTCGTGTTCACCTCGTCCTCGACCGTACGGAATCTGGTCGGGATCGCCGGGAAGCCGCACTCCGGCACGGTGATCGCCTGCATCGGCCCGGCCACCGCGGCCGCCGCCGAGGAGCACGGCCTGCGGGTGGACGTGCTGGCCCCGACGCCGTCGGCGCGCGACCTGGCCGACGCGTTGGCCGCCTTCGGGGCGTCCCGGCAGCAGGAGGCCGCCGAGGCCGGCGAGTTGGCGCTGCGACCTTCGGAGAAGCGGACGGCGGTCCGGCGGCGTCGGTAGCCCGCGCTCGCGACTTATGCCGCCTGTTGCACCGGTCCGAGCCCCCTGATGGGTGCGACCGGCGGCAGAAGTTGCGGAGTCCACGGAGGCTGCGCCGGCACGTAAGGTGCGGTGATGGATTCGGGCTTCCCGGCGGTGCGGATGCGCCGGCTACGGCGCACCGCGGCGTTGCGACGGCTGGTCGCGCAGACCTCGCTGGAGCCACGGCACCTCGTGCTGCCGATGTTCGTCCGCGAGGGTGCCGCCGAGCCGGTGCCGATCGCGGCCATGCCCGGCGTGGTGCAGCACTCGTTGGACTCGCTGCGCAAGGCCGCTGTCGACGCCGTCGAGGCCGGCGTCGGCGGGCTGATGCTGTTCGGGATTCCGCTGGCCAAGGACGCCGACGGATCCGGTGCGCAGGACCCCGACGGCATCTTGAACGTCGCGTTGCGCGAACTGTCCGCCGAACTCGGTGAGACGACCGTGCTGATGAGCGACCTGTGCCTGGACGAATTCACCGACCACGGGCACTGCGGGGTGCTCGCCGCCGACGGGTCGGTCGACAACGACGCCACCCTTGCCCGGTTCGGCCGGATGGCCGTGGCCCAGGCGCGGGCGGGCGCCGACGTGCTCGGTCCGTCGGGGATGATGGACGGCCAGATCGGCCACGTCCGCGCCGAACTGGACGCCGCGGGGTTCGCCGACGTCGCGCTGCTCGCCTACTCCGCGAAGTACGCCTCGGCGTTCTACGGCCCGTTCCGGGAGGCTGTGCAGTCGAGCCTGACCGGCGACCGGCGCGCCTATCAGCAGGACCCGGGCAACGCCCGGGAGGCGTTGCGCGAGGTGCGCCTGGACGTGGCCGAGGGCGCCGACATGGTGATGGTCAAGCCTGCGCTGGGCTACCTGGACGTGCTGCGCGAGGTACGCGACGCGGTGGACGTGCCGGTGGCGGCCTATCAGGTGTCCGGGGAGTACTCGATGATCGAGGCCGCCGCCGCGGCCGGATACCTGGACCGGGACCGGGCGATCGACGAGTCGCTGCGCTCGATCCGGCGGGCGGGCGCGGACTTCGTGCTCACCTACTGGGCCGCTCAGTGGGCCCGACGGCTGCGCTGATCCGATGCGGCGGAACCCGCTGTGGACTTGGTGTGCGTGGGATGGTCGGCGACGCTGAGCAGCACCGCGCCGCCGGCGATGAGCACGAATCCGGCGAGAGCCAGCCGCAGGTCCCGACGCCAGGTACGGCCGGCCGGGTCGCCCAGCGCCGCGACGTCGCCGCCCGCCGACAGCGCGACCTCGCCCGCGAGGACGGCACTGCCGTCGATGGCGGTCCCGACGTCACCGGCGGCCAGCAGATCCTCACCGCCGACGAGGACGAACTCCAGCACCTCGACCTCGCCCACCGTCTCCGGGGCGCGCTCGAACCACGGATGGCCGTCCTGCCGGCCCGCTCGCCACGACGGAGCGATCTGCTCCAGTGCCGGGCACCGGGGGCCCACCAGCACCCGCCGGCCCCCGAGGTCGACCAGCGCGAACGGCTGGGCGGAGAACGTCTCCACGGTGTCGCGCCGCGTGCCGTCGGTGGCCGACTGGCTGGCCAGGTACCAGACGCACTCGCGGCCGGACAACGGTGCCCGTACGGTCCCCCCGGGGCCCGCCGCCACCGTGCCCCGAACCACGACGCGGCGGCCGCGCGCGGTCCGCGGCAGCTTTTCGAAGGGAATCACCGTGCGGCCCGGGAGCAGCCGCATCTGCACCCCGGCACCGATCGCACCCAAGGTCCCGATGATTGCCAGGAAAGACCCGGCGAGTACCAGGAGCAGTCCTGCGAGCACCACCACCGGTCCACCGTACTGGGCCGGATCCTCGCCGGGGCTGGGCCCGTCGAGTGGACATCTGTGCCCTCGACGCGCAGGCTCGGTTCACCCGATCAGGTCACGGTCATCCCCAACGCAACCAAATCGGGTGTCGCTTCGTCCAAGTGGCAAGTCCGCATTTCCGGCACGGCGGCCAGGCTTTCGCAAACGACGGGTTTCAGCCGCGCCGGCAGGGTGGCTCAGCACAAGGAGGTGCTCGGTTTGGCGTCGCAGCAGGTTCCCGGTCGCGCTCGGACCATCGGTGTCGGCCTGTTGGCCGCCTGCACAGTTGTCGCGGGGGTGATCACAGCGCTCGGCGTTCCGTCCTCAGCGTCCGAGACCAGCCCCTCCACCGCGGCGGTTGCGACCGCCGACAGCCCCAACTACGTGGCGGTCGCGGCATTGCCGCAGGGCGCCCGGTTCGGCAGCTGGACGGCCGGTGCGATCGACAACGGCCTGCCGGCCAAGTCGCCGTTCTGCCTGGACGGCGTCTTCGATCCGTCGACCACCGGCAACCGCGGGTACTACGGCAAGACGAAGGTCGCCGCCGAGGAACTGGTCAGCGTGCTGGGCAGCAGCCAGGCCGCCGACGACCTCGTGAGCAAGCTGCGCACCCAGATCCAGGGCTGCTACCAGCAATGGCTGAACATGGACATCCCGGCCTATCGCAAGGGGCACCGCAGCGCGAGCTGGGCGCGCTACGCCTCGTCGGACGCACCGGACGAACCGACGATCTACGGGGTGTTCACGGTGCCGCCGCCCGGATTCGACCACGCGACGAACCTCTACGCCGTCGGTCGACGCGGCAACACCGTGATGGTGATGCACATGGTCCTGGTGGGCGACCGCGGCAATGCCCCGGCCGTCCAGTTCCAGTCCTCCGCAATGGCGGCGATGTCCACGCTGTACTGATCCGTATCGCCTGCACTACCTCGGGCAACTGCCGCGGCGGTGAGCCGACCGGCCGGTTCTCCTGGCTCGCGGCGGCGGACTGCCGCACTGGGCGGTCGGCCGCAACTGGGGCAGTGAGACCATGGGCGGGTGAACTCGGTCGATCGCTCGCAGGCCTGGTTCGCGCGCGCCCGAGCGGTCATTCCGGGCGGGGTGAACTCGCCGGTCCGGGCCTACCGAGCCGTGGGTGGCACCCCCCGGTTCATAGCGGCCGGCCGCGGGCCGTACCTGATCGACGTCGACGGGCGCGAGTACGTCGACCTGGTGTGTTCGTGGGGGCCGCTGATCCTGGGACACGCCCACCCGGAGGTCGTCTCGGCGGCGCAGGCCGCCGTGGCCTCCGGTGCCTCCTTCGGGGCGCCGACGCCGGGTGAGGTGGAACTCGCCGAGGAGATCGTGGCCCGCGTTCCGGTCGTCGAACGGATCCGGTTCGTCTCCTCCGGCACCGAGGCCACGATGTCGGCGGTCCGGCTGGCCCGCGGGATCACCGGACGGCCCGGGCTGATCAAATTCGCCGGCTGCTACCACGGGCACGTCGACTCGATGCTGGCCGCGGCCGGGTCGGGGGTGGCCACCTTCGGGCTGCCCGACACCGCCGGGGTCACCGGCGCCGCCGTCGCCGACACCGTGGTCGTGCCCTACAACGACCTGGACGCCGTGGCCGCCGCGTTCGCCGCCCATCCGGACCAGATCGCGGCGTTGATCACCGAGGCGGCGCCGGGGAACATGGGTGTGGTGCCGCCGGACCCGGGCTTCACCCTCGGTCTGGCCCGGTTGTGCCGCGAGAACGGGGCCCTGTTCATCTCCGACGAGGTGATGACCGGCTTCCGGGCCGGCCCGGCCGGATGGTTCGGGATCGAAGGGGTCGCGCCGGACCTCATCACGTTCGGCAAGGTCATGGGCGGGGGCTTCCCGGCCGCCGCGTTCGGTGGCCGGGCGCAGCTGATGGCCGCGTTGGCCCCGGACGGCCCGGTGTACCAGGCCGGGACGTTGTCCGGGAATCCGGTCGCGATGGCCGCCGGCCTGGCCACGCTGCGCGCCTGCACACCGGCCGTCTACGAGCATCTGGCGAAGTCCGGCGAGGTGATCGCGGTGGCGGCCGCGGAGGCGTTGGCCGCCGCGGGCGTGGAGCACCGGATCCAATTCGCCGGGACGATGTTCTCGGTGTTCTTCACCGACGCCCCGGTGCGCGACTACGCCGGAGCCCGGTCGCAGCGGCTCGACCGCTTCGCGGCGTTCTTCCACGAGATGCTCGCCCGCGGCGTCCACCTGCCGCCCTCGGCGTTCGAGGCCTGGTTCCTGTCGGCCGCCCACGACGACGAGGCCCTGTCCCGGGTGCTCGACGCCCTGCCCCACGCCGCCCGCGCGGCTGCCGAGGTGCTGCCCGCGTGAACAAATCCGTCGGGGTGACACCCCCAAACGCGACCAGACTCGGCGTGTCACGGGCGAATCAGTGTCGGTCGGGGTGTCACCCCCAAGCGCTCCGGCCGGACGGGTCTGGAGAGCGCTCATGACGACGACCTTGGTGCATGTGGTTCGGCACGGCGAGGTGCACAACCCGGAGAAGGTCCTGTACGGCCGGTTGCCCGGCTACCACCTGTCCGAGCTGGGCACGAAGATGGCCGAGCGGGTCGCCGAGTCGCTGGTCGGGCGGGACGTGACCGTGGTGATCGCCTCCCCGCTGGAGCGCGCCCGCGAGACGGCCGCGCCGATCGCGGCAGCGTTCGACCTGGAGGTCGACACCGATGCCCGGCTGATCGAGGCGGCCAACCACTTCGAGGGTTTGACCTTCGGCGTCGGCGACGGCTCGCTGCGGCAGCCGCGGCACTGGCCATACCTGTGGAACCCGTTCCGGCCGTCGTGGGGGGAGCCCTACGTCGACCTGGCCCACCGGATGCTGGGCGCGGCCGCCACCGCGCGCCGGGCGGCGGCCGGGCACGAGGCCGTCTGCGTCAGCCACCAGCTGCCGATCTGGATCATGCGGCTGCGGATCGAGGGGCGTCGGCTGTGGCACGACCCGCGGCGCCGGCAGTGCTCGCTGGCCAGCATCACGACGATCCGGTACGAGGGCGAGAAGATCCGCTCGATCACCTATACCGAGCCGGCCGCCGACCTGGTGCCCCGCAAGATCGGCCCTGCGGGCGCCTGATGCGCGCGGCCGAGGGCACGTTCTCCGACCAGGTGACCTCCGGGTCGCTGCTGATCGCGATGCCGGTTGCCCTGTTGGCGGGGCTGGTGTCGTTTCTGTCCCCGTGCGTGCTGCCGCTGGTGCCCGGGTACCTGTCCTACGTGACCGGGCTGGCCGGGGCGGACCTGGCCGAGCGTCGCCGGGGCCGGATGTTGCTCGGCACCAGCCTGTTCGTGCTGGGATTCGCGGCGGTCTTCGTCTCCTACGGGGCCGCGTTCGGCCACGTCGGAGACGATCTGGTCGAGCACGCGGACGCGATCAACCGGGTCTTGGGCGTGGTCACGATCCTGCTCGGGCTGAGTTTCCTCGGGTTCCTGCCGCGGACCCAGCGTGAGTTCCGCTGGCTGCACCGCGCGCCGGCGTCCGGTCTGGGCCTGCTCGCTGCCCCGGTGCTCGGGCTGCTCTTCGGGGTCGGCTGGTCGCCGTGCATCGGCCCGACCCTGGGCGCGGTGCTCACCATGGCCTACGACAGCGCCAGCGCCGGGCGGGGCGCGCTGCTCACGTTCGTCTACAGCCTGGGTCTGGGCCTGCCGTTCGTGGCCGTCGCGATGGGGCTGCGCCGCGCGCTGGGTGCCCTGGCGTGGGTCCGGGCGCATCACGTCGTGGTGATGCGCACCGGCGGGGCGATGCTTTGCCTGCTCGGGTTGCTGCTGCTGACCGGTGTCTGGACCTCGCTCTCGGTCCACCTGCGCACCTGGACCTCCGGCTTCGAGACCGCGGTCTGAGTGATGGACCGATGACCGCGACCACCACGCTGCCCGACGCCCCGGCGTCGCCGCCCCCGTTGGGCACCGTCGGCCTCGCCCGCTGGGCCTGGCGGCAGCTGACCTCGATGCGGACGGCGCTGCTGCTGCTGTTCGGCCTGGCGTTGGCCGCGATCCCGGGGTCGTTGGTCCCGCAGCGCCCGGTGGACCCGATCGCGGTGGGCCAGTTCCGGACGCGCCACCCGGATGTGTCCCGCTGGTACGACCGGTTGTCGCTGTTCGACGTCTTCTCCTCGCCGTGGTTCTCCGCGGTCTACCTGCTGCTGATGATCTCGTTGGTGGGCTGCCTGGTGCCCCGTAGCCGGGCGTACCTGACGGCCGTCCGGGCCAGGCCGCCGGCGGTGCCCCGCAACCTGGATCGGCTCGCCGAGCACCGCGTGGTGACCGTGGAGTCCGGGGTCGACGAGGTGCTGGCGTCGGCCGCCGCCGCGTTGCGCCGACGGCGGTTCCGGGTCGACCGGGACACCGAGTCGGTCTCCGCCGAGCGCGGATACCTGCGGGACACCGGGAACCTGGTCTTCCACCTCTCGTTGGTGGTCATCCTGGTCGGTATCGCCTACGGTCACCTGTCCGGCTTCAAGGGCAGCACTCTGGTCGTGGAGGGGCACGGCTTCGCCGACACCGTGACCCAGTACGACAATCTGCGGGCCGGCCCGTTGTACGACACCGACCACCTGGCGCCGTTCGAGGTGACGCTGGATCAGTTCCACGCCAGGTATCAGCTCGACGGACAGCAACGCGGCGCCGCACGCGACTTCTCCGCGGACGTCACCTACATCGCGCACCCCGGTGCCCCGCCGGTGGCGCGGCAGATCCGCGTCAACCAACCGTTGCGCGCCGGTGCCACCAAGATCTACCTGGGGCCGCACGGTTACGCGCCGCTGGTCACCGTGCGCGACGGCAAGGGCGACGTGGTCTTCTCCGGCCCGGTGCCGTTCCTGCCGGTGGACCCGGTGGGGCTGAGCTCCCGGGGCGTGATCAAGGTGCCGGACGCGGCCCCGACGCAACTTGGTTTCCAGGGCTTCTTCCTGCCCACCGCCGCAATGGACGTCACCCGCGGACCGTTCTCCAGCTTCCCGCAACCGTTGAACCCCCGGCTGGTGTTCAACGCGTGGTCCGGTGATCTCGGCCTGGACGGCGGCGTCCCACAGTCGGTGTACCGACTCGACACCACGCATATGACTCAGGTACGCGAGACCGAGGACCCGAACTCCCAGCAGGTGACCGCTTCGTTGCCGGTCGGCGGGAGCATCCAGCTGCCGCGCGGGCTGGGCAGCCTGACCTTCGACGGCTACCGCCAGTGGGTCGTGCTGCAGCTGGCCGACGACCCCGGGCGGGACGTGACCCTGCTCGGGGCGGTGGCCGCGATCCTCGGACTGCTCGGCTCGCTGTTCGTCCGGCCCCGTCGGGTGTGGGTGCGCGCGAGCCCGGACGGGACCGGGCGTACCTTGGTCGAGATCGGCGCCCTGTCGCGCAGCGACGGGGTGGACCTGGCCGAGGACGTCGAGAGCACCCTGGGCGCCGTCGGCGTCCGATCGACTCGCGAAACGAGCAGGGAGTGAGCTTGCCCGCGTCCCACGAACTGGCTGCGGCCAGCGATCGGTTCATCCACTTCGCGCTCGTCGTGTACGCCCTGGCGATGCTGGCGCTGTCCGCCGAATGGGCGTTCGGCAGCCGGATCCGCTTCGCGGAAGTCCCGCAGGCGGCCGTCGCCGAGTTGCTGACGGTCGGCGGCGGGTCCGCCCCGGTCGTCGAAGCACCGCCACCGCCGGCGCCGGCACCCGTCGATCGGGCGGACCGGGCGGAGCGGTTCGGCCGCATCGGGCTGTCGCTGACCATGCTGGCCTTCGGACTGCACCTGGCCGGTGTGGTCTGCCGCGGGCTGGCGGTGCACCGGGTCCCGTGGGGCAACATGTACGAGTTCTCCACGGCGACCTCGCTGGCGGCCACCGGGGTGTTCCTCGTGCTCACCCGTCGCTACGACGTGCGCTGGCTCGGTGTCTTCGTGGTGGCCCCGGTCCTGCTCACCCTCGGCCTGGCCGTCACCGTCCTGTATACCGACGCCGAACAGCTCCAGCCTGCGCTCCAGTCGTACTGGCTGGTCATCCACGTGGTCGCCGCGGTCACCTCGGCCGGGACCTTCACGGTGGGCGCCGCGATCAACGTCTTGTACCTGTTGCGCGACCGGGCGGAGCGTCGTGGCCTGGCCGACGTCGGCTTCACCCGGCGAGTGCCGAATGCGGTGGCCCTGGATCGGCTGGCCTACCGGGTCCATGCCTTCGTGTTCCCGCTCTGGACGTTTGCGGTGATGGCGGGCGCGATCTGGGCGGAAAACGCCTGGGGCCGCTACTGGGGATGGGACCCGAAGGAGACCTGGGCCTTCATCACCTGGGTGGTGTACGCGGCGTACCTGCACGCGCGGGCCACGGCGGGTTGGAAGGGGCGCCGGGCGGCCGCGATCGCGCTGGCCGGCTTCGGCTGCTTCCTGTTCAACTACTTCGTGATCAACCTGGTGATCACCGGCCTGCATTCCTACGCCGGGACCTGACGCCTGCCGCGCCGAAGTCGAGCCGATCAGTCCGGCCGGTCGGTGTCGGTTCCCGGGCCGTCGGATCCGAAATCCTCCTCCAGCCTGCGCAATCGGCGCTGCTGATCGGCGCGGGCGTTGAGCACCGCCAGGAACTCCGGGTCGTCGTCGGGTGCCGGGCGGGCCACGTAGGCGCGGCGGCCGCGCAGCGGGCTCCCCGGGGCAGTGCGTGCGCCTACCGGCGCGGCGGCCCGGTACCGCGGTCGACCGAACGGGAACCACAGCAGCGGACCGAACGGCGCCAGCAGCACGATCACCACTGCCCAGGCCCACTTGGGCAGCGACCGTACGGCGGCCTTGTCCGCCTGCAGCAGTTCGATCAGCGCCCACGCGATCGACCCGACCACCAGCAGGACCAGAAGTTCGTCCGGCATGCGACCTCTTCCCACGACGCCTTCCGACAGCCTAATGCGGCCGACCGACCCGCCACGGGGCCTTTGCCGCCTTCGGCCGACGCCGACCACGCAACTATCCGCGCCACGTGTTTGACTGACGCTGTGCAACTCCCTCCGGCAGCCTCGTACACGCTGCGTCGCATCGGTCTGTTCGTTGCCGTACTGGGCCTGTCCGCAGTGACCCTGCACGGGCTCGGCCCGGTCCTGGTGCTGGTGGTGGCGACGGTGGTCTCCGGCGGGCTGAGTTACTTCCTGTTGGCAGGCAGCCGCGAGCAGATGGCCCGCTCGGTGGCCGGTCGGGTGCGTCGGGTGAACGCGCGGTTGGACGCGGGGGCGGCCAAGGAGGACGCGGCCCTGGATGCGGCCGAACGTTCGAAGCAGAAGAAGCCGAAGTAGTCCCAACGGACTAACGCCGCATCAATTGCGCGACGCAACGGCTAGCGTTTCACCCGGAAAGTCCGAATTGCACTGTCGGAACTTTGTGGGGTGACGTCACGATGCGCAGTTTGTCTAATTCTCGAATCCGTCCCGAATTGTCGCTGTGGATGCAGGCAATCGGTGGGTCCGTGCGGGAATGGCGCGGGCGCCGCGAATTGCGCCACCGTGCGGACGACGCCGTCGCGGCGTCGGAACCGCACTACTACGACCCGGAGGCCTTCGGCGGGTTTGCAGCCGGGGCCGGCCTGAGCGCGACGCCGGTCGCGGTCATGGTGCCGGCGCCGCGGATCACCGGATACGGTCGGGGCCGGCGGCGGACCGCCTTGGCAGTGGCCGCGATCGTTGCCGCCGCGGCAATTCCGGCCTTCGCGATCACCTCGATCTTCACCCGGTCGTCCGACGACGGGGGCCTCACCGCGGCACCGACCGACACCGGAGCCGCCACCGCGGGGTCCGTCGCCGGCGCTACCGCGCAGACCCAATCAGGTCAGGCTCAGCCGGCCGCCGACCCGGCGGCCGCGCTGACCGGTGCCGCGCTGACCAGTGCCACGCCGACCAGTGCCACGCCGACCCGTGCCACGACGGCCGGTGCCGGCGCCTCCCGCACTTCAACGGCGGGGACCTCGGCAGCCGGTACTTCGGCGGCCGGCGGTTCCGCGGCGTCCCCCGCGGCCGCCGTCGCCACGACGAATTCGGCAGCCAAGGCACATTCGGCCGTCGTGGCCGATGCCCCGGCCAACGCGCATCACGGCGCTAAGCCGACTTCGCATTCGTCCGAGGCGGCGGCGGATACGAAACCGGAAAGCGCCGTCGGCGACATTGCCCAATTGCCGCGCGGTGAGAAGCCGATTTCGGTGACCCCGATCACGCCGGAGAAAACGCAGCCGAGCCACCCCGCGCGAATTCACCGGACGCGGTCGGCGCACGGCGGCAATTGGGAATCCGGAACCGCCCCGGGCCACCAGGTTCCGGCAACCCACGCACACTCCGACGCCCCGGGGAGCCCGGCACCAAAGCAGATCGGTACCGTGCCGGCCCAGCAGCACCCCGCGGGCCCGACCTCCGACGGGACCGCGCCGAAGGCGCCGCAGTCGCCGACCCAGCAGGCGCCCGCTGCCCAAGCTCCGGCGGCCCCCGGCGCTCCGGCTCCGGCCCAGGCACCGGCTCAGGCACCGGCTCAGGCACCGGCTCCGGCGGCGGACCAGCCTCCGACTGCGGCCCAGGCCCCGGCTCCCGCACCGGCCAAGGCCCCGGCCCCGGCCCCGGCCCCGGCCAAGCCTGCCGCAAGTGACACCCCGAGCACGACGAAGGCGGACCCCGCCTCCCGGAGCGCCACGGCGCCGGCCGGGCGCTCGGTCGCCGACGACCCGGCGACGGCACCCGCCGGCCCGGCGTCCGAGCCGGGCAAGACCCCGGAGCAGCGGCCGACGACACAGAGCAAGACGCCCGTCGCGAACGGGCCCGGCGCCCCGGACAGCAAGCCGGCCCAAGGGCCCACGGCGTCGGAGGCCAAGCCGGCGGAGGACCCGGCCGCCCCGCCCGCACAGAACCCGCAGGCCAAGCCCTGAACGTCAGATGAGCGAAGCGGTCGGCGCCTGAGGCACCCTTTCGGATCAGGCGCCGGCCGCCAGCGCGACGGCGAGCAGCAACCCGAAGCCCAGCTGGGCCCGCGCGGTCCCGGCCAGCGCCGGGATCAGGTCCTTGCCTGCCGCGCCGCCCAGCACCTGGCGCAGCGCCGGCGTCGTCATCGGCAGCGCCAACAGGGCCAGGCAGGCCCAGGGCTGCCGGGGCACCATCGCCAGCGGGAAGACGAACGACCCCAGCACCAGGGCGCCGAACAGGCGACGGGTGGCCCGGTCGCCCAGCCGCACCGCCAGCGTCCGCTTCCCGGCCGGGGCGTCCTTGGGTGCGTCGCGCAGGTTGTTGACCACCAGCAGCGCGCAGGCGAGCATGCCCACCGGGAACGCCGCGACCACGGCGGGCCAGGTAAGTCCGCCGGCTTGTACGTAGGTCGTGCCGAGCACGGCCACCAGCCCGAAGAACACGAACACCGAAACCTCGCCGAGCCCCCGGTAGCCGTACGGCCGGTTGCCTCCGGTGTAACCCCATGCCGCGGCGATGGCCGTTGCGCCGAGCGCCACCAGCCACCAGGACGAGGTGGCCGCCAGGATCAGGCCCGCGATCGCCCCGATTCCGAACGAGGCGAACGCGGCCGCCTTGACCTGCCGGGGCGAGGCGACGCGGGACCCGACCAGGCGCAATGGGCCGACCCGGTCGTCGTCGGTGCCGCGCACCCCGTCGGAGTAGTCGTTGGCATAGTTGACGCCGACCTGCAGCGCCAGGGCCACCGTCAGTGCCAGCAGTGCCTTCCACCAGACCGCGGAGTCGTCGTTGGCGGCCGCGCCGGTCCCGACCGCGACCGGCGCCAGGGCGACCGGCAACGTGCGGGGGCGCGCCCCCGCCAACCATTGCGCCGCCGTGGCCATGCTCCGCGTCCTTCCGGCTGTGCTGAATCCCCACCGACCGCGGGTGCCGCGGTAGGTCCATGCGTGCTGCGACTACGGCAGCCGCGCCATGACCCGCACGCGCGCCCGGTCCACCTTGCCGGACGGCAGTTTCGGGATGGCCGAGGCGACCACGAACTCGCCGGGCGCGTGCGGGCCACCCAATCGAGCGGTGACCAGCGCGCGCAACTCGGCCCGATCCACGGTCCCGTTCCTCGGGACCACGACCGCGACCACCCGTTCCCCCCATTCTCGGTCCGGGCGCCCGACCACGACGACCTCGGCGACGCTGGGATGGCCCGCCAGGACGGCCTCGACCGACTGCGCCGGGACCTTCACGCCTCCGCTGATGATGACGTCGTCGACGCGGCCGAGGACGTGCAGGACGCCGCCGGAGTCCAGCCGGCCGAGGTCCGAGCTGGTGAACCAGGCCCCGGTGAAACCCGGCTGCGCCCCCGGCGGTCCGGCGGCGGCGGGCCGGGGCCCCAGGTAACCGCGGGCGAGAACCGGCCCGGTGATCCGGATCAGCCCGCCGGTGCCGATCATCAGCCGGACGCCGGGCAGCGGCAGCCCGTCATAGACGCACCCCCCGCAGGTCTCGGTCATGCCGTAGGTGCGGATCACCCGGGCGCCCCGGCCGGCGGCGCGGGCCACCAGGCCGTCCGGGATCGGGCCGCCGCCGAGCAGGATCGCGTCGAACGTGTCCAGTGGGGTGCCCGCGTCCAGCAGTCGGACGAGTTGGGTGGGGACCAGGGCGGTATACCGGCGGCTGTCGCGGTCCAGAAGGGCCGCCGCGGCGGCGAACGCGGCCGGGTCGAAGTGCGCCCCGGCGGTCACCACCGGCGCCATGCCACCGGCCCGACACCGGGTCAGCACGGACACGCCCGCGATCCTGGCCGGCGACATCGCCAGCAGCCACTGCCCCGGACCGCCGAGGTGCCGGTGGGTCGCCTGTGCCGAGTGGTCGAGGGCGGCGCTCGATATCCGCACCCCTTTGGGGCTCCCCGTGGAGCCGGAGGTCGGGATCACCAGCGCGGTGTCCGCGGGTACGCCGTCCCGGGCGGCGGGCAGCAGGTGCTCGGCCAACCGTCGGCCCTCCGGACCGGGCGGCACGAGCAGGAGCGCGGGGCCCGAGCCGTCCAGCGCCGCCTCCATGGCGGGGCCGGGGAGGGCGTCGCGATCCACGGTCAGCGCCACCAGCTCGCGGTCCTCCACGGCCGCTCAGCGTAGGTGGACCGGCTCGGGACGACGCGCCCCGGGCTTGTCCACAGGGCGGTTTTCGTCCACATCCCCGCCGATGCCGCTCGCCGCGGGGGGTCCGGGGCGGCAGGCTCGTCGTCACAGCGGTGCGGTGGAGGAGGAGGGCCGATGGCAGCGTTCCGTGCGGCGGTGGTGGCGCAGATGCGGCGACAGTTGATCGGCCCGCTGCCCGGCGACCCGGTCGGCAGTCGCTACCTGCGTGGCCTGTCGATCGTGCCGGCCGAGGATCCGGACACGGTTCTGTTCGCGATCGACCTGGTGATCTACGGGGTTGCCGTGCAGGAGTCGTTCGAAGTTCCGGAGTGGTCGTCGCTGGCCGTCGGCTCGCCCTCGGCGCTGGGTCGTGCGTTGGCGGCCGAGATCCGGTTGCGCTTCGGCGAGAGCCTGGCCCGGGCGCGCGTCGGCACCGGGCCCGCGCGATGAGGGGCCGGGGTGGCCCGGCGGCTTCAGAAGTACCAGGGGAACTTTTCCGGACCCCGGCGCTACCAGGGCCGATCCGCTGATCAGGCCTCTGACCTGCGTAAACGTCCCGTGATAACCCGTGGCCACCCGCGGTGTCACGCAAAAATCGAGACCCCGTAAAGCCCCCGGGATCAAATGAGCCGGCCAGCCTGCGGCCCGATGTACCCAGCAATCGAGCCGCGCTGCCGGGCGAACTGGCGCCATTCTGCGGCCTCCCGGGCCTCCCGCTCCGCCTTCGTCTCGACGCGCGCCGGCTCACGCTGCTCCACGGACTCCGGAGAAGGAGCCTGGGCGGCCTCCTGCGGGGCCGGCGGCAGTTCCCGGGCCAGCGGCACCTTCTCACCCCGGATCGTGCGGCCTGCGGGTTCGGGGACGTCGTCAAGCTCGTCCACGTCGTCGTCGCCGAACTCTTCTGCCGCCGTCCTCAGCGGCCAGTCAGCCTGCTCAGCAGCAAGGGCGAGGCGCCGCTTGTAGATGTCGAGCAGGCTGACCAGCTCGGGGCCAGCAGGCCGGGGGCCCTCGGCGTTCAGCTCTTGCATCGGCGCTGCGGTGACCTCGTCGGACGCGTCGAAGGCGCTGAACTTGTTGAAGACGATAGAGATGATCCGAGAGCGTTCCGTGTAGGTGCTGGTCGGGTCCCGGAGGATGGCCAACGCCTGCTTGGACGCCTCGTTCAGCAGATCGAGCCCGTACCGCTGCTTCAGGCGCCGGGTCAGTTCGCGGTTCTGTCGGCGGACCTCGGCCCGGAACGGGGCGCCCTGCCGCCAGTTCTTGATGGTCGACTCGGAGACGGACGCGGCGCCGGCGGCGTCCTTGTCCGTGCCGCCGACCGCGAGCGCCGCGATGGCCAGGTTCTGCGCCGGCGTGAACAGGTCGTCGTACTTGACGCGGCCTGAGGCCGGCCCGGAGGACTGCTCGATCTCGTCGCTCATTCGAGGCTCGCCTCCAGGTCGAAGACCAGCTCCGCCGCCTTCAGCTTCTCGGCGTTGCTGGCGTTCGGGTCAGTCAGGACATCGCCCAGGGCCCGAAACACGTACGGCAGAAGCCGGGTCAGGTGGATGGGGCTGCTGTCGTTGCTCATCTCACGTCTCTCGTTGTGCTGTTGGTGGGCCCGGCCGGTCCGCGTCGTCCTCAACCCCACGAACCAGCCGGGCCCTTTTTGGTGCACCGGCCGCCCGTGCTGTGAAGCTGGCTCCGGCTCGGCGTCCGGGGGAGATGAGTCCCCGACGCCGCTGGCTGACCGCTCTGGCGCTTTTCCAAGGCGCCCGAGCGGCCACGGCTATTCGGGATAGTCGTTCGGCTCGTCCTCGGCCTCGGCGGTCTTCACCGCGTGGCCTGACCGCTCGGCTGCCCGCACCAAGCTGGCCGCGGTCTGCCGCCAGGCGCCCCGGTTCGCGGCCATACGTTCGGCCAACGCGACCTTCTGGGTCTGGAGATCCAGCCGGTGCGTTTCGGCTGCTGTCCGGACCCGCCGGGCGGCCTCCAGGGTGCGCTGCACCCCGTTCGCGACCTTGCGGGCGAGGTCTGCGTCGGAGGCCAGAAGAGCGGCGGCCAGGGCCTCGCGCTCGGCCGTGTGATCGACGGCCAGCACGTCGGGCTGGGTCTGTCCCTCAAGCCGCTGCAGGGCCCCGTCGGCGTCGTGGGGGAGGTGGGCCCACCCCTCGGAACTGGGCCCTGTGGAGGGCTGCCAGCCACTTCTACGGGCGACCATCACGCGGCTGGCATACGTCAGCCGAGCTAGCCTTCCGGGCGCGTACCAGTCCCCGTCGGCGAGGGCACCGGCGCGGAGCAGCGCCTCGGTGACCAGCCCCTCGCCGAAGTGCATCGGCTCGCGGTTCAGCGGGTCCAACGTGGCGCACGCCCGGCACACCAGCACCGCCACCGGGACCAGGCCACCGCCGGTGTGCAGCACCGAAGTGTCGGTCGCCGCCGGTGCGAACACATCGCCAGCGGGGGTGCCGTACGGGGCTGCGTAAGCCTCGATCCCGCACAGGCCGCACCCGTCGCGGACCTGCGCCCCGTGCGGGATCTTGGCGGTCTGCGGGTCGCGGGCGAACAGCGCCGGGGAGTGGTCAGCGGCTGCGATCTCGATCGTCTGCCCGGCGTGGGCCAGCAGGTCGCGGTTCATGTTGGCCAGGCGTCGCAGCCCGGCGACCTTGTCGGGCGGCAGGAAGCTGAACGGGCTGCGGGCAACGCTGGCGGCCCGGCGCGTCAGCTCAGCCAGGGCCGGGGGAGTCTCGTCGCCCAGCGGCACGTACTGCGAGTCGGCGGGCAGGTGCTCGGCGGCCCCGACCCACGACGCGAAGCTCAGCCCGCCCAGCGCCGGATGATCGGCCAGGTCTTTGGACCACGGCAACCCGGCGGCGTCCAGGGTGTCCATCGTGGCGGGGCCGTCGATCTTGAGGAGCCGTACGGCCGTGGCGAAGCGGACACCGTCCGGGCCGAACGCCGCGGTCCAGGCAGCTTCGCGTTTGGCGCAGTCCAGGCATTTGGTGAACCATGCGGTGACGTCGTACCGCCACCCGCCGCGACCCACGCGGCCTTCCGGCGCGCCGCCCCAGCCCGTCTCGATGAAGTCGTCCGCCGCGTCGGCGTGGGCCACGGCGACCCCGCAGGTCGAGCAGGCTGCCGTCCGGCCACCCGGAGCCGGGGCGGTCGGCGCGGAGCGGTCCACGATGGTGCGACTTTCGGTGTTCACGCGGTCAGCTCCAGGATCTCGGCGCGGCACGGGTCGCAGTCGGTGTCGGTGGCGTTCAGGAGGGCCTGCTCGGCGGAGTATTCGTCGGACTCCCAACAGGCGCCGCACAACGGCGCGACCAGGCCGACGTCCGCGTCGGTGCACGCCACCCCGACGAAGGACCGGAAGGCGAGGGTCTGGCTGCGGTGCCCAGGGCACAGGAAGGCTTCCGGGGCGAAGGTGGGGTCGTTGGCGTGCCGCGTGTGCGCCAGCACGAACGCCTCGCCCGCGGACTTGAGGCACGCAGCGCAGATGAGCTGTCCTGGGGCGCCGTGCCAGACGTAGGCCGGTTCCCAGTCCCGCAGGTGCCCGCAGTTGCCGACCAGGGGTAGCGCAGCGAGCCGCTCCAGCACGCGAGCGCCTATGGGGCCCGGCTCCTGCGGGCGCAGGCGGATCGACGGGGCTACGAAAATGCCCCACTCGCGGTGGGCGGGCGCCATCACTTCCGACCTCCCTTGCCCGGCACGGTGATAGCCGTGGGGCCGCCGGGAGGATTCTGGGCGCACTCCGTCAAGGCGGCGGAGGTCTTGTGCACGTCGCCGCAGCGCGGGCACGGCTGACGGGCCGGGACGTTCAGCGGGGGTGCGGCGGGCGTGGTCATGGGGTCGCCTCCGGGGCGGTCGTGCGCCACCGGGGGCCGTCGGCCTGCTGGATGTTGAGCGGTTGTTCGATGGTGATGGTGCGCGGCATGGCGGGTCAGCCCTCGCTTCCGGGCCGGCGGGCGCCACTGGCGACCAAGGCGTCGATGTCGGCCACGCCGAACCGGAACGAGCCACCCGGCAAGAAGATCCGAGTCAGGTGGCCGTTGGCGGCCATCCGGTCGACGGTGCGTTCGCTCACGGCCAGCCGGTGGGCTGCCTGAGCCTTCGTCAGAAGTTGTGCGTCGCTGGCGTTGGTGTCCCTCATGTCATCGACGGTAAGCACGCCAGCGGCGGAATGTTGCGCCACAGGCCGACTCCGCCGGACACCGGTAGACAGCTCAACCCTCGGTGTTCTGGCCCCGGGAACCCTCAGCGGGGGTGCGAAGTGAGGGTCCGTCAGCGTGAAATCGCCCCACGCGGCTGGTGATACCGATAAGGACACCGAGGGTTGACGCGGTCGGGTAAAGATTCGGCAAGCGGGGCCGGCGGGGAGCGATCCGCGGATGTGGGCTACTTACCGGCGAGCGGAGGACCCCCGACCCGAAGACGCAGAACGCCCCTCCGGTGGGAGGGCGTCGCGATCAGGTACAGGTCCGGTCAGACGCAAGCCAGCTCGCGGAACTCCTTCTGCCCTTGGGTCGCGTAACCCTTTACGGCGACGCCTTCCATGAACTCGTCCACACGCGGCGCGGGCAGCCCCCGCCGGCGGTTGATCGCTCCCACAGCAGGCCCGAAGGTCGCCAATTGCAGGCCGTGCGAAGTCTGCGCGGCTAGCACTCCAGGGCCGGGGCACGTCCGGATCTGCTCGTTGACGTAGGTCATAGAGTCGTCGGCGAGAGCCACGACGACCGAGAACTCCTCACCTGGCTTGCAGCCGAGGGCCGTGCGGAACAGAGGGTTCCGCATCATCCGTGCGAGCTGTGGGATCAAGGCTGCTCGTTGCTGCGCCCTATCGTCCATCGTTCGACCTCCGTTCGTTCTCTCGCCACTTGTTCTGTACATCGGCGACGGCGCTGTCCAACTGCACTGCAAGCGACTCGTAGCTGTCGATCGATGCTATGTGGCGCTTGGCAAACTCGACGTCGTCCTGGTTGTACAGGTGCATGTGTGCCGTTCCGTGACACGTGTCGTAAACGGCGACCCGCTGCCACTTGCCATCGTCGCCCAAACGGCACTGGCACACAGCCCATTCCGCGAGTCGGTTGTCCTCGTCATAACCGAGCCGTTGGACGAACGAAACCTGCGCGCTGATCGGGAAGCGCTGCACCCATTCGTTGGCTGGGTCAGGCTCCTTCAGCGGCTGCCAGCCCGATACAGCGGCAGCCAGCTCGCCCACGGTCAGCGGTCGTTGCAGCTTCCTCCCGCCCACCGGCTCCGCCCGCCCTTTTCGCCCAGTTGCGCCCCCGCGCGCCTTTTTTCGACGGTAGGTAGGGGCACCGGGATTGCGGCTCGGCCGAACGGCTCGACCAGAGCTACGAACGGCTGATCCAGGGCGGTGGTCAGCCCCGGCGGCGCAGTTCCCGCCGCAGGCGGCCGACCTCGCGGCGGGTGCGGCGCGCTTCGATCGCGGCGCGTTCGCCGGCGCTGTGCCAGCGGACCAGGCCCAGCGTCGACAGGCTCAGGATCTTCCGCGTCGCGCCCATCAGCGGGCAGCCTCGACGCAGTTGACGCAGCGGCGGACCTCGGCGCGGTAGTCCGGCTTGTCGGTCAGACGGGTCGGATCGATCTGGACGCCGGGCACGCCGTACTCGACCCAGATGTAAGGGGCGCGCGGCTGGTCGGCGTCGCGGAAGGCGGCGGCGGGAAGGATCATGCGGCAGATCGAACACGTCATGCCGACGAAGGTGTTGCGGAGCGGCTCCCAGCCTCCGGGCCGGACGTGGTTGTGCTGCCGGGCCCCGGGCGCGCCATCGCACAAGGGACACCCGGGGATGAGGGTGCCCCGCGGCAGGTTGCCGATCTCCTCGTCGGTCGGGCGATCGATCATGGCCGCTCCTCCTGCATCTCGGTGCGCAGCTCAGCCAGCCGGGATTTGGTGAGGGTGTGCCAGTCGTTGTCTGCTTGGTGGCCGCACCGCGCCCCGTGATGCAAGTAGGTCCGGCATCCCCACTGGTCGCCGTCGTACTCGTGGCGACCCTGGGCGCGATCCACGTAGGCGCACAGCAGTTCACGGTCGTCCTCGGCGGCGATCAACTGCCCGAGCAGCGCGGCGTGTTCCGCGGTCAGCTCACGCACCCGCAGCCGGGCAGCGTGCAGCTCCTCGATCACACGGGTGAGGTCGTGGTCGTCGGTGTTCCGGCCGGCCAGGGCCGTCAGCTCCGCGGGCGTCAGCGGTGCAGAGTTCATCGGGCAGTCTCCCCGGTCGTTGTGGTGGTGGGTGAGTCGAGCAGCGCCTGCATCCGTGCGCACACGTCGGGCTCCCGGCCCTCGGACCAATCCGCCCAGAACTGCGCCCGCAGGGACGCGCGCTCGGTCAGACAGTCGTCGCAGCGGCTTTCGTCGCAGTCGCAGAAGGTGTCCGACAGCGCGCTCTCGGCGTCGAGCCACGCCTGGGCGATGCGCCACACCATGTCCTCGGTGACGCGGGCGTAGGCGGCGCGGAAACCGGCCTGGTGCGCGGCCAGCCGGGCCGCCTGGTCAGGGGTGGGCGTGAAGGGTCGACCGCCCTTGCGGACGTTGCAGATGATGCACGCTCCTGCGACGTTGGCCCACCGGTCGGGACCGCCAAGAACCTGCGGGATCACATGCTCGACGTTCTCGGTCGGCGCGATGCCGCAGAGGTAGCAGACGGGCGCCAGTCGGTAGAGCGAGCGGTTCTCAAACCAGTACCCGGCGCAGCTCGGCTCGCAGTCGTAGTCGCCGCCGAGCCACCAACCGAGCGCCACCGCTTCACACTCGCCGTGGAACGCGAACCCGGTCAGGCACAGCGGACACGGGTCGGTGCGGCTGGTCCTGCTGGCCTGGTAACGACGGGTCATCATTCACCGTCCCAGATCGGCGCCGGGGTGAGGTTCTTGTCGCTGCGCCGGTGGGCGGCGCGGTCCTGCGCGGCGGTGCGGAGAGCCCGCTGCACCGTGACCAGGTGCCACCCGGCCGGCGAACCGGACGGGTTGGGGATGCCGTCGTCGTTCAGGCCGGCGGCGATGGCCGCCAGGGTGCGGCCGGCTTCGCGCTCCGCGACGACCCGGGCCAGGACGTCCGGACGGGTCGAGAGGGACGACGGGCGGCCCAGGCGGACGCCGGCTGCGCGTTTGGCGGCCATGCCCTCGGCGGTGCGCTCACCGATGAGGCCCAGCTCGTACTCGGCTGCGGCTGCCAGCACCTGCAGCTGAAACCGGCCCTGAGCGCTGGCGGTGTTCACCTTGCCGTCGGGGGTGGCGATGGCCCAAGTACCCGTCCCGGCGGCGGCGAACACGGCGAGCTGGTGCTCAAGGCGCCGGCTGATGCGGTCTATGCGGCGGACCAGCAGCAGCCCGGCGTCGCAGGCGTTGAGAATTTGGAGGGCGCGGCCGAAACCAGGCCGGCGGTCTGGGGCGACCTTACCGCTGATCGGCACCTCCACCACCTCGTCCACGACGGCCCAGCCCTGGGCAGAGGCGTAGGCGCGGCACTCGGTGAGCTGCGCGTCGAGCCCGGCGCCGTTCTTGGCCTGCTCCTCGGTGGACACGCGGACGTAGATGACCACGCACGCGGCAGCGCGAGCACGCGCCGCCTTGGACGGGCGCTTGACGCGTTGGGCGGGAACCGGGCGTGCCCGGTTGGTGTCGTCGGTGGTCACAGCGTCTCCCGGTTGATCTGATAGTCGCGGAGCCAGTCCTGGGCGGCGTCAACGTCGGCGCGCGCCTGCTCTTCGTCGGCGAGGGTCTGCTGGTAGACGTCGTCGTCCCACCAGATGTCGATCTGGTCCTGGAACCAGCCCCGCAGCGTCAACGGCTCGACAGCGTCCAGCTCGACCTGGACCGGCGCCGGGTTGGCTGGGCCGTGGTCGCCAGGGCAGGCCTTCTCGCTGCCGCAGCGGCCGGCCAGGACGTCGGCGTAGTCGGCGTGCAGGTCCAGGTAGCGGTCAATGAAGGCAGGCGCGCGGCTGTCGCGGCACTTCCCGGCCTGCACGATCAGCCCGAGTTCTTCGACCTGCTCGGCTTCCAGGCCGATTCGGGTGACGTCGGCCCAGCAGTCGGTGTGCCGGACGAAGTTGCGGCTGATGTCCTCGCCGCTGGCGTCGAAGTCCCCAGCGATGATCAGCACGGCTGGGCGGTCATCGCCCTCGACCTGGCGGCGCACCTTGCGATCCAGCGACTCGGACGAGTAGCCGCCCAGCGGTACGACGGGCAGGCCCAGCTCGTCGAACCAGTCAGACAGCAGCCCGGCCAGGGCGTTCTTCTCGACGCCGAGCCAGATCTGGTACTCCTGCCCGGTGGTCCGGCGCAGACGGAAGACCCGGCGGTAGTAGTCGAGCATCTGATCGGTGTCCGTCCAGCCGTGCGACTGTTCGATGTCCCGCCCACGGTCGAACAGCTCGGGGAACAGGTCGTCGCGGCGCAGTTCGGCCGTGCGCTCCGAGAGGGCGTCGTACTCCTTCTTGGTGTTGCGGATCAGCCCGAGGCTGACCAGCCGGTAGTGCAACTGGCGCAGGGTGACCGGGATGTCGTACGACTCCACGATCTCGGCAGCGCGCGGCAGGATCACCCGGTCCCACTCGCCAGGGCTGCGTCGCTGGCCCGGCACCCCGGCCGGGCGTACCCGGTTCTCATTGGTCATCGTGGTCCCCCGTGGACTACTTGCGCCGCCGGTGGTTCCGTCGTAGTGACGCCCTGTCAGTTTAACGCGAGTCGACCCATTGCCGTGTGCCTTGGACCTAGGCCGTTCGGCTCGAACTGGGTGAGCTGTTCGGTCAATTCCCATCCAGAGATGCAACCTGACCGGCAGTCAGTCCGTCTGAGCCCGGCTGGCGCGACGACAGCAGTGCCGAACAAGAGCCCGACCAAGATCACCAAGTTTTGGAGCGGACCGCGCCGCGCGGCCGGCGGGGCTGCGCTGTCGGGATGAGGTTCTGGAGCTAGTCCCCGGACGCCGCCGTGAGTCGCGGTGAGTTGCGAGTCGCGGGTACCGCGTCTCGTTTTTCTACTACTCCATATACGTATAAAACAGACATAAAGTTAACCCTCTTATACGGTTTGCCCCGACTCCACGCGTAAAACAGAAAGGGGGTCACCGCGACTCACCGCGACCGCGACTCAGACGCGGCCGCGACTGCGCCAGTCGCGGGGAACGAACCGGGCACCGACCCGCGCGAAACGGCGCCGCATCCGACCTCCGCAGAGACCGAACACGGCGCCGTAAACCCCTGCCGGCGGCGGCCTACTTGGCCTTGTTTCGCGGGTCGTCAGCCAACGCGAACACCTCGCGTTCCTGCCGGTTCTGCCGCACGACCACGACCAGACCGTCGCCGATGAGCTGGTCCAGGGCCAGGTCCAGGTTCGCCTTCATGACCTCCACCCGATGCATACGACCGGTAGCCAGGTTGAGCTGCTGCTCCTCGCAGCGGTGCTGCAGGAGCCCGTCGGTCTTGTCGCACAACCGCGCCAGATCCCGCCTCGTCCAGCCGTGCCGGTGGTCTGGCTGGGACAGCAGCCGGAACACCGTCGCTCCGCATTTAGCCACGGCCAGCTCCAGCCGGATACCGGCCGCCGCCGCCTGAGACACGCCCTGGTCGACGCCCTTGTCCCGGTAGAAGTTCCGGCGTTCCGCCAGCGCCCCGGCAGCAGCCCAGGCCCGCGTCGCGTCCGAGACCTGCATGAACCAGCCCGAGGCTTCCCACCACTGGTCGGTCACCTCCAGCTTCCCGGTGCACAGCGCAGCCAGACCGGCCGCGAACTTCAACCGCACCAGCAGCGCGTGCCCGTCCAGGGCCTCGCTGTCGCCGCGCTCGCGGGCGTCGTCGGCCTCCTTGATGACGCGCCACGCCTCACGGCAGACCTTGATGTCACCGCGGTGACGCGCCAACTCCGGCGCGGCGATCATCGGGGCGTTGTCGGTTTCCCAGTCGCCATCGAGGTCCAGCGGCGCGCGGTTCGGGTCGCCCACCGGTGCCCAGGCGAACCGCTGGGGCAAGCCGGCGCCGGTGTCGCTGAACAGCACATCGCTGCGCTCGGGCTGCACCCCGGCGATCAGGCACAGGCGGTAGGTGTCCGCTTCGAGCTTGCGGCTCAGGCCCGGTGTCGCGTTGGTGCGGCCTAGCTGCTCGCCTGACCAAGCCGATCGCAGGTCCGACCCGATGGTGCTGCCGTCCCGAGCAGCCAGGTCGCCCAGTCCGGTGATCTCGTCCACGATCATCACCAGCGACGGAACATCGGGGTTGCGGATCTGCCGGCGCTGGTCGCCCTTGCCGACCGGCATCAGGTAGGCCTGGATCAGGCCTTCGCCGGTGCCCAGGTTCTCGCGGCTGCCTTCGTTCTCGACGACGACGCGGTTGTAACTGCAGCGGATTGCTGTGCCCTTCTTCGCGCCCGATGGACCGGTTAGAGCGACGTAGAAGTTCAACGACGCAGATTCGCCCACGATCGGCGGCAGGGTCACCGAATAGGGGACCGCCGACAACACCCGAGCAACCCCAACCGCCAGCAGGGCCCAGCGGTTCACTCGGCGCGCTTGGTCCAGATCGCGGATCTCGCCAAGGATGGGGTGCAGCTCCCACATCGCTTCGCACTCCGGTGGGATGTCGGCCCCAGCCGGGGGTTTCGGAGCAACCGCGACCGCCGGCTGCGTGCCGGGCGTGCCCGGTTCGTTGACGGACACCGTTGATCCCGCTTCCTCGGCCGTGTAGGACTTTTCGTCATCCGGCACGATGTTGATCTCGAACACACCGACGTCCGGATCGGCGTCGCGCTGGCCGTCGCCCAAGCCGTTGCCGACCTGCCGCCATGCCTCGGTGCGGGCTTTGGCCGGGGCCATGCCCGCCTCGAACAGCAGGCGTTCACCTATCGCGGCCAGCTCCTGATGCACCACAGACTCATCAAGGGCGCCGGCCGCGACACCACGACCGCCCCAGCAGCCGATCTGGTAGAGGCCGGTCTGGATGCTGCCCTTCTCCAGCCGTTCGGCCGCCGCCAGCAGATGCCGGAGGTCGTCCGGGCCGTACCAGACCCAGTCGTCGCCGTACTGCGATCCGTGCCCGGCGCGGGCCTGTCTGGCAGCCCCGAGCCCGTCGATAGCGACCAGCAGGGCCTCGGGCATCGGAACCGGATCGGCGCCAGTGGCCCACCACTTACGGTCCTCGCCGGTCTTCCCGTCGGTCAGCACTCCGGCCGTGTAGCCGGATCCGGGCGCCGGCAGCAATACGTAGCCGAGGTCGCTCTGGACGTCGATGCCTGGAGCAAGCTTGCTGTGCGTGGTCGGCACCCGTCTGTCTCCGGGGTATGCGAAGAAGAAGTGCAGGCCGCCGCCCGGTGTCCGGACGTCCCAATCGATCCCGGCTCCGAGGTCGGTCGCCAATTGGCGCAGCTGGGCCAGATCCCTGCCGGGCACGCCCGGTTCAGGGTCCAGGTCCAGCACCACGATCCCGCTGGCCGCGCCCGTTCGGACAGCCAGCCGGACCTCGGTACCGACCTTGTCGACCTGGCGCATCAACCGGTCGAGGTTGTCGGTGGCCGCGTAGAAGCCGTGGCAGGTGAGGCACTGGCAGGCCTCGTAATCGGCGGGGCTGCCGTGATCCATCCTGCAGTTGTCGCAGTTGGCGATGGGGACCTTGTCAGCCCGGACTGCGAAGAGCTTCCAGCCTCGCGCCAGATACCCCCGGGCGGTATCCTCGAACTGACTGGTTGCCTGGCCGCTGCTGGTCTCTGTGCCCCCGGACGGCGCTTCCGGGGGCACTTCTGTCCCCGGTGGAAGGCCGCCGTAGCACGGGCACTCTTCGTTCTCGTGGGCGATGATCCACGCCGTGTCGTTCATACACTTGCCGCGCTTCGGGATCTTGCGGCCGCCGCCGATAGGCCGTCCGAGAGTGGTCACGCGGTCACCGCCGCTCGGGTCAGGTGCGCCAGCAGATCGCGGCCAATGCACTCGGTGAACGCCGGCGGTATCGCCTCGGTCAGGCCGTGGCGGGTGCTGACCCAGGGCATGTCCATCGCGGTCTGCATCTCGGCCACGGAGGCCTTGCCACCGCCGTTGCCGTACGCCTCGACGACAACGCGGCCGTCGGGCCAGACACCGTCCCGGTAGACACCGTGGCGCCAACCTCGGTTCGTCCCCGCATGCTTGACGTGCTTGGGCTGAGCCATGGTCCATTCGTTCAGCTCGAACCTGCGGTGACGGATCACCGACAGCCCCAGCGTCGTGCCGCAGAGCACTACATCGGGCCTTGCGGCCGGGTTCTCGATTACCGACGGCCGGCGGCTCTGGCCCAAGCCGTAGAGCACCGGGCCCATCAGGTTCGGGTACTTACGACCCAGCCGGGCATTGGTGCCCTTCTGGAGGGCGGTGTATGCCTGGCAGGGCGGGCTGGCGTGGATCGCGTCGAACGACTTGAGGAAGTCCACGTCGAGCCGCAGTTCCATGACATCGGCCTGCCGGAACTCGAACGGGTACTCGGGCTGCGGCGCCATGTCCACGCCGACCAGCTCGAAGCCGGCGCGGTGGTAGCCCATCGACGCACCGCCGGCGCCGCAGAACAGATCGAGGATCTTCACGGCCGGCCACCGGCCTTGCCCTTGCCGGTGCGGCGGACGGTGAACTTCGACGCGAGCAGGGCGGCCAGGCGGTCAGCCTCGGTCTCCTGGATCTCGTCCCGCCACTGCTGCAAGGCGAACTGGTCGATGCGGAACTCGGCCCGCGACCGTTTAGCCGACGGCTGGTGGTTGCGCTTGTTGTTGAGGCTCATCGCTGGGCCCCGCCCTGGGCAACGCGGCGGCGCTTCGGGGTGCTGATGGTGCGAGTCTGCTTGGCCACGAAGGCTTCGACCGCCGACAGGCGGTAGGCGACGTTCTTGCCCAGCTCGATGAATTCCGGGCCCTTACCGGCCTGACGCCAGCCTTCGATGGTGCGGGGCGAGAGACCAAACATCGCGGCGACTTGCTCGGGCGTCAGGATCGGGTCGTGCAGCAGAGACAGAGGCTGTTTCACTAGGTGCTCCAACGGAAGGAGAGCACGCGCTCAGCGCGGCTCGATCGCTTCCGTCCTCGAAGCCCTTGATCGGACGGTGCCTGACCCGGTGGGTCAGGCGATTTGCTCGTTCACCGGTTTCGCTCGTTGAGTTCTGCCGGTGGAGCTGGGCTGGGTTGTGGTTCCCTCGACCTGTCTGCCCCTCACTCTAGCTCATCCCGGCGTCACACGTTTTTGCCCGGGACGTGCAATCCTTGAACTGATCGGCCGTCAGAACGCAGCCACAGCAGGGAATCGGGTCAAAATGGGCGCAGTCAGCCGTCGCAACGAGCCGGGTCGTCCGGCGCGCTGGATCGCGCGCTGGATCGAGGAGGACACCGGCGTCCGTCGGTCCAAGACCTTCGACCGCAAGCTCGCCGCCCAGCGGTTCCTGGCCACGGTCGAGACGTCGGTACTGGCGGGCGACTACGTGTCGCCGGAGGCTGGCCGCACCAGCTTGCGGACCTACTACGACGACTGGTCCAAGCGGCAGCTCTGGGTCCACGGGTCCAGGGTCAACATGGACACCTCGATGAAGTCCACGACCTTCGCGGACCTCCCACTGGGCCAGCTCCGCCGGTCCCACATCGAGGCCTGGATCAAGCAGCTCGACGCCAACGGCCTGGGCGCCGGGACCATCAAGACGCGGTTCGTTTGCGTTCGGTCGGTGATCCGCGCCGCCGTCCGCGACCGGATTCTCGCCCGCGACCCCGCCGAAGGCGTGGTGCTGCCCCGCAGGCGCCGCAACGATGCCGCCATGACCCTGCCGACCACCGAGCAGGTCGCCGCCCTGCTGGCGGGCGCGGACCCTCGGTTCCGGGGGTTCGTGGCGGTGTGCGCCTTCGCCGGCTTACGGCTCGGTGAAGCGCTCGGCCTCCAGGTGGGCGACGTCGACTTCCTGCGGCGCCAGATCAAGGTCCAGCGCCAGGTGCAGAAGGTGCCCGGTGGGGTCGAAATCCGGCTGCCGAAGTACGCCAGCGAGCGCACCGTGGCGCTGCCCAAGGACGTCCTGGAGCTGCTGGCCGAGCACGTCCGGGTCCACTGCCCCGGGGACGACCCGGAGCGGTGGTTGTTCGGGGCGCTGGGCAAGGCCGGTGGCCCGCCCGACCAGAACGTGGCGACCTACCGCTGGCGTGAGACCTGCGCGGCTGCGCTCGTGCCGGGAGCCAAGCCAGACCCGAAGACGGGCAAGCCGGCCCGAGGGGGCACCGGCATCACCGCGCACGACCTGCGGCACTTCTTCGCCTCGGCGCTGATCTCGGCCGGGCTCGACGTGGTGGCGGTTCAGCGGGCGCTGGGCCACGCCACGGCCAGCACGACCCTGAACATCTACGCGCACCTCTGGCCGACAGCCGAGGACCGGACACGGGCTGCGGTCTCGGGTCTGTTCGACCAGGTGCTGAAACCCGTCAGCCCCCAGGCAGCCCCCGCCCAAGCGCTGTAGGCCCCTGACCTGGGCAAACGTGCCAGTCTAAAAATACCAGGGGAACCGCGACCAGTCCGGGGGCCGCTTCTCCAGGAACGCGTCGCGGCCCTCGACCGCCTCATCGGTCATGTATGCCAGCCGCGTGGCCTCACCGGCGAACAGCTGCTGCCCCACCAGGCCGTCGTCGATCAGGTTGAATGCGTACTTCAGCATCCGCTGGGCGGTCGGGCTCTTGCCGTTGATCTCCCGCGCCCAGCGCAACGCCTCGACCTCCAGCTGATCGTGCGGGACGACGGCGTTGACCGCGCCCATCCGATGCGCCTCCTCCGCGGTGTACTCGCGGCCGAGGAAGAAGATCTCCCGGGCGAACTTCTGCCCGACGGCGCGCGCCAGGTACGCCGATCCGTAGCCGCCGTCGAAGCTGCCGACGTCGGCATCGGTCTGCTTGAACCGCGCGTGCTCGGCCGAGGCCAGGGTCAGGTCCGCCACGACGTGCAGCGAATGCCCACCGCCGGCCGCCCAACCGGGCACCACGGCGATGACAACCTTGGGCATGAACCGGATCAGCCGTTGCACCTCCAGGATGTGCAGCCGGCCGGCCCGCGCCGGGTCGACGGTCTGGGCGGTCTCGCCTCCGGCGTACTGGTATCCCGTGCGCCCGCGGATGCGCTGGTCGCCGCCGGAGCAGAACGCCCACCCGCCGTCCCGGGGCGAGGGGCCGTTGCCGGTCAACAGGACACAGCCCACGTCCGGGCTCATGCGAGCGTGATCAAGTGCCGTGTAGAGCTCGTCGACGGTGGCCGGCCGGAACGCGTTGCGCACCTCGGGCCGGTCGAAGGCCACCCGAACCGTGCCCGAGTCGACCGCGCGGTGGTAGGTGATGTCGTGGAAGGCGAAGCCCTCGACGAGCTTCCAGGAGGCCGGGTCGAACAGCTCCGACACCTTGACCGGGCGTCCCGGGGTTCCCGTCATCGATGCCTCCAGCCGGCGTGTGCCGGGAGCGCACGATGCGCCGCGCGGCCGCCGGGTCACCGTACCCACGCGCCGAGGTGTTGCTGCGGGAGGATGTCCGGGTGTCCGGACCTGTGCAGTTCCACGTGTACTCAATCGGAATGCCCAACATATTCCGGGGCATCACCCGGCGGACGGGGATGCTGCTGGCGGGGCCGGCCGGGTGGGGTGAGTTCGCCCCGTTCGCCGAGTACGACACCGCGGAGTCCGCGCCCTGGCTGGCTGCCGCGTACGAGGCCGCCACCGTCGGGTGGCCCTCGGCGGTCCGCGACCGAATCCCGGTGAACGTCACCGTGCCGGCCTGCTCGCCGCAGCGGGCGGCGGAGATTGTCGCGGCCTCCGGTGGGGCGAGCACGGCGAAGGTCAAGGTGGCCGAGCTGGGTCAGTCGCTCGAAGCGGACCTCGAGCGCGTGGCCGCGGTGCGGGCGGTGCTCGGACCCGGGGGACGGATCCGGGTCGATGCCAACGGCGCCTGGCCCGACCCCGAGGCCGCCGCGCGAGCCATCCGGTCCCTGGATCGGGAGGTCGGCCTGGAGTACGTCGAACAGCCCTGCCGAACGGTGGACGAGCTGGCCCGGGTGCGCCGGCTCGTGGACGTGCCGATCGCCGCCGACGAGTCGATCCGGCTCGCCACGGACCCGATGCAGGTAGTTCGTGCCGGGGCCGCCGACATCGCGGTGATCAAGGTCGCCCCGTTGGGCGGCGTGCGGGCCGCGTTGGCGCTCGTGGAGCGGATCGGTCTGCCGGTGGTGGTTTCCTCGGCGCTGGAGACCTCGGTCGGCATCGCCGCCGGGGTCGCGCTCGCGGCGGCCTTGCCGGAGCTGCCGTACGCCTGTGGGTTGGGCACGGTCGCGCTGCTCGAGGCCGACGTGGTCGCCGACTCACTGCTTCCGGTCGGGGGCTGGCTGACGGTGCGTCAGGTGGCCCCGGATCCCGATCGGTTGGCCGCCGTTGCGGCCGACGGCGCGACCACCGGGGAGTGGGAGCGGCGGCTGGCGCAGGTTGAGGCCGTGCTGCGGGCGGTCAGCGGGGGCTCGGGTACGGGCTCCGCGTTGCGCAGGCCAGGCTCCCGCGGGGGCTCGGCGTTGCGCGGATCAGGCTCCGGCCCAGGCTCCGCGTTGCGCGAGCGAGGGTCGGGCGGGGGCTCGGCGTTGCGTGGGTCGGAGTCGGATTCGCGGCGGCCGGGGCCGGCGGGGCCGCCTGGGGCGGCGGGTCCCGAGCGGGCCGGATGAATCCGTCGACCGCGCAGGCGCGGGTCCTCGTCGACGAGCTCCGCCGTTGCGGGATCACCGACGCCGTGCTGGCTCCCGGTTCGCGGTCCGCGCCGCTGGCCCTGGCGCTGGCCGCCGAACCGCGTATCCGGCTGCACGTGCGCATCGACGAACGCTCCGCCTCGTATCTGGCGATCGGGCTGGCGCGGGCCTCGGGACGACCCGCGGCGGTGGTCTGCACCTCCGGTACGGCGGCCGCCGCGCTGCATCCCGCGGTGCTGGAGGCTGACCTGGGCGGGGTGCCGCTGCTGGTGCTCACCGCGGATCGGCCGCCCGAATTGCGTGGTACCGGTGCCAGCCAGACCGTCGACCAGTTGGGCCTGTTCGGGCGCGCGGTCCGGATGTTCGCCGAGGTCGGGGTCGCCGAACCGGTGGTCGGCCAGGTCGGCTACTGGCGGTCGCTGATCGGCCGGGCCGTGGCTGCGGCGGCCGACGGCCCGGTCCACCTGAACGTGCCGTTCCGGGAGCCGTTGGTACCGGACGACGACCCGGGTTGGACGGAACCGCTGGACGGCCGGGACGGCGATCGACCCTGGGTGCAGGTTCGGCCGGGGCAATCCGTGCGGCCCGATCTGGACGAGCTCCTCGGCCCGCGGGTCCCCGAGTGCGGCGTGGTCGTCGCCGGCGACGGGGTGGCCGATCCGGCGGCGGTGGCCCACCTGGCCGAGGAGCTGGGTTGGCCATTGCTGGCCGAACCCACCAGCGGCGCCCGCCGAGGCCGCAACGCGATCGTCGCGCCCCCGCTGCTGCTGGACGACCCGTGGTTCGCCGCCCAGCCGGCTGAATTGGTGCTCACCGTCGGACGACCGGGGCTGTCGCGCGCCGTGCTGCGGTGGATCGGCCGCTGCGAACGGCAGATCGTGGTCGACCCGTCCGCTTGCTGGGCCGACCCCACCCGCACGGCGACGCTCGTGCTGCCCGACCTGCCGGCCGCCGCGGGCCGACCCGCACCGGAGGAGTCCGCCTGGTTGCACCGCTGGCGGCGGGCCGGACGTGCCGCCGCCGCCGTGCTGGACGAAATGGTCTGCACCGACCCGTTGTCCGAGCCCGGCGTGGCGCGCACGTTGGGCGAGGCGCTGGAATCCGGCGCGCTGCTGTTCGCCGGCCCGAGCCGGCCGATCCGCGACCTCGACCTGTGCCTTCCGGCCCGCGCCGACCTGCGGGTGCTGGCCAACCGTGGGGTGAACGGAATCGACGGTGTCGTGTCGGCCGCGGTCGGTGCGGCGCTGGTGCACCGGCGCGAGCACGGTGGTCGGACGGTCGCCCTGCTCGGCGACCTGACCTACCTGTACGACCGGAACGGCCTGCTCCTCGGCGTCGGGGAGGAGCGGCCGGACCTCACCCTGGTCGTGGTCGACAACGACGGTGGCGGCATCTTCTCGACCTTGCCGCAGGCCGGTGCGGACCACTTCGAGCGGGTCTTCGGGACACCGCACGGCATCGACCTGTGCGTCGACGCCGCCACAGCCCGCATCCCCGCCACCACCGTGACCACGGCGGCCGAGCTCGCCGAAGCCATCCAGGAACCGTGCGGGTTCCGAATGGTCCGCGTGCCCACCGAACGGGCCGACACCGCGAAACTGCATCGGGGTCTGCAGGAGGCAATCGGGGCGGCCCTGCGCCCGTGAGAACCTGATCCGGGCGCGGATGCGAACGAACAAGTTGTCGGCCGGCGCCGTCGGGAATGTCGGGATTGAGCGAGCGGGGGGAGAAATGACCGAACTGGACGACGACCGGCCGCGCGTTGCCGCCCGTGGCTCGCGGACCGTCGCGCCGGTCCGCCGCGGCCGCCTCGTGGTGCTGGTCGTCGCCGCCGTGCTGACCTACGCGACCGACCTGGTCACCAAGATCATCGCCGTCGATGAATTGACCGGACGCAAGCACCCGATCGAGATACTCGGCTCGGCATTCGACCTGGAGCTGGTGCGCAACCCCGGCGCGGCGTTCGGGCTCGGTGTCGGGATGACGATCGTGTTCTCGGTCGTCAGTGTGGCGGTGATCGTGGCGATCCTGCGGACCGCGTCGCGGCTGGGCAGTGTCCGATGGGCCCTGGTGTTCGGCCTGGTGCTGGGCGGTGCGCTGGGCAACCTGACCGACCGGATCTTCCGCGATCCGGGTTTCGGCCGCGGACACGTCGTGGACTTCATGCACATCACGCACTGGCCGGTGTTCAACGTCGCCGACAGTGCCTTCTGTGTCGCCGGGGCCATCGTGGTCGTTCTGGCCGTGCAGAACGTGCCCCTCGAGGGCCGCCGCCGCGACTGAGACCGTCAGACCGTCATGCTAAGAACGAAGGCATGACTGACGACCGCATCCCCACCCGTCCGTTGGGCCGGTCCGGGTTGACCGTCGGCGCGGTGGGCCTCGGCTGCATGAGCATGTCCTGGGCCTATGACCCTTCGCAGAAGGACGACGCCGCATCCGTCGACACGATCCACGCCGCGCTGGAGGCGGGCGTCACGCTCATTGACACCGCCCCGGCCTACGGCCCGTACCACAACGAGGAACTCCTCGGCCGGGCGCTGTCCGACCGGCGGGACCAGGTCGTGCTGGCCACCAAGCTCGGCATGTCCGTCGACCTGAAGACCTTCGAGTTCACCAAGGACGGTCGCCCGGAAAACGTCGCCCCGCAACTGGAGGAGTCGCTGCGCCGGCTGCAGACCGACGTGATCGACCTCTACCAGCTGCACCGGGTGGACCCGAACGTCCCGGTGGAGGAAACCTGGGGCGCGATGGCCGAGCTGGTGCGGCGCGGCCTGGTGCGTGCCATCGGGTTGTCCGAGGCCACCGCGCAGGAGTGCGCTCGCGCCCACGCCGTCCACCCGGTCAGCTCCGTGCAGTCGGAGTTCTCGCTGTGGACCCGCGACGTCCTGGAGAAGGGCGTACTGGCCTGGTGCGAGTCCAACGGAGCGACGCTCATCCCGTTCGCCCCGCTCGGCCGCGGCTTTCTGACCGGAGCGATCAGCACCGAGCACAAGTTCGAGGCCAACGACTTCCGCGCGCGCAACCCGCGCTTCACCGACGACGCCCGGGCCGGCAACCAGCGCCTGGTGCAGGAGGTGCGCGCGGTGGCCGCGGAGGTGGGCGTCACGTCCGCGCAGGTGGCCCTTGCCTGGACACTCGCCACCTCGCCGTCGATCGTGCCGATCCCGGGCACCCGGCGCCGGGAGCGGGTTCTGGAGAACACCGCGGCGGCGAACGTGGTACTGCCCGATCACCTGCGCAAGCGCCTCGACGAGCTGCCCGCGCCGGTCGGCGCCCGTTACTAGGAACCGCTTGTCCTAGCAGGACCAAACCCGGTCGCGAACCGGCCCGCAGTGCCCGATACGGGCATTTTGTGAGCCGCGTCATGTCGGGGCGGGCTCCTTTTCGGGCAACGTGTTCGCGGCATTTCCGGACGTGTCCGCGACATCTCCCGGACCCGGCGGTCGAGTACCCGCAGGCCGTCTGACCTGCGGATATACCACGCCTCCGGGCTGCGTCGGCCGCTGCGGGCCGGGTCCGGGCCCGGTCCGCAGCGAACGGCGGTTGTCCTGTCAGGACGAACGCAGGCGGCTTCTCCGCCCGGCCACGCCGCAGAATCCAGGGGCGGACAGCCGTAGAACAAGCTGCAGGTGAAACTGCGATCACCGGGCCCCCGGTGGATGGAGGAGGTTCCGCGTGACGATCCTCAAGCGCGAGGAATGGCACGACATCACTCGGCTCACGGACTGGAACTTCAGTTACGTCGATCACCAGACCGTGTTCCCCGACTGGATGTCCGGCGGCGAGGACAGCGACCCTGCCTCCTGGGCAGCGTGGCGTGAGGACTACCGGAACTCCTACGCGGAGTACGTGGGCACCCAGCGGGAGAAGGACGCCGCGGCGTACTCGGTCAAGGCGGCCCTGCAGCGCTCGGAGATCTACGACAACCTGTCCGAGGGCTGGAAGACGAATGCCAAGGTGCACTTCACGGCGCTGACCCAGATCGAGTACCTCGCGGTGCCCGCCGAGCTCAAGATGGCCCGCTTCGGCCTGACCGGCGGCTGGCGGAACATGGCCGTGTACGGCGCCATGGACGAGATGCGTCATGCCCAGATCAACCTGTGGTTCTCGCACGAGTTCGTGCCGAAGGACATCCACTACGACTGGGCCGTCAAGAGCTATCGGACCAACAACTGGGTGATCATCGCCTGCCGGGCGTTGTTCGACGGCTTCATGACCTGCACCTCGGCCGTGGACGTGGCCCTGGGCCTGCCGTTCACCTTCGAAACCGGGTTCACCAACCTGCAGTTCGTCGGCCTGGCCGCGAACGCGCTGAACTCCGGCGACGTCAACTTCGCGAACATGATCTCCTCGATCCAGACCGACGAGGCCCGGCACGCCCAGCAGGGCGCGCCGACCCTGGAGCGCCTGCTGGAGAACAACCGCAAGGAACACGCCCAGTGGATCATCGACCGGTCGTTCTGGTTGTCCAGTCGGATCTTCGCGATCGCCACCGGCCCGTCGATGGATTACTACACCCCGCTCGAGGGGCGTGAGCAGTCCTACAAGGAGTTCATGGAGGAGTGGATCGGCGAGCAGTTCATGACCTCGCTGGAGGACTACGGGCTGGAGAAGCCCTGGTTCTGGGACGAGTTCATCGACGGCCTCGACCACGCCCACCACAGCCTGCACCTGGGCACCTGGTTCTACCGGTGGACGCTGTTCTGGAACCCGCCGGGTGGGGTGTCCAAGGCCGAGCGGGAGTGGCTCAACGAGAAGTACCCGCACTGGGACGACTCGTTCGGCAAGCACTGGGACGTGATCATCCACAACATCAACGACGGGCGACCCGACCTGACCCTCCCCGGCGCGCTGCCGTGGGAGTGCAACATGTGCCAGCTCCCGTTGATGACGTCCACGTCGATCTACTCGGCGAAGTACCCGGCGAAGACCGGCTTCAAGCTGGTGCACAACGGCTACACGTACTGGTTCTGCTCGGACCCGTGCCGGCGCATCTGGTGGGAGGACCGCAACTCGATCATCCACCAGAAGACGATCGTGCAGCGCCTGCTCGAGGGTCGGGTCCAGCCGCCGGACCTCACCGGCCTGTTCGACTACATGGGCCTGGGCTCGGACGAGATGGGCGACGACGCCTACGGCATGGCCTGGGCGGCCGACTACGCCGGCAGCTGACCCCCCAGTCACTGCAACACGGGAGCCCCGACCGATTCGCCATTCGGTCGGGGCTCCCGCCTTTGGCGTTGCGTCCGAAGAACCGGTCGCTATAGCGACCGGTTCTTCGGACGCAACAGTTCCCGTGGTGACGCGAATAAGGTTTGAGGCATGACTTCGATGTCACCGGCCCCGGGGCCCGTCTCGATCCCCGGACTGCTCGCCGAACGCGCGACGGCCACGCCGTCGTCGTTGGCCTTCAAGTTCCGCAGCGGCGACGGCTGGACGAGCCTGACCTGGGCGCAGACGCAGGAGCGGGTCCGCCACCTGGCCGCCGGGTTGCTCGGGCTCGGGGTCGAGGCCGAGACGCGGGTCGCGATCCTGTCCGGCACCCGGTGGGAATGGATCCTGGCCGACCTGGCGATCCTGGCCGCCGGTGGGGCCACAACCACGATCTACCCGTCGAACACGGCGGAGGAGTGCGCCTACGTGATCGCCGACTCGGCCTCGCTGATCGTCGTCGCGGAGGACGACGCCCAGGTCGAGAAGCTGCGTTCGGTCCGCGCCGGCATCCCGACGGTGCGCCACGTCGTGGTGATCGACGGCGCCGCCGACGGCGACTGGGTGCTGCGCCTGGATCAGGTGATCGCCACCGGGGCGGGTAGCCCGGAGGCCGGCGAGCAGCAGTACTCCGACCGGGTCGCCGGCATCACCGCCGACCGACTGGCCACTCTGGTCTACACCTCGGGAACCACCGGGACGCCGAAGGGCGTGGAGCTGACTCACGACAACTGGGTCTACGTCGCCGAGGCCTCGCGGGCCCTGGACCTGGCTCGGGCCGACGACCTGCACTTCCTCTGGCTGCCGATGGCACACGTGTTCGGCAAGGCTCTCGAGGTCGTGATGGTCGCCAACGGCACCCCCACGGTGATCGACGGCAGCGTCGAACGGATCGCTGCGAACCTCGGCGAGATCCGGCCCACGGTCATGGCCGCGGCGCCCCGGGTCTTCGAGAAGATCCACAACACGATCGTGTCGACCGTCCGCAACGAAGGCGGGATCAAGCTCCAGTTGTTCACCTGGGCCCGGGGCCTCGGGCTGGCGGCCAGCCGTGCCCGGCAGCAGGGGAAGGCGCCGTCGCTGCTGGTACAGGCACAACTGTTGGTGGCCGACCGGCTGGTGTTCGCGAAGATCCGCGGCCGCTTCGGTGGTCGCATCCGGACGTTCATCTCCGGCTCCGCGCCGCTGTCCGCGCAGATCGCGGAGTTCTTCGACGGTGCCGGAATGCCGATCCTGGAGGGCTATGGCCTGACCGAGTCCGCGGCGGCGAGCTTCGTGAACCGTCCGGCTTCCGTGCGGTTCGGCACCGTCGGGCCTCCGTTGCCGGGAACCGAGGTGCGGATCGCCGAGGACGGCGAGGTGCAGTTCCGCAGCCGTGGCGTCATGCGCGGCTACCACGGTATGCCGGAGGAGACCGCCCAGACGCTGCTCCCCGGCGGCTGGTTGGCCACCGGCGACATCGGGGAACTCGATGAGGTCGGCCGCCTGCGGATCACCGACCGCAAGAAGGAGCTGATCAAGACCTCGGGCGGCAAATACGTCGCGCCCGCGCTGATCGAGGGCCGCATCAAGGCGGCCTGCCCCTACCTCGCCAACGTGGTCGTGCACGGCGAGCGCCGCAACTTCTGCGTCGCCCTGGTGACGCTCGACCCGGACGTGGTCAAGGCCTGGGCCAAAGCGACCGGGAAGCCCGACGACCTGGCCTTGCTGGCCGTGGACCCCGGGCTGCGGGAAGAGGTCGCCAAGGCCGTCAAGGCGGTCAACGCCGACCTGCCCAGTTATTCCACGATCAAGGACTTCGCAATCCTGCCTGCCGACTTCAGCGTCGAGGCCGGCGAGCTCACCGCGAGCATGAAGGTGCGGCGCAAGTTCGTCGAGACAAAGTATGTCGACGTGCTGGACGCGTTCTACGTGGGCGCGATCGAAACCGTATGAAGCGGGGCGATCACTTGGGCGTGGTCGCCCCGGCGCTCGTGCCGGTGGTGGCGGGTGCGGCTGTGGTCGCGCTGGTCGATGCCGCCGTCGGCGTCGTGGGCCCGCCCGAGCCGGAACCGACCGGCAGCACCACACCGAACAGCACCACGATCACGGCCAGGGCGGTCAGCAGGGCGAATCCCCGGCGGTCGCTGATGTCGCGGCGCTGATACCAACGCAGCCGCGTCGCCGCAGCCGGGCGTCCGCCGGCCCGCGGGCGGCGCCGGTCGGCGGGCTCCAGGCGGCGCAGGAAGGCCAGTTCGGTGCTGTTTCGGCCGATCGCGTGCAGGTTGGCGAACGGGGCCAGCACACCCCACCAGCCGCGCTGCAGATTGGCCCGCTGTGTACGCCAGCCGGCCTCCATCCCGCAGTCGCGGCACAGCCGCTCCGAGGAGGTGCTGGTACGTGCCCGGAAACCGCCGGGTTGCACCGAATGCAGGGTCACCTGCACAGCCGGCGTGCCGCCGCACCGGCGGCAACCGCGGGCCTGGCGGGGGAACATCACGCCGTGCTGGTGGGCCTGCTCGATCGCATGCCAGGCCAGGTCGAGTTCGTGATGCAGCAGGTCGGGTCGGGCCTCGGGATCCGCGAACACAATCGGTGTCCGGTCGTGGTCGAGCAGGCACACCCAGGTCAGGTAGGCGTCGCGAGCTTGGGTCAACGTGGCGTGCTCGTCGAGCCCCAATGTGACATAAGCCTTTCGCAGTTCCTTGACGTTCATCTCAGCCCCCGCAGCTGTCCCCCGAGCGGCTCGCCCGACAGGCCGGCATCGCCGGTAACCGTCCACGCGCAGCCGCAGTGCCCCGCACCCCGTAATTGGACTGTTCTAGTGGGTTGATAGTTCCAGCGGAGGCAAATGCCGCGATACCGACCGAACGAACGACCCCTTGATCCTCCGTATGCCGAGCCCGGATTGGACCCGCCCTGGCGCGCCGGGGGACAATCCGGACATGGTTGTCCGGCTACGGTCGATGCTCGTCGCGCTGTCGGTTGCGGCAACCGTCGGCTGCGCAGCGGGCACTGCGGCCGCGGCCGCGGCCGCGCCCCGGCCCGTCTCCGACGGCGCACAGCTGTCCAGCCCGGACTTCCCGGCTGACGGGCCGATCCCCACCAGGTTCACCTGCAAGGGCGCCGGCGACCGGCCGACGTTGCACTGGTCGCGAGCGCCGTCCGATGCCGACTCGATCGCGATCGTCGTCGTCGACCCCGACGCGCCGGTCCGTCCGTACTTCGTGCACTGGGTCGTCTACGGCCTGCCCGCCGCCCCGTCCGGCACCCTCGGGGGCGGGGCTCTCCCGGCGGGCGGCCGGGAGACCCAGAACACTGCAGGCAAGGTCGGTTGGAAGCCGCCGTGCCCGCCGAGCGGGACGCATCACTACCACTTCACGCTCTACGCCGACCGCGGCCCGATACCGGCAGGTTCGACCGCCGACACCATCGCGGCAATCCAGAAGCAGGCGATCGCGCAGGCCACGTTGACCGGGACCGTCGCCGCGAGGCAGTAGCTCCACCCGCCCCCATCTTCTGGCGTGTCGCGCGCCCTTCGGGGTCCCTGAAAGGCGCGCGACACGCCAGAAGATGGGAGACACGCCGGGGCCGGGGCCGGGGTCCGACTGGGCGTCAGAAGTCGGCGTTGCGAGGGGTACGGGGGAACGGGATGACGTCGCGGACGTTGGCCATGCCGGTGGCGTAGACGATCGTCCGCTCGAAGCCCAACCCGAAGCCCGCGTGCGGGACCGTGCCGTAGCGCCGCAGATCGCGGTACCACCAGTAGTCGTCGCGGTTCAGGCCCATCTCGTCCAGCCGGGCGTCGAGGACGTCGAGGCGCTCCTCGCGCTGCGATCCGCCGATGATCTCGCCGATGCCCGGGGCGAGCACGTCCATAGCCGCCACGGTGCGACCGTCGTCGTTCGCGCGCATGTAGAACGCCTTGATGTCCCGCGGGTAGTTCATGATCACGACAGGGCGGCCGACCAGCTCCTCGGTCAGGTACCGCTCGTGCTCGGACTGCAGGTCCGTGCCCCAAGCGACTGGGAACTCGAAGTTGCGGCCGGCGTCGACGGCCTTACGCAGCGCGGCGATCGCTTCGGTGTACTGCATGCGTTCGAAGCTGGACTCGACGAAGGTCTCCAGTCGGCGGATGCAGTCCGGGTCGATTCGCTCGGCGAAGAACGCCAGGTCGTCGCCGCGCTCGTCCAGCACTGCCCGGAAGAGGAATTTGAGGAACGCCTCGGCCAGGTCGGCGTCGGCGGCCAGGTCGGCGAAGGCGATCTCCGGTTCGATCATCCAGAACTCGGCCAGGTGCCGGGCGGTGTTCGAGTTCTCGGCACGGAAGGTCGGCCCGAACGTGTAGACCCGGCTCATCGCCAGGCAATAGGTCTCGACGTTCAGCTGCCCGGAGACCGTCAGGTGCGTCTCGCGGCCGAAGAAGTCCTGGCCGAAGTCGACCGCGCCGGTCTCGGTACGCGGCAGGTTGGCCAGGTCGAGGGTGGAGACGCGGAACATCGCCCCGGCGCCCTCGGCGTCGTTGGCGGTGATGATCGGCGTGTGGATCCAGCAGAAGCCGTGGCTGTCGAAGTACCGGTGCACCGCCATCGACAGGCAGTGCCGGACCCGGGTGACCGCGCCGAACGTGTTTGTCCGGGCCCGCAGGTGCGCGATCTCGCGCAGGTACTCGAAGGTGTGCTGCTTGGCCGCCGCCGGGTAGGTGTCCGGGTCGTCCACCCAGCCCAGGATGGAAACTGACGTAGCGTCAAGTTCGACGCTCTGCCCCTTGCCCCTGGACTCGACCACCGTTCCGGTGATCACCACGGAGCATCCGGTGGTCATGCGGGTGATCTCGGTGGCGTAGTTGGGCAGCTCCGGGCGGGCCACCACCTGGAGGGTGGCGAAGCACGAACCGTCGTGCACGGCGAGGAACGACAGGCCGGCCTTCGCGTCCCGACGGGTGCGCACCCAGCCCTGAACGGTCACGGTGGCCCCGAGCGCCGCGTCGCCGCGCAGCACCGCCGAGATTCGCAGCGTCTTGCCCACGGGCGGCAGCCTAGCGACGCCGTGGTGCCCGGATGTCATCTCGGGGACCACCGACCCGGGGGGTTTGTCCGGGTTCGGTGGCGCACAACGGATGACATCCCCAGGGCCGGCCCCCACCGGTGACAAAGCGCACTGGTCGACCCACTCGACGGCCAGCACAGTGACCGTGGGCCCGTCGACGGTCCGGGGGACTACTGGGGAGGCCTTCCGTGGCGCGAGCACACGCTGTGGTGATGGGTGCCGGGCCGGCTGGACTGCTGGCGGCGCGCGCACTGGCGGAGACCTTCGAACGGGTGACGGTGCTCGAGCGCGACCCGCTGCCGATCGACTTCGAGTTCCGCGGTCGGCCGCAGGACCGCGCCTTCGAGACGCTGCAGCCGACGGCGGCGGCGGCGATGGAGGAATTGGACCCCGGTCTGCTGCAGGCATTGGAGGAGGGCGGCGCCCCGGTGCTCCGTCGGCTGGACCAGCTGCAGATGGAGATGGCCGGTCACCTCATGTGCCGTTCCGGCGACCTGTCCGAGCCGTTGCACCGGCCCGGTTATCCGTTCCTGATGGATCGCCTGCGGGCGCGTCGGCCGGCCCGGGTCGAGATCCGCCACAGCACGACCGCGGTCGACCTGCTGGTTGCCGACGGCCGGGTGGTCGGTGTCGCCGCCGAGGCCCCCCAGGGCCTTGCGGAGTTCCCGGCCGACCTGGTGGTCGATGCGGCCGGGCACGCCGGGCACGCCGCGCTCTGGCTGTCCCGGTGGGGCCTGCCGGCGCCGGAACTGGACAGCCAGAACGTCGACCTGCGGTGCGTCTGCCTGGTCGTCGACCGATTCGACCGCCCGACCGGGGTCGAGGCCGTGTACAGCAGCGATGCCCACCCCGGGCGGCCGTGGGGCGTCCACGCGGGCCAGGTGGAGCGCAACCGCTGGGTCCTGGTGGTGTTCGGGTACCGCGGCAACCACCCGCCGCAGGAGCGGGACGGCCTGCTGGCCTTCGTGTCCGGCGTCCTCCCGGAGGCCTGGCTGCGGGTGTTCAGCGAGTCCGCATCAGTCGACCTCCCGACGTGCCAGGAATTCCCGACGTCGGTCCGCCGGCGTTTCGACCTGGTACGGGGTTTGCCGGCCGGGCTGATCGCGATCGGCGACGCCTGGTGCGGCCCGAACCCGTTCTACTGCCAGGGTATGACGCTGGCCGCCCAGGCCGCCGTGACGTTGCGCGACGTCGCGCGCACCGGCGACGACGCTGACCTGGCCGCCCGCTACCTGGCGGCGACCGCGCCGGCCGTGAACCGCGCGTGGCAGCTGGCCAGCGGTTCCGACCGGGCGTACCCGCAGGTCTCCGGGATGGCGCCGAACAAGCAGGGCGAGCACGCGCTGCACGTGATCCTGGCTGCGGCCGAGCGGGACCCCGCGGTGCTCAACGCCCTGCTCCAGGTCAGCTACGGGGTAGCAGGTCGCAACATGACCGCGGTATCGATGATGGCCAAGACGTCGAAGGTGGGACGGGCGGCGAAACGCGACGCCAAGCACCAGTCCAAGGACGCCAAGCACCAGGCGAAGCGGGATCGCCGCCAGGCCGTCGGGTAGCCGGCGGCCTGGCGGATCGGTCGATCGAACTTCAGGTCAGCGCGAGTAGTACTCGACGACCAGCTGCTCGTCGCAGATCACTGGGATCTCGGTGCGCACCGGCGGGCGCTCCAGGCGGAACCGCAGGTCACCGTGGTTCACCGCCAGGTAGCCCGGGATCACCTCTGCCGCGTTCGCACCCGCCGCGGCGACCAGGAAATTCTTCTTGGTGCGGCTGCGCTCGGCGACCGCGACCACGTCGCCCGGTTGCACGCGGTACGACGGTCGGTCGACGCGGGCGCCGTTCACCTCGAGGTGCTGATGGGTGACCATCTGTCGGGCCTGGTAGATCGTCCGGGCCAGGCCGGACCGAAGCACCATCGCGTCGAGGCGGGTCTCCAGGTCGGCCAGCAGGACCTCGCCGGTCTTGCCGGTGTGGGCGTGCGCGTGCTCGAAGGCGCGGCGCAGCTGGGTCTCGCTGATGTCGTACTGGGCACGGAGGCGCTGCTTCTCCAACAGCCGGACCTTGTAGTCGGAGGTCTGCTTGCGGCCCCGCCCGTGCTGGCCCGGCGGGTAGGGGCGCGCCTCGAAGTACTTGACGCACTTCGGGGTCAGCGGGATCCCCAGCGCGCGGGACCGCTTGGCCTTGGGGCGGGAACTGTTCACCTTCGTGGACTCCGTCTACTGATCCGCGTGGCGATCGCGGGCAAGCCGAACAGTGCAGCGTCGGCCACGGGCCGCCGGAATTGGAACTTCCTGCGGTTGGGCCTCCGTCGCGCCTTCGGCTCGACGGGCTGCACTACCTCGGCGCTCACGGCGCCTGCACGGTGCTGGTGTGGCGGAGGTCAGCCTAGACCACAGCCGGGTCGGCGGCCGAATCCGGCTGGGCCCGGGGTGCGTAGGTCGTCCGGACGGGGGAGGCGGAAGACGGACTTTCGTCCGGCATGTCCGATCCGGGTGGCTGATGTGCTTGCCCGCCGACGTGCCCAGGATGGTGCCAGGAGCAGGAACCGTTTTTTCGGGGGGCAACGATGTTCATCATTTTCGGTATTCGGCGGCTCGGCAAGTTGCTCGCCACGTTGTCGTACGTCTGCGGAAACTGCGGGCAGGCTGCCGCCCACCGCATCTACACCCGGTGGACGTTCTTCTCGCTGTTCTTCCTGCCGATCATCCCGTTGGGCCGCAAGCAGTACCGCAGCCAATGCATCGGCTGCGGCGCCGAGCGCAGTCTGACCCGCCAGGAGGCGGAGCTGATCGTCGACGGCGCCCCGACCGGCAATCCGGTGGCGGCGCGGTAGGCGAAGCTCGTGGGCTAACTCGTCTCCGGCTTCAGATCGGCGCAGGCGATCTTGGGCGGATTGGGGTCGTCCTCGTGGAAGCGCGGCTTCCGGGTCTGGTAGATGACAACGGACTTGGCCTGGGGGCCGGCCACCCCGTCGAAGGTCTTCTCGCCGTCGACGCCCTTCTGTTTGACGCCGTGAGAGTCCTCCTGGAAGACCAGGTCCACCCTCATCACGTTGGGCGAGGCGTCCGGACCCGAGGGGTTGAACTTGTAGTGACCGCCTCCCGGGTCGGCCGCCGAGCAGGTGTCGGTGTCCACGTAGGCGCCATAGACGGCGGTGATGTCGAAGCCGGTGGCGGTTACCGAGACCTTGGTCTGGCTCTTCCCGACCACCAACTCGGCCAGGCCGGTGACTGCGGGCGCGTCGGTCGGCGCCGACTTCACGTTGGCGAACGCGCCTTGGTAGCCGACCGCCCCGTTCTGGCCGGCGATCGGATCCGGGGGGGTGCTGCTCCCGCTGCCGCCCCCGCAACCGGAGAGCACAAGCGCGGCTGCGCAGGCCGCCACGGCCGGCCGGAGGTTCTGGTAGCTCATTGGTACGCCATAGGGAATAGACGCAGTTGTTCTGCCCTGTCGGTCGAGCAACCACCGAACAACGGCGACCGTTGGGGCGGACGCCTGTGCAGGCGGATGCTCATTGGGCTTTCCTGTTCCGCTCGCCGGGGACGGCCTTGCGCGGGCTGCGATCCCGACGGCCGGGGGCAATCGTAGGACGCGATCTTGGGCGTCGGGCTACCGCCCGACGGGGGTTGCGTGCCGGGAACGCCGAACCGGCCGCGACCGGAAAGGCTCGCGGCCGGTTGTGGCGCAGGACTCAGCAGTCGGTGTCGCGGTCGTCCGTGCACGGGGTGGAGCTGGGGGTGGGGCCCGGGCCGTTGGCGTTGCCGTTCATGTTGTTGGCGCTGTTGCCGTTGCCGACGTCGCAGTTGCCGCTGTTCTCGTTGCCGAGGTCGCCGAAGCCGGTGTTCTCGTTGCCGTCGTTGGGGGAACTGGTCGGGCAGTTCGGCAGGGGGCTGACGCTGGCCGCCGGGCGGACCGGGGCCACCGGCTCGTGGCCGGAGGCGTGCGAGGCTCCGGCGCCGATCAGCAACGCGGCGGGCAGGAACAGGCTGCCGAGCGCGGCCCACAGGCGGATCCGGGAGTTCGAGGTGCGGCTCATGATCAAGATCCCCTCCGCCGCCGGAAGGTCTCCCGACGGTCTCTTCGAAGCTGGCCGCCACTGGTCCGCCGGATTGCCGGCGGTTCGCGGTGATCTCGAGCATGGTGGGCGGTTCGACCGATTTGTAGCCGATTGCTCCGAACGGGGTGCGGTGCGCCGGGCCCGGAACGCCGTTGCGCCGCGACCCGTGCGGGTCGCGGCGCAACTGTGCGGACGGTCGCTTCCTGATGGTGCGTCACTCGTCCTCGGGCGGGTTCGTGGCGCTCCCGTTCCCGTCGTTGAGATCGCCCTCGTTGCCGTCGCCGACGTTGCAGTTGCCCTGATTTCCGTGGCCGAGGTTGCCGTAGGTGCCGTCCGCGTTGCCGTTGCCGTAGACGTTCGGGGTACCCGGGGTGCACGGCGGGCCGCCGGGGACCGCGGGCGGCGGCGGGGTGATGGTCACGGTCTCGCTCGCGGCGCCGCAGACCGGCTGAGTCGGTGTGTTGCCGGTGTCACCGGTATAGGTGACCAGGAACCGGTAGGTACCGGGTGCGCTCGGGGTGAACGGGGTCGAGGTGAGCGTCGTGGTGCTGCCGGTGACCGATGACGAGGACGTGCTGACGGGGGTCGTCATGCAGGTGGTGTCGTCCGGTCCGTACAGGTTGAAGTTCAACGTGCCGGTGGGGCTCACAAAGCCGTTGAGCGTGGCCGTGTCGGAGATCGTCGTCCCGACCGGACCACCGCCGGCCGGTGAGACCGCAGTGGTGATGGTGGGCGTCAGCGCCGTGCTGGCGTCCGCCGCGTTGAGCGGGACCGCGCTGGTCACCAGGAGGCCGGCGGCGGCCGCGCACAGCCGTCCGAGCTGCGAATTGCGCATGTGTACTCCCGAACAGGCAGGCGCTGGAAAATTCATCAACCACCCGATCAAGTCACGAATCGGACCCTCGGCACTACGGGCTTGCTCCGGCCGGGCGATGGCGGACTGCCGCTGAAAACGCCGGTGCGCCGCGATCCCAGGGGGATCGCGGCGCACCGTCAGCCGATCAGAACGCCATTCTGGCGAGGATCACTCGTCGCCGTGGTCGCCGTGGTCGCCGTGGTCACCGAAGCCGTTGCCGTTGCCGTTGTTGTCGTCGCCGACGTTGCCGTTGCCGTTGTTGCAGTTACCCACGTTGCCGTTGCCGTTGTTGCCGTAGCCGTCGTTCCCGTTGCCGTTGTTCGGCGTGCCCGGGAAGCACCGCGCGGATTCGTGACGCACCGGTGCCGGGGGCGGCGGGGGCGGCAGGGGCGGCGGGGTGATGTTGCTCGGCGGCGGGGGGAAGTTGGCGGGCGGCGGCGGCGGGAAGTCGCCGTGCGGCGGCGGCGGGGGAGGCGGCGGGGTGGGGATCAGGTTGACCTGGCTGGCGATCGGGGCCGGAGCGGCACTCGGGGCGCTGCTGACGCCGTTGACGATCGTGTCGGCGGTGGCCAGGAAGTAGACCGGCGAGTTCGACGGGCTCGCGCCCGGGGCCACGGTGACGTCGATCGCACAGAACGAGCTCGTCCCGATGAACATGCCGCTGACCGTGTAGTCCGCGTTGGAACCGACCGGCTGCGGGTTGACGGGGACGAAGGAGGCCGGGCCGCAGTTGGCCGGGCTCGTCGGGTCCACGTGGATGCCGCGGATGTCCAGGCCAGGCGCGGATTCGGTCGGCTTGCAAATTGCCTTGCCGGGCATCGGCGCGTTGCCGGTGCTGGCCGCGCACGTTGCCAGGTAGAGGTCCGCCACATCCTCCGGCGAGGCGGGGTCGTTGTTGCTGATCGTGATCCGGAAAGTGATCAACCCGGCGGGGGTGTCCAGGTCCGGGCTCGGGGTGGTGGGCGCGACGGCGATGGTCGGCGGCACGGGCGCCGCGTAGGCGATTCCGGCAGCGACGGTCGAGGCGATGACCGTGGCGGTCGCCAGCATGCCGAAGCGCTTGAGGTTCCGGCGCCGCCCGTGAGAGGTCGCCCTTGAGCTGATGCTGTGCATGAGGTCTCCCGAACTACAGGCAGGCGCTGGACCGTGCGACGATCCGCGGCGTGCGCGATTCGTCGGCGATCGCTCGAGGCGCTCGGACAATCAGTGGCCTCATGAATCCACCAACGGGGACTGCGTTCCAGCAGATTGCGCCCTCTGGGGGACCCGCGAATCGCCCGAACCCGCCCACACGGGGAGCGATCTGACACCCCGTCAGGGATACGTCGGACCGGCTGGGGTAGGCGTCGCCGGCTCTGCCGGGGCTGCGCATGTCACCTGTTCGGCCGAACCCGAGAGTGTGCAGGCGGATGCCGCGGTCGGTTCCGGGGTCGGCTCCACCGGCCCGGACGTGCCGGCCGCTGGAGTTGCCGACGGGGTCGGGTTGGGCGTGGCTGCTGCGGGCGCGCTGCCAGGCGCGGGCTTGGTAGCCGGCGGAACGCCCGGCACCGGCGCACCCGGCGTGTAGCGGATGACGATGGAACCGTCGTGTTCGGCCGACAACCCGGCATCGCCCTGCGCGGCGCCGGCACCGAAACTGCCGCCGCCGGCCCCGCCGCCGCCGCTGCCGAACCCGTCGCCGGCGCCGGTCGCGGCACCGCCCACTCCGGCACCACCGCCACCGCCCCCGCCGCCGGCGCCGCCGTTCGTGCCGGCGCGTCCCGCCGGACCGACCAAGCTCCGGTTGATGCCCGCACTGGGCGCGCTTCCACCCTCGCCGGAGTGCTGACCGCTGCCCTCGCCGCCGCCGGTGCCCCCGTCGCCGCCCAGGCCGCCGAACATGGGGATGCCCGCCCCGCCGCCGTCGCCGCCCGCGCCCCCGCCCCCGCCGCCGATCAGCAGGGATCGACCACTGGTGCCGTCGAAGACCTCCGAGGCGCCGCCTCCGCCGGCCGCACCCTCGACGCCTCCGTTGCCGCCGGACCCGGCGTTGCGCACCCCACCCACGCCGCCGCGGGCGCCCGCCCGTCCGGAATCGGCACCGGACCAGCCGGCCCGCAGGAACAGCGTGTCGCCGGTGGAGACCGCGACCACGGCGTTGTGGATCTGGGCGCCCTTTCCGCCGGTGGCGCCGAAGGATTCCCCGCCGGCGGCGCCCGCCGCGGTGATGTCCAACCAGGTGACCCGGTCCGGCACGACGAACCGGACGAGCCCGTCCGACGGTTCGTAGGTGCAGGTGAAGGAACCGGCGCCGGAGGCCGGACAGGTGTCCGGCGCCGCGTGGCCCACCCCGGTCGAGGCGACCACGCCGGCGGCCGTCGTCAAGGCGCCCAGTGCGGTCCAGCACCGGATCCGGGCTGTGGAACTGCGTGTCATGCGGCGCACCCCATCCTCGTGCCGACATTTCGCGGCATACGAAGCGTTGTGTCCGCTTTGGTCGATTTGTAGAGCGTTGCTCCGAATGGCGTACGGCACGGCGGTCGCGAAATCGGAGGCGCGGGCGCCGCCGACTAAACTCGGCCGCTCGGGCGCAGATTCGCCGAGCCGGGGAACGTCGATTCGCAGGGGACGCAGTCGAGTTGATAACGATGCAGGAAGCGTTGCTGGCGCTGACCGACTACTGGACCTCCCGGGGCGCGATGATCGTGCAGCCGATGAACACCGAGGTCGGGGCCGGCACCGCGAACCCGGCGACATTCCTGCGGGTGCTCGGCCCGGAACCCTGGCGGGTCGCCTACGTCGAGCCGTCGGTGCGCCCGGACGACGCTCGCTACGGCGAGAACCCGAACCGCATTCAGTGCCACACGCAGTACCAGGTGATCCTCAAGCCGGAGCCCGGCGATCCGCAGCAGCAGTACCTGGGCAGCCTGGAGGTGCTCGGCATCGACCTGCGCGCCCACGACGTGCGGTTCGTCGAGGACAACTGGGCGCAACCCGCGATCGGGGCCTGGGGCCTGGGCTGGGAGGTATGGCTGGACGGCATGGAGATCACCCAGTTCACCTACTTCCAGGCCGTCGGTGGTCAGACGCTGGACCCGATCCCGGTCGAGCTGACCTACGGCATGGAGCGCATCCTGATGGCCCTTCAGGGCGTGGGGCACTTCAAGGAGATCGCCTACGCGCCTGGCCCAAACGGGAATGTGATTACCTACGGCGAGGCGTTCGGCCAGGCCGAGTACGAGATGAGCCGGTACTACCTCGACGATGCCGACGTCGCGACCAACCGGGCGCTGTTCGAGCTGTACGCGGTCGAGGCGCGTCGCATGGTCGAGGCGCACCTGCCGGTCCCCGCGCAGATCTACGTGCTCAAGTGTTCGCACGCGTTCAACGTGATGGACGCCCGCGGTGCGGTGTCCACCGTGGACCGGGCTGCGGCGTTCAACGTGATGCGCACCCTGGCTCGCGACGTCGCCGAGTTGTGGACCGCCAAGCGCGCCGAACTCGGCCACCCCCTGGGTCTGCCCACGCCCTCGCAGCCGCCGCCGTTGGCGGCGACCGGTGTCGTGCCGACCCAGCCGGCGCCGTTGGTTTTCGAGATCGGCGTCGAGGAGATGCCGCCGCACGAGTGCGGAAACACCGTCGCCGCCGTGCGGTCCGCGCTGACCGCGGCGCTGGCCGGCACCGGCCTGGCGCACGGGGCGATCACCGTGGACGCCACGCCGCGTCGGGTGGTCGCCACGGTGGCCGACGTCGCCGCCCGCGAGGCGGACTCGCGCCGGGTGGTGAAGGGACCGAAGGTCGCCGCGGCCTACGACGCCGAAGGCAACCTGACCAAGGCCGCGGCGGGTTTCGCCCGGGGGCAGGGCGTTGCCCAGGCCGCGCTGGAGCGGATCACCATCGACGGCGTCGAATACGTCGGGGTGAGCACCGAGGTGGTCGGCCGGCCCGCGATCGAGGTGCTCGCCGAGATCCTCCCGGGGATCATCACCGGGCTGCGCTCGGAGAAGAACATGCGCTGGAACGCGCCGGGGCTGTCGTTCACCCGGCCGATCCGGTGGATCCTCGCGCTGCTCGGCGAGGCCGTCGTGCCATTCCAGGTGTCGAACCTGTCCAGCGGCCGGCAGACCTGGGTGCACCGCACCGCCGAGCACCCGATCCTTGACGTCGCCTCGGCGCAGGCGTACCCGGACACGCTCGCCGGTGCGGGCATCGTGCTGGACACCGCGGTCCGCCGCGCCGCAATTGTGACGGGGGCTCAGAACCTGGCTGCCGCGGTCGGCGCGACCGTGGACGTCGCGGGCGAGGCCGACGTGGTCGACGAGGTGACCAACCTGGTGGAGTCGCCGAACCCGTTGCTGGGTTCGTTCGCTGAGAACTATCTGGAGCTGCCCCCGGACATCCTGGTGACGGTCATGCGCAAGCACCAGCGCTACCTGCCGGTGCGCTCGGCCGATGGGGCGCTGCGCAACCACTTCATCGCGGTGGCCAACGGTGAGTGCGACCACGACCTGGTGCGCGCCGGCAACGAGGCGGTGCTGCGGGCCCGCTACGAGGACGCCGCGTTCTTCTGGCGGGCCGACCTGCAGGTGCCGCTCGAGGAGTTCCGCGGCCGCCTGGGCAACCTGGTGTTCGCCGACAAGCTCGGTTCGATGCACGACCGAGCAACGCGCATCGCCGCCATCGCGCAAGATTTGGTGAATGCGCCGGTCCGGCTCACGCCCGACGAGGTCAAGACGCTGCACCGCGCCGGGGAACTCGCCAAGTTCGACCTGGCTACGGAGATGGTCGTCGAGCTGTCAAAACTCGCCGGGATCATGGCGCGGGAGTACGCGCTGCGGGCGGGGGAGACGGCCGAGGTCGCCGTGGCGCTGCACGAGATGGAGATGCCGCGCTCGGCCGGGGCCCCGTTGCCGAAGTCGCTGCCGGGCGCGCTGCTCGCGGTCGCGGACCGCCTGGACCTGCTTGCCGGTCTGTTCGGCACCGGGGCCGAGCCGAAGGGCTCGTCTGACCCGTTCGCCTTGCGCCGGGCGGCGCTGGGTGTGCTGGCCATCCTGCGCGCGCAGCCGGCGCTGTCCGCGATCACCGTGTCCGGTGGATTGGCCACCGCGGCCGCCCACCAGCCGGTCGCGGTCACCGCGGCGCGGCAGGCCGACGCGGCCAGGTTCATCGCCGGCCGCTATGAGCAGGCCCTGCTGGACACCGGGCATCCGCACAAGCTGGTGCAGGCGGTGCTCCCGCTCGCCGACCGGCCCACAGTTGCCGATGCGACGCTGGCTTCCCTGGCCGGCCTGGTCTCCGGCGAGCTTGCGAGCCGGACAGAAGCCACTGTTGACGAGGCGTTCGGTTCGTTGGTGGAGGCGGTGCTGCGCGTGCGTCGCATCGTGCCCGCCGCCGCGCCCGCCGCGGTCGACCCGGCGCACTTCCAGGACCCGGCCGAGGCGGCGCTGGCCGACGCGATCGCCAAGGCGCGTGTCGAGTTGGGTGACACCGCGTCAGATCTGAGCCAGTTCGCGGCGGTCGGTGCCGGACTGGTGGGCCCGATCAACGCGTTCTTCGACGCGGTGCTGGTGATGGCCGACGACCCGGCGGTGCGCGCGAACCGGCTCGGGCTGCTCGCCACCGTTCGCGACCTGGCCGACGGTGTCGTCGGCTGGGAGGCGCTGGGCTGAGCCTGGATCGCCACGGTGATCCGACTTCTCCGTCAAGCGGCCACCTCTACGGTGCGACCGCGACTGGTTGGTGGTGGCACCGATTCGCCCGACTCACGAAGGCCCTCGATGTGGAAGCCGATCGCTTCACGCATCTCGTTGGCGCACTCGTCGACTGTCTCGCCAGTAGCCGCTACTCCCGGAAGGTCGGGACAGTAGGCCGAATAGTTGGTCGACCCGTCGCCCTCGATCACGATCAGGTAACTCGCCATGCCGTACCTCCTCAACTCTCAGTCTCGTCGGACAGTGCGGCTTGCCTCAAGATGCTTCGCAACGTCTTCGGGTGAATGTCGTCGCTCGCCTTGCCCGGCACGGTCACCACGCCAGATTTCGTCGGATGCTTGTACTGCCGGTGCGTTCGGGTGCGATCGAGGAACCATCCGTTTCGGCGCAACATGTCGAGGATCGTGGAGACCTTCATGACCGAAGTCTGGGTTCGTCCTCCGACAGTTTCGTGATCAGCTCAGATCCGCTGCCCTGACCGCGATGTCGGCACGCATTCGGTCGTGATGGTGCCTCAGGTCCAACCCGGTCAGCTTCTGCAGTTGGGCCAGGCGATATTTCACGGTCTTCTGATGGACGAACAGTCGCGTCGCTGTCTCCTGCTGCGAGCAGTCGGCGTCGAGGAACGCACGCAGCGTTTCCACCAGAGCCGTGCCGTGGGTCCGGTCGTAGGTCAGCGCGGGTCCGATGGTGTCGATCACGAACCGGGGCAGGTCCAGGCTGCCCGGTCCGGCCAGCAGCAGCCCGAGGATGCCGAGTTCCTCGTGGAACACCACCCGACGGTTGCTGGACCGGCCAAGTGCTCGTAACGCGGTGCAGGCCTCTGCATAAGCCTCGGCCAGCGACATCGAGTTGCCGCGCGGTGCGCTGACCGCCCAGCCCGCCCCGATCCCGGGGGCCTCCTTGTCGAGCTCCTCGGCGTTGCGTTGCAGAACCGCGCGCAATTCCTCGATGTCGACCGACCGGACCAAGGTGACCACGGTGTCGCCGTGCCGGGCGGCCAGCCGCAGCCAGCCGGTCGCGGCCAGGCTCGCCTCGCACACCGCCAGCAACCGGCGCCGTACCCGCTCGGCCTGCGAACCGGTCCAGCCCTCGGCCTCGCCGATCTCGGCCAGCCGTCCGAAGCTGCACACGCACGTTCGCAACTCACCCCGCAGGTCGACGTTCACGTGCTTGGCCCGGGCCGCGGCCGCGCGACGTTCGTCGGCCGGGCCGGCCAGCAACGACAGCAGCACCTCGTCGCGCAAGGCCGAGCGCGCCCGGGCGGCGGCCTGCTCCTGGAGGTGGTGCAAGGCGCACGCCAGCGCGGCCTGGGTCAGCGACAGCTCGGTCTGCTCGTCGCCGATCGCCGCGTTGTTGAGCATGCACAGCCAGCCGAGCAGGTCGCCGCCGACGTGCACCGGTCGCACCGCCAGCGACTGCCGGTCGAACGTCGACCACGAGGTGCCCCGAGCCGACGGGATCGCCGTCCGCAGCGTCGTCCGCATCGCGGTGCCCAACGCGACCGTGTTCAACGTGGTCGGGGATCCGGCAAGGACGTCGAGGTCGGCGTCGAACAGCACCACGGACGCCTGCGTCCGGGCGGCCACGATGCGCAGCACGCCGGAGAGCCGTTCGCCGTCCAGTAACGCCTGCAACAGTTCCTGCTGCAACGACAACGCGTGGGCGACCTTGCTGAACTGGGTCTCCAGCACCTGGTGCGCGACTTCGACCTCACGCAGGCTGGCCGCGCGCTCGTCGTAGAGGCGACCGTGGTGCAGTGCGATCGCCGCCAGCTCGGCCAGGCCGACCAGGCTGCCGATCTCCCGTTCGGTGAACGGGGTCTCGAGGCGCCGCCACACCTCGAGGGCGCCGATGATCTCCCCGTCCAGGGTGAGCGGCGCACACATCGCCGACCGGGTGCTCTCCGCCACGGCGAGGGAGTGGAAGTCCCCGGAGATCACGTCGTTGTTGAGGTAGTCGTCGACCTTGGCCGCGGCGCCGGTGGCGAAGACGTGGCCGGCCAGGCCCTGGCCGCGGCGCATCCGCAGCCGGGCGGTGACCAACTCCCGATTGCCCACACACGCGCGCATGACCAACTGGTCGTCGTCGACGAGGAAGACCCCCGCCATGTCGCTGCGCAGCAGTCCCAGCGCCTCGTGCGTGACCGCGAACAGCCCCTCGTCGAGTTCCCGCGCGGCCAGCACCCGGGCCGCGACCGTGCGCATCGCGGCGATCTCGGCGCCCGGATCCTGTCCGAGCAACCCCAACTCCACTGCCGCCCGGGCGATGGCGGCACGGACCGCGTCGGCGCCGGCGGGCAGCGCGTCGGCGACCAGGGCGGCCGCAGCCTCGGGGGAGAGGGAGGACAAGGGGCATCTCCGTTTCGGCCGGGAGCCACCACGCTAATCCTTGCTGGTCAGCCGCTCAATCGGTGCAGGCGGCTCAGGTGGCGTAGCTGCGCAGCGCGGCGAGGACCTCGTCCGCGGCCGGCCCGGAGGCGATCAACCCGGCTTCGGCGGGGTCCAGCCGTTTGGCCGCGACCCGGCAGAACGCCCCGGCCGGACCGGTGATCACCGTGGCGGCGTCGGCCGGGCCGAACAGCCACAGGTCGCCGTTCGGGCCGAGCAGTTCGCAGCGCACCGGAATCGCCGGGCAATCACGCAGCGCCAGCCCGTACGGAAGCGTGCGATGCGCCAGCCAGGCAACGTGCCGCAGTCGATCGGTGTCCGGGAAGGGGATGCGCAGCGGCATGGCCACATCCAGTCCGTGCGCCCAGTGTTCGGCGATCCGGGTGGTGGCCAACGCGATCGGCCGCAACGGCCAGTCGGCCCACGGGTAGTGCGTGTTCGGATCGGCACCCCGCAATGCCGCCAGGGACGGCTCGAGGCTCTGGGTCCAGCGGCGGAAGACCGCCGGTCCGCCGGCGCGTTGGGCCTCGACCCAACGGTCCACGGCTGCATCCACCGAGATCGCCTTGTCCAAGCCGTTCGACTGCCCGGCGCAGGTCGCCACGACCATCTCGTTGGTCTGCGCCAGGTGCAGCACGACGTCGGCGACCGACCAGCCGTCGGCACCCGAGGGCACCTGCCACTGCGCCCCGTCCAGCCCGACCAGGATCGCCGTCAACGCGGCGAACTCCGCCGCGAGATCTCCCAACACGTCCATCGGAGGAGAATGGCACGTCCGTGCTCAGGCATGGTGCAGCCATGGATTGAGCACCCGGACCCCGGCGCGCTCGAAATCGATGACATTCCGCGTCACCACGGTCAGCTCGTGAATTCGGGCTGTCGCCGCCAATACGCCGTCCATGACCGGCAGTGGACCGTATGTGGCCTCGAGCTTGCCCCACTCCTGCGCCACATGGATGTCGACCGGGATGATCCGCGAGCTGTACATGGCGATGAGATCGCCGAGCCACGAGTCCAGTCCTCGCACCTGGGTCGGATCCCGGCGGCGCAGTCGCTCGATGCCCACGCGGATCTCTCCGACCACCATCGCGCCGAGGTAGAGCGCGTCCGCATGAGTTCGCTCGAACCAGTCACGGACGTTGACGTCCGGTCTTGCTTTGCGCGTTTCCGAGACCGCATTGGTATCGAGCAGATAGTTCATTCCGAGAAGTCGGGTATCGGGCGAGGTAGGTCGTGCCGCGTCAGGTCCAGACCGTCCAGGTATGGCGGGCCTGGAGCCAGGAGGAAATCACGCAGGTCCGGTTTCGTGCGACCTACGGCGCGCCACTCCTCGATCGAGACCACGACAGCCACTTCCGCGCCGTGGCGGGTGACGATCTGCGGTCCTTCCGCCTCCGCAAGCCGCACGACCTCGCTGAAGCGCTGCTTAGCTTCCTGAAGTTGCCAGGCCATCAGGGCCCCCCAGGTCTGTCTAGACAGCCCAGTTTAGCTCCACGTCCGGCTGCCGTGCGGTGTGCGGCGGCGATGCCAACCTTGGTCACCCGCCCCGTCACGGTGTACTTCGTCCGGGACAGCCATGTGGTGGTCCAGGTGAATCTGACGACCCAGGGCCGGGCCGGATCGAGTCGGGACAGTAAGGCGGCCACCCGACGCTGGACGGAGTCGATGATCGCCCGGATGGCCGCCGCGGCAGCGGACGACCGGATGGAGCCGTGGTTCTACCGGCCGCTCGCGATCTCAACCGGCGTCGCCCGCCTGAGCGCGGAGATTCAGACCGAGAGCACGACCTTGGTGGCCCGGCGGTCGCGCAGCAGCGCGTAGCCCTCGGTGGCCTGATGCAGCGTCAGTTCGTGGCTGACCACGAAGGTCGGGTCGAGAACGCCGGCGGCCAGCAGTGGCAGCAGCGCCCGCCGGGCGCGGATGGGATCGCCGATCGTGAAGCGCAGCGTGAGTTCGGCCGCGAAGGTGGCGGCCAACGGCAGCGGCCAGGTGGTTTCGGTGTGGGCACCCACCGACACGAGCGTGCCGCTGCGCCGGACGGCGGCCAGCGCGGCCGTCAGCCCCACCGGGTTCCCGACCGCCTCGACTACGACGTCCGCGCCGCGGCCGTCGGTCAACTCGTCGAGCACGGCGCGCAGTTCGGCGGGGTCGGCGCCGAGCGCACCGTTGGCCTTGGCCATCTCGCGCCGTTCGGGCACCGGATCGGCGACCACGACGGCCGCCGCGCCGACGGTCTGGGCGCACAGCGAGACCAGTTGGCCCACCGGCCCGCCGCCGACCACCGCCACCACGTCGGCCGGCCGCACTTCGCCGCGTTCGCAGGCGATCCAGCCGGTGGCCAGGTTGTCCCCGACCAACAGGGCCGCGGCGTCGGATACCCCGGCCGGCAACGGGCACAGCACGGTGTCGGCGAACGGCACCCGGACGAACTCGGCCTGGGCGCCGGCCAATTCGGGGCCGAAAACCCCGCCCGTGCCGAAGAACTGACGGTGTGCACAGTGCCAGTGCTCACCCCGGTCGCACCACCAGCAGGCCCCGCACGCGGTGAAGTCCGCGCTCATCACCTCGGCGCCGACGGCCACTCGGCGGACCGCCCGGCCGGCGGCGACGACCGTGCCCACGAACTCGTGCCCGAGCACGGTGCCGGGCCGCATCCCGGGCGCGTGACCCCCCGTCACATGCAGGTCGGTGCCGCAGATCCCGGCCGAGCGCACCGCCACCACGACGTCGGTGTCGTCGATCGGCACCGGATCCGGAACGGTTGCCACCGACACCTGACCTGGGCCGGTCCACACCACTGCGCGCATGACGGGGCGTCAGCTCACGGCGCTGATGCGTTCGGCCAGTCGTGCCGCCGCGTCGGTGAGCGCGGCTCGCTCAGCAGGCTCCAGCCGAAGCTCCACGATCTCGGCCAAGCCACGTCTACCCAGCCGGACCGGCAACCCGACCCGGGTGTTCCGCAGGCCGTACTGCCCGTTCGGGACGACCGCGCACGCCAGGATCTGGCTGCGGTCGTCCCGCGCCATCGTGGTGACCATCAGCGCCGCGGACTGGCCGGGGGAGAAGTACGCCGACCCGGTCTTCAGCAGCGAGACCACCTCGGCGCCGGAGTCCCTGGTCCGCTCGACTATCGCGTCCAGCGTCGGCCCGTCGATGAGCTCGGTGAGCCTGCGACCCTTCGCGCTGGCCGCACTCAGCGGGATGACCATCTCCGGGCCGTGGCTGCCCAGCGCGTAGGCGATCACCTCGTCCGGACGGGCCTGGCCGGTCAGGCCGACCAGTGAGCAGAACCGCGCGGTGTCCAGCACGCCGGCCATGCCAAGCACTCGCTCGGCGGGGAAGCCGGTCTTCACCTGCGCGACGTGGGTCATCTCCTCCAGCGGGTTGGACACCACGACCACGACCGCGTTGGGCGCGACGACCTTGATGCGTTCGCTGACCGAGCCGACGATCTCGGCGTTCACGTTCGTCAGGTCGGTGCGGCTCATGCCGGGCTTGCGCGGGCGTCCGGCGGTGACGATCACGTAGTCGCACCCGGCGACGCCGTCGACCGAGTCGGCCCCGGTGATCCGCGTCGAGGATCCGCACAGCCCGGCGCCGTGCCACAGGTCCAGCGCGATCCCCGCGGCCAGGCCCGCGACAATGTCGGTCAGCACGACCTCGTCGAACAGGTCGGACTCGGCCAGTCGCATCGCGGCGACCGCGCCGACGTGCCCGGCACCGACCACGGCTGCCCGAGGGCGACCCGAACGCGGCCCGACCGAGCCCAGCGCGGGAAGTGCCGGTGCGGGCGCCCCGCGTCGGAACAGCGCGTTCGCCACCTGCGCCCCACCGGTTCCGCTTGCGTCCGACCGAAGGTGTCCCATAGACCTCGTTTGGTCGGACGCAACGGGGGTGGCTGAGCGCGGTGTGCTCCGTGCGCCGGGGCCAGCGGTCGGGGGTTGCCAGTTCTTCGGGGGGTCGGAGTTGGCGAGCTTGTTCGGCGGCACCACGGGATCGGGCACCCGCCTCGGCGGGGCCGGCGCCTCCTGGTCGATCCGGACGCCGATCTCCCGCGCCCGCTCGCGGGCCAGCGGGGTCAGCAGATCCCCCCGCTGGACCGTGAGCACGCCACCCGCACGCTTGGCGGCGTCAACCTGTTCCGCTCCGATGACAGCCATGGCCGACCTCAGCTGTCCCGGCCGGAGAGCTGTTCCAGGGCCTCGATCGCCGCCGCGCTCGCGGCCTTGACCTCGCTCTCCGAACCGGAGATGAACATGCGGCCGAAACGCCCGACGGCCCGGTTCTCCACCAGCGTGATCGTCGCGGCCTTCTCCGCCTCGTTGGCGGCCAGCGAGACGTAGGCGGCCGGGGCCACCTCCAGGATGAACAGGCTGTCGCCCGGGAGCATCAAGCTGCCCTTGCGCCACTTGTTCAGCAGTTGCGCCTGGTAGGGGCTGACGTTGGTGATGAACTGGGTCGAGGAGATCTTCGGCTTGAGCCGGTCGTTCTCGGTGAGCCCGAGGTGGGACAGGATCGCGTCCCCGGCAGCGCGTACCTCGGCCTGCTGGGCGGAGTGGATCTCCAGCAGGCCGAACTCACGCTCGACGATCTGCAATGCCGGTCGGACGTCGGCCGCCTTCAACGCGATGTCGGCCACCCGGAACACCTCGTTGCCCGGCGCCACCTCGATGAACAGTTCCGCCATGCCCGCTATCGGAACGTCGCCCTGACAGGTCGCTGCGACGTGCGCCGCCGCCTGACGCTGCATCCGGTCGATGTACGCCCACGTCCGCAGCTGGAATTCCGCCATCGTCGATCAATCCCCGATCCGGTGCGCGTTGATCGTTGACCGCCGTTGTTCGGTGCGGCGCATGTACGGCTCCATCAATGTTCGCAGCTGGAATTCGGCCATCGTCGATCAATCCCCGATCCGGTGCGCGTTGATCGTTGACCGCCGTTGTTGGGTGCGGCGCATGTACGGCTCCATCAATGTCCGCAGCTGGAATTCGGCCATTTACGAGGCTCCTGCCTTACAAGGGATGTGACAGCCCGTCAGCCGACATCGCGATGCCGAACGGGGTGATCAGCAGGGCCTGCGGGTATTCGGTGATCTCGTGCCCCAGGTAACCGGCGATGACGGCACCGGCGCCGGGCACCATGAGCGCCCCTCCGACCAGATGCACCGGCCCGGCCGGCCGGGTGGGCATGAGTCGACCGATGTTGTGCGCGATCCGTTCGATGCCCGAGCGTAATACCGGCAGAGGATCGATGCTTCGGTCCTCACGCTTGAGGCGCTCGGCCTCCTCGACGCTGATCTTCTTGGCGCCGGCCAGGATCAGATTCAGGTGGTGCCCTCCGCCCGGCAGGTCGCCGAGCTCGACCAGCTCACCGTCGCGATACACCCCGACACCGGTTGATCCACCGCCGACGTCGGCGATCGCGCCGTTCTGGATGCGCAACAAAGCCGCAGCCGCCGTCACTTCGTCGACCAGCGCGACGCAGTTGAAACCCGCACGCTCCAGCACGAACCGGCAGGCTCGGGCGTCGGCCTCCGGTACGCCGGGCGGGTAGGCGGCCGCGGCGTCCGGCAAGCAGACACCCAAGGCCGCCTCGGCGGACTCCTTGAGCGCCGCGGTTGCCGCGGCCGCGGCGTGGAAGTCCACGACGACGCCGTCGCGCACCGCGGCCTCGCGCCGGAAGTCCAGGTACACCGGACGGCCGGCCGAGTCGACGACCGCGATCACGATCGTGGCGGTGCCCAGGTCGATGCCGACACGCAGCGGACCATTCCACTCCAGATCCGGCGCCCGCAGCCGCCCCGCCGCGTCGCGCAGAAACTCCGCAACTTCTGCGGCCGTGTCCACCGTTCCGGGCCCGTCGAAAGGTGCACGCGCCCGCCGATGATGAGGATTGGGGGGTGCGGCGGTGTCGGCCGCGGTCGTCGTCACGGCGCGGTCCCCAGGTGCGCCGGGACGTTCGCGCCGTACAGCCCGCGCCACGGGCGTGACTCGTAGGCCACGCGCTTGATGTTGATCAGGTGCAGCGGGCTGACGTTGTCCGAGACGATCGAGCCGCTCCAGGTCCCGGTGCCGAGCATGAACGAGGGTCCGATCTCGGTGGAATAGCCCATCCCACCGAACAGGCTCGGGGTGTTTATCGGGATCCGCGAGGCAGGCAGCGCCGACATCCGGGCCACCACCTCCGGGTCGCCGACGTGCAGGCCGAGTGTGTGGCCGACCCCGCCGAAGTCGAGGATCTCGCGGCACCGCTCGAAGGCCGCGTCGAGACCGTCCGCCCGGTAGAAGGACAGCACCGGCCCGAGAATCTCCGCCGACAGCGGGACCGACGGGCCGACCGCAGACAATTCCGCGCCGAGGATCCGGGTTCCGTCCGGCACGGCGAACCCGGACCGGCGGGCCAGTTCGACCGCCGACTGGCCGACGTTCTCCGCGCGCAACCCGCCCCGGTCGTCGAAGATCACCCGCGCCAGCCGGGCCTGCTCGTCCACGTTGAGCATCGCAGTCCCGTGGCGGCGGAAGGCATCCACCGCCGCGTCCGCGATCGCGGAGTCCAGCACCACCGACTGCTCGGCCACGCACGCGGTCCCGTTGTCGAACGCCTTCGAGGTCACCACCATCAGCGCGGCTTCGTCGACGTTCGGCACGCTGCGGTGCACGTACACCGGGACGTTGCCGGCCCCGACCGCCAGGCAGGGCTTTCCGGCCGCATACGCCGCGCGGACCATGCCCGCGCCGCCGGTCGCCATGATCAAGGCCGTGTCCTGATGGCGCATCAGTTCACCGGTGGCTGCGACGCTCGCCCGCTCCAGGCATTGCACGGCGTCCCGGGGCGCGCCCGCCTTGACCGCGGCGGCAGCCATCACCTCCGCGGTACGCGCGCAGCATCGCACCGCCCGCGGGTGCGGTGCGTGCACCACCGTGTTGCCGGACTTCAGCGCGGCCAGGCTCTTGAAGATCACGGTGGACGTCGGGTTGGTGACCGGGATGATCGCGGCGATCACCCCGACCGGCGAGCCGATCGCGGTCATCCGGCCGGGCTCGTCGACCCAAAGCACGCCCTTGCAACGCATCCCGACCATCGAGGCCGCCACGAACTGCGCGTTGTACCGGTTCTTGAGAATCTTGTCCGCGTAGACCCCGTAGCCGGTCTCGTCGACCGCGAGCCGGGCCAACTCCTCGGCCGCGGAGTCCGCGGCCTGCGCCATCGCGGCGACGATGCGGTCGAGTTCCTCCTGGGTGGCTCCGGCCAACGCGTCGCAAGCGATCTTGGCCCGCCGGGCCGCATCCCTCGCCTCGGCGAGCGCGGCCAGGTCCGCGTCCAGCGTCTCGATCGTCAACCTGACCTCCCATCAGATCGCGAGGGACCGGGGCCGGCATCCCTGCCGAACCCCAAGGGGATGTCATCCCTTGGGGTTCGTGGATCGGGCGTCCCTATTTGGCGGGCGGGGTGATCGCCTTCGCCAGAATCCCCTCGACCTCTTCGTGCGGCCGCGGGATCACGTGTACCGAGACGACCTCGCCGACCTTGCCCGCGGCCACCGCCCCCGCGTCGGTCGCGGCCTTGACCGCCCCGACGTCGCCGCGGACCATCACGGTCACCAGGCCGCCGCCGATCTGCTCGCGGCCGATCAGGACCACGTTCGCGGCCTTGACCATCGCGTCGGCGGCCTCGATGGCGCCGACCAGACCCCGGGTCTCCACCAGACCCAACGCGGTGGTCGGGATCGAATTGTTCACCGGCATCGGTACTCCACTCTGGAAGGAGCTGGGTGCTGGAAGGAGCGGGGTGCTAAGCGGATGTGCTGAACGTCAGAGTGCCCTCGACGACCACCGAGTCGACGATCGCGACGACCGCGGCATCGGTCGGCACCTCGCCCGCCCCGTTGCCGACCCGGGCGGCACTGCCTCGGGTGACCACCACCATCTCGCCCGGCCCGGCGCCGGTCAGGTCGACGGCGACGTACGGCGTCTGCCGGGTCACCTTGCCGGTCGCCGGTTCGACGGCCTCGATGAGCAACAGCTTGTAGGAGTGCAGGCCCGGCTCTTTGACCGTCGATACCACCTGGCCGCTCACTCGTCCGAGCTCCACGGCACCTCCAGGCGCGGTCCAGCACTGATTCGATTAGCGCGGAGGCCGACGTTACGCAGGTCGGCCCTGCGGGTTGTTGTCGCTGCGGGATAACGATGAGTCCTCGGGATTACCGGCACTGCCATCGGCCGCCCGCGGCGCCCATGGTGAGGTGAACGTCATGATTCGCGACGAGGACGTCGAGTTCCATGCCACGGACGCCGCCGACCCGACCTGGGCCGAGACCAACTACTTCGGCTTCTACAACGCCGAACACCAGCTCAACTGCGGGGTCTACGCGCTGTTCCGACCGAACCTGGGCGTGGTGCAGACCACCGTCTGCTTGAACAGCCGCGACGATGCGCTGCAGCCCTGGAAGGCGGACTACGCGGACTACCGCGGGCACTGCCCGATCCCGGAACCTCGCTCGCTGGCCAACTACTCACTCGCCAGCGGCCTGACCGTGCGGACGATCAAGCCCAACCGCGACTGGCAGATCAGCTACGACGACGGCCAGGGCGTGACCCTCGACATCACCTGGACCGGACTGCACGACCCGTTCGACATCCAGGACCCGGCGATGGACCCGATGAAGGCCGCTGCGTTGGCCGCCGCGGAGTTCGCCTGGGGCACGGCCTACAACGGCCACTTCGACCTCACCGGCCACGCCCAGGGCGAGGTGAACATCCGCGGCACGCGGTACGAGATCGACTGCGTGTCGACCATGGACCACAGCTGGGGTCCGCGGGCCGAGCGCGGTGCGCCCAACATGAGCTGGCTGCACGCGCACTTCTCCCGTGACTACGCCGTCCACGCGATCTTCACCTTCGACCAGACCGCGCCCGGTGGCGGTACCGAGTTGTCACTGAGCCACGGTTACGTGGTGCGCAACGGCGAGCTGCATGGGCTCAAGGCCGGCCACGGCACGACCAAGCGCGACGACGACCTGTTCCCCATGGACATCTCGTTGGAGGTCACCGACATCCGGGACCGGACCCATGTCCTGCACGGGGTGCCGACTTCTCGCTTCGCCTGGCAGTGCTGGCCGAACATGATGGGCTGGAACCCGTTGAACAAGTGGAGTTCCGATCAGGTACCAGGTGCGACCGGTTGGGGCGAGGTCATGGACTTCTACGAGATTCCGCAGCTGACCGCGGTCAACGCCGCGCGCCGGGCGGGTTGAGAGTTCGCATGGTCATTCGCACCGTGATCTTCGACATGGACGGCACGCTCGTCCAGTCGCGCGGTGCCGCCTGGGAGGTCTTCCAGGACACGATTGAGAAGTTCGACCTGCCGATGTCGCGCCCGGAAGAGTTCTTCGACCTGTTCCGGGCCAACTTCTACACCGCGCTGCGGGATTTCGTGGGCGAGCCGACGCGTGCGAACGCCGTGTCCGAGCATTTCCTGACCGCGTTGCGCGAGCGCTACACCCCGGAATTGATCCCCGGCATGGCCGATGTGGTGCACGCGTTGGCCGGGCACTACTCGTTGGCGGTGATCTCGTCCAACGCGATGGGCGCGATCCGGCGCACGCTCGACCACTCCGGCGTGGCCACCTGCTTCGCGCACGTCTTCTCCGGCGACGTGGAGAACGACAAGGCGGCCAGTATCCGGCGGATCCTGGCCGACCCGTCGTACACCACGATCCGCCGCTGCGCCCCGGACTACGTCGAGGCCGGTCATGTCGGCCCGCGGCCCTGCGCCTCCGAGATCGTGTTGGTGACCGACACGATCGGCGACATCCGCGAGGGCACCTCCTGCGGCATCCGTGTGATCGGGGTCGCCTGGGGCATGCACACGGCCGAGGAACTTCGCGCCGCGGGCGCGGAGTTCGTCGCGCTGTGGCCGCAGGAGTTGGTCGCCGTCCTGCTGCCCGACGGGTCCTGCACCCCTGGCGGGTGCCAATGCCTGACCTGTGAGATCCCCGTCGCGACCGGCCTGCGTGACGTCCACGCCGAGATCGCCGCGGCGAGTCGGGTACGCCGGGCCCGGCGGACCACCGTCCCGGCGCCGGCAACCCCACCCGGGTGCGGCTGTGACGGCCCGTCATGCTCGTCCGCAACTGTCCGTCGCGACGACCCGTACCTGTCCTACGCCCTGTCCATCATCGCCGCTGGAGGCAAAGTTAATGACCGTGATCGCTGAGGGCTACAACGCCTTCGAAACCCCGAAAACCGCTACCGGCACCATCAAGTACCTGAAGGACCCGGCCTCGGTGATGGGCCTGATCAAGAGTGGGAAGCTCGCCGAGCACATCCTGCTCGTCCGCGGCGGCACCACCACCTTCCTCGCCCCGGCCCTCACCATGGGCGCCATCGGCGTGATCACGATGTCCGGTGCCCCCGAGTCCCACCTGGGCATCCTCTCCCGCGAGTTCCAGATCCCCTGCGTGATGACCGCGTACCTGACGGGCAGCTCCTCGCGTTACGTCGTGGGCGACCCCGGCGACGCGCACTTCGCCGAGATCGTCGCCGAACTCGAGGGCAAGAACGTCACCCTCGACTGCTCCGACCACGACCTGGGCAGGGTCGTCCTCAACGCCTGACGGCGCGCACGCCCGACTTCCGACACTCACGCAGACACGAGAGAGGTTCCATGAGCGCGACCGGCAACGCGGGGTACCTGAAGCGATGGAACGACGCAGGCGACGAGGGTCTCCGGTTTCAGAACCTGGAGTACATCGGCAACTTCAAGGGCATGCCCGGCGTGCCCGACGGCATCCTCGGCGACCGCATGATGCGTGAGCGCGCCAAGTCCGGGGTCCTGGAGAAGGTCACCAAGGAAGAGGTCCTGAAGGACGAGTTCACGATCGACGAGCTCAACGACCTGAACAACTACCTGGCGTGGAACATCTGGGACGTGCTGGTCATGCGCGCCACCGAGGGTGTCTCGGGCATGATCCCCCGCCAGGAATACGAGATTCTCTCGTTCATGCAGGAGTTCTACCGCTACCCGCAGTTCATGCGGATGATGACGGACAACCTCGGGGCCGAGGGCATCATGAACATCGGCGCCTCCGCTCGCAAGGAGATCGGCACCAAGATCAACTGCGTGCACGACTGGTGTCTGGGCGCGGTCGCGTTCGGCATGGGTCGTTGCGGTCTGCTGGCCCTGGAGGCCATCGGCCCCGACGACTACGTCGAGGAATCGAACATCATTTTGAAGTTCATGCAGCGCGTGTTGTGGGGCAAGCGCCAGGACGGCTACATCCTCAACTCGCAGGACCGCTACCGCTGTCAGATCCACGACCAGTCGATCATCGACCAGGTCATGGGTCAGACCGTGGACTTCGAGGAGGGCTCGGAGGACTTCCGCCGGTTCACCAACTTCAACGCCACCGCCGAACTGCTCGCGTTCTTCGACCACTACGACTGCCGGCTCGGCCTGGGCGACACCGGCCCGTACCCGCTGCCCGACGGCCGCTTGCTGATCATCCGCGACCTCTTCGTGAACGAGGAGGTCTACCACTGGTCCGACGTCTGCGACGAGCTGCCGCACTGCTACACCCTCGCGGTGATCGTGGACCCGGACAAGTTCGGCCTCGAGGAGATCCGGGTCAACGACATCTCCACCACGTTCACGATCCCGAAGAACTACATCCCGGGCATCACCGGCGGTGCGATCTTCGTGCGTGACAAGTGGGACACCCCGATGGGTGAGGTTTACCCGCTGAAGCTCACCGAGCTCGAGCCGCACCTGGAGAAGATCCGCACGGCCACGGTCAAGATGTACGACAAGACGATCCGCATGCCGCGTCGTGAGCTCCTCACGAACGGAATCTGGAGCTACTACGTCGACATGCTCCTGCCGTACCTGCGCAAGGCCGGGGTCTGGGACGAGGTCGTCTCCCCGAAGTACGACTTCTGGGAGATCGACCAGCGCGTGGCGAACTACTACTACGAGATCACCAAGCGCAACTTCGTCCAGGTGACGGTGCCTCAGAAGATCTTCTCCGGCGAGGGTTACCTACCCTTCTCCGCCGCGGCGGACCTTCGGTTCAGCAAGTACGCCTGGATCTGAGGTGGAACCCCGTTGCGTCCGAAGAAGCGGTCGCTACAGCGCGCAGTTCTTCGGACGCAGCGGGGGATGGGGGTCAGCAGACGGTCGATGGAGGTTTGGGTGAACGACGAGGCTTTCGAAGCCCTCAACGCCGTGTACCTGCGCAAGATCGCTTCGGCGGACGTGGTCACCGAGTGCACCGGGATCGACCCGGGGCGGGTCCGGGAATTGCTCGCCGCCGAGGTCGAGTCCGGCCTGGTGGAGGATCTCGGCGGGCAGTACATGCTCTCCGAAGAGGGCACCCGAGCGGTGTTGGAGGGATACGAGGAGCGGTACGCCGTCCTGCGGGAGAATTCCGAGGTCGAGGACTGGTACCAGCGGTTCGAGACCTTGAACACCGCGTTCCTCCACACGATCAGCTCCTGGCAGACCTCCGGCCAGGACGAGGGTGTGCTCGACAAACTGCTGAAGATCGTCAGCCGGCAGATCCGGGCGTTGGGTTCGATAATGGTGACGGTGCCGCGCTACGCCCGGTACGCCGGCCGGTTCGAGCGTTCCCTGGAGCTGGTCGAGGCGGGCAAGTCCGAGTTCATCTCCAGCCCGACCGCGGACTCACTGCACAACATCTGGTTCGAGTTCCACGAGGACATCCTCACGCTTTTGGGCCGTCCGCGCCTCGACGCCGAGTCCGATCATTGACGATGGTGTGTCAGGCGTCGCCGCGAAGTTCGAGTTCGCGCGAAGGTTGAGCGGAGCGCGGCAATGAAGCAGTGGGTTCACAACGTTCCTGACATCGACCCGACCAACACCGCCCGGTACGGCGGAAAGGGTGCGGGTCTGGCCCGCATGACCGCGCTCGGCCTGCCGGTGCCGCCCGCCTTCGTCATCGACACCGAGGCGTGCCGGGTGTTCGGCGATCTGGGCGGTCGACTGCCCGAAGGGCTCGGCGCCCAAATCGGAGCCGGCATCGCCTGCCTGGAGGCGGCGACCGGTCGGACGTTCGCCGGCGGCAGCGGGGTCCCGCTGCTGATCTCCGTGCGGTCCGGCGCCAAGGTGAGCATGCCCGGGATGATGGACACGGTCCTCAACCTCGGCCTGGACCGCGGGAACATCGAACGCTTCGCCGCCGTGGTGTCGGCCCCGGTCGCCGTCGACTGCTGGCTGCGGTTCTGGGCCATGTACTCCGACATCGTGCTCGACGTGGACCCGGAGCTGCTGCGCGAATCGGTGGAGTCCGAGCGGGTCGCCACGGCCGCTGCGTTGGACACCGAGAGCGCGATGGTGTTCGAGAACGCGGTGCTGAAATTCCTCGGCAACGAAGGCGTCGTGACCTCGGCGAACCCGCGCGCCCAACTCGACGGAGCCATCGCCGCGGTGTTCCGCTCCTGGAACTCCCGCCGGGCCAAGGCCTACCGGGCGCACCATGGGATCCCCGACGACCTGGGCACCGCGGTGGTCGTCCAGGCCATGGTCTTCGGCAACGCCGGCGTCGACTCGGGCAGCGGGGTCGCGTTCACCCGCGACCCGAAGACCGGCGAGGCGGCGCTGTACGGCGAGTACCTGCCGCAGGGGCAGGGCGAGGAGGTCGTGGCGGGCACCCGGACCCCGGTCGACCTGGCGGAGTCCAGGCCCGAGTGGGTGATCCTGCGAACGACGCTGTCCTCCTACGCGCGGTCCCTGGAACGCGAGTACCGCGACGCGCTGGACATCGAGTTCACCGTCGAGAACACCAAGCTCTACCTGCTCCAGGTCCGCCCGGCCAAGCGCACCGCCGGCGCCGCGGTGCGGATCGCCACCGAGATGCTGGCCGAGGGGGCCATCGACGAACCGACCGCGTTGGCGCGGGTCAGCGTTGAGCAGGTGCGTCGCCTGGTCTCCCCACAATTCACCCCGGACGCCCTCGCGAAGGCGAAAGTGCTCACCACGGGAATCGCCGCCTCGCCCGGGCACGGCAGCGGCGTCGCGGTGCTGGACGCCGACCGGGCGGCGGCGCTCGCGGCCGAGGGACAGGACGTGGTGCTGGTCCGGCCGACGACCAGCCCGCAGGACCTGCGCGGGATGCTCGTGGCCACTGCCGTGGTCACCGCCCGCGGTGGCGCGACCAGCCACGCCGCAGTGGTGTCCCGGGCGCTGGACAAGCCGTGCGTGGTCGGTGCCGCCACGATCGACGTGCGGCCCGACGAGAAGATCTTCGTGATCGACGGCACCGAGTACGCCGAGGGAACCGAGCTGTCGGTGGACGGCGGCACCGGTCAGGTCTTCGTCGGCGTCCTGCCGCGCGGCGTTCCGGACGGCGGCGGCGGTGGGTTGGAGAAGCTGCTCTCGGTGGCCGATCGCCGGTCGGCCGCCGGCGTTTGGCTGCCGCTCTCGGTGCCTGCGGCCGTCGCGGCGGCGGCCGGGCGCGGCATCCGTGGCATCGGGGTGGTCGGCCTGACCGATCTGCTGGCCGCGCGCTCCGGTGCGGTCCAACGGATGGTCGCGGCCATCGAGGTGCTCAGCACCGACCCCAACGCGCCGGCCGCCCGGATCGAGGACGCGATCGCAGGTGACGTGCACTCAGTTGTCCGTACGCTGCTGGAGAACAGTCGCGGTCTGCCCCTGGACCTCCGGCTTCCGGTGCTGACCTCGCCCCGCGCGCGCCGGCTGATCCGCGAGTGGACGAGCCTCGCCCCGCATCTGTTGCTCCCGTTGGGCCCGAAACGGTTGCTGTCGGCCTGGCTGGCCGGGGTCGGGGCCGCCGTCGCGGACACCGGGCACGCCGGTACCACCGTTCTGCTCGGCGGGGTGAGCAACACCGGCGAGATCGATGCCTTCGCCGAGCTGGCCGCGGAGGCCGACCTGCGGGCCGGCGCCGTGCTCGGCAACCCGACGGTGCTGTTCGAGTCGGATCTGACGAGCCGTCAGGACCGGGTCCTCTGGGTGGACCTGCACGAGCTGACCCGCACCGCCCACGGCTACCCGGAGGAGTTGCTGTTCACGATCTCGGAGTTCACCGCGGGCGGCGCGTTGGGTGAGATGACCCCGGGCAGCTCGCTGAACCCCTTGGTCCGGCACCTGCTGGGCCGGCTGGTCGCGGCGCGAAAGGGCCCCCGCATCGGGGTCGACCTGGCGGGCGCCGCGCCGGACGGAGTGGCCCCGGACCTCTACCGGCTGGGCTTTCGAACATTCACCACGACCGGTTCCGGCATCGAGGAGTTGCGGCTCCTGCTTGGCCAGACCGCCGCCGTCCCCAAGGAGATCGATCATGGCTGAGTTCTACCCCGCAGTGCCGGATCTGAAGGGTCGGGCACTTGGTCTGGTCGAGACCATGGGCCTGGTGGCCGGCACGGAGGCCGCCGACGCCATGGTCAAGGCCGCCAACGTCGAGCTGATCTCCAAGCAGCAGGTCGGCGGTGGGTTGATCACGATCCTGGTGGCCGGCGATGTGGGCGCGGTGAAGGCGGCGGTGGATGCCGGCGTCGCCGCCGCCACCCGGGTCGGGCAGGTCAAGTCGGCCCACGTGATCCCACGGCCGCACGCGGACATCCCGGCGATCCTGCTGCGGCCCTCGGTGCGGTAATCCATCTGCTGGCGTGTCCCGCGCCCTTCGGGGCCGCTGAAGGGCGCGGGACACGCCAGAAGATGCGGGAGGTGACGGGCCGTCATATAGCTGGGTCAGGGTCAGGGTCAGGGTCCGGCGAGGCGGTCCACGTCGGCCAAGTCCGTAATCCGACCCGAGGCTCGCTTGTTGGCGAGGAAGTCGGCCCGGCCGATGAACGGCACGACCGAGCCGGAGCAGTCCACCTCGACTCGCCGGCTCCAGCATCCTTCGAACTCGACGCCGTCGATGGTGGTCAGGACGTCGATGCGCTTCGGCTCTCGCCCCATTACGAAGACGGTTGTGGGATCGAGCAGATCGGCTGTGGTCAGGCCGGCGGTGCCGAATCCGAACTGTTCGATCGCGCGAACCATGCGCTCGGCATTAGCCGGATCGAGCCACATCCAATACGTCGAAGTCCTTCGTTGCACGAGCGTGCCCATGAGCCGCCATCGCCCACCCGCCGACGATCAGGAATCGAACCCTCACTGGCGATGCAGCAGTCGATGAACTCGTGGAAGTCGGGGTCCAGCACGATCGGCCCAGCCATAACACTCCGCTCGCAGCTCCTGAACGTGTGCCAGCCGTTCCTGCACGGGGCGGGTCAGCCAGTACTCGCGCCGGCTGTCATCGCGGTCGTGCAGGTGCATCTTCCGCACCACCTTCTCGATCGCCACGTTTCAAGTTTAGGTGCCGACCCGCGCCACCTCCACCAACGTGTCCGAGAAGGTCGGGGCGTTGCCGAGGTCGGCGAACTCGAACGGGCTGACCGAACTCACCGTGGCCAGTGCCCTGGAGAGCTTGCGCCAGACGCCCAGGTAGGCCAATGCCACTCCGGGCGCCACCTCGTCGCTGATCCTGGCCGCCACCTCGAACGACCCGCGGTCGTTGAAGACGCGCACCTGTGCGCCGTCGGTGATGCCGCGGGCCGCGGCGTCGGTCGGGTGCAGGATCACTGCCGGGTCGCCGGCCACGCGCTGCTGTGCGGGTTGGTCCCCGTAGGTCGAGTTCAGATAGCTGTGCGCCTTCGGGGAGAGCAGGTTCAGCCCGCGACCCGCCGTCCACGCAGACTCCTTCGGCGGAATGTAGTGCGGCAGCGGGTCGACCGGGGTGCCGGGCTGGTGGTCGTTGGAGCCCTGGCGGAACAGCGGCAGCACGAAATTGCCGCCCGCAGCCATCGAGGCGAGGAACTCCACCTTGCCCGACGGCGTCGGGAAATTGCCCTCGGCGTGCGGGGCGTAGCTGTCGGCGTCGGGCAGGTTGAGCCGGGCCCAGCCGGTCTGCTGCAACGACTCCACGGTGATCCCGGCCATCGCCGGGGCCGACCAGTCGAAGGCGGCGGCGATCATCTCGTCGTCGGTCCGGGTGAAGTACTCCTCGGTGAAGCCCATCCGACGGCCGAGCCGCCGGAACAATTCGGTATTCGGGATCGCCTCGCCCAACGGCTGGATCGAAGGCTGATTGAGCGTCACATACAGGTGACCCCAGCTGAACATGATGTCCTGGTGTTCCAGTTGGGTGGTGGCCGGGAGCACGATGTCGGCGTAATCGGCGGTGTCGGTCATGAAGTGCTCGGAGACGACCGTGAACAGGTCCTCGCGCCGTAGTCCCTCGATGAGCTTGTCCTGCTCCGGACACACCACGACGGGGTTGGTGTTGTAGACCATCAGCGCCTTGATCGGCGGGTCCAACTGAGTCTCGCCGATGAGGTTGCGGCCGAGCAGGAACTGGTTGAGCACTCGTGTGCCGGGCCGGATCAGTTCGGCGCCCAGGAACGCCGGCCAGTTGACCGGGAATGCCCACAGCGGCAGCTGAAGAATTCCGCCGCCGACGTTTCGCCAGGCCCCGACCAGGGCCGGCAGGCAGGCCAGCGCGCGAACCGTCTGCCCGCCGCCGGCGTGGCGCTCGATGGCCACTCCGATACGGATCAACGACGGCTGCGTGGTCGCGTATTCGCGAGCCAGGGTGCGGATGTCGTCGGCGTCCAGGCCGGTCTGCGTTGCTGCCCATTCCGGCGTGTACTGCTGCACCCGCTCGACCAGCTCCGCGTATCCGACGGTGTGGTCGCGGACGTAGGCCTCGTCGGTGAGGCCCTCGTTGATGATCACGTGCATCATCGCCAGCGCCAGCGCGGCGTCGGTTCCGGGCCGGATCGGCAGGTGCCAGTCCGCGAGCTTCGCCGTGCGGGTGCGGATCGGATCGACCACGACCACCTTCGCGCCGCGGCGCTGCGCCTGCGCGACGAACTTCCAGAGGTGCAGATTGGTCGAGATCATGTTGCAGGCCCAGATCAGGATGAACTTCGAGTGGACCAGGCTCTCCGGGTCGACCCCGGCCGTCGCCCCGACCGTCATCGCGTAAGCGGTGCAGCACCCGGAGTCGCAGTAGGTGCGCTCGGCGACCGAGGCACCCAGCCGGTTGAAGAACGGGTCTCCCACATTCAGCCCGTTGAGAATTCCCTGGGTGCCCAGATAGCTGACCGGGAGGACGGCCTCGGCGCCGTACTCGTCGACGACGCCTTGGAATCGGGTCGCGATCTCGCTGATCGCGTCTTCCCAGCTGATCCGCTCGAACTGACCGCTGCCCTTCGGTCCGGTGCGCCGCAACGGGTAGAGCACCCGGCCGGGGGAGTAGACGGTCTCCACGAAGTTGTTGACCTTGACGCACAGCCCGCCCGCGGTGAACGGGTGGTCCGGGTCGCCGCGGACCCCCAGCGCACGGCCGTTGGTGACCGTCACCAGCATCGCGCAGGTGTCCGGACAATCGTGCGGGCAGGCCGCGCGAATGGTCGTGGTCCCGGAAGAGTCGAGCAATGTGGTCATCGGGCGCCTCCAGTCCCGATCATGCCGGCGGCCGGTGCCGCCACCAGGACGTTCATGCCCCACGATTGCACGGCTGGGCAAGGCCTTTACGGCGCAGCGGCGAGGAACGACCCTGCACCGGCCGGCGAATGCGAGCGGAATGAAAAAGTCCGGCCTCAGCGGGGCCGCAGGCCGTCCAGCAAACGGGCCGGGGACACCTGGACCGGGAACGGCCGCTCGGGGGTGAAGACATCGTCCCCGGACACCTTGGCCAGGAGTTGATAGGTGCCGGCGTCGTCGAGTTGGTGGGCCTCCAACCCCCCGGGTTGCACCGGATTCAGCAGCCAGTACGACTCGACCCCCAAACGCTGGTAGTGGGCCAGCTTCGTATTCCGGTCGTACAGCTGCGTGCTGGGGGACAGAGTCTCCACCGCGAGTTTGGGCGCGGAGGGCAGGCACTTCTCCGTCAGGTCGTCGAAGGCGGCGACGATGACATCGGGTTGCACCTCGTCCAGATGCGAGGTCCGCACTGCGAACGGGGCCATCAAAACGCGGAGAGCTGTTGGGCATTGGGCTCGCAGCAGGACGAACAGCGCCGCCGACATCTCCTGATGCGACCAGCTCGGCCCCGGCGTCACGTGGAGCATCCCGTCGATGAGCTCGTACCGGCGCCCGTCATCGGGCATCGCCTCCAGGTCCGCCACGGTGAACGGGCGGCTGGCGAGTCCGATCGGTTCGGTCATGGATTCCATGGTCCCCCTCGGTTCCGTTCGGCGCCACTGTGCCCGGGCGCACCGACAGTTCTCCGGTTGGGAGAATGGGGCCGGGCCAGTGCGAGCGGCGAGCGCGAGGAGTGGTGATGGCACACCAGGTACCCGGGGTCGTGGCGCTGAGCAAGGGCGCACCGGTCAGTGTCGAGACGATTGTCGTCCCCGATCCGGGTCCGGGAGAGGCGTTGGTGGCGGTCGCCGCGTGCGGGGTCTGCCACACCGACCTGCACTACCGCGAGGGCGGGATCAACGACGACTTCCCGTTCCTGCTCGGTCACGAGGCCGCAGGCACCGTCGAGGCGGTCGGTGCGGGCGTGACCGAGGTGGCGCCCGGGGACTACGTGATCCTCAACTGGCGCGCGGTGTGCGGCCAGTGCCGGTCCTGCGCCCGTGGGCGGCCCTGGTACTGCTTCGCCACCCACAACGCCACGCAGAAGATGACGTTGACCGACGGCACGGTGCTGTCGCCGGCGCTGGGGATCGGCGCCTTCGCGGAAAAGACCCTGGTCGCCGCCGGGCAGTGCACCAAGGTCGACCCGGCGGCCCCGGCGGCCGCGGCCGGCCTGCTCGGCTGCGGGGTGATGGCGGGCCTGGGCGCGGCGATGAACACCGGCAACGTGGGGCGCGGCGACACCGTGGCCGTGATCGGCTGCGGTGGGGTGGGCAACGCGGCGGTGGCCGGCGCGCGACTGGCCGGCGCCCGGACGATCGTGGCCGTGGATGTGGACCCGCGCAAGCTCGAGCACGCCCGGGCGCTGGGCGCCACCCACGTCGTGGACGCCCGGGACACCGACGTCGTCGAGGCGATCCGCGCGGCAACCGGCGGCCACGGCGCCGACGTCGTGATCGAGGCCGTCGGCCGGCCGGAGACCTATCGGCAGGCCTTCTTCGCCCGGGACCTGGCCGGGACCGTGGTCCTGGTCGGGGTGCCCACCCCGGACATGAAGATCGAGCTACCGCTGATCGAGGTCTTCGGCCGCGGCGGCGCGCTGAAATCATCCTGGTACGGCGACTGCCTTCCCAGTCGCGATTTCCCGATGCTGATCGATCTGTACCTGCAGGGCCGGTTGGACCTCGACGCCTTCGTCTCCGAGACCATCGGCCTGTGCGACGTGGAGAAGGCGTTCGAGCGAATGCACGGCGGGGACGTCCTTCGCTCGGTCGTGGTGTTCTAGAACATGGTGCGGATCGAGCGCGTCATCACCGCCGGCACGTTCAGCCTGGACGGCGGGTCGTGGCCGGTTGAGAACAACGTCTGGCTGGTCGGCGACGACCGGGAGGTCGTGGTGATCGATGCGGCTCACGACGCCGAGGCCATCGAGCAGGCGACGGCCGGCCGTACCGTGACCGCGATCCTCTGCACGCACGCCCACAACGACCACGTGAACGCGGCACCCGACGTGGCCGCCCGGACCGGGGCGAAGATCTGGCTGCATCCCGCCGATCTGGAGCTGTGGCGGATGACGCACCCGCACTGGAGCCCGGATCGCCACCTGGCCGACGGCGACTCGATCGGAGTGGCGGGGATCGAGTTGCACGTGCTGCACACCCCGGGCCACGCCCCCGGGGCGGTCTGCTTCCACGCGCCTGCGATCGGCGCGGTGTTCTCCGGAGACACCCTCTTCGCCGGCGGACCCGGCGCCACCGGCCGCTCGTTCAGCGACTTCGGCACGATCATCGACTCGATCCGCGACCGGTTGCTGACTCTGCCGCCACAGACGCGGGTCAACACCGGGCACGGGGAAGGGACGACGATCGCGGCCGAGACACCGCACCTGGCGGACTGGATCGCCCGGGGTCACTGACGACCCGTCACACGCCGATCTGACGCCGCGTCAGTGGGCGCCGGACTCGGCGTGGCTGCCAATTGGGTGGTCGTCGGCGTGCTGGACGGTGTCGGCAACAGCGGTGGGAGCGTGGTCCGCGGCGGATCCGATCGCACCGGGGTGCTCGTCGGCGTCGGGGTGGGCAACGGCAGCAGCGGCGGTGGGGTCAGTGGGTGTTCGCTCGGCGACGGTTCGGCGCTGTGCCTGGCCGTCGCGGATTCCTTCGGTGCGGGGGATGCCGACTGCGTCGGGACCGGCAGCGTGGGCGCCGGCGCCGTGCCGTTGTCGGACCGGGTCAGCGCCCAGCCGGCGACGGCCAGTGCCAGCACGGTGAGGACCGCCAGGACGGCTACCAGCACACGGGCACCGCCCGGGGTGCCGCGTGAGGCGTGCGAGACCGGCGGGGGCGGCGGAGTCAGGGTCGCGGTGGTGCCGGACAGGTCGCCGCGTCCGTTCGGGCCCTCCGCGGCCGGGCCGATTCCGCCGAACGTGCGCATGGGCATGGGCACCGGACCTGGGCCCGTCCGGGCCGGGCGACCGCCCCCCAACCGGCGGGCGACCTCGGCGGCGTTGGCCGGTCGATCCGTCGGTTCCTTGGCCAACAGATCGAGCACGAGGGAATCGAGGTCGGCCGGTACCTCCGGCCGGCGCACCGACGGCCGCTCCGGCGCCTCCGACAGATGTCGGCCGAGCGTCTCAACCGGGGAGTCGTCGGGAAACGGCGGACGCCCGGTGAGCAGTGTCGTAAGCATGCAGCCGAACCCGTAGAGATCCGAGCGGGCACTCGCCCGCCCCCCGGTCGCCTGCTCGGGGGCCAGGTACGCGGCGCTGCCGATGATCGCGCCGTACTCGGTCAGCGTGGACTCGAACGTCGAGCCCAACGCGATCCCGAAGTCGACCAGCCGGACCGCACCGGTCGTGTCGAGCACCAGGTTGGCGGGCTTGATGTCGCGGTGCACCACCGCGGCGTCGTGCACGGCCTGCAGCGCGGCTGCGGCCTGGGCGCCGTATCTGCGTACCGCGTCGATCTCCAGCGGTCCCTGGTCGCGCAGCAACTCGGCCAGTGACGGACCCGGGAGCAGTTCCATCACCAGGTAGGGCCGACCGGCGTCGACCCCGTAGTCGTAGACCGTGACAACCCCGGGGTGCCGCAGGGACGCCAGGGTGCGCGCCTCGCGGGAGAAGCGTTCCGCGCTGGGCACGTCCTCCATCTGGCGCAGCACCTTGATCGCGCAGTACCGGTTGAGCCGTTCGTCGTAGGCGCGCCAGACCTCGCCCATGCCGCCGCGGCCGAGCGTCTCGGTCAACCGGTAGCGGTCGGCGAGACGGGCAGGGGTTTCAGGCACGCCCGCATTCTTCCGGGCGCGGCGGGCCCGGGCGCGCCCAGGGCGTGTCGAGGGCGAGCCGCAGTGAAGATCGATCTGGTGCTGGAGATGTAGAATCACATTGATGTGATCAATGGGGAGGAACGCGGGACATGGTGCCGTCGGATACCCATCGCGACCCGTCGGGTCGGCGGCTGCGCCTGGCGGCCGCACTCGCCGTCATCGCCGCACTGATCGATTCCGGTGAGCCGGCGTTCGCCGTCGAGACGCCCCCGTCCCCGGCCTCATCCTCGACTCCGTCCTCGTCCTCGGCCGGCGCGCCGGTGATCGAGTCGGTCTCCGTGGCCCCACAGGACGTGGTGCTGGCGGGGCCCAAGAACCACAGCGCCGGCGTGCGGGTCCGCATGCGGATCACCGACCCGGACGGGGTGGACAGCGCATTCGCCGGCCTGTTCGGGCCGAAGAGCGAGAACGGACGGGCGTTCCGGCTCAAGCGGGTGTCCGGATCCAAGCGGGACGGGATCTGGCAGGCCAAGGGCGGGTTGCCGGCCTCGGCCACGCCCGGCGCCTGGCGGGTCCAGGGCTTCGCGGTCGACACGACGCAGCACAGCTCCGATGCGGACGAGATCTACGGGGGCTTCGTGGTCCGCGACTCGACTCGGTTCGACGAGTTCACGGTGACCAGGTCACCGTCGGGTTTGGAACTGCGGGCGACGCTGCGCCGGTGGGACGGCCAGAACTGGGTCGCCGTCGCCGCCGGCGCGGTCGACGTGCAGTTCCGGGCCGCGAACACCGCTGGCTACGGCACAGTCGGCAGTGTGCACACCGGACCGGACGGCACGGTCGTGGCCGCCGCACATGACGGGGTCACCGACGGGACCTGGCGACTGAGCTACGCCGGCGACGAGCTGCGCGCGCCGGCCACCTCCACCGACGCGACGGTTGCCCCGCCCAGCCCGTCCCCGACCGCGGCACCGGACGCCCAGCCCGCCTCGACCGCCTCCCCGCCGCCCGTCCCGTCGGCCGAGCCGACCCCGCAGGACGAGGCGACCGAGGCGACCGAGGCGACCGCGGAGCCCACGGTTCGTCCTGGCGCGCCGACTCGGGCCGCCCCGACGGCCAGGCCGATCGCAACGGCGCGCCCCATCACGACGGCTCGGCCGGTGGCTACGGCCCGGCCCACCGCGACGACCGGGCCGGCGACAACCGCCCGGCCGGCGCAGACGGTTCGGTCGACTCCCCAGGCAACCGGCCGACCGGCGCAAGGTCCCGCCGGGACCGCCACTCCTATGCCGAAGGTCAGTCCGACGCCGAAGGTCAGTCCGGCGTCGAGCGCCGATCCCGACCCGACGCCCGCCGCGTTGCCGCCGCGGGCGCCGGGCCACCACTGGGGCCGGCGACGGGTCAGCCGACCGTGAGTGGCGCGGGGGCCTCGACGGTGACCTCCGATCGGGTGCGCAGCAAATAGTCGTCGGGCCGGAAGCGACGGGTCCGCTTCCGGAAGCGGAAGGTCAGATCCGGCCAGAGCACGGTGTTGCGGCCGGCGGCGTCGAGGTACCAGCTGGCGCAGCCGGACTTCCAGACGCTGCGCTCGCTACGGGCTGCGAGTTCGGCGTTGTAGGCCTGCTCGACCTCCGGACGCACCTCCAACTCGGTGAGCTGATGGGCCCTCAGATGTTCCAGCGACTGGACCACCAGGCCGATCTGACACTCAATCATGAACACTGCTGAGGTGTGCCCGATCCCGGTGTTCGGACCCAGCAGCAGGAAGAGATTGGGGAAGCCGGGCACGGTCGTCCCGAGGTAGGCGTGCATCCCGCCGTCCGCCCAGGCCTGCTCCAGCGTGCAGCCGTCCCGGCCCCGGATCCGGGCGAGGCCGGGGTTGTCGGTGACCCGGAACCCGGTGCCCAGGATCAGCGTGTCGGCCGGGTGCAGCAGGCCGTCGGTGGTGCGGATGCCGTCCGGCTCGACGCATTCGATGCCGGTGGTGACCACGTCGACATTGGGTGCCGCCAGCGCCGGGTAGTAGTCGTTGGAGACGAGGATCCGCTTGCACCCGATGTGGTAATTGGGCGTCAGTTTCGTGCGCAGTTCAGGATCGGAGACAGCCCGGCGCATGTGGTGCAGCGCGATCCGTTCGACCGGCGACAGCAGCTTCGGGTGCCCGACGAACCCGAGCGCACGGCTCTCCATCAGCCCGTACACCCCGGCCCGCGCGACCCGGTGTGCGAACGGGACCCACCGGTAGACGCACCTCTCGACCGGGTGCACCGCGCGGTCCGGCCGCGGTACGACCCACGGCGGGGTGCGCTGGAACAGGCTCAGGTGACCGGCCGCTCGAGCCACGTGCGGGACGAACTGGATCGCCGAGGCGCCGGTGCCGACCACCGCTACCTGACGTCCTGTCAGATCGTGTTCGTGGTTCCACCGGGCCGAGTGGAACACGGTGCCCGCGAAGTCCGTCAGGCCACCGATGCCCGGCAGTGCGGGCTCGACCAGGGCGCCGGTGCCGAGCACCAGGGAGCCGGCCGTAAACGTGCCGCGGCTGGTCTCGATCCGCCAGTGGCCCGCCGCGGCGTCCCAGGCCGCGTCGGTCAACTCGGTGCGCAGGCGCAGGTGCGGCAGGATCCCGGCCTCGCGGGCGCAGGTCCGCAGGTACTCCAGGATCTCCGGCTGCGGCGAATAGGTCCGGGTCCAGTCCGGGTTGAGCCGGAAGGAGAACGAGTAGAGCCGGGAGGGCACGTCGCAGGCCGCGCCCGGATAGGTGTTGTCGCGCCAGGTGCCGCCCACGTCGTCGCCGCGTTCCAGGACCACGAAGTCCCGGCGCCCGGCGTGGGCCAGGCGAATGGCCACGCCCAGACCGGAGAAGCCGGTCCCGACGATGGCGATGTTCACGTGTCCGGGCAGGCCCGGCTCGGGCAATGAAGATCCGTCCATCGAGCACCTCCGACACTGACCTTACTATCGGTAAGTTATCACGGGTAAGTTATCCTGAGGAAGACCGTCGAGCCAAGAGGGCCGAGACAGGAGGGTGCAGTGCGCACGGTGGACAGCGCGACCGAGCAACCGGGCGCCCGACGCCGGATGCCGCGCGCGCAACGTGAGGCGCTGATGCTGGACGTCGCCGAGGAACTGTTCGGCGAACTCGGCTATCGGGCGGCCTCGATGGACGAGATTGCCGCGCGGGTCGGTGTCTCGAAGCCGATGCTTTACCACTACTACGGCTCCAAGGACGGCCTGTTCGTCGCCTGTCTGCGGCGGGCCCGGGCCGGAATGCGCGACGCGATCCTCGCCGGGGCGATGTCCTCGGAGGTCCGTGAGGAGCGGTTGTTCGCCGCGTTGGTCGCCTGGTTCCGGTTCGTCGACGACCACCGGACGCTGTGGAAGATCATCACCGAGTCCGAGTTGGAGTTCCCCGAGGCGGCCGAGGAGATCGACGCGATCCGCGACGAGCAGACAGTGCTCATCGCCGGCCTGATGGCGGCCACCGCGACCCCGGGGCATCTGGCCGACCCGATCGAGCTCCAGGTGGTGGCGGCCGCGATCAGCGGAGTCGGGGAACGGGTGGCGCACTGGCGGCACCGCAACTCGGGCGTAACGCCGGAACGTGCCGCCCGCCATCTGATGCAACTGCTCTGGGTGGGCCTGGAGCGCATGGGCGAGGGAGCCCAATGGGAGCAGCCCGACTGAGCCGCACCCGCATGCGCCCCACCCGTCTGCGCCCCGAAGGATGTCATCCGTTGGGGCTCGGTCGACCGCACGGGACGTCATCCGTTGCGGTCGTCCGGGACGGCGTCCTGCGAGGCTGATCCCGACGGCCGGTCGGCGCACCCCGTTGGCGTAGCCTCCGAATCTGCCCATTTCGAAGGGACCACAGGTGCGAACGCGGTCGGTAGCAACAGGTGCCGTACGCATCGCGGCGACCGCGACGGCGGCCCTGCTGGCCCTGGCCGGCTGCGGTGGCGGCAGCAGCGACAACTCGGCCTCGGAGTCCTCCTCGGCCACCGGTCCCGCGGCCTCGGGCGCACCGTCGCCGACCGTCGCTTCGTCGGTGGGCCCCCCGTCGCCCATCCCGGCAAGCGGCCTGGTGATCCACATCGACCTGGTGGGCGGCAAGCCGAAGACCCGACCGGAGCCGATCGTCAAGGTCAAGACGGGCGACCCGATCACGATCGTGGCCACGGCCGACAAGTTCTACGAAGGCACCACCCCGTACGAGATCCACGTCCACGGCTTCGACTACAAGCTGGAACTGACGCCGGGTCAGCCGGTCGTCAAGACGTTCACCGCCAACCAGCCGGCGGGCACCTACGAGGTGGAGATCGAGAACACCTCGGCCCACCTGTTCAACCTTCAGATCCGGTAGCACTCGATGAGGGGCGCGATGATCGGGGCGCGCGGGCTTCCGGCGTTGTTGCCGGCCCACGGCGTCAGCTCCCGGCAGGACCTGCCGCTGCCGTTCGGTTACGCGCTCACCGGCGCGGTTGTGGCCCTGGTGGCCTCGTTCCTCGCGCTGGCGTTCCTGTGGCGCACCGCAAGGTTCCGCGGCGACGCGGCCGGCCGGGAGCTTCCGGCGCCCCTGGCGGAATTCCTCGACTCACGCGAACTGCGCGCGGGCCTGCGGCTGGTCGGCTTGCTGCTGGTGGGCTTCACGGCGTTCGCGGCACTGGCCGGCCCCGACCTGGCCACGAACCCGACGGCCGGTCTGGTCTACGTGGTCTTCTGGGTCGGCCTGATTCCCGCCTCGCTGTTGTTCGGGCCGATCTGGAAGCTGCTGAACCCGTTGCGAACGATCCATCTGGCGCTGCTCCGCCTGCTGCGGGTGGATCCCGCCGAGCCACCGTTGCGCCTGCCCCGCTGGGTCGGTTACTGGCCGGGCGCCATCGGCTTGTTCTCGTTCGTCTGGCTGGAGCTGTGCGCGCCGAACCGGGACTCGCTGTCCACGTTGCGGACGTACTTCGCGGTCTACGGCGGGCTCAACCTGCTCGGCGCGCTGGCCTTCGGCGCGATCTGGTTCGACCGCTGCGACGGGTTCGAGGCGTTTTCCTCGACGATGGGTCGACTGTCGATGCTGGGCCGCCGCGACGACGGGAAGCTGGTGCTGCGAAACCCGTTGGAGAACGTCGACACGGTGCCGATGGCGCCCGGCCTGGTCGGCCTGCTCGGGGTGATGCTCGGCTCGACCGCGTTCGACACATTCGGCTCCACGGCCTGGTGGATCAACTACAGCTATTCCTCGTCGTTGTCCCCGGCGACCCTGTCCACGCTGGCGCTGTTGATCTCCATCGGCATCGTGATGACGGCCTTCGTCGCGGCCTCGTGCCTGAGCGGGCTGCTGTCCGGTCGCCCGCCGTTCGGCACAGCCGGGCAGTTCGCCCATTCGTTGGTGCCGATCGCGGTCGGCTACCTGATCGCGCACTACCTCTCGCTGCTGGTCTTCGCCGGCCAGCAGGCCCTGATCCGGGCCTCCGACCCGTTGGTGAACGGGTCCAACTGGTTCGGCACCGCCCACCGCAACGTCGACTACGCAGTGCTCACCACCACCTCGATCGCCACGATCCAGGTGATCTCGATCGTCACCGGGCACGTCCTCGGGGTGTTCTCGGCGCACGATCGGGCCGTGCGGCTGTTCCCGGCGACGAAGGCGGTGATCGGCCAGTTGCCGATCATGGCCCTGATGGTCGGCTACACGATCGGCGGCCTGTCCCTGCTGTTCCAGGGCTGACCCCCCGGTACCCGGCGGCTGCTCCAGATATTTGGGGGTGACACCCCGTACGCACAACCAAAGTGGCTGAAATGACTGGTGGGGCAGGAGTTGTGCTGGAAAGGGTGTCACCCCTTCCGTTCCGGGGCGCCGTCCTGACGCCCGGGGCGCCGGGGCGGGCGAACTACCGCGTGCGGCGCAGCCGTTGCCGGCGACCCTCGGCCTGCTCCAACGGCTCGGCCAGCTCGGCGATGAGGTGTTCGCGGGCCCGGGCCATCCGCGAGCGGATCGTGCCGATCGGCACCCCGCACGCCTCGGCGGCCTCGGCGTAGGACAGGCCGTGCACCTGGGTGAGCACGAAGGCGTCGCGCTTGTCCGGGTCCAGCGAGGCGATCAGCAGGCGCATCGACACCTCCTCTGCGCTGTCGCCGAGTTGCCGCAGCCGGTCCCCGCCCACGTCGTCGCTGTCCAGGCTGGCCACCACCGCGGGGCGTCGGCCCTGCCGACGGAAGTGGTCGACCACGACCCGACGGGCGATCGAGAGCAGCCAGATGCGGGCGGTGGTCTGCGCCCGGAAGGTGCGCAGCCCGCGCAACGCCCGCAGGTAGGTCTCCTGGGTGAGGTCGTCGGCGTTGGCGCGGTCGACGAGATAGGCCACGTAGCGCCAGACGTCGCTCTGAGTCGCCCGGACGAACTCGGCCGCAGCCGCGCTGTCCCCGCGGCCCGCGGCCAGCGCCAATTCGGTGACTTCGTCGTGCTCCATGGGCGTCCCGTTCGTCGGGGCGCCCGGGGGCGCCACGTCAGGCGTCCAGCCCCTCCCGGTGCCGGACGAAAACGGGCCGCGCGGCCAGCGGTGATGCGTGGCAAAGCCGGGGCAGTGCCAGAATTGTACTGGTCAACGCCGTGGCGCGCATCGGCGGCTTTTGCGGCGAACTCCCCCCGGCACCGCTGCCTTCCGCCGCGGCGCGGTCGGGGTGACCCGGCGGCCGCGCGAGGCCCGACCCGACCGGCGAGATTCCGGCTGATCGGACCGGCGCGGGTACTGTGCCGATCGTTACCGAGCGCACCGGAGGTGGGCCAATTTGCAGGTCTGAAGGCTCTTCCCATGGGCCCACTTCCGTCGCATCGGTAACCTGAACAGGTATGGCCCCGAACACCGATACGCAGCACGACGAACCGAATTCCCCGGAAGAGCTCATCAGCCGGCTGGAAGCGGTTGGTTATCTTGCCGATGCCGGCTTGGCCACCGCCGCATACCTGGCAATTCGGATGGGCCGACCACTGTTCCTGGAGGGCGAGGCCGGCGTCGGCAAGACCGCGCTGGCCCACGCGCTGTCTGTGTTGACCCGGGCCCCGTTGATCCGCCTCCAGTGCTACGAGGGCATCGATGCCGCCCAAGCCCTCTACGACTGGGATTTCCCGCGGCAACTGCTGCACCTGCGGGCCTGTGAGGCCGCCGGGGTCACCGACGTGGCGCGTCTGGAGGGCGAACTCTACGACCGGCGCTTTCTGCTGTCCCGGCCGTTGTTGCAGGCCATCGAGACCAGCCCGGCGGTGTTGCTGATCGACGAGATCGACCGCGCCGACGACGAGTTCGAGGCCTTCCTGCTGGAGGTCCTGTCGGACTTCACGATCTCCGTCCCGGAGCTGGGCACGATCTCGGCCGGCACTCCGCCGATCGTGATCGTCACCTCCAACCGGACCCGTGAGGTGCACGACGCTCTGAAACGCCGCTGCCTCTACCACTGGCTCGAGCACCCGGCCTACGACCGCGAGGTCGCGATCATCCGCCGTCGCCTGCCCGAGGTCAGCGAACGGCTGGCCACGCAGGTCGCCGCGGCCGTCGCGCTGCTCCGATTGCGCGACCTGCTCAAGCCCCCGGGCGTCGCCGAGACCCTGGACTGGACGCGGGCGCTGATGGTGCTGGGCGCCCGCACCCTCGACGTCGACGTGGCCGCGCGGACGCTGGGCGCGGTCCTCAAGTACCGCGAGGACACCGATCGGGTGACGGCCGAGGGGTTGGCCGTTCTCGTGGGTGCTGGTGGAGCCTGACACCAGGAGAACAAGTGAGCATCTAACGGAGCCTCAGATGGTGAAAATAGCGGAGGAGAACCACGATCTGATCGAGACCGTGGTCGGGTTCGCGCGCACGTTGCGGACGGCTGGGGTCCTGGCCGGCACGGATCGGCTGCAGGCCATGCTGGTCGCGTTGCGCGAGTTGAACGTGCTCGACGGCCGCGACGCCTATTGGGCCGGACGACTGACGTTGTGCGCAAGTCCGGACGACGTGGCCCGCTACGACGTGGCGTTTGCGGCCTACTTCCGCGACGAACGCCCGCGGATAGCCGCGGTCGGTCAACCCGGCGGTGTGCTGAAGTTGATCGGTGTCCAACCGGCCGCAGACCAGAGCTTGCAACCTGGAGAGGCCCTGCAGACCAACCCCATGGCAAGCCGGGCCAGCGAGCAGGAACTGCTGCGTCAGAAGGACTTCGCGACCTTGACGACCGCCGAACGCAACGAGGTGCGTCGGATGCTCGCCCGATTGGATCCGGTCGGTCCGACCCGGCGCTCGGTGCGGCTGCGACCCGCCGCGCGAGGCGTGCTCGACGCCCGCCGGACCGTGCGCGCGATGTTGCGCCACGGCGGTGAGTGCGACGAGCTTCTGACGCGGCGTCACTCCCGCCGGCCGCGCCGGATCGTGATGCTGATCGACGTGTCAGGGTCCATGGAGCCATACGCCGATGCCCATCTGCGATTCGCCCACGTGGTGTGCCGGCGCCGACCGGCGGTCGAAATATTCACGATCGGGACAAGGTTGACGCGGGTGACGCGGGCGATGCAGGCCCGCGACCCGGACATCGCGATGCGTGAGGTGGCGGCGGCAGTGCCGGACTGGTCGGGTGGGACCCGCCTCGGCGAGTTGGTGAAGGCATTTCTCGACCGCTGGGGCCAACGGGGAGCGGCTCGGGGCGCCGTTGTGGTGGTCGCCAGCGACGGCTGGGAGCGCGGCGACGCAAGTTTGCTGGGCGCACAGATGGAACGTCTGCGACGTTTGGCCCACACTGTTGTCTGGGTCAGCCCGCACGCCGGTCACGACGGCTTCGCGCCGACGACGGCCGGGTTGGTTGCGGTGCTGCCCCACGTCGACGCGCTGGTTGCCGGGCACAGCGTCGCCGCGTTCGCCGAAGTGGCCCGGCACCTGGAACAGCAAGGCGTGTCGGCGGCCCGTCCCGGTGGCCGGCGGCGCGCAGGGGGAATGATCGTCGGACTGGCCGAGGAGGACAAGGTCCATGCGTGACGTGCTCGACGAGATCCGCGGTTGGTACGGCGGCGAGGTGTTCGGCCTGGCCACCGTGGTGGGCTGCTACAAGAGCGCGCCGCGCCAGCCGGGTGCGGCAATGGCGGTCTCCCTGGGCGGCGAGGCGGTCGGCAGCGTGTCCGGCGGCTGTGTCGAGGGCGCGGTCTACGAGTTGGCGGGCGAGGTCATGGCCTCCGGCGAGGCCGTCTTCCAGACCTACGGGGTGTCCGACGACGACGCCTTCTCGGTCGGCCTGACCTGCGGCGGCATCATTGACATGTTCGTGGAACCGGTCTCGATCAAGACGTTCCCGGAGTTCCCCGACGTGGTCGCCTCGATCGATCGCGGGGAACCGGTCGCGGTCGCCACCAACGTGTCCGGCGCCGGCGAGATCGGCGCGCACCTGGTGATCTGGCAGGACCGCCGGGCCGGGACGCTGGGCAGCCCGCGCCTGGACGACGCGATCACCGACGACGGACGCGGCCAATTGAGCCAGGGACACACCGGCATCCTCCGGATCGGACCCGACGGCGAGCGGCGCGGCGACGAGTTGACCATATTCATCCAGTCGTTCGCGCCCCCGCCGCGAATGCTGGTTTTTGGGGCGATTGACTTCGCAGCTGCGGTGGCGCGGGCCGGTAAATTCCTCGGATATCGGGTTACCGTCTGCGACGCGCGCCCGATCTTCGCCACTCCGAAACGCTTTCCCGACGCCGACGAGGTCGTCGTGGAATGGCCGCACCGCTACCTCGAGTCGCAGATGGCCATCGAGCACGCGATCGACGGCCGTACGGTGATCTGTGTTCTGACCCACGACCCGAAGTTCGACGTCCCGGTGGTCAAGCTGGCGTTGGAGACCCGAGCCGCCTACATCGGCGCGATGGGCTCCCGGCGAACCCACGAGGACCGCCTGGCCAGGCTTCGCGAGGAGGGCGTGCCCGAGGAGCAGTTGGCCCGGATGTTCTCCCCGATCGGCCTGGACCTCGGCGCGCGCACGCCGGAGGAGACCGCGATCTCGATCGCTGCGGAGATCATCGGAACGCGCTGGGGGGGTAGCGGCCGGATGTTGCGTACCACCGAGGGCGCAATTCATGGGTAGGCATGCATATATAGCCGGCAAGTGCTATGCCGGTATTACAGCTTGTGAACTCCGCTGTTGCGGGGGCACAACGGGTCCTTAGGGTTGGTCTTAGCTGCGATTCAGAGGCTGAATTTCCGCAGCTGGAGAAGTCATCGCCGCGGCGCGGCACTGGTGACCGCCGACACAGGAAAGAGCCCCCGACATGGCACAGATCACCGTCAAAGTTGACGGGGTATCACGCACCGACGAGGTGGAACCCCGCCTGCTGCTCGTCCACTATCTGCGCGACGTCCGAGGCAAGGTGGGGACCGTCGTGGGTTGCGACACCTCCAACTGCGGCGCCTGCACGGTGCATCTGGACGGTCAATCCGTGAAGAGTTGCTCGGTGCTGGCGGTTCAGGTCGACGGTTCCGAGATCCTCACGATCGAGGGCCTGGCCGCGGGCGGCGTGCTGCACCCGATGCAGGAGGCCTTCCGGGAGTGCCACGGCCTGCAGTGCGGGTTCTGCACCCCGGGCATGATCATGGCCGCGGTCGACCTGTTGAAGCACAACGCGAACCCGTCCGAGAGGGAGATTCGCGAGGGCATCGAGGGCAACCTCTGTCGTTGCACCGGCTACCACAACATCGTCCGCGCGGTGCAGACCGCCTCGGCCGCGATGGCCAGTGGCAACGGCGGTGCGGGCAGCGCCCGCAACGGCAGCGCGCCCGCGGGGGTGACCGCATGACGACCACCGAGGCCAAGCCGGACACTGCCAAATACGAGACCGCACTCGGGCAGCCGTTGCGCCGCAAGGAGGACGCGCATCTGATCACCGGTCAGACGCGCTGGACCGACAACATCCAACTACCCGGGATGCTGCACGCGGCGTACCTGCGCAGCCCGATCGCCCACGCCCGGATCTCGGTCGACACCACCGCCGCCAAGTCCTGCCCGGGCGTCGTCGCCGTCTACAGCGCCGCCGACTTCGGTGCCGAGCAGGGTTTCATGGCCGACGCCTGGGCCTGCCACCCGGAGATGAAGAAGCCGCTGAATCCGCCGCTGGCCACCGACGAGGTGCGCTACGTCGGCGAGCCGATCGCGGTGGTGATCGCCGAGACCCGCTATCAGGCCAACGACGCGCTGGAGGCGATCGCGGTCGATTACGACGCGCTGCCCGCCGTCACCGACCTCGAAGCCGCGACCCGGGCCGGTTCGCCGCTGGTCCACGAGGCGCTGGGCACCAACCAGTGCTACCACCTGGTAACCCCGGGCGAGGGTTACGAGGCCGCCAAGGCCAAGGCCGACGTCGTGATCAAGCGCCGGTTCCGCCAGCAACGCCTGATCCCGGCGGCCATGGAGCCGCGGGCGGTCGTGGTCATCCCGTCCGTCGACGACTACACGATGTACTCCTCCACCCAGATCCCGCACGTGCTGCGGGTGTTGCTGGCGCTGATCACCGGCATCTCGGAGAGCAAGCTGCGGGTGGTCGCCCCCGACGTCGGCGGCGGGTTCGGGTCCAAGGTCGCCTGCTCGGCCGAGGAGATCATCACCCTGCTGGCCGCCAAGCGGCTGAACCGCCCGATCAAGTGGAACGAGTCGCGCAGCGAGAACTTCCAGACCGTGCACCACGGCCGCGACCAGATCCAGGACATCGAGATCTGCGCGACCAAGGACGGCACCCTGCTCGGTATGAAGGTCGACCTGATCGCCAACCTCGGCGCCTATCTGCGGCTGTTCACCGCGGGCATCCCGCTGTTCGGCGCGGCGATGTTCAACGCGATCTACAAGATGGAGGGCTACCAGTTCAACTGCCAGACCGTCTTCACCAACGAGACTCCGACCGACGCCTACCGCGGCGCGGGTCGTCCCGAGGCGACGTTCGGCGCCGAACGGATGATGGACGAACTGGCCGCCCACCTGGGCATGGACCCGCTCGAGGTACGGGCGAAGAACTGGATCAAGCACGAGGAGTTCCCGTACACCACGGTCTCCGGGTCGGTGTACGACACCGGCAACTACGAGGCCGCCACCGCGCGCGCCAAGGAACTGTTCGGCTACGACGAGCTGCGCGCCGAGCAGCAACGGCGCCGTGAAGCCGGCGACAAGGTGGCGCTGGGAATCGGGATATCGACGTTCACCGAGGCCTGCGGCCTGGCGCCGAGCCGTGCACTGGGCCAGCTCAACGTCAGCGCCGGCGGTTGGGAGCGCGCCGAGATCCGGGTCACGATCACCGGCAAGATCCAGGTGATCTCCGGCTCCACCCCGCACGGCCAGGGCCACTGGACGGCCTGGTCGCAGCTCGTCTCGGACAAGCTGGGCATCCCGTTCGACGACATCGAGTTGCTCGCCGGCGACACCGCCAGTTCCCCGCAGGGCATGGACACCTACGGCTCCCGGTCGCTGGTCGTCGGCGGCTCGGCGATCGTCAAGGCCTGCGACAAGGTCATCGCCAAGGCCCGCCGGGTGGCCGCCCACACGCTGGAGTGCGACCCGGACGACCTCGAGTTCGCGGCCGGCGCGTTCACCGTCAAGGGCACGCCGGGCAGGAAGATGCTCATCCAGGAATGTGCGTTCGCCACCCACCTGGCGCACAACATCCCGGACGGGATGGAACCGAGCCTGAACAGCGCCTACACCTACGACCCGATCAACCTCTCCTACCCGCACGGCACCCACCTGTGCGCCGTCGAGGTCGACACCGAGACCGGGTTCACCAAGATCCGCAAGTACGTGGCCGTGGATGACGTCGGAACCGTGGTCAACCCGTTGATCGTCGAGGGGCAGGTGCACGGCGGCCTGGCCCAGGGCATCGCGCAGGCCCTCTACGAGGAGGCGCTGTTCGACACCGACGGCAACCTGACCACCGGCTCGTTCGTGGACTACCTGGTGCCCTCGGCCGCCGACCTGCCCAGCTACATCACCGACCGAACCGTGACGCCGTCCACGGACAACCCGATCGGCGCCAAGGGCGTCGGCGAGGCCGGGTGCATCGCCTCCACGCCGTGCATCGTGAACGGCGTGGTCGACGCACTGCGTCCGTTCGGCATCAACGACATCCAGATGCCGTGCACCCCCGAGCGCGTGTGGCGCGCTGTTCACGAGGCCAGGCAGGCCGACCCGCACGGTATGCACAAGCCGGAAGGCGGTGCCGCGTGATCCCGTCCAGCTTCGAATACCTGAAGGCGACCTCGGTCGCCGAGGCCGTTTCCGCGCTGGCGGGCGCGGAGGACGCCAAGATCCTCGGCGGCGGCCAGAGCTTCATCCCGATCCTGCGGCTGAAGCTGGCCAACCCGGGCCTGCTCGTCGACGTCAGCCGGGTGGCGCAGATGCGCGGGGTGACCGACGACGGCGACGCGTTGGTCATCGGGGCGATGACCACCCACCACGAGGTCATGAACGACCCGCTGGTCAGAGCCCACGCGCCGCTGCTGGCGCAGGCCACCGCGACGGTGGCCGACCCGCAGGTCCGCCACCGCGGCACGTTCGGCGGGGCCCTGGCCCACGCCGATCCGGCCGGCGACCTGCCCGGGGTCGCACTCGTCCACGGCGCCACCATGACGGTCACCGGTCCGGGCGGAACCCGGACCATCCCGGCGGCGGAGTTCTTCGTCGACTACCTCGAAACGGCCCTGGCCGAGGACGAGCTGCTGACCGCCATCCGGCTGCCGAAGCTCGGGGCGGGCTGGGGCGTGCATTACGAGAAGTTCAACCGGGTGGCCCAGGCCTGGTCGATCGTCGGTGTGGCCGCGGCCGTGAGGCGCGACAACGGCCACATCGCGGAGGCCCGGATCGCGCTGACCAACATGGGTTCGGTGCACCTGCGGGCCGGTGCGACGGAGAACGCCCTGGCGGGCGCGGAGGCGACCGATTCGGCGGTGCACGGCGCCGCCCGACTGGCGGCGGAGGGAACCAACCCCGCCTCCGACCAGAACGCCCAGGCCGACTACCGTGAAGAGTTGGCGCGAGTGTTGACCCACCGAGCCGTGAAAGCAGCCGCAGGTATTTGAGAACCTCCTGCCGGAACGAAGGAAACAGGCATGCAGCTGGAGCATGAGTTCACCGTTCCCGTACCGGTCGAGCAGGCGTGGGAAGTCCTGCTCGACGTCGAGCGCCTCGCGCCCTGCATGCCCGGCGCGGTGCTCGACGAGATCCGCGGGGATGAGTTCGACGGCCGGGTGAAGGTGAAGGTCGGCCCGATCACGGTCACCTACGGCGGCACGGCGTCGTTCGTGGAGAAGGACGTCGAGAACCACAAGCTGGTCATCAAGGCCTCCGGCCGGGAGGCCAAAGGCTCCGGGACGGCGGTGGCCACGATCGTCGCCACGCTCAAGGGCTCCGGCGACGAGACTCAGATCAGCGTCTCCACCGAGCTGTCCATCACCGGCAAGCCGGCCCAGTTCGGCCGCGGCGTGATGATCGACGTCAGCAACAAGCTGTTGGGCCAGTTCACCCAGTGCCTGGCCGAAAAGATCTCTGGCGGCGGACCTGAGGAGGTTGCCCCGGCGAATTCGCCCGGGCAACCACTGAACGCCTCCAGCAACGGCTCGGCCGGTTCGGCCGCAGCCACCAAGCAGCCCGCACGTCCGGAACCGGAGGCGATCGATCTGCTCGACGCCGCCGGCGCCCCGGTGCTCAAGCGAGTGGCGCCGTTGGCGGCCGTGCTCGTGCTCCTGCTGGTCGTGCTGGGGATCCGGCGCAAGCGCAAGTGATCTGACCGATCTGCACAGTCTCGTCAGAAGTTACGGGCCGCTCCCCGACGGGGGCGGTCCGTCCTGTCGTCTCCCGCGGCTGCGACCACGGGTCGGGCGACGTCCCACCCGGCGGATCCCGGCGCGTTGCCCCGCCGCCGGGCCGACGGGCGCCGGGGGCCGGCGTGACGTCCGCCGGGTCGGTTTCGAACGACGCGCCTGTAGAGCGGTATCACCGCGATCGCGCACGCGGCGGCGCAGCCGGCCAGCCAGATGCAGGTCGGCTGCCAGGCTTGCATGAACACCGTCGCCGGTGTCCCGCCGGTGCCCAGGTGGGAGGTGAGCACCGACCCGGATACGGCCAGGCCCAGTGCGGCGCCGAACTCGCGGGTCAGGTCGTTGACCGCCGAGGCCAGGCCCTGCTCGGCGTCCGGCAGGGCAGACATGATCGCCTCGGTAGCCGTGGCCTGGACCAGGCCCATGCCGCCGCCTGCCAGCGCCGCGACGCCCACGAACGCCAGCACGGTCGTGTCGGCGTCCAGCCTCGCGTAGAGCAGGTCGGTCGCGGCCACCACGAACAGCCCGGTGATCACGAACGGCCCCGCGCCCACCCGTTTGGCGACCCGCCCGGACCAGTAGATCGCGGGCAGCAACAGCGGGGCGTAGGACAGCAGGGTCGTCCCGATCTGCAGTGCGCTCATCCCGTGGGTGATCGCGAGGTACTCGATCTCGATGAACGCGGCGGCGTAGACGGCGAAGAACAACGACGTGGTGCCGACCAGGCCGACCCCCACCACCGGCCTGGCCAGCGCCCGGACGTCGAGCAGCGGATGGTCGGCCAGCCACTGGCGGCGCAGGAAGGCCGCGCAGAGCACGAGGCCGACCCCGACCGCCCCGACGACCCGCATGCTGCGCAGGCCGTGTTCACCTGCCGAGACGATTCCGAACGCCGTGGCGCCGACGCCGAGGACCACGACCGCCGACCCCAGCGGGTCGAGGTTGATCCGCTCCGAGGCCAGCGACTCCGGGACCAACAGCGGTACGGCGACCAGCAGGACCAAGGACAGCGAGCCGAACGACCAGAAGATCGAGCGCCAGGAGAACACCTCGAGCTCGGCACCCGCGGCGAACAGCCCGGCGAACGCGCCGAGGATCGCCGCGATCGACCAGGTCGTGATGGCCCGCGTCCGCTGCGCGGGAAACGCTGAAGTCAACGTCGACAGCGTGGCCGGGAAGACCAGCGCCGCCCCGACCGCGCACACGCATCGCCAGACGATCACCGAGGCCACGTCGTCCGACATCGCGATCGCGATGTTGGCCGCCCCCATTCCGACCAGACCGATCAACAACATCCGTCGTCTGCCCCAGCGGTCGCCCATCGCGCCGAACGGCAACAGCAGGGCGGCCAGACCGATCGGGTACGAGTCGAGGATCCACTGCAGGTCGCCGGGCGAGGCGTGCAGGCTCGCGACCAGCTGCGGCACCACCAGGCTCAGCACGATCTGCTGGGAGACCACCACCGCCACGGCGCCGCTGACGGTCGCCAACGCGAGGCGGCCGTACCGCACGCCGCCGCCCGACATGCTGAGTTCCGACACCGCTGCCCCCGATGCCCCGATGCCCCCGACACTTTCGTTGCGTCCGACCAAGTGTGGGTCATGGCTCAGACACGGTCGGACGCGACCTACGGATCATCCGGTCGGTGCCGGCGAGCGGTCACCCGCCGGGCCGAGACCCACCGCCTCCCAGGCGGCCTCGACCGCGCTCGCCTGCGTGGAACCCGCACCGTAGATGTCCGTGGTCGCCTGCAGCACGGCGGCGCGCGCCGCCGGGTAGTCGGTGGCCGAGGTGAAGTAGTGGGTCAGCGCCCGGTACCAGATTGCGGCGGCCGCATCCCGACCGATCCCGGTGACCTTCTGCCGGTCGCACGTCGGGCTGTCGTAACCGATGCCGTTGATTCGCTTGCGGCCGCTGCCTTCGGCCAACAGGTAGAAGAAGTGATTGCCGATCCCGGCCGCCAGGTGCGGGTCGAGTTGGCCGACCTGCGAATCCCAGCAGTCCGGGGACTGCCCGTCGCGGCTGGGGCGATCCAGGTAGCGGATCGCCTTGGGCATCCCGCGCCCGGACCGGGGCGACAGGAACACCGCAGCGCCCATCAGGTATTCCGCCGGGACCGCGGGATTGTCCGCATGGAACTCGATCATCGTGCCGAAGATGTCGCTGGTGGACTCGTTGAGTCCGCCTGACTCCCCGTCAGTTGCCAATTTGGCCGTTTGCCCGGTGATCCCGTGGGTGGTCTCGTGCCCGATGATGTCCAGGGCGACCAGCGGCCCTGTCTGCTCGCCGTCGCCGTCGCCGTAGGTGACACAGTGGCAGTCCTCGCTCCAGAACGCGTTGACCAAGGACTGACCGTAGTGAACGCGGCTGCGGACCCCCACGCCGTCGTCGGCCACTCCCGAGCGCCCGAACACGTCGTGGTAGAAGTCCCAGGTCATGGCCTGTCCGTATTGGGCGTCGACGGCGGCGCTCTGCCGATTTGTCGCGGTGCCGTCGCCCCACTCGTTGGTCGGCGAACGGAACAGCGCTTCGCCGATCCCACCCCACCGCGACGGCAATCCGGGCAGGTCGGAGTCGTCGGCGTTGCGGGCGTCAACGGTCCAGCCGCCGCCTCGGATCGGGTCCTTCAGCACGTATTCGCGTTGGGCCTGGGAGGTCGCCAGCGTGACGTCGCCCGCGTACAACGAGTGCCCGGTGCCGCTTGCCCCGGCACCCCGCCCAGGTGTGCCGGTACGCGAGGTCGGCGACCCGCCGGGGGCGGCGGTGAGCGCGCGATCGGTGGGAAGGAAGGTCTGGACCAACTCGGCCCGGAAGCGGATCGCGCCGGAGACGGCGTCGACGTAGGTGTGTCGGTGGCTGGGGGTGCCGTCAGGTTGCCGCCCGACGCTTTCGACGTCCCAGGCCAACGCCGCTGGGCCGTGCCGGGTGTCGATCATCAGTTGAGGTTTGCCGCGCAGCACCGATCCCGCCGGCACCATCCACGCGACCGCGGGGGCGTCGACCAGCGGCGCCGACGGCAGGTCGTCCAACCGGTGGGTGAAGCTCGCACTCGCGCCCGTCCAGCGTCCATCGCCGGCGCGATGGACCACGAAGTCGCCACCGCGTACCGGCAGCCCCCGGAACGTGCGTTCCATCCGCACGTGCGTCGAGCCGTCGCGGTCGGCCATCACGTCGACCGACCGCACCCGATAGTCGCGGCCCAGGCCCTGTGGACCGGACCGATCCGTCGGGAAACCAAGCGCGGCCGCGTGGTCGCGCAACGCGCTGACGGCTCCCGCGACGACGGCCGCGGTGCGGTCCGCCGCGGTGGGCGTGGCGTGCGCCCGCGGCACGGCGCCGCCGACCGCGGCCACCGCAAGTGCGGTGGCCGCCGCGCACATCGACTTGGTTCGGAATTCCATTCGACCCCCAGACGTTGGCAATGACCAATTCCTACGTCGGGGTGTCGGGCCGCGCCGGCTGTGATCGATCGCCTGTGGGCAACTGGAGGCTGTGCATAACATCAGCGAGGGAGAAGGGACGGCATGACCGAGTTGACGGCCGAGATCAACGGCATCCAGCTGTGTTACGAGGAGTTCGGCGACCCGACCGCGCCGGCGATGCTGCTGATCATGGGCCTGGGCGGTCCGATGATCTGGTGGGACGACGCGTTCTGTCAGGCGCTGGTGGACCGCGGCTACCGGGTCGTCCGGTTCGACAACCGGGACGCCGGGCGGTCGCAGTCGATGCCGGGTGCGGCGCCGAGCATGCGCCGGCTCGGCCGTTCGGTGTTGCGCCCGGATCCGCAGCCGGCCTACACCCTCGACGACATGGCCGACGACGTCGTGGGGCTGATGGATCACCTGGACGTCGCCGGTGCCCACATCGTGGGCATCTCCATGGGCGGGATGATCGGGCAACTTGTGACGATCCGTCACCCGAGCCGGGTCCGCTCGCTGACCTCGATGATGTCCACCACCGGAGCTCGCCGGGTGGGTTGGACCGCGCCACGAATCCTGATCCGGATGTTCGAGCCGTGGCCGCCGGGGGAGGAGTCGTACGTAACACGCAGCGTGGAGGGTGTCGGCCGGATCGGCACCGCCAAGTACTTCGAGACCGCCGCCCCACGCCAGCGGGATCGGGCCACCCGCACCTACCGGAGGGGGCTCAACCCGGCCGGGACCATGCGCCAACTCTCCGCGATCGTCGCCGCCCCGGATCGGACCGCGGCGCTCGGGCGGATCGGTGTCCCCACCGTGGTCATCCACGGCACGGCCGACCCGCTGATCCACGTCAGCGGCGGCAAGGCGACCGCGCGGGCGATCCCGGGAGCCGAACTCGTCCTCGTGCCGGGCATGGGACACGACATGCCGATCGAACTGTGGCCGGTGCTGCTGGGCGCCATCGAACGCACCGCCCGGCGTGCCGACGCGCTCACGGTGTCCTGACGGGCGGCGCCCGCAGCGACCCGTCGGACGCGCTCACGGTGTCCTGACGGGCGGCGCCGGCAGCAACTCGTCGGACGCGCTCACGGTGTCGCGACCGGGGCGGCGCGCAGCAACTCGTCCAACGCGGCGGGTACGGCGGTCGCGAGCGCCCAGAGATCGGGGACCAGCCGTGGGCAGGCGACGAACCCGAAGTCCAGATCACCGTCGTGGCCCACGACGGTGATGTTCAGGCCGCCCAGGGCGTCGGAGACGGCGGACACCGGGTAGTGCGCCACCATCCGGGCGCCGGCCAGGTAGAGCGGTACGTGGGGGCCGGGGACGCTGGAGATCACCAGGTTCACCGGATGCCGTCGCGCGCCGTGCAGCACCTTGCCGATCGAGCGCGTGGTGATCCCGGTGAACGCGGCCGGGACCAGGTCCGTCACGTCGGTCAGCCAACCTTCCGGCATGGCGGCCAGGCGTCGCTTGGCGATCAGCATGGCCGTGGCGACCGCACGCAACCGCAGCACCGGATCATCGACGTGCGTCGGCAATGGCGCGACCACCAGCGAGATCTGGTTGCCGGCCGCCTCGGTCCCGTTCGGCGACCGCTTCCGCAGCGACACCGGAACCCCGACGACCAACGGGCGAGCGGGCAGCGCCCCCTGCTCGAACAGCCAGCCGCGCAGCACCGTCGCGCAGAGGGCCAGCACCACGTCGTTGTCCGTGCAGCCGTAGCTGTTGCGTACGACTCGGACGTCGCGCACCGGGACCGAGGCGAAGGCCACGGCGCGTTCGGCCCCGACCGGTGCGTTGAAGGGAGTCGGCGGCACGCGCAAGCGACGCCGTTCCGGCAGGCCGGTACGCCCGGTCGGGCGGTTGCCCAGCCGGGCGACCCGGGCGGCGACATCGGCCACCGCTCGCGATCCGGGTACCCGGTCGGCACCGGGCAGATCGTCCAGATGGGGCAGCAGTCGCGGCACCGAGCGCATCGCCCGGCCCGGGTGGGCGCAGATGTTGCGCAGCCCGCGGCCCAGCAGTCGACCGGCGTGCGGTGGCGCCTCCCCGGGCGTCGGCGTGGGGGCGGCTGCCGGGGGACGCCGCGGTTCCCGGTCCAGGAGCAGCCCGAGCACGGCCCCGGCCGAGATCCCGTCGACGGCCGCGTGATGGACCTTCGCGTAGACGGCCGGCCCGCCGTCGCGGCGACCGTTGATCAGATGCAGTTCCCAGAGCGGACGCGACCGGTTCAGCGGCCGCGCGTGCAACTGCGCGACCAACGCGGTGAGCGCCCGCTCGTCGCCGGGACCGGCGAGCTCGTGCGAGTGCAGGTGAGCGTCAAGGTTCAGATCCGCGGCTATCCAGTAGGGACGGTCCAGTCCGAACGGGACCTCCACCAATTTGCGCCGCAACGCCGGGGCGCGGTCGATACGCGCGGCAACGAGGTTTCGCAGGTCGGCCAGCCGCAGTGGTCCGCCGTCGGCCGGCGGATCGAGGAGGTAGACCCCGGCGATGTGCCCGGTGTTGGTGGCACTCTCCACGGCCAGGAACTGCTGGTCCAACGAGCTGAGCTGTTCCATGCGGCTCCGGGTCATCGGTTTCTGCGAATACTCGCTGATCGCCTGGTCGGCCGGAATAGTCGGGCTGTCCGGGAATGAACATGCTGGGAGTGACATGCGGCAACCGGGCCGTGTGAGCCGTACACACCCGAATGGGTCCATCTGTGCTGCGCGGGCCGCCCGCGGCGGTATCGTCGGGCTTGCCGGGCCGAGGACGGCCTGGTCGGTCCGTGGAAGTACCGAACTCGCCTGAACAAGTGGGTTTACCTTGTTGGATCCGCGCCTGATCAAGGAGAGCTTCACCGTCGTCGAGCCGGTGGCCGACAAGGTGGCCGGTTACTTCTACGCGCGGCTGTTCCTGGAGAACCCCGGTGTTCGGGAGATGTTCCCGCCCGCGATGGACATGCAACGGGAGCGCCTCCTGGGGGCGATCATCCGGATCGTCCAGGGCATCGACCGTCCGGAGTTCCTCGCCAACTTCCTCGAACAGCTCGGTCGCGACCACCGGAAATTCGGCGCCAAGGCTGCCCACTACGAGGCCGTCGGACGTGCCTTGGTCGCGGCCCTGAAGCGGTACGCCGGCGAGGCCTGGACCCCGGAGGTCGAGGCCTCCTGGGTGGCCGCGTACAGCGTCGCCGCGGAGCTGATGATCGACGCCTCCCGGCGGGCAGCGCTGGACACCCCGGACTGGTGGCTGGCCGAGATCGTCGCCCACGAGAAGCGCACCCGCGACCTCGCGGTGATCTGGGTCAAGCCCGACCAGCCCTACCCGTACGAGGCCGGACAATACGTCTCCGTCGAGACGCCGTGGTGGCCCCGGGTGTGGCGCTGGTACTCGATGGCCAACGCGCCTCGCAAGGACAACCTGCTGGAGCTGCACGTCCGGGCGCTGGACGCGGGCTGGGTGAGCTATTCCCTCGTCAACAAGGCCCGGGCGGGCGACGTGATCCGCCTCGGACACGCCACCGGCACGATGGTGGCCGACCGTACCTCGACCCGCGACCTGGTGTGCATCGCCGGCGGCACCGGCCTGGCCCCGATGAAGTCGATCATCGAGGACATGGCCCGGTGGAACTGGTACCGCCGGGTTCATCTGTTCTTCGGCGGGCGCAAGCCGCACGACCTCTACGACCTGGCCGCCGTGCAGGGCATGTCCCGACAGCACACCTGGCTCACGGTGGTGCCCGCGGTCTCCGAGGACGAGCGGTACGCCGGTGAGCAGGGTGTGATCGCCGATGTGGCATTCCGCTACGGGGACTGGGCCGACCACGACATCTACATCGCCGGCTCCGCGGAGATGGTGCGCGCCACCATCGACCGCGCCCTGGTCCGCGACATCTCCCTGTCGCGGATGAAGTTCGACATCTTCGGCGACCACCTGGCTTAGGTGCCGCCCCTCGGGGAGGCACCTTCGCGGAAAGCGCGGATTTCGGGGGGAGACCTCGAGCGTGAGGTTTTCGGGGTCAGGACGGGTTGAACTTGCGCAGCCGCAGGCTGTTGCCGACCACGAAGAAGCTGGAGAACGCCATCGCGGCGCCGGCGATCATCGGGTCCAGCAGCCCGAAGGCGGCCAGCGGGATCGCGGCCACGTTGTAGGCGAAGGCCCAGAACAGGTTCATCCGGATCGTGCTCAGCGTGCGTCGGGAGAGCCGGATCGCGTCGGCTGCGGCAGCGAGGTCGCCGCTGACCAGGGTCAGGTCGCTGGCCTGGATGGCCACGTCGGTACCGGTGCCGATCGCCAGCCCGAGGTCCGCCTCGGCCAACGCGGCCGCGTCATTGACCCCGTCGCCGACCATGGCAACGGTGTGCCGGCGCCCGCGCAGACGGGCCGCCCGGCCCTGCTCCCGAAGCCGACGGACCGCCTCCACCTTCTCGGCGGGCAGCACCTCGGCCACCACGTTGCTCGCCGGAATGCCGACCTCGCGAGCCACCGTGAGCGCGGCCGACCGGCTGTCGCCGGTCACCAGGTAGGGAGTCAGTCCCAGCGAACGCAGGCTCGCGATCGCGTCCGCGGCGCCGGCCTTCACGGTGTCGCCGACGCTGATCACGACCCGGGCCGCTCCGCCCCAGCCGCCCACCACGGACGTCCGTCCGGCCGCGGCGGCCTCGTCCATCGCCGCCCGCAGCCGATCGCTGACCACGATATGGTGCTCGGCCAGCAGAACCGGTCGGCCAACCACCACGACCCGGCCGTCGACCACGCCCACGACCCCCAGGCCCGCCACCGAGCGGAACTCCTCGACCTCCGGCAGCGTGTCGCCGGACTTGGCCAAGGTGGCTCGGGCGTGCCCGGCGATGGCTCGCGCGATCGGGTGCTCGGACGCCGCCTCGGCCGCCCCGACCAGACGCAATGCCTCGTCGTTTGTGGTGCCCTCGACGGTCACCGAGTGGACGGTCATCTCACCGGTGGTCACCGTTCCGGTCTTGTCCAGAATGATCACGTCGAGGCGGTGTGCTCGTTCGAGCACCTCGGGGCCGCGGATCAGCAGGCCCAGCTGTGCGCCGCGCCCGGTGCCGACGAGCAGAGCGGTCGGCGTCGCGAGGCCCAACGCACAGGGGCAGGCGATGATCAACACCGCGACGGTGGCGGTGAACGCCGCATCGACGTCGCCGGTGATGGTCAGCCACAGGATCAGCGTGAGCAACGCGATCCCGATCACCCACGGGACGAAGATGCCCGCGACCCGGTCGGCCAGGCGCTGGACGGCCGCCTTCCCGGACTGTGCCTCGGCCACCATCTTCGCGATCTGGGCCAGCACCGTGGAGGCGCCGACCTTGGTCGCCCGCACGACCAGTTGGCCGTTGGCGTTGATCGAGGCTCCGACCACCTCATCGCCCGGTCCGCGTTCGACCGGCACGCTCTCCCCGGTGATCATCGAGATGTCCAGGGCCGAGACGCCGCGTTCGATCACGCCGTCGGTGGCCACCTTCTCGCCCGGTCGGACCACGAACAGGTCGCCGACGCGCAGGGTGGAGGCATCGGCGCGGCGTTCCGTGCCGTCGGCGTCGAGGATCGACACCTCCTTGGCGCCCAGCGCGAACAGTTCTCGCATGGCCGCGCCGGCCCTGCGGCGGGAGCGGGCCTCGGCCCATCTGCCGACCAGCAGGAATGTGGTCACCGCGGCGGCGGCCTCGAAGTAGACGTCGTCGTGCCCGGAGATCACCGCGCCGGTCGACCAGGCGAACGCGGACAACGTCCCCATCGAGACCAGCGTGTCCATCGTTGCGGCGCGGTGTCGCAGGTTCAGCAGGGCCGCCCGGTGGAACGGGTAGCCGGAGACGAACACCACCGGCGCGGTCAGCACGAGCGAGACCCAGCGCAGCGTCTCGTCGGTGCCATCCCCGCCCATGCCGTTCATCCCGCCGGACATGCGCCCCGGGTGGCGCAGGTCGATCCCATGGCGCATGCCGATCACCACGACGGCGATCGTCAGTGGGACGGCCAGCAACAAGCGCAGGCCCAGGGTTCGTTGGGTGCCGCCCTTATCGGCCTCGTCGGCCAGGACGTCGGCAGCGGCGATCGCGGCGGTGTAGCCGGTCTTCTCGACCCGGGCGATCAGGTCCTCGGGGGTGCAGGAGTTCGGATCGAAACAGACGTTGGCCGTGGCCGTCGCGAAGTTGACCGATGCCACGACTCCGTCGAGGGCGTTGAGCCGCTTCTCGATGCGGGCCGCACAGGCAGCACACGTCATCCCGCCGACGAGCAGGTCGACCTGGTCCGCCACGGCGGAGTCGGTCGAAGTGCCCGAGAGCTCGGGTGCGACGGTGGTTGCGTGACGGCCCATGTGGATCAGTCGACCGCGTATCCGGCTTCGTCGATCGCCGCACGGACCGCGGTGTCGGCCCCGCCGTCGACGGTGACGGTCTTCGTCGCCAGGTCGACCACCACGCTGCTCACGCCGTCCACCCCACCGACCTCGGTGGTGATGGCGTTGACGCAGTGCTGGCAGGTCATGCCGGACACCGAGTAGACGGTTGCCACGTTCGTTACCTCCTCGTCCTCGAACTCGACCGGATGCGCCCGGTCATGACCGCACCAGGCGGGCGATCGCCTCGGCCGCTTCCTTGACCTTGGCCTCCACCGCTTCCTGGCCGTTGTTCATCGCGTGGCCGACGCAGTGCCCCAGGTGCTCCTCGAGCAGTCCGAGCGCCACCGACTGCAGCGCCTTCGTGACCGCCGAGACCTGGGTCAGCACGTCTATGCAGTAGGCGTCCTCGGTGACCATCCGCTGCAGACCACGAACCTGGCCCTCGATCCGGCGCAGCCGTTTGAGGTAGTTGTCCTTGTCCGAGGTGTACCCGCGACGTTCCGCCGGGGCATCGGGCGCCTCGGCCGCCGACAACACCGCGTTCATCGTCGCCACGCCTTCCACGATACCCCCTGCCGGTATGCCCTACTGGGCGGAACCAGCACGACGGCGGAGCTATTCCCCATCGGCAGAAGTCGCCGCGGAACCCAGCCTGGTTCCCTGCCCCGAGAACGAGGAAGGCGCGGGTCCCGGTTTGGGAACCGCGCCTTCCTCGTTCAGGCTGCGCCTGGGCGGGTTGTGCAGGTCGGTGCGACGTCAGTTCTGGTCGCCGTAGACGCCCTGGAACGTGATGGAGCCGTAGCGTGCCTCCGCGAACTGGCCGATCGTGCCCTTGCGGGCCTGGAAGCCCAGGTGGCCGGCGAAGGCGGCGATGTTGATCGAATAGCGGCCACCGTCGGTGGATACGCCGACCGACGGCTCGAGCGTGCGCGCCCCGATCGGGCCGACGGCACTGATCGCCGCCTCGAAGCTCTTCGCCCCGGAGTTGAACGCGTCGGCGAAGGCCGCGACCGGGATGTCCGTCCCGCCGAAGGTGATGCCGTTCTTGCCGGTGGTGTCGCCGGAGTTGAAGTAGCTCATCCGGTAGCTGATGGTGGCCGGCGCGTTGGGCTTGTTCGTGATCTGCATGAACGACGAGGCGCTGTCGAAGCCGGAGGTGCCCTCCAGGCCGAGAATGTAGGCCCGGCTGGTCCCGGTGTAGATGCCGGTGCTCTTGTCGACCTTGCCGTCGCTGGAGCTGCCGACGACCTGCACGCCGCCGACGTTGAGCGTGTCGCCGTGACCTGTCCCGTGGGCGTCGTCGGCGCACTTGGCGGTCCAGTGGTAGCCCGGGCCGTCCGCGTTCAGCGGCACGATGGTGTTGCCCGGTGGGAAGTAGTTCAGGATGCCGGGGTCGCGGTTGGACTCGTTCTGACCCGTGGACACGTTCGGTTCGACGTCGCGGGACACGAACGGGTTCTTGTACCCGCCGGAGACGTCGCCGGCGTCGGGCGGTGCGGCACCCTTGCCCAGCACCCCCTCCTCGACCTCCTGGCCCAGCCAGTAGGCGGCGCCCAAGGTCTCGCAGCGGCCGACGGGCTGGCCCAGGTCGTGCAACAGGTCGACGGAGCTGAAGCCCTGGTCCTGCTGCAGTTCACGCGGGATGTTGTCGACGTACTCGATGCCCGCCGAACGCAGCGTCAGGAGATAGCTGGCGTTGGTGTAGTCGAATTCGTCGGCCTTCTTGCCGGCCTTGCCCGGGGCGCTCACCGGCCTGGCCAGGGCGCTCACCGGCTGGGCCGGGGCAGCCTTGGGGTCGACGGTCTTGGGGTCGACGGTGACGTGCTGCTGCTCGGCGAGCTGCTGGACCTGCTCGTCGAGGGGCTTCTGCGGCGCGACGGGTACGTCCTTGGTGGTGACGGCCGAGGTTGGGGTGGCGGGGTGCGCGGCAACCGCCGCACCGGCACCGGCCTGGGAGGCGATCGTGCCGGCGACCAGTACTGCCACACCGGCGGTGCTCGCCCAGGGGAGAATTCTGCTTGGGACGCTATTCGGCACTTTGCTGGCTCCTGTGTGATCCGACCACGTGGGGGCGTGGACCGGTTCGCAACGTCGGTCCTGCCACCTAGAGCGTTTCACCCATTTGTCACATCAGCCGCGTGACGCGGCTAACAGTACGTAACGTATTCGAAGTCCGCCAGGGCGGTGACGGCGCCCGAGCCGTAGCGCTGCTGCGCCCATCGGCCGATGTGCCCTGATGGGCGATGCGGCCGAGACGGCCGGCGAAGGTGGCGGTGTGGAAGACACCAGTCGGACCACGAACTGTGCCCTGAACTGGGGTTATTCACAATTCATGAAAAGCGATCGGCTGAGCCTTTTCGGTGACAAAGGGCACTTGCCGCAGGATCCGCGGCGCGCGGGGGCCGCCGGGGAGGCTCCGCGGCGGGCCGTAGCATCGGCGCGACCCAACCGTGCCGACCGGAGTAAGTGGTGGCCTTGCGGTTCACCCCGCGCAAGACCTCGTTCTACGACATGTTCGCGGCCTCGGCCGCGAACCTGGTCGTCGGCGTGAAGTTGCTGACCGAACTGCTCGGATCCGTTCCGTCCGAGCGGGCCGGGATCAGCGATCGCATGAAGGCCGCCGAGCACGCCACCGACGAGATAACGCACGGCATCATGCGCGAGGTCAACTCCTCGTTCGTCACCCCGTTCGACCGGGAGGACATCTACCGGCTCGCCTCCAGCCTCGACGACGTCATGGACGCCATCGACGCCGCCGTCGACCTGGTGGTGCTCTACAACATCGACGAACTCCCGGCCGGGCTCGCCGACCAGGTCGAGGTGCTGGAGCGCGCGGCCGACATAACCGCTGCGGCGATGCCGCGGCTGCGGGTGATGAAGAACCTGCGCGAGTACTGGATCGAGATAAACCGATTGGAGAACGCCGGGGATCAGATCTATCGGCGGCTGCTGGCGACCCTCTACAGCGGTGAGTACGACGCCCTGACCGTGATGAAGCTGAAAGAGGTGATCGACCAGCTCGAGGCGGCGGCGGACGCGTTCGAGAACGTCGCGAACACCGTCGAGAGCATCGCCGTGAAGGAAAGCTGAGTGGGGGGTACGGCCGCCCTGGTAACGCTGGTCGCGCTCGGGTTCGCGTACACCAACGGTTTCCACGACGCCGCCAACGCGATCGCCGTCTCGATCTCCACCCGGGCGCTCACCCCGCGGATCGCGCTGGTCATCGCCGCCGTCATGAACTTTGTCGGGGCGTTCCTCGGGACCAAGGTGGCCACAACCGTGGGCAAGGGGATCATCGATACCCCGAGCGGGCGGCACGGCCTGGTGATCGTGCTGGCCGGGCTGGTCGGCGCGATCGTCTGGAACCTGTTCACCTGGTACTTCGGGCTGCCCTCGTCGTCCTCGCACGCGCTGTTCGGCGGTTTGATCGGCTCGGCCGTGGCGGCCTCCAACGGCGTGCAGTGGCTGGGGGTCTGGAACAAGATCGTGATTCCGATGGTGGTCTCGCCGGTTGTCGGATTCGCCCTGGCCTTCCTACTGATGCTCGCCCTGCTCTGGATCTTCCGGAACGGGCGGCCGGGACCGCTCAACCGCGCGTTCCGGCGCCTGTCGACGGTCTCGGCGACCGCGATGGCGCTCGGCCATGGAATCCAGGACGTGCAGAAGACGATCGGGGTGATCTATCTGACTCTGCTCACCTCGCACCACCTCGGCGCGCAGGCGGACATCCCGCCCTGGGTGATCGCCTCGTCGGCCGCGGCGGTGTCGCTGGGCACGTACTCCGGCGGCTGGCGGGTCATGCGCACGATCGGCCGGCGGATCATCGACCTGGACCCGGCCCGCGGGTTCGCCGCACAGACCGTCGCCTCATCGGTGCTGTACGTGACCGCTTATGCCTACGCCGCACCGATCTCGACCACACATACGATCACGGCCTCGGTGATGGGTGCCGGGGCGACCAAGCGCATCAACGCGGTTCGCTGGGGCGTGGCCGGCAACATCCTCGCCGGGTGGGTGCTGACGATCCCCGCCTCGGCCCTGGTTGCCTGCCTGACCTACGCCGCCCTGCACGGCCTGGCCTGATCGGCCCCCCCGTTGACCGTTGCGTCCGGCTGATCGGGGGCTACTACCACACGATCAGCCGGACGCAACGCCACTAGGTTTGCGAGCTCAGCCGAAGCGACCCGAGATGTAGTCCTCGGTGGCCTTCTCCGAAGGCGTCGAGAAGATCCGGGCGGTGGAGTCCATCTCGATCAGCTTCCCGGGTTTCCCGGTGCCGGCGATGTTGAAGAACGCGGTGGAGTCCGAGACCCGGGCCGCCTGCTGCATGTTGTGGGTCACGATCACGATCGTGAAGCGCTGCTTGAGCTCGGCGATCAGGTCCTCGATGGCCAACGTGGAGATCGGGTCGAGCGCTGAGCACGGCTCGTCCATCAGCAGCACCTGCGGTTCGACGGCGATGGCCCGGGCGATGCACAGCCGCTGCTGCTGGCCGCCGGACAGGCCGGACGCGGGTTTGCCCAGCCGATCGCGCACCTCGTTCCACAGGTTGGCGCCGTGCAGGGACCTCTCGACGGTGTCGGTGACCCGCTTCTTGTCCCGCACGCCGTTCAGCCGCAGCCCGGCGGCGACGTTGTCGAAGATCGACATCGTCGGGAACGGGTTCGGCCGCTGGAACACCATGCCGATCGTGCGCCGCACGCTGACCGGATCGATGTTCGAGGCGTACAGGTCGGTGCCGTCCAGCAACACCTTGCCCTCGGCGCGGCCGCCGGACAGTTCGTGCATGCGGTTCAGGCTGCGCAACAGCGTCGACTTACCGCACCCGGACGGTCCGATGAACGCGGTCACCGAGCGCGGCTCCATCTGCATGTTGACGTCGTCCACGGCCTTGAACCTGCCGTAGAAAAGGCTGAGCCCAGACAGGTCGATGCGCTTGGACATAGGTGCGCTCCTCTACTTCTTCTTCGCGGCCACGCCGGTGAAGCGGGCGACCAGGCGGGCCCCGATGGACAGCGCGAGCACGATCAGGATCAGGGTGAGCGCGGCTCCCCACACGCGGTCCGCGGAGGCCGGGAGCGTGTAGTTGGTGGCCTCGTTGACGATCATCGTCGGCAGCGAGCCCTGGAAACCGCTGAACAGGTCGGTGTTCGTGGCCTTCGAGTAACCGACCAGGATCAGCAGGGGCGCGGTCTCCCCGATCACGCGGGCGATACCGAGCATGATCCCGGTGATGATGCCCGGCAGGGCGGTGGGGATCACGATCCGGACGATCGTCTTCCACTGCGGTACCCCGAGCGCCAACGATGCCTCGCGCAGTTCGTTGGGCACCAGCTTGAGCATCTCCTCGGTGGTCCGCACGACCACCGGGATCATCAGCAGCACCAGCGCCAACGACACCGCGAAGCCCTGCCGCTGCATACCGAGCGTGGTGATGAACAGCGCGTAGATGAACAGTGCGGCCACGATCGACGGGATACCGGTGAGCACGTCGACCATGAACGCCACCGAGTTGGCCAGCCGACCCTTGCCCTTGCCGTACTCCACCAGGTAGATGGCGGTCAGCAGTGCCAGCGGAACCGCGATCAGCGAGCAAACCACCACCTGGAGCACCGAACCGACGATCGCGTGGTAAGCGCCGCCGCCGGACTTCCGATAGGTCATGCCGTTCTGCGAGTGGGTCCACCAGGTCGCGTTGCCGATCGTGTGCGCGCCGCGCGAGATCACGGTCCAGAGCACCCATACCAACGGGATCAGCGCGACCACGAAGGCCGCGCTGACCCCGATCGTCGCCGCCTGGTCGCGCATCCGGCGGCCGGTGGACGCCGGCGTCAACAGGCCTTCGGTGGACGGCTGCGAACCGTCCACCCGGTCGGCGGCGGGAACTCGCGGCGTGGCCACTTCTTGAGTCATTCGTCCACCGTCCCGGAACCGCCGGCGACTTCGATCGAGCAACCACTCAGGGCTCGCAACCAGGGCGGCGCCCCTTCGGGAACCTCGTCGGTCGAGCAACCACCGAACAACCGCAACCGTTGGGGCGGACACCTCTGCAGCGGGACGCTCATCGCACAACCTTTCGGTTCACGATGGTCCGGGCGGCAGCGTTGACCAGGAACGTCAACAGGAAAAGGATCAAGCCCGCTGCGATGAAGGCACCGGTCTTGGCCGGTGAGTCGAACTCCTGGGCGTTGTTCGCGATCTTCGAGGCGAACGTCTCGCCGCCGGCGAACAACGACGGGTGGAACGGGGCTCCGGTCGCCGGGGTGGACAGGATCAACGTGATCGCGATCGTCTCGCCCAGCGCCCGGCCCAGCCCGAGCATCGCACCGCTGATCACCCCGGACCGGCCGAACGGGAGAACGGCCAGCCGGATCATCTCCCAGCGGGTGGCGCCCAGTCCGAGCGCAGCCTCCACCTGCGTGTGCGGGACCTGCGCGAAGACTTCGCGGCTGATCGCGGTGATGATCGGCAGAATCATGATCGCCAGCACCACGCCGGCGACGAACACGGTCCCTCGGGAGACGCCGGCGGGCGCGAGCAGGGGGAACCACTTGAACCAGTGCTGGATGTCGGCCGAAACTCCGTTCAACTTCGGCGACAGGATGTAGATGCCCCAGATGCCGTAGACCACCGACGGCACCGCGGCCAGCAGGTCGATCAACGCGGCCAGTGGTGGCGCCGTCCGGCGCGGGATCCAGAAGGTCAGGAACAGTGCGATCCCGACAGCGATCGGGACCGCGAGCATCATGGCAAAGGTCGAGACCAACACGGTCGTCCAGATCATCCCGGCGATACCGAAGTGCAGATCGCCGGGCGTCAGGCTCCAGTCGCGGGAGTACAGGAACGACGAGTGGTCATGGATCAGCGACGGCGCGGCGGTCTTGATCAGGAACGCGGCGACCGCTGCGACCAGCACGATGACCGCGATGCCGGAGCCCTTCGCCGCGCCGGAGAAGACGCGGTCGCCCAGGCATCGGACGTCCGCGGCCCCACGGGCACCGGCCGGGGCCGGTGACGTGGGGCCGCTCATGTTCTTGGTCGCCAGCTCAGGCACTGGTGATTGCCGCCAGCGCGGTCGAGACCTTGGCGGCCAGGTCCGCAGGCAGAGTGCCGTAGCCGAGGGCCGAGATCGACTGCTGACCGGCCGTCGACGACGTGTAGCTCAGGAAGCCCTTCAGCAGAGCGGTCTTGTCCGCCGACATGCCCTTCGAGCACACGATCTCGTAGGTGACCAGCACAATCGGGTAGGCCCCCGCCGTAGTCGTGGCGTAGTCCAGCTTCATCGACAGGTCGTTGCCGGTCCCGACCTGCGTGGCCGCCGCCAGGGCCTGCCCGGCACTCTGTGCGGACAGCGCGACCGGGGTGCCGCGGGTGCTGGTCGTCACGTTCGCGATGGACAGATTGCCGTCCTTGGCGAAGGAGTACTCGAGGTAGCCGATCCCGCCGTCGGTGGCCTTGACCGCCTGCTGAACGCCGGCCGACTTGGCCTGGCCCTCACCCACGCCGCCGTTGAACTGCTTCGCCGGGGTGCCGGTGTAGGCACCGCCGCCCGCGGCTGCGAGGTACTTCTCGAAGTTCTGCGTGGTGCCGGAGTCGTCGGAGCGGAAGAAGACCTTGATCTCCTTGTCCGGCAGGGTCACCCCGGAGTTCAGCGCAGCGATCGCCGGGTCGTTCCACTTGGTGACCTTGCCGGTGAAGATCTTCGCGATCGTCGGGCCGTCCAGGACCAGGCCGCTCGCCACGCCGGAGACGTTGTAGGAGACCGCGATCGGGCCGACCGCCATCGGGAGGTTCCAGGCGTCGTTGCCGCCGCAGTGCTGCTTGGCCAACGGCGCCTCGGTGGTCGGGTCCAATGAGGCGTCGGAACCGGCCCAGTCGACCTGGCCTGCCAGGAACTGCTTGATCCCGGCGCCGGAGCCGGTGCCGTTGTAGTTGATCGTGGAGCCCTTGCACTGTGCCTGGTAGTCCGAGACCCACTGGCTGATCGCGTTCGCCTGCGCGGTCGAACCCTCGCCGTTCAGGGTGCCGGTGCCGCAGGTGATGCCCGCGGTGGTGGCACCGCCCTGGGTGCTCGAACCGGAGGACGACGAGGGGGCCGAGGACGAAGCGGGGGCAGAGGTGGACGCCGGCGCGGCGGTGGTACTGCTGTTGTTGTTCGTGTTGCATGCGGCCAGGGAAAGACCGGCGGCTAGGAGGACTGGCAGGCGTCCGTGGCGGCGAAACTTCACTGGGGGGTCCCTTTCCGGGCATGCGGGGTCGCGTCTTGGCGGACGCTAAGCCGAACAGGTGAATCCCTCCATGGCCAAAGGTGAACGGCGGGTGAACCACACCTGCACTTGCCGCGTCGGTCGGGCGTCAGTTCGGTTGCATGGCGATGAACTCGCGCGGGGATCAGGGATGATGCCGCTCGATTGCGGCCAAATTCCGGTCCGCCAGATGGAAAATCACGAACTCGCCGGGCTGCAACGGCTTCTGGGGCAGCGATCCGCGGCCTGCCTGCGCCAGGGCCCGGAACAGGCGGGGCAGTATCGGGCGGTGGCTGCAGATCACCGTCGGCGCCGCGTCGGCCGCGGTCGTCACCGTCTGCGTCGCCGCCGCGAATTGGTTGTCGCTCACGCCTTCGGCGAGCCCGGACACCACTTCGACGGCCAGTCCGATCGACTCGGCCAGCGGCCGGACCGTGTCCAGGCAGCGGCGCGCCGGCGAGCAGAGCACCCGGGTCGGCCCGAACGCGCGCAGCACCGGGACGAGATCGACCGCCTGCCGGCTGCCGTTGGCGTGCAGCGGCCGTTCGCAGTCGTCGCCCTTCCACTCCTTGCGCGGCACCGCCTGGGCGTGTCGCAGCACGACGAGCGCCCGGGTGTCCACCGGGCCGGCCAGGAACGTTGCCAGCAGGTCGGCGTCGCCGGCCCGGGTCAGCCACTGCGCGGCCACCTCCGGGGCCGCCCACACGACCGCGTCGACCTCCGCGTTGGGCCGGAAGCTCCCGCCGTGGGCGTGCGCCGCCCAGTAGTGGACGGTCTTCGGCACCCCGTCGACCAGGTAGTGATCGGTGGGCAACGGCCTGCCGAGCACGGCCGACTGCCCGGTCTCCTCCTCGATCTCGCGCACCGCGGCGGCAGCGAGGTGCTCGCCGGGCATGCGCTTGCCCTTCGGCAGCGACCAGTCGCCGTAGCGGGGCCGGCGGACGAGCGCGACCTGGATGCGGCTGCGGCTGTCGCGGCGCCAGAGCAGGCCGCCCGCGGCCTCGATCGCCTCGAGGGGCTGCGCCGGCCGGCCCGTCAGATCCACTTCCGGCCGCCCGCGACCGAGCGGGTACGCCACTTGTCGTTCTCGGGCGTCATGCAGATGCGGCCCGGCGTCGGGCCTTGACGCGGATCAGGTACTCCTGCAGATCGGTCAGCGGGTTGCCGTCGGCGTCCAGGTGCTTGCGGGTCCAGGTGCCGTCCGGACCGAGGTGCCACGAGCCGATCTCGTCGGAGAACGCCGTTGCCATCAGTTGGGCCAGTTCCACGACGTGGTCCGGACTGCTCAGCCGGACCAGCGACTCCACCCGGCGGTCCAGGTTGCGGTGCATCATGTCGGCGCTGCCGATCCAGACCTCGGCCCGGCCGCCGCCCGCGAACGCGAAGATCCGCGAGTGCTCCAGGAAGCGACCCAGCACGCTGCGCACCCGGATCGTCTCCGACAACCCCGGCACCCCGGGCCGCAGCGCGCAGATCCCACGGATCCACACGTCGACCGGGACCCCGGCCATCGACGCCCGATACAGCGCGTCGATCACGGTCTCGTCGACCAGGGAGTTGGACTTGATCTGGATGCGGGCCCGGCGCCCGGCGAGGTGGTGCGCGATCTCCGCCTCGATGCGTTCCACGATCCCGATCCGGACCGAGTGCGGGGCGACCAAAAGGCGTCGGTACGAGGTCCCGCGCGCATAACCGCTCAACGCGTTGAACAGGTTGCCGACGTCCTCGGCGATGACCGGATCGGCGGTCAGCAGGCCCAGGTCCTCGTAGAGGCGGGCGGTGCGCGGGTTGTAGTTGCCCGTGCCGATGTGGCAGTACCGGCGCAGCTGGTCGCCCTCCTGCCGAACCACCAACGCCAGCTTCGCGTGGGTCTTCAGCCCCACCTGGCCGTAGGCCACGTGACAGCCGACCTGCTCCAGCTTGCGGGCCCAGGCGATGTTGGCGCGCTCGTCGAACCGAGCCTTCAGTTCGACCAGCGCCACCACCTGCTTGCCCTCCTCGGCGGCGTCGATGAGTGCGTCGACGATCGGGGAGTCGCCGCTGGTGCGGTACAGCGTCTGCTTGATCGCCAGCACGTCCGGGTCAGCTGCGGCCTGCTCCAGGAACGCCTGCACGCTGGTCGAGAACGAGTCGTACGGGTGGTGCAGGAGCACGTCGCGCTCCCGCACCGCGGCGAAGATGTCGGCGGGTTTCGCGCTCTCCACCTCGGCCAGGTGCGGATGGGTCGAGGGCACGAAGGGCTGGTACTTCAGCTCCGACCGGTCGATGTCCGCGATCGCGTGAAGCCCCGTCAGATCCAGCGGCCCGGGCAGCGGGAACACCTCGTTGTCGCCGACCCCGAGCTCGCGCACCAACAGGTCGCGCACCACCGGGTCGATGGTCGCCTCGACCTCCAGCCGGACCGGCGGACCGAACCGACGCCGCATCAGTTCCCGCTCAATGGCCTTGAGCAGGTTCTCGGCGTCGTCCTCCTCGACCTCGAAGTCGGCGTTGCGGGTGACCCGGAACGCGTGGTGGGCCTCCACGGTCATGCCGGGGAACAGCTTGGTCAGGTGCGCCGAGATCACGTCCTCCATCGGGACGAACCGTTGCGCGGACAGCGAGAGGAACCTTGGCAATGACGGCGGCACCTTCACCCGCGCGAAGTTGACTCGCCCGGTCGCCGGGTTGCGCACGATCACCGCAAGGTTCAGCGAAAGCCCGGAGATGTACGGGAACGGATGCGCCGGGTCCACGGCCAGCGGGGTGAGCACCGGGAAGACGCGGTCGCGGAACATGCCCTGCAGTTCGTCGCGCTCGGCCGGGGTGAGCTCGTCCCAGCGGAGGATCTCGATGTCGGCCTTGGCCAGTTCGGGCAACAGGTGGTCGCGGAAGCACCGGGCGGCGCGCTGCGCGTAGGCGGCGGTGCGTCCCCAGATCTGCTCGACGATCTCGCGGGGTTGGTGACCGCTCGCGCTGGTCACGGCCACGCCGGCGGCGATTCGCCGCCGCAGTCCGGCGACGCGGACCATGTAGAACTCATCGAGGTTGGACGCGAAGATCGCCAGGAACCGGACGCGCTCCAGCAGGGGGGTCTCGCGGTCCTCGGCGAGTTCGAGCACGCGCAGGTTGAAGTCCAGCCAGCTCGCCTCCCGGTCGAGGAAGCGATCGTTCGGCAGGATCGCAGAGTTCTCGTCGGGGCGGGTCAGCACCTCGGTGGAAGCCGGTGCGCTCGACTGTTCGACGTCGACCTCCGTGGCACGTTCGAGCACGACATCACCTCGTCAATCGCCCGTCGCGGATCGCCCGCGGTTCCAGGGGCGCCATGATGTCGCAGTTGGGTGAACATCAGATGCCGTTCCGGCGGACGTGACCCCGCCGCCGGGAGCGCAACGCTCGTGGCCGGACCGGAGTTCGGCCGTTCGAGTGGCGAGTCAGCGCGGGGCGCGTTTGGTTGCCGCCAGGATACCCGAGCCGATCGGGAGGAACACGGCCGCGAACTGCTCGCTCTCGACCAGCGCCGCGGCCAGGTCGCGCAGCGCCAGGGTGCGCGGATCGCGGGCCGCGGGATCGGCGATCGCGCCGCCGCCGAAGGCGTCGCCGAACGCCACGATCCCGCCGGCCCGGAGCAGCCGAGGGGCCTCCCGCAGGTGCTCGGAGTAGTAGGTCGGGTCGCCGCACACCCACATCAGGTCGTAGCCCGAATCGGTCAGCCGCGGCAGGACCTCGCCGGGATGCCCGGCGATCAGCCGGGTGCGGTTCTGCGCGATCCCGGCGGCGCGGAAGGTCTCGCGGGCCGCCCGTTGGTGCTCCGGTTCGGCGTCGACGGTGGTCAGCACGCCGTCGGCACGCATCCCGCGCACCATCCACACGCCGGACACGCCGGTCCCGGTGCCCACCTCGACGACCGAGTGCGCGTCCAACACCGCGGCGAGGAATCGCAGCGTGGCGCCGGCGGTGGGAGTGGGCACGCTGACCCCGAGCTCGGCGGCCCGGACCCGAGCCGTGCGCAGCGAGTCGTCCTCCACGATGAAGCCGTCGGTGAAGGCCGAGCGTGTCGCCTCTACGTCGGACACCGTCATGAAGGTCGCCTCCCGGGTCGCCCGCGCCGGAATGTCGGTGCTGATTGGCAGCTTAGAGGGTGCTTCTAAAGGCATCGGGGAACGTCGCCGCCGCCGCGGACGTTGGCTGTGCGGGGTTGCGATCACAGCCCTTCCTTCTGTCGGTCACAGCCCGGCCACAGCGGGGCGCGGAAGGTTGGGCCTCCTCGAGCGCCGCAACGGCGCCGAAGGGAGTGACTCGTGAAGTCACCGCAGCAGGTCGGGTCGGCCGTCCCGCCGGCCGTCGCCGCCCCGGAGTGGGCCCCGCCGACCTGGGAGGAAATCGTCCGAACCCATTCGGCCCGGGTGTATCGCCTGGCCTACCGGCTCACCGGTGACCAGTACGACGCGGAAGACCTGACCCAGGAGGTCTTCCTGCGGGTGTTCCGTTCGTTGTCCACCTACCAGCCGGGGACCTTCGAGGGGTGGTTGCACCGCATAACCACCAACCTGTTCCTGGACCAGGTCCGCCGCCGCCGCCGGATCCGGTTCGAGGGCTTGGCCGACGACGCCGACGAACGCATTGCAGGCACCGAACCGACTCCCGCCCAGGCCTTCGACGACCGCCACCTCGACGCCGACGTACAACGTGCCCTGGACGCGCTGCCGCCGGAGTTCCGGGTTGCCGTGGTGCTGTGCGACATCGAAGGCCTTACCTACGAGGAGATCGCGGCCACTCTCGACATCAAGCTGGGCACCGTCCGTAGCCGGGTCCACCGCGGCCGGGCGCGCCTTCGGGCGGCGCTGGACAGCCGTGCCCCGATGTCCCGTGCGGCCGACAGACTCAATCGGCCCCAGGGCGCGAGCAAGCTCGCGTCCCTGCCGCCGCAACCGTCGGTATCGTCGACGACCGTGGCGACGCCGAGCGAATTGGTGGCGCCGTGAGCGAGCGCAGCGAGCGAACCAATGTCACTGGACCCCTGGGTCACGCCGGAGCCGAGCGTAGCGAGGTGAAGGCGTGACCCACCTTGGTCACCGGTTGTCGGCCTATCTCGACGGTGAGCTCCCGTCGGGCACCGCCGAGATGGTCGCGGCGCACCTGACGATCTGCCCGGGCTGTCGTGCGGTCGTGGCGGCGCAGCGACGGACCAAGGGCGATCTGCGTGATCTCGGCGGTCCGTTGCCGTCGGCGGGACTGCTGAACTCGTTGATGCAGTTGCCCGGGTCGGACGGACCGGGCCATGGCCTTCCGTTCGTTGGGTTCGCCACGGCTTCGGTCGGTCAGCGCAAGCGCGCCGGGATGCCGTTGTTGGCGGCGGGCGTCGCCGGTGTCGCGGCGCTGACCGTCGCCTCGGCTGTGCTCACCGGCGCGGCTCCGGAGCAGGTGCACCACACCGCCCGGCCGCCGGTGGCCGGCGGCCGAGTCCGAACCCAGGCGGACATCCAGGGCGTCGGGCATTTCGTGGTGCCCACCGCGCCGCCACCGGCCGCGGCCCGGCAGCCGGAGGGGCCGGCGCCGATCGCCGTGCCGTTGAGCGCCGCCGTCGAGCTGGTCCGCGGCCCGGGCTGACCGGGCCCGCGCTAATAGGCTGCGACTGTGTTCGACATCAGCGGTTGGGAGTTCCTCACCCTCGCCGCGTTGGCCGTGATCCTGTTCGGCCCCGACAAGCTGCCCAAGCTCGCCGCCGACGCGGGAAAGTTCATCCGGATGATGCGCGGCTACGTGCACAACGCCCGCGCCGACCTGGCCCGGGAGCTGGGTCCGGAGATCGCCGACGTGAAGCTCACCGATCTGACCCCGCGGGGAATCATCCGCAGGACTCTGGGCGAGGATCCGCTCGAAGACTTGCGCACCGAGATGGAGTCGTTGCGCAAGCCGTTGTCCGATCCGCCGCAGCGTCCACTGGAACTGAACGAAGTCCCGCCCTTCGACCCCGAGACGACCTGAGCCCCCTGCCACTCAGCCCGCGCCCCGACCGCGCGGCTACGAGTGAGTCCCACGGGGTGACACCCCGTACCCCTCGGTAGCGCGGTGTGTCGTGCGCACCGAGTCGTCGATGGGGGTGTCACCCCATCGGCCAGAAGCATCTCGTCGCGCAGCAAGATCGGCAGGAAGGAGTTTCAGACGGGGGTCAGACCCAGGGAGCGCCCGGCCAGGCCGTGCGAGCGGCTGCCCAAGCGGTTGGCGACCTTGCGCAGCACCTGCGCGGCCGGTGCCGTCGGGTCGGACAGCACCAACGGGGTCCCGTTGTCGCCGCCCTCCCGTAGCCGCTGGTCCAGCGGCACTTCACCGAGCAGCGGGATTTCGACGCCCAACGTACGCCCCAGGCCCTCGGCGACCGCCGCGCCGCCGCCGCTGCCGAAGATGTCCAGCCGGTGGTCGCGGCCCTGCGCCGAACAGTGCGGGCAGGCCAGGTACGACATGTTCTCGATGACACCGAAGATGTGCTGATGCGTCTGCGTGGCGATCGCCCCGGCGCGTTCGGCGACCTCGGCGGCCGCCTGCTGAGGCGTCGTCACCACCAGGATCTCGGCGTTCGGCACCAACTGCGCCACCGAGATCGCGATGTCGCCGGTACCCGGGGGCAGGTCCATCAGCAGCACGTCCAGATCGCCCCACCAGACGTCGGCGAGGAACTGCTGCAGCGCCCGGTGCAGCATCGGGCCGCGCCAGACGACCGGGGAGTTGCCCTCGATGAACATCCCGATCGAGATCAGCCGCACACCGTGCGCGGTGGGCGGCATGATCATGTTCTGCACCTGGGTCGGCCGGTCCGCGCAGCCGAGCATCCGGGGTATCGAGTGGCCGTAGATGTCGGCGTCGAGCACCCCGACCGAGCGCCCGGCGGCGGCCAGGGCCACGGCCAGGTTCACCGTCACGGAGGACTTGCCGACCCCGCCTTTGCCGGAGGCCACCGCGTACACGCGGGTGAGTGAGCCCGGTGCCGCGAACGGGATCTCCTTGGCGGGCGCGCCACCGCGCAGCTTCTCCTGCAACTTCTCCCGTTGGGCCGGGGTCATCACGTCCAGCCGCACCTCGATGTCGGTCACCCCGGGCACCCCGTCCAGCGCGGCCGTGACGTCCCGGGTGATCCGGTCGCGCATCGGGCACCCGGCGACCGTCAGCAGCACGGTCACCACGACCCGGCCGCCGTCGATGTCGATGTTGGAGACCATGTCGAGCTCGGTTATCGGACGATGGATCTCCGGGTCCTCAACGGTCGCGAGCGCCGCGAGGATCTCCTGGACGTCTGGTGTGGTGCTCATACCCTGATCGTAGGCGGGGCTGCTGCGCTCAGTCGTCGTCGCGGGCGCCGCGCAGTTCGGCCAGCAGCTCTCGGCGGAACCGCTCCAGGGCGCGGTCGATGTAGTCGCGGGTCGCGGCGTCGTTCTGCGCGCTGCGCAGGTCGGCCAGCTCGACGGCCAGGTAGTCGGTGGTGGCGCGCTGACGTTCCTCGATCTCGCGGTCCCGCGCGATCTGTACGCGGTCCCGGTCGGCCTGCCGGTTCTGGGCCAGCAGGATGAACGGCGCCGCGTAGGCCGCCTGGGTGGAGAAGGCCAGGTTCAGCAGGATGAACGGGTACGGGTCCCAGCGGGTGGCCGCCGCGGCCACGTTCAGGGCGATCCAGACGACCACGATCATGGTTTGGATCACCAGGAACCGGGCGGTGCCGAAGCCCCGGGCGACGGCCTCGGACATCGCCCCGAATGTCTCGGCGTCGATGTGCGGGCGCCGCATGCCGGTACTGACCGGCATCCCCAGGGAGTCTCCCCGGCGGCTCGACGTCTCGGTCGTGCTCATGACTGGCCTCCGGTGGGTTGGCGATCTGGTGCGGGTCAGGTGGTGTGGACCGGCCGGTACATCTTGATCATGCCGGTGTCGTCCGCGCCGACCTCGTCCTCGTCGTCCTCCTCGTCGGCCTCGCGGCCGCGCCAGTCCTCGGGGAGCAGGTGGTCGAGCACGTCATCGACGCTGATCACGCCGATCAGCCGGCGCTCGGCGTCGACCACCGGGGCGGCGACCATGTTGTAGGTGGCCAGGAAGCTGGTCACGTCGACCAACGGCGTCTCCGGGGACAACGCCTTCATCTCCTTGTCCAGCGCGACCGAGATCAGTTCTGACGGTGGCTCACGCAGCAGCCGCTGGAAGTGCACGACGCCGAGGAACTTGCCGGTCGGGGTCTCCAGCGGCGGGCGGCAGATGTAAACCAGCGCGGCCATCGCCGGGGTCAGCTCACGATGCCGGATCCGGGACAGCGCCTCGGCGACTGTCGCGTTGGGCGGCAGGATCACCGCCTCGGTGGTCATCAGGCCGCCCGCGGTGTCGTCGGCGTAGGTGAGCAACCGCCGTAGCGGCGCGGCCTCGTCGGGTTCCATGAGTTCGAGGAACTTCTCCTGCTCGTGGCTGGGCAATTCGCCGAGCAGGTCGGCCGCGTCGTCGGGCTGCATGGCTTCCAGGACGTCGGCGGCGCGGTCGGCGGCGAGGTGGTTGAGGATCTCCACCTGGTCGTCCTCGGGCAGCTCCTCCAGGACGTCGGCCAGCTTGTCGTCGTCCAGCGCCGAGGCCACCTCGGCCCGCCGTTTCGGGCTCAGCTCGTGCAGCACGTTGGCCAGGTCGGCCGGTCGCAGTTTCTCGAATGTGGCGAGCAGGTTCGCCGCACCCTGAACCACCTGACCGGCGCTCAGCCCGGCGATCGCGTCCCAACCGACCGTGAGGGTCTCCCCGCGGCGCCGCAACCGACCGACACCGTGACCGCCGCCGCGCCGGACGTGGACCTTCGCGATCACCCAGTCGCGGTTGCGGGCCTGCTCCATCCCGATGTCGACGACGGTGACCTCCTCGCCGTCGTCGATCAGGCTGGCCTTGCGGTCGATGAGCTCGGCGATCACCAGGGTCTCGTCGGCGCGTTGTTCGAACCGCCGCAGGTTGACCACGCCGGTCGTGATGATCTGACTCCGGTCCAACGAGGTGACCCGGCTCATCGGGACGAAGATCCGCCGCCGCCCCTGCACCTCGACGATCAGACCGATCACCCGGCTGGTCTCGCCGGTCACCCGCACCATGGCCACCGCGTCGCGGACCCGGCCCACCTGATCGCCGTTCGGGTCGAAAACCGCCAGACCCGCCAGCCGGGCGACGAAGACACGGGTGGTGGGACCGGACATGGTCTACCTCCCGCGAGCCTGCGTTGGTCGGGCCGATCCGATCGCCGGCAACCACCAGGGAGCCGGCCGGGCAGCCGGGTCAGGTTAGCTGTTCTGTCTTACAGAACGACCCAAGACTGTCGGTTGAACCGCGTCGCGCTCGCGCCGGCCGGCGATCGACGGTGCCGGCTACGGCATCCGGAACCCGAGGTGATCGAGCACCGCCCGCCCCGCGGCGGACTCGACGAAGTCGACGAACCGGCGCGCCGCGTCGGGGGAGTGCGCGGCGGCGAGCACCGCGATCGGGTAGTCGAGGACCACGTTCACCTCGTCCGGGATGGCGACCCCGGTCACGGCGTCGCCCGCCGCGCGCACGTCGGTGACGAACACGATGCCCGCGTCGGCCTCGCCCAGGCGGACCGTGGTCATCACCTGTTCGGTCCCGGCGCCGTATGAGGTGGGCCGCAGCTGTGTACCCGACGCGGCGACAACTCGGGCGGCGGCGGCACCCGCGGGTGTGGCGGGGTCGGGCAGGAGCACGGTGAGTCCGGGACGTGCGAGATCGCCGATCGAGGTGATCCCCTTCGGATCGCCGCGTGCGACCACGATCTGCAGGCTGTTGCGAGCGAAGACGGTCGCAGAGCCGGCGAGCAGGTCGAAGCGTTGCGCCGCCGCCACGGGCTCGGCCGCGGCGGCCGCCGGCACGTCGCCCGGGGCGCCCTCACGCAGCGCGACCACCTGCGCCGGCGAGTGCCCGAAGCTCAGTTCGACGTCTGTCCCGGGGTCTACGGCACCGAACGCCCTGCGCAAGGACTCGAACGCCCGCTGCAACGACTCGGCGGCCAGCACCGTGACCGTCCCGCCGAGCGTCGGCGTGGCCGAGGCGCTTGCCGCGGTGGGCGTCGCGGTCGGCGGAATCGCGGAGCGCAGTTGGGGCCCGCAACCGACCAGCAGGAGCGTGACCAGACCGACGATCATCCGCACTGGTGGCCTCCTTGGCGGGAAACGCATCGTAGGTGCGAGCCGGTGGCAGCCGTCGAGGGAAAACGGCCGGCCGGCCGGCCCATCGGCCGGCGCATACTGTGCCGATCGTGACCAAGCGCGCTTGCGGACCCGGGCTCCCAAGTCGGGACCGGTGGTCCGGTCGCGTGCTGCGCACGCTCCGACGGGTGCGGTCGGGATCGTGACGGCCTCGACGCCGGCCACCGTCGGCGACGGCCGGCGGGTGTCGGCCGCCGGCGACCTGATGGTGCTCGGGATCGCGAGCATGGCGGTGTCCACATCCGGTCCGATGATCACCGCGCTGTCCGCGCCGGCCCTGGCGATTGCCTTGTGGCGCAACGTCTTCGGAGCTTCCGCCACGGCTGTCGTGGTGTTCGGCCGCGCCGGTGCCCGCGCCGAACTGGCGAATCTGACGAGACGTCAGATCAGGGTCACGGTGCTGGCCGGGGTCCTGCTGGCCGCGCATTTCGCCTGCTGGACCCCGAGCTTGCACTACACAACGGTGGCCTCGGCCACCGCGCTGGTCTGTACGCAGCCGGTGTGGACGGCGCTGGGTGCTCGGCTGGTCGGTCGGACGGTGTCCGGTCCGGCTTGGGCAGGAATCGGCCTGTCGTCGCTCGGGGTGGCCCTGCTCACCGGTGCGGACCTGTCGGTGTCCGGGCACGCGCTGACCGGAGACCTGCTCGCGTTGATCGCCGGGGTGCTGGCGGCCGCCTACACCACCGCCGGGGAGGTGGCCCGGCGTTCGGTCAGCACCGGGGTCTACACCTCGCTCTGCTACGGAACCTGCGCCGTGGTCCTGCTGGTCGCGGCGTTGATCGGCCGGGTCCGACTCACCGGTTACGACGGGCAGACCTGGCTGCGCCTGGTGGCGCTCACCGTGACCGCCCAACTGCTCGGCCACACCTTGTTCAACCGGGTCGTCGGTCGGGTAGGGGCCACCGTGGTGGCCACCGCGATCCTGCTGGAGGTTCCGGGAGCGGCCGGGATTGCCGCAGTGTTCCTGGGGCAGACCCCGCCGGGCACGGTGATCCCGGCTGTGGTGCTGCTGATTTTGGGTGTCCTGGTCGTGGTCCAGAGCACAGCCGAAACGCGCCTCGGCCGTTAGGCTACGCCGGTCTTGCCCGGCGAATCCGTGCCCGCGGAAGGTAGTTCATCACTTATGAGCGGTCCAAAGCTGCGTGCGCGGCGGTCCTGCCTGGCCGTACCCGGCAGCAGCCCCAAGATGCTGGCCAAGGCCCAGGGCCTGCCCGCCGATCAGGTGTTCCTGGACCTCGAGGACGCCGTCGCGCCGCTGGCCAAGCCGGACGCCCGCAAGAACATTGTGGCAGCGCTCAACGAGGGCGACTGGGGCGGCAAGACCCGCGTGGTCCGCGTCAACGACCTGACCACGTCCTGGACGTACCGCGACACCATCGAGGTGGTCGAGGGCGCCGGCGAGTTGCTGGACTGCATCATGCTGCCCAAGGTGCAGACCGCCGATCAGATCGTCTGGCTGGATCTGTTGCTGACCCAGATCGAGAAGACGATGGGCTTCGAGGTCGGCCGGATCGGGATCGAGGCGCAGATCGAGAACGCTCGCGGTCTGGTCAATGTCGACGCGATCGCCGCGGCCTCGCCGCGGTTGGAGACGGTCATCTTCGGCCCGGCGGATTTCATGGCCAGCATCAACATGAAGTCGCTGGTGGTCGGGGAGCAGCCCCCCGGTTACGACGTCGGCGACGCCTACCACTACATCCTGATGCGGATCCTGATGGCGGCTCGCACCAATAATCTGCAGGCCATCGACGGGCCGTACTGCAGATCAAGGACGTCGACGGCTACCGCCGCGTGGCCGGCCGCGCCGCGGCGCTGGGCTACGACGGCAAATGGGTCCTGCACCCCGGCCAGATCGACGCCGCCAACGAGGTGTTCGCGCCGTCGCAGGCGGACTACGACCACGCCGAGCTCATCCTGGACGCCTACGACTACTACTGCTCGGCGCAAGGCGGCATGCGGGGCTCGGTCATGCTCGGCGACGAGATGATCGACGAGGCCTCCCGGAAGATGGCGCTGGTGGTGGCGAGCAAGGGCCGTGCCGCGGGCTTCTCCCGTACCTCGAAGTTCGAGCCCCCCGCCTGACGCTCGACCCCCAAGCAAACCCCGTTGCGTCCGGCTAACCGTGACCTATAGGTGCCGGTTGGCCGGACGTAACGGGGGAGGGGTTAGCCGGCGGCTGCCAGGGCCGCGGCGTCAGCCACCGTCAAGACCTTCCGGCCGGCCTTGCGCAGTTCGTCGGCCATCGTCCGGTACGCGTCCTCCGAGGCGCCGGCGGAGTCGGTCAGCATGACCAAGGTGTAGTCGCCGGAGCCGATTGCCGAGGTCGTGCGATGCAGCCAGGCGGCACAGGCTGCGCTGGGACCGCCCTCCTGCGGGCAGTCCTGGGCCAGGAACGCGCCGATGCGCCAGTGCCGGGTGATCGCGAGCAGTTCCAGCGCGGGCAGCCACTGGGCGGCGTGTGCGCCGCCGACCAGCGCGACCGACACGTTCGAGGTCGTTTCACCGAAGATGCACGACGTGTTGTCGAACTGCGGGGCCACCGCCCAGCAGCGGGCCCCGCCGGGCAGCCCGGCGATATCGACCTGTGGCACAGCCGCGGCCGGATGGGGGATCGGCGCCGTGCGCACAGCCGAGACCAGTTCGGCGGCGGTGTCGGTCGGCCGGGGCAGCCCGCCCGGGGCCAGCACCAGGGCGGCCAGGCTCAGCGTGGCGGCGGTGGCGATCACGTATGAGCCGCCCGGCCGCAGCCGGCCTCGATTGCGCGCCCAAGCATGGAACTGACGCATCGTCAGCATCGCCGGGAGCAGGCTGGCCAGAGCCAGACCGGCGCGCAGCGCGCTCGGCAGGCCCCGATCGATCAGCGCGGGTGGTCCGACGATCAAGGCCAGCCAACCGAGCGCCGGGAACACCAGGCGGCCCAGGTATTGGGTCGGGCGCGCGGTGAACGCGGGGTCGAACCAAGCGGCGGGCGCGGCCCGGCTGCCGAAGTGCACCGCGAGAGCGCCGAGCAACGCTCCGGCAGCGCCCGCGATCGCAGGCAACGGGCACAGGCCGCAGGCCACGATCGACGCCAGCCCCATCCAGGCGAACACGCCGGAGACCGGTGAGACCTTGGGACGGCGCGAAGCGTGCGTGCGACCGCCATGCCGCGCCGTGCGCTCGACCCGGTCGCACGACGGGCTGCGCCGCAGGAACGCCAGCGTCATCACGAACACCGTCGGCCCGGTCGCGGCCGCCGTGGGGTACGGCAGCACCTGGTGGGCCAGGATCAGCAGCAGCGCAAGGGCCCGCAGGGCGCGGACGGCGGACGGCGGACCATCGATCCGGACCGGCTCGCTCGAGGTCCGCTGGCCCGGGATCAGCGGGGCGTCGATCTCGGGCGCGGTCAGTTGGGTCGTGGACACTCCTACCTCCGGGTCTCAATCTGTGCCAGTCGTCCTCGACGCGATGGTTCGGCGCAACCGAGCCGTGCCGCGGGCCGTTGTCGCGGCCCGGTCGAGAAGCCGACTCTCGCCAGTTGCCTGCCGGACCCAGCGTGTGCGGGCGCGCAATCAGTGCGCCACCGAAGTACGCCAAATGGGTAGAACCGGACATTCGGTACGTAGCGCGTGATGTGCCCCACCTGCGACCGGGCGCCACCTGTTCGGTCGGGCAGGATGGCTCGCGGTGGCGTTGCGTGGACGAGAGCGAGGGATCCGGTGCAGTTCGGTCGGCAGTACGAGGAGTTCGAGATCGGCGCGGTCTACAAGCACTGGCCGGGGAAGACCGTCACCGAGTACGACGACCACCTCTTCTGTCTGCTGACGATGAACCACCATCCGCTGCACCTGGATCTGAACTACGCGGAGAACACCACCGACTTCAAGCGCAACGTGGTTGTCGGCAACTACATCTACTCGTTGCTGCTGGGCATGTCCGTCGAGGATGTCTCCGGGAAGGCGATCGCCAACCTGGAGATCTCCTCGCTGCGGCACGTCGCCCCGACCTTCCACGGCGACACCATCTACGGCGAGACCACCGTGCTGGGCAAGAACATGACCTCGAAACCGGACCGCGGGATCGTCGAGGTGGAGACCATCGGCTACAAGCAGGACGGCACGATCGTCTGCATCTTCCGCCGCAAGGTCATGGTGCCGACGCAGGAGTACCTGGACGCCCGCGGCGGCGACCAGCCCGGTCGGCCCACCCCGATCCCGCGGGAGAAGTGACGCAAGGTTGACCTGACGTACGGTTGAGCCGGTGCACGGTTGAGCTGACGCTGCCTCAGATTGCTTTCCGGTAGGCGATCTGATGGACCGTCCGGCCGGCAACGAGTGCGCGCCGGCCGTATTTCGTCTCGGGGAGCGCAGGCGGCTCGATCAGCCGCACCGGCAGTGCCGACAAGTCGGCATGCAGTGCGGCGGCATAGTTGTCGTCGTCCACGACGATGTGCACCGCCCCGTCCGGGCTCAGCAGTTCCACGGAGCGAGCCAGCACCGTGGGCGAGAACAGTCGGCGCGCGGCGTGCCTGCGTTTGGGCCAGGGGTCCGGGTGCAGGGCCTGGATCAACCGGAGCGACCCCGGCTCCAGCAGCGGCAACAGCCCGGTTACGTCGCTCGGCAGCACCCGGACCGTGGTCAACCCGGCAGTGGCGATGCGATCCATGGCGCGCAGTTGGCCGGGCGCGTGGACCTCCGCCCCGAGGATGCGGCAAGCCGGCAGCTCGGCGGCCAACGCCAGCAACGACTCCCCGTAGCCGAAACCGATGTCGAGCACCTCGGGAGTCCAGGCGGCCGCGCCGGCGGCGTCCGCGAACGCCAGTGCAGCGGCGCGGTCGGCCAACCGCAGGCGCTGCGTCTCGGGCATCCGGCCCCGATTGCGCCAGCTGCGGGGCACGAATTCGGCGCTCGCTCCGGCGTCCGTCACCGGGGGAGCATCCCCCACCCGGACAGGGTGTCGACGAGCCCCGGCGCGGCGTCCAACGTCAACAGCTCGGCCCGCCGGACCCACCTGGCCTCGGCGGCGTCGTCGCCGGCCCGCAGCCGTCCGCCGGTCACGGCGCAGGCGTAGTCGCGCACGTCGTAACTGGCCCCGTCGATGCCGGGGAGCACGACCGTGCCGACCCGGATGCCGACCGTCACCGCCAAGCCGGTCTCCTCCGCGACCTCCCGGCACACGGCCTGCGCGTCGGACTCCCCGGCCTCGACCCGACCTCCCGGCAACGACCAACGACCGGCTCCCGGCGGGTTCGCCCGCCGGATCATCAACAGCCGGTGCTCCTCGTCGTGCACGATCGCACCCACGCACGGCACCAGCCTCACCACCCCAGCCTAGGAAAGCCCGCGCCGATCGCCCACCCGCCCCCGTTGCGTCCGGCTGACCCGACGCCAATAGCGACGGGTCAGCCGGACGCAACGATCAGATTGAAGGGTTGACGGGTCGCGCTTCGGCGGAGGACTGTCGAGGGATGGCGCCGTCGATCCAGGTCCCGATGACCGGCCCGAGCGCGCTGCCATGACAGGGGAGCACAGCTGTGCGCGATGCGGCGGGCCCGTCCGTCCCCCAGGGGTCTGGTCGAACGCCTGGCGCTGCGCCGCCGACGGCGACACCGTCCCGGTCGCTCCGGCCGGGCTGCCGTCCCCCGACCGGATCGCGAAGTATGTGCACGGAGCCCGGGTGCCGTTCTGGCTCCCGTGGCCGCTCCCGCCCGGCTGGCTGGGCAGCGGCCTGACCTGGGCCGGTGACGAGCGGCACGGCGCCCGCGCTGGACTGATCGCCTGCGCCGGACCGAATCCGCTGGGCGGGTTCTCCGAATTGGTCGTGATCGCCGAGGAACCGGGGATCGGCTTGGGCTCGCACTGGGCGGGCATGCCCGGCCTGGATCCGGGGCCGCGGCTGGCCACGACCACCGGGCCGCACGCGAAGGTCGTGGTCGCCGGGCACCCGACCGCCTTGTGGTGTGTCGACGGCGATCCGGACCGGGCCGTCTACGTCGGTGAGGCCAACGGCATGTGGCTGTGGCTGATCATCTGGCCGGCCGGCGCCGGTGCCCTGGTGCACGACAACCTTTCCCTGGTGGATCTGCGCGAGGCACCGCGCGACCTGCAGATCCCGCTCGGCGCGCTGTCGTTGCGGTTGACCCCCGGGCCCCCGGCAGCGCCGGCCGGCTGAGTGCGGACGGCTGAGTCTGGCCGGCTGAGCGCGCCAGGCCGTTTCGCCGGAATACTCGGCCCATGCTCACCGACTGCCGGGCCAAGACCGGGCACGTGATCGTCTGCGGCTTGGACGGCCTGGGGATGCGGACCGTCGAACAGCTGCACCTCTCCGGCGTCGCCGTGGTCGTCGTCGCCGAAGGCGCACAGACCCGTCGGCATCAGGCCCTGCAGCGGTGGGGGATACCGCGGATCGCGGGCAGCACCCGGGACCAGGCCACGCTGGCCGCGGCAGGCTTGGCCGGGGCCGTCGCGGTGGTCTGCGTCCAGGGTGACGACCTGGTCACCTTGGAGAGCGCGCTGCTGATCCTGCGGTTGCGGCCCGACGTGCGGTTGATCGTCCAGATGTCCAACCCCGGCGTCGGCCGGGCGCTGTCGGATCTGACCGGTCCGGGTACAGTGCTCGACGTCGCGGCCCTGTCCGCGCCGTCGGTCGTCGAGGCCTGTCTGCGGCGCAAGGAACACACTCTCGAGATCGAGGGGCGACGATTCGTCGCCACCGAGCTGACCGCGCCGAGGGCGGGCTCGCTTCGGGAGCTCTACGGAAACCTGGCCCCGATCGCGGTCGTCCCCGGTGGGTCGGTCGAGGCCTCCGGGCCCGGCGCAGGCGCCGATCTGGTGATCTGCCCGGGTCGCGACCACGTCGTGGCGGCCGGCGACCGGGTTGCGGTCATCGGCACCGACGCGGAACTCACCGGACATCGGACGCGACGGGTGGCGGCCGCGGAGACCGCCGGGCAGGGCTCGTCCGTTCGGCGCGCACTCGGAGTGTTCAGCCGCGTGGCGCGAGAGTTCGCCCGCGAGGCGGGCTGGTCGACCGGGGTGACGCTGGGCCTGCTGGGCCTGCTGACGCTGGTCTCGGTGCTGGTGCTCCGGGCGGGGTACCGGAAACCCGACGGGCGACACATGAGCGTGGTCGACGCCGCCTACTTCACCGTCGAGACCGTCACCACGATCGGCTACGGCGACTTCTCCTTCGCTCAACAACCGCAATGGCTCCGCGTCTACGCGATCGGCCTGATGATCGCCGGGGTGACGTTGGCGGCAGTGTTGTTCGCGTTGCTCACCAATCTGTTGATCACCCGCCGGATCGCCGATGTTTTGGGTCGACGCAATGTCGGGCGCATGCGCGGGCACGTCGTGGTGGTGGGGTTGGGCTCGGTCGGGGTTCGGGTGGTGGAGGGCCTGGTCAGGTCCGGGACGACCGTGGTGGTCATCGACCGTGACGAGGACAACCGCTACCTGGCGCAGGCCCGCTCCATCGGTGTACCTGTCGTGACCGGTGACGCCACCCAAACCGCCACCTTGCGCACCGTCGGGCTGGCCCGGGCAGCCGCGGTCGCGGTGATGACCAGCAACGAGTTGGTGAACATCGAGACCGGCTTGGCCGTGCGCGCCGAGCTGGGGGACCGGTGCCGGGACGTCCCGGTCGTGCTCCGGGTCTTCGACGCGGCGTTGGCCGAGACCGTGGAGACCACCCTGGGGTTCGGATACGTCCGGTCGGCGTCGGCGTTGGCGGCGCCGTGGTTCGTCGGAGCCGCGCTCGGTCTGGACGTGCTGGGGACCTTCTACGTGGAGCGGGTGCCGTTCCTGATGGCCCGGTTGTCGGTGGCGCCCAACGGTGGCCTGGACGGGCTGGCCATGCAGGAGCTGTCCGCCCGGACCCGGGTGGTCGCCATCAGCCGGGCCGACACGCCGGACACGTTGGAGCACCCCCCACGCAGCGAAACCCGCTTCCGCGCCGGCGACCGGGCTTACCTGGTCGGCCCGTACGACGAACTGCTCCAGGTTCTGCGGCGCGACACGTTGTCTGCCAGCCAGATCCCGACCGCGATCGACAACACCCGGCGGGAATCCCCTCGGCCCTGGTGAATGCGTGAGGCGTCGAGCTCGAACCAAACCTGCTTGCTCCCGCCGCGCTGCTTGTCGTCGGCCGCCTCCGCCGGTCCGGGAAGCGTTCGATTCGGCTCAGCGTCGAGACGGTGACCGGCTCCGGCGGCCGACGTTGTTCGGCGGGCCGCGGCGGCTCGGGGCTTCCGAGTTCAGGCGTCCAGTTCGAACCAGACCTGCTTGCTCCCGCCGAACTCCGACCAGCCCCAACGGCTGGCCAGCGCGTCCACCAGCATCATCCCCCGACCGCCCGCGCTGTCGGGCAACGGATTGCGAACGCGCGGCGGCTCGCCGGGGCGACCGTCGTGCACCTCGACGCGGACCGCGTCGCCGGCCCGCCGCGCCACCAGCCGCATGGGCTGCTCGCCGTAGCGCAGCGCGTTGGTCACCAGCTCGCTGACCAGCAGGGCGGCGACGCCGTCGGAGTCGGGCACCCCCCAACGGTCGAGGCTGTGGCCGACCAGGTGGCGGGCGCGGCCGACCTCACCGGGCTCGTCGCGCAGGGCGGTGCGAAGCTCCACGCAGGATCTTCTTTCGTCGCATGTAGATGCAGCAGGGGGCCGTCCGCCAGTCGGCCGTGACCGAGCGGGAACTCGCCCGCGGCCCGCAACCATGTTGCCCTGTCCGGGGGAAGTTTCAAGGCCCTTCGCCGAAGATCCGCTCGACCTTTGCGGGGGCGCGGACCTCGTCCCAGAACTCGAGCAGCACCTGAGCCGTCCGGCCGGGGTTCTGCACCGCCGGCGAGTGCCCGGCACCTTCGACGGCCACGGCCCGTGCGCCCAACCGCGCCGCCATCTCGGCCTGCACGGGCGGGCGCCAGACGTCGTCGTCGACGCCCCACGCGACCAGGACCGGCACAGCGGCGGCTGCCAGCTCGGCGACTCGGTCCGGGGCGGCCAGCAATTGGCTCGCCATGACCCGCAGGCTCTGCTTGGTCGTCCCGACGAACCGTCGTCGCAGGAAGTCCAGGACGTCGGGCTCGACCCCGTCGTTCTCCCCCGACGCTTGCGCGGACGCCTGGATGATGTCCCAGATGTCCGCGACCGAGAACATCTCCAGGGCGCCCAGCAGCATGCCCAGCCGGTCGGCGGACGGCCCGGTCAAGGCACCCGGGCCGGAGCACAGCAAGGTGGCGCTGCGCACGGCCTCCGGGGCGGCGACCGTCGCTGCCCGAACCGCCAGGCCGCCGAAGCTGTGCCCCACCAGGTGCACCGACTCGTCGGTCGTCGCGCCGATCGCGATCAGGTCGGCACCGAGTTCCGCCAAGTCGTAGGCGTCCGGGTCGTCCGGGCCCGGCGTCTCGAACTGGCCGCGCTGGTCGATCGCGAGCACCCGGTACCCGGCCTGCGTCAACGGCGCCAGCAGCGTGATGAAGTCCTCCTTGGAGCCGGTGAAGCCCGGCACCAGCACCGCGCTGCCCAACCGCGTTGTGCCCGGCGAGGGGACGGCGTCGTACACCGCGAAATCCCCGCGGGTGGTGGCCAGCAGGCCGGCGTGCGCGCCGGCCGGCAGCCGCAGATGGGGTGGGGTACTCACGAGCCACGACGCTACCCGGGCGGCCGATTTGGTCCCGATCACCCCGCGGCAGGCATGATGTCTTCGTGACTTGCACGTTGGCCGTCGCGAATCAAAAGGGTGGGGTCGCCAAGACGACGACGGTCGCCTCTCTGGGAACGGCGTTCGTCGAACTCGGAAAGCGCGTCGTGGTGGTCGACCTGGACCCGCAAGCCTGCCTCACGTTCTCCCTCGGCCTGGATCCGGACGAGTTGGAGCTGTCGATTCACGACGTGCTGCTGGGCCGGGTCCCGGCGCGCACGGCGGTTGCGAAGGTGGACGGCGGGCCGGATCTGTTGCCGGCCGAGATCGACCTGGTCGGGGCCGAGAAGTCGTTGGCGACTCGCAACGGTCACGAGTTCGTGTTGCGCAAGGCGCTGACCGACCTGCACGACGAGTACGACCTGATCATCCTCGACGCCCCGCCGGCACTCGGAGTGCTCACCGTCAACGCGTTGACCGCGGCCGACCACGTGCTGATCCCGCTGCAGTGCGAGACGTTGGCCCACCGCGGGGTCAAGCAACTGCTGGACACCGTCGACAATGTTCGCTCGCTGACGAACCGTCACTTGAACGTGCTGGGAGTGCTTCCGACGTTGTTCGACGGCCGGTCCAAGCATGCTCGCGCCGTGTTGGACGACATCGGCGAGCGTTACCGGATACCGGTTCTGGAACCGGCGATCCCACGGTCGGTCCGGTTTGCCGAGGCGCCCGCCGCCGGGCGCAGCGTGCTGGCCACGGCGAGTCGTTCGGCCGGCGCCAAGGCCTACCGGGAGCTCGCCGACCGGCTGCTCAAGGATGGGGTACTACAGCCGGTGGGGAGGCCACGGTGACCGAGCGCTGCGAGCGAACCAATGTCACACTGCCCGCCAGGTCCGCACCGAACGGGCGAACGGAGGCGCGCCGGTGACCGACTTCGACCGGATCAAGGCCAGACCGACGGATCCGGCAACCCGGCGTAGGTCAGCCATGCCCGCGCCCCGCGGCGACACCGAGGGCAAGCGCGCGTTGTTCAGTCACCAGGCGCCCGGTCCGGCGCCGATTCCGTTCGGGGCGTTGGTCCTGTCCTGCTCGGCCTGCGGCGCGACCACCTCGATGACCGCGATGCAGGTCCTGACGGCCGCGGTCCCGAGCCTGCATCTGCCGTTCCTGCGTAAGCACTACCCGTCCTGGATGCGCTGTCCGTCCTGCGGTCGGCGCACCTGGGTGCGGATCAGCGCCCGACGGCGCTGACCCGGCGCGCGCCCCGGGTCGGACATCCCCTGCCGTCGGCGGGTCGATCTGCCGACGGCAGCTCCGGCCGGCGGGGGCACCTAATCAGGGCCGTGTGCCGTGCTGTTCGCGTCGTGCACCCCTCAGCGGATCTTCGCGGGTCAGGCGTCCTCGCCCGTGCGTGTCGAGCCGCCGCCGCCCCGGGTGCGCCGCCGGGCCCGCGGCGGCTCGGCCTCGCCCGTCGTCGGTTCCGCCGTGTGCCGTCGGGCTTTTGCCTCGGCCCCGGCCGGTTCCATCGCGTGTCGGTCCGGTGCCGGTCGCGCCGCCGCGTCCGGCTCGCCGACCGGTTGGCCGGACCGGGTCCGGGACCGGGGCCGCTTCTTCCGGGGCGCGCGCACGGCCGGCTTGTCCTCGCCGCCGCCGGATTGCGTCGTGGGTCGCGACCGGCTGCGCGCGCGTCCGGTCTCGCCGAGGTCCTCGACGTGCTCGGCGTCCAGTCCGGCTCGCGTGCGGTCCGCCTTCGGCAGGACCCCTTTGGCCTCCGGCGGGATGTCCAGTGCGCTGTACAGGTGCGGCGACGTGGAGTAGGTCTCCTGCGGTTGGCCGAGCCCAAGCGCAAGTGCCTTGTCGATCAGCTGCCACCGGGTCATGTCCGCCCAGTCGACGAAGGTGACCGCAACCCCGGTGCGACCGGCTCGGCCGGTGCGGCCGGTGCGGTGCAGATAGGTCTTCTCGTCATCCGGACACTCGTAGTTGATCACGTGGGTCACGTCGTCGACGTCGATGCCGCGGGCGGCCACGTCGGTGGCCACCAGCACGTCCACCTTGCCGCCACGGAACGCCCGCAACGCCTGCTCACGCGCCCCTTGGCCCAGGTCGCCGTGCACCGCCGCCGCGGCGAAACCCTTCTCGCACAGGGTGTCGGCGATGTTCTGGCACAACCGCCGGGTCGGTGCGAACACCATCGCCAACTGGCGTCCGCGGGCCTGCAGAATCCGCGCCAGGCACTCGATCTTGTCCAACTGGTGGGTCCGGAACACGTGGTTCACGGTCAACGGGACCGTCATCTCGTCCGAGCCGGACTCGGCCCGGATGTTGGTCGGGCTCCGCAGGTACCGCCGGGCCAGCGACATGACCGGGCCGGGCATGGTCGCGGAGAACAGCATCGTCTGCCGGTTCACCGGGGTGTCGGAGATCAGCCGCTCGACGTCGGGCAGGAAGCCCAGGTCGAGCATCTCGTCGGCCTCGTCGAGCACCAGCGACTTCACGTGGGACAGGTCGAGCAGCCGCTGCTTGCGCAGGTCCAGCAGCCGCCCCGGGGTGCCGACCACGACCTCGACCCCGGCTTTCAGCATCGATACCTGGGGCTCGTATGCCCGACCGCCGTAGATCGCGGCGACCCGCACGCCCCGGCGTCGGCCGGCCAGTTCCAGGTCGCCGGTCACCTGCACGCACAGCTCGCGGGTGGGCACGATGACCAGGGCCTGTGGGGCCCCGGGTGCGACCAGGTCGGCGAAGTCGTCGTCGCTCGGGGCGACCAGTCGCTGCAACAGCGGGATGCCGAAGGCAAGCGTCTTGCCGGTCCCGGTGCGGGCCTGTCCGATGACGTCGGTGCCGGTCAGCGCGATCGGGAGGGTCAGTTCCTGGATCGCAAAGGCTTCGCGGATGCCGACCTCGGCAAGCGCGTCGGTGATCGCGGGGATGACACCGAGATCGTGGAAAGTGGTCAGAATCAGTCGCTTTCGGCGTGCGCCGGCCCTACTACGGCCGGAACGGATCGTCAACGTTAATCGGAGCATAACCGTTCGAGCACGAACCGTTGCGTCGCGACGTCGCCGGCCGCTCCAGTCGTGGCGCCTAAGCTGGGTCCGTGACCGCGCAGACACCTACCTCAACCGCGAGCGGACCCGGCCCGGGAGCGGCCCATGCTCCCGGCGCGACACCGACGGCGTCGCTGCCGGCCGACCCCGAACACCTGGCCGCGATCACCGATCTGCTCGGGCTGATGGCCTGCGCGGAGCTGCTCGCCTTCGAACGCCTGGCGCACGACGCCACGCTGGCGCCGAACATCGCCGAGAAGGCCGAGGTCGCCGCGATGGCCGTCGCGGAGTTCAACCACTACACGCTGTTGTGCGCCCGGTTGCGCGAGTTGAACGTCGACCCCGAGGCGGCCATGGCGCCCTTCGCGGACGACCTGTCGGCTTTCCACCGGCGCATCGCGGCCGGTAACTGGCTGGAAGGCCTGGTCAAGGCATTCGTCGGCGACGGCCTGGCGGCCGACTTCTACCGCGAGATCGCTGTCCACCTCGACCCGGGAACCCGCGATCTGGTGCTCCGGGTGCTCGCCGACACGGGGCACTCGGAGTTCGCCGTCGATCGCATCCGGGCCGGGATCGCGGCCGATCGCCGGGTCGCCGGCCCGCTGGCGCTGTGGGGTCGCCGCCTGGTCGGCGAGGTGATGACGCAGGCGCAGCGGATCGCTGCCGAACGGGAGGGCCTGACCACGCTGATCGTGGGCGGCGTGGACCGGCCGGGGCTGGACCTGGCTGAGATTGCCGCGATGCTGGACCGCCTGACCAAGGGCCACACCGACCGCATGGCCGCTCTCGGCCTGGACGCCTGACGACTTGCGACCGCCCCGGATGCCTCCGGTTCGTGGCGGCCAACCCGCGCTACAGGGCGCCGAACCCGACGCGTCGGGTCTCCGGCTCGCCGATCTCGACGTAGTTGACCTTCTCGGCCGCGACCATGATCTTGCGCCCGCGTTCGTCGGTGAGGGTGAGCACAGAACTCTCACCCGCGAGCGCGGCGTGGATCGCCGCCTCGATCTCCTCGGGCCCCAACGGACTGTCCACGGTCAGCTCCCGCGGCGAATGCTGCACGCCGATCTTGATCTCCACCGGTCTCTCCCCAGCAGTTCCGTGGTCAGGTATCGGACCTTATCCGGTCGGCGAGGGATGGTCGGCGTCGCTAGGGGTGGTCGGGGCGCAGCGGGAAGCCCTTGATGCCCAGGTATGACCGGGTTTGTGTGGCGCGGGGGACCGGTCAGTGCGAGCTTGCGTGGTCGTCTTCATGATGTGGCGATCGCAGCGGGAAGCCCTTGATGCCTCGCCACATCAGCGAGGACACCAGGTCTACGGCCTCGTCGTTGCGGATCTTGTCGTCGTTGCCCGCCCAGGCCCGTGCCGTGATCTGGGCGATCCCGGCCAGCCCGGCGCCCAGCAGTCGGCACTCGGCCTCCGGCAGCCCGGTGTCCTCGGCGATCACGTGGCTGATCATCTCGGCACACTGCCGCCCGACAGCCTCAACCCGCTCGCGGACCTCGGGTTCACCGGTGAGGTCGGACTCGAACACCAGCCGGAACGCGCCGGTCTTGTCGCCCACGTAGGCGTAGTACGCGCGCACGGTGGCCCGAACCCGGGCCTTGTTGTCGGTGGTCGAGGCCAGCGCGGTCCGCAGGGCGAAGATCAACGAATCGGCGCTCTCCTCCAGCAGCGCCAGGTACAGGTCGCGCTTGCCGGGAAAGTGCTGGTAGAGCACCGGCTTGCTGACCCCCGCCTTCTCGGCGATGTCGTCCATGGCGGCCGCGTGGTAGCCCTGCACGACGAAGACGGCCAGCGCGGCATCGAGGAGCTGCCGGCGCCGGGCAGTGCGCGGCAGGCGGCCGACTCGCCGCGTGGTTTCATCGATTGCGTTCACGCAGACTCCTCATTGAGCCGGCAGGGGGACGATATTCAGCTTACTCCTCGGTAGGAATCGCCTGGGGGAGCGTGGCCCCGGCTCCGAGCAGCCCGGCGAACAGGTCGCCGAACTCGGTCACCCGCTCCAGGACCTCGCCTGCCTCGAATCCGAGGGGTCGCCCGCCCGCCGCCTGGGCGACCTCGTCCCAGTCCACCGGCGTGGAGACGGTCGGGTGCTCCCGGGCGCGCAGCGAGTACGGCGCCACGGTGGTCTTCGCGCCGGCGTTCTGGCTCCAGTCGATGAGCACCTTCCCGGTGCGCGCGGCCTTCTCCATCCGGTGCACCACGAGTTCCGGGCGATTCCGGGACACCCGCTCGGCCAGCGCCTTCGCCCAGTTGTGCACCTGTTCCACCGGAGTGGGTCGCAGGCCGACGTAGAGTTGCAGGCCCTTGGAGCCGGAGGTTTTGACCACCGGGTCCAGCCCGACCGAGCGGAGCTCGTCGCGCAGCAGCAGCGCCACCTGCGCGCACTCGGCCAGGGCGGCCGGCGCACCCGGATCCAGGTCCAGGACCAACCGGTCCGCCGGCCCCGGCCTGCCCTGCGCCGTGGCCCGCCACTGATGGACGTGCAACTCCAACGCGGCGAGGTTGGCCAGCCACACCAGGGTGGCCAGGTCGTCGACCACGATGTAGCGGATCTGTTCGTGCCCCTTCGTGCTTCCGGGTGCCGGCAGGGTCACCGTGCGGACCCAGTCGGGAGTGTGATTCGGGGCGTTCTTCTCGAAGAACGAGGGCCCGGTGACGCCGTCCGGGAAGCGGACCCGGGTGGCCGCCCGCCCGGACAGGTGCGGCAACAGGACCGGCGCGATCCGGGTGTAGTAGTCGATCACCTCGGCCTTCGTGAACCCGGTGGCCGGATAGAGCACCTTGTCCAGGTTCGACAGTGAGAGCGAGCGGCCGTCGATCTGGACCGCGACGCGTTGGGACTCCACCACATCGCTCAGCATTCCAGTGGTTTGCTGAGCCGAAACGCATCGGCATCGAACGAAAACCGGTCCTGCTACGTCCTTGTGGAGAGGGTGACGGTGGTGGTGGAAGACACCGCCGACCCGCTGCCGGCCTCCGGGCTGGCACGGGTGCGTGCCGTCCTTGCCCTCGGTGGGGTGCCAGCGCACGAGGTGGACGACGGGGTCCAGGAGGTACGACTGCGCTTGCTGAGTCGAGACGGGACGGAGGCGCTTCGTGACCCCATCGCCTGGGCGGTCGTGGTCGCTTCCCGGGTTGCCGTCGACTGGCACCGCGGACAGCGCCGCGACGATGGGCTGTGCGACCGGCTCGTGGCCCGGTGGTCGACCGCGCCCCCGGAACCGGCGCCCGAGGACCGTGTGCTCGCCCTGGCGATCGCCGCGGGGATGGACGCCCTGTCGCCGACGCACCGGCAGATCCTGGCGCTGCGCTTCTACGCCGACCTGCCCGTGCGCAACATCGCCGAAGCCCTCCAGATCCCGGAGGGCACGGTCAAGAGCCGCCTGCATGCCGCCGTGGCCGCTCTTCGCGAACGCCTCCGCGAGAGCGAGGTGATCTGATGGCCGAGCAGCACCCACCTGAGGACGGCGAGTTCGCGGACTCCGATTCCGTGGCCCTGGCCCGAGTCCTCGACGGACTGGGACCTGCCGCGGACGCCGACCCGGCGGCCCTGTTGGCCCACGACCAGGCCCTGGCCGACGTCGACGCGATCGCCCGGGCACTGGGGCTGATCGGCGACACGCTGGCCGCGGAGTCTGCCGAGGTTGGTTCCACGGAGTCGGCGGACGCCGGGCCGGCCGCGCGGGTCGGTGACGGATTGGGCGAGTCTGCGCCGGCCGCTGGTGGCTTGACCCAGTCCGTCCCAGCCGGCGCGGACGCGGTCGTGGTGCCGCTGCGACGGCCACGCACGCGGTGGATGCTGGCCGCGGCGGCGTCGTTGGTCGGCGTGATCGCGGTGGGCACGGTCGCGATGGTGCAACACCGGGGCGGATCGGGGAGCAACTCCTCGGTCGCCCAGCAGCCCGCGGCCCCGGCGGCCGCGGCGGACGCCCCGACATCGGGGCCGATGTCCATGATGAAGATGGCGCCCGGGGCGTCGCACTCGGACGCGTCCGCAGCGGCGGCCCCGGCGGCGGCTGCCGCCGCACCGGCTGCGGCGGCAGCACCGGCCGCGGCGGCGTCGTCGTCGGGATCCAGCGGCGCCGCTGCCAAGTCGTCCAAATCCGCTCCAAAGGCTGCCCCAGCCGCCGGATTCCAACCGCCGGATTTCGATGCCGCGGTGGCGTGCGCCCGGGGCGTCGTGCTGGCTCGGGTGGTGTCGGTCACCGCCACCGGCGGCGGTGAGTACCGGCTGACATTGAGCGTCTCGGAGTGGATTGCGCCGACGTCCGGAGCCGGCCAGGTCAGCTGGACGGTCGGCAGCCGGTACTCCGTCGACGACTCGCGGCAGACGAGGCTCGCAGCCGGGGAGCAACGCATCTTCGTCGTCCCTCACGACCAGTCCGCCGAGATCCTTGGCTACGCGGACTCACCGGCGGTTCGCAGCCGGATCGGGCAGGCCCAGCGGCAGGCAGCCGGTCAGTCCTGCGGCTGAAGCGCCAAAACCCGCGTATTCCGCTGGCGGGTCGGGCTTTCGCCGGCTTGTGATGCCCCGACACGCCGTCAGACGATGCAGCTACCGTGGGTTCGGTGCGGCGGCGGGAAAGGTTGATCGCATGCAGACGATCTGGAAGGGCGCGATCTCCTTCGGTCTGGTCTCGATCCCGGTAAAGGTCTTCTCCGCGACCGAGGAACGCGGCGTCTCGCTGCGCCAGGTGCACGCGGTCGACGGCGGGCGGATCCGGTACCGCCGGACGTGCGAGCTGGACGGCGCCGAGGTGCCCTACAGCGACATCGCCAAGGGCTACGACCTTGGTGGCGGCGAACTGGTCGTGCTCGACGACGCCGACCTGGAGTCGTTGCCGTTGGCTTCGACCAAGGGCGTCGAGGTGCTCCAGTTCGTGGCCGCCGAGGAGCTGGACCCGGTCGCCGTCGCCCGCAGCTACTACCTGCAGGCCGACCTGCACGGCGCCAAGCCGTACGTGCTGCTGCGCGACGCGCTGGCCAAGTCCGGGCGGATCGCCATCGTCAAGGTCGCCCTTCGCTCGCGCGAGTCGCTGGCGACGATCCGACCGCACGGCGACGTACTGGTGCTGCAGATGATGCTGTGGCCCGAGGAGATCCGCGACCCGGCGTCGTTGGCCCCGGACGCCGACGTGACGGTACGTCAGCAGGAGGTCGACATGGCCCAGGCCTACATCGAGACCATGACCTCCAGCTTCGACCCGGCCGACTACACCGACGAGTACGCTGCGGCGCTGCGTTCCGTCGTGGACGCCAAAGTGGCAGGCCATCAGATTGTCAGCCCGGAGGCCGCGGCCCAACCGGCCGCCGAGGTCGTCGATCTCATGGAGGCACTACGGCAGAGCGTCGCGCGGGCCAAGGCCCGGCGCGAGGGCGCCGCCCCGCCGTCCGGGGAGCCCGCCGCGCCGCCGGCTGCGAAGGCCGCCAAGCGACCGGCCAAGGCCGCTGCCGCGAAGGCCCCGGCGGAGAAAGCTCCCGCCAAACAGGCTGCGGCTGAGAAGGCCCCGGCGAAGAAAGCTCCGGCCAAGAACACCGCGGCCAAGAAGGCCACGGCCAAACGCACCGCCTGAGACGAAAAGACGAACGGGGCCGCTCCCGGCCTTCGCGGGCGCGGAGATCCGGCCCGGGTGCGGCCCGTTCGGAGCAGATCCGGCGGCGTGGCCGCGGTCGAACTCCCGGCCGGAGCCGTGAGGCTTCCGGGTTTTGCGGGACCCGCGGGTTCCAGGGGGACGGCCGCCCGGATTCGCTCCGGTCGGCCCGTCGGGTGCCATCGATTCTGGTCCGCCGCCGATGACCGGAATGTGAGCGCCGAGCCTCTTGGGGCGGTGCGTCGTGGTCTACGCGCCCTCGCGTCAGGCGTCCGGGTCGAGTCGGTACCCGACGGCGCGGACGGTCTTGATCGTGTCGCGGCCGAACGGACGGTCGATCTTGCTTCGCAGATGCTTGACGTACGCGTCGACGATGTTCGAGGTGCCGTCGTACGCGAAATCCCAGACGTGCTCGATCAGGTGGGTCCGGGACAGCACCTCGCCGGGTCGGCGCACGAATTCGCCCAGCAACGCGTACTCCTTGGGCGAGAGCAGGATCTCCACACCACCACGGGTCACGACACGGGTCACCGGGTCGATGGTCAGGTCGTTGACCGCCAGGGCGACCGGCCGCTCGGCGGGCTCCCGTCGGGTGACCGCGCGCAAACGGGCGTGCAACTCGTCCAGCGCGAACGGCTTGGTCAGGTAGTCGTCCGCGCCGACATCAAGGCCGCGAATCCGGTCGGCCACGGCGTCGCGCGCGGTCAGCATCAGCACCGGTGCCCACCGTCCCTCGTCGCGGATCTGCTTGCACACCTCGAAGCCGTCCGGGGGCGGGATCATCGCGTCGAGCACGATCACGTCGTAGGGGTTCTCCCGGACTTTCCAGAGGGCGTCGTCGCCGGTTCGCGCGCTATCCACCGCGTAGCCCTGATGGCGCAGGCTGGCCGACAACATCTCCGCCATCCCGGGGTCGTCCTCGACGAGCAGCAGTCGCATGCGGTCCCCCTGTTCAGCGTTTCCATCTATCCACAGTTACATCTGTCCACAGCGCCGTTCGTTACCGAGCGGCCGTTCGTTACCGAGCGGCCGTTCGTTACCAAGCGGCCGTTCGTTACCAGGTGCACTTCGAAATAGCGGATTCGTCGGTCCGAAGGCACTGTCCGTCCGAGTCCCGTCGGAGCCCCGTCCGAGTCCCGTCCGAGTCCCGTCCGAGTCCTCGGTCTGTCTGCCTGCCTCCGTCCCTGCCCACTTCCGGTCGAATCGGTAGTACCCCGGGCGCGGCGCCAAGTACCCCCACCGGACGATCCGGGTCCCTCGGGCCGGCCGGTGGGGGCAGTCCCTGACTCGACGTCAGGGAGCCTCCGGGCGTGCGCCTGCGCCGACCTCCGCAAGCCGCGAAGAGCAATGCCACTTCGCGCCTGCGGTGCGCCGGCACCAGCGTCACGGCTTGCCGAGGTCCGTTGCCCACGCGGGGGCATCCATCCGAGACTTTCGCGTGGAGACTTGGTAAAGGTCCCGGGTTCGCCGTGCCCCACCGTGCCGCCGGCTGGATGACTGAATGATGAAAACGGAAGTTCTGTCGTGAAACTTAGGCCGCGGTCGCTGACCGCTCGCATAACGGTCACCTTCGGGCTGGCGGTCTCGGCCGCCCTGTTCGTCGTGTTCACGATTTTCTACGTGGTCCTGGATCACGAGCTGACCAGCGCCCAGGAGCGGGGCCTGCAGATCCGGGCCGGGTACCTCGCCGCAGCGCTGCGCTCCGGCAGCCTCGACACCGTGACGCACGATCCACTGGCCCAGTACTACGACCCGTCGGGCAATGTGCTGGTCAGTTCGACGGCGCTGGCCGGTCGCCGGTTGCTGAACGTCGACGAGGCACGCCTGCTGGAGTCCCGTGGTATCACCCGCAACCTCGACCTGGAGACATCCGGGAACGGGCCGGTGCGACTGCTCACCCGGCCATTGGGCGGCGGGCTGGGGCTGTTGGCCGTCGGGGTGTCGGCGGAGCCGGTGGTCAACGCCCAGGACCGGCTGATCGAGATCATCCTGATCGCGGCGCCGCTGCTGGTCGCCGGAGTGGTGCTGGCCGGGCGACGGGTGGTGCGGGCGGCGATGGCGCCGGTTGACCGGCTGACCCGGGAAGCCGAGGCGATCTCGTCGCTGGAGCGTGAGGCGCAGCTGTCCCGAGTTCCCGGTGAGGACGAGCTGGCCCGCCTGGCCCGGACGTTGGACCGGATGCTGGAGCGGCTGCGGGTGTCTTTTCGCCGGGAGCGGGAGTTCGTGGACGACGCGAGCCACGAGTTGCGCACCCCGATCGCGGTGATGCGTGGTGAGCTGGAGTTGGCGCGGATGGCGTCCTCGACCGGCGACACGCCGGGGTTGGACCGGTCGCTGCGGGCCGCTGCCGCGGAGAACGAACGGCTGGCTCGGCTCGCCGAGGATCTCCTGCTGCTCGCCCGGGAGCGTGCCGGGACCTTGATGGTGGCCGGTTCGCGGGTCGACCTGCTCGACCTGTGCTGGGCCGAGGCCCGCCGACTGGGCCCGGTGCTCGAACTGGACGTCAAGGTCTCGGGTGATCCGGTGGTCTGTCCGGGCGACGAGAACCGCCTGCGTCAGGTGTTGGGCAACCTGTTGCAGAACGCCCGGACGGCCGGCGCCAGGGCAGTGCGGATTCAGCTGCAAGCGCGGGCGGGTCTGGTCGAGATGGCAGTTTCGGACGACGGGCCGGGCTTCCCGCCCAACATGCTCACCTCGGCCTTCGATCGATTCGTCCGGGCGGACGGGGCGCGGACCCGCGGCCTCGACGGTGGGGGCGCCGGGCTCGGTCTGGCGATAGTGCGGGCGATCGCCGTGGCCCACGAGGGCGCTGTCGAGGCGCGCAACGGGCCGCCGTTGGGTGGGGCCACCGTCGTGGTGCTCCTGCCGGTCGAGCAGGAACCGGCTGCGGTGGAGGGCGTCGACATCGGTTCGGAACCCGGGGCGTGAGTCGGAACACTCCACGCCGCCTTGGATCTGCTGAATTGACCGACCGTAACTGTATCGTCTCGGACCGTGAGGAAGATCGCCGCGGCCGCGTTGCTGACCTTGCTGGCGTCCTTCACCGCGGGGCCGGCCGTGGCCGCCGTGGTTCACCCCGGAACCGGCTCGATGGCCCCGCGGTATCTGATGGTGCCCGGAAGCGCCGACGCGCCGGGGCTCGGCCGGGTGGTCCGGTACTCGGTCGAGATCGAACGTGGCCTGTCGGTGTCGCCGGAACTGTTCGCGGCGTGGGTGCACCGCATCCTCAACGACCCGTTGGGCTGGGGCCGCGGCGGCCGGACCATCCGGTTCGTCCGGGTCGACAGCGGCCCGGTCGACGTCCGGGTATCCCTGTCCACTCCCGCGCTCACCGATCGCGAGTGCGCCCCGTTGCGGACCTACGGTCAGGTGTCCTGCTACAACCACGGCCGTGCGGTGATCAACGCGGACCGCTGGTTGCAGGGCTCCCCGACGTACGGCCCCGACCTGCGCGACTACCGCTTCTACCTGATCAGTCACGAGGTGGGCCACTCGCTCGGGCACCACCACGTGCACTGCCCGTACCCCGGCGCCCCGGCGCCGGTCATGGAGCAGCAGACGAAATCGCTGGAGGGCTGTCGCCCGAACTGGCTGCCCTACGGCGGCGGTCCCGCCACCGCGCTGGGCTGAGGGGCGGCCCGAGAACCGAGCGCAGTGGCCGGCCGACGCTTTTCCAGGGTCGTCCGTGGAGCGGGGGGCGAGGGGAAAGCCGCTCCGTGGGGGGCTGAGCGGCGGCCCGAGAACCGAGCGGAGTGGCCGGCCTGACGCTTTTCCAGGGTCGTCCGTGGAGCGGGGGCGAGGGGAAAGCCGCTCCACGGGGGCTGAGCGCGGCCGGTGCGGCTGGGGCCCGCCGCCCCCCAGGACGGAATGGCCGGGCCCGTGACACTGTTGGCCGAAATACCTGGCCAATGAACACCGGAGATCCCCGTGAGCCTGCCCCCGCTGGTCGAACCGGCCGCCGAATTGACAGTCGACGAGGTGCGCCGCTACAGCCGCCACCTGATCATCCCCGACGTCGGCATGATCGGGCAGAAGCGGCTGAAGAACGCCAAGGTGGTTTGTGTCGGGGCGGGCGGGTTGGGCTCCCCGGCGTTGCTGTACCTGGCCGCGGCCGGGGTCGGGACGCTCGGCATCATCGACTTCGACATCGTCGACGAGTCGAACCTTCAGCGCCAGGTCATCCACGGCCAGTCGGACATCGGCCGGTCCAAGGCCGAGTCGGCCCGCGACTCGATCACCGAGATCAATCCGTTGATCACGGTCAACCTGCACACCGACCGCCTCGATTCGTCGAACGCGCTGGAGATTTTCAGCGACTACGACTTGATAGTCGACGGCACCGACAACTTCGCCACCCGGTACTTGGTCAACGACGCCTGCGTGCTGCTCGGCAAGCCGTACGTCTGGGGCTCGATCTACCGCTTCGAGGGCCAGGTCAGCGTGTTCTGGGAGGAATACGGACCGAACTACCGCCACCTCTACCCGGAGCCGCCGCCCCCGGGCATGGTGCCCAGCTGCGCGGAGGGTGGGGTGCTCGGGGTGCTGTGCGCCTCGATCGGCTCGGTGATGGTCACCGAGGCCATCAAGTTGATCACCGGCATCGGTGAACCGCTGGTCGGTCGGTTGATGATCTACGACGCCCTGGAGATGACCTACCGAACCGTGAAGATCCGCCGCGACCCGAGTGCTCCCCCGATCACCGAGTTGATCGACTACGAGGTGTTCTGCGGCGCGGTCTCGGAGGACGCCTCCGACGCGGTACGGGAATCCACGATCTCGGTGAAGGAGCTCAAGGAGCTGCTCGACTCCGCGGCGCCCATCGCGTTGATCGACGTACGGGAGCCGAACGAGTTCGAGATCGTCTCGATCCCGGGTGCCACGTTGATCCCGAAGGGTGAATTCGTCAACGGAAGCGCGTTGGCCCGGCTGCCCCTGGACCGACAGGTCGTCCTCTACTGCAAGAGCGGTGTCCGGTCCGCGGAGGCACTCGCGGTGACCAAGGGTGCGGGCTTTGCCGACGCCGTGCACGTGGGCGGTGGAGTGCTGGCCTGGGTGAACCAGATCGAACCGGACAAGCCGAGCTACTAGGACACGGCTAATTCTGAGATTCTGCTGAGAATTCGGCTGGCCGCGCCCGGATTGAGTGGGTTTGGTGCCGTTCCGCCTGTTGGTGGGTATTGGGTTGAACAGGGACTTCGCGCCATGATTGCGCAAAGCCGCTCAGTCTCGGGTATCTGCGAGCAACGTTGCTGGTCGGTACCAACCGGACCTTCCTCGGGCAAGAGCCTCATACCGTTGGCGGTTCGTTGTCGAACTCGCCAGGTCTTACGGGTTACGGTCCCGAGCACGTCCGGCACAGATATCCGTCCGACTCCCTGGAGTTCGCCGATGAGTTCGAAGCGACTGTTCCGCCGCAGTGTGCTGAGCACCGCAATCGCAACCACCGCCGTCGTGGCCGCTGTCCTGGCGCCGGTGGCGTCCGCCAATGCGTCCGTCGGTGCAGCGGTGCCGCCGCCGGCCGTTCCGAAGTGGGCAGATTTCGGGCTGTCCTCGATCCACCCAGGCATCAACACCACCACCAAGGACGCCGTCTGCACCTCGAACTTCGTCTTCTACGACGCGTCGCACCACGCCTACCTGGGCCAGGCAGCCCACTGCTCCGGCACCGGCGGCGCCAGCGAGACCAACGGTTGCAACTCCAAGTCCTTGCCGTTGGGCACCCCGGTGGAGCTCGGCGAGACCAAGATCGTTGGGGAGCTGGTCTACAACTCCTGGCTGAGCATGCAGAAGCTGGGCGAGAAGGACGACGACACCTGTTCCAACAACGACTTCGCCCTGGTCCGGATCCCGGACAGCGCTCTGGACAAGGTCAACCCGTCGATCCCGCTGTTCGGCGGCCCGACCGGGCTGCGGGACACCCCGGTCGGCAGCGGCGAGAGCGTGCTCAGCTACGGAAACTCGCCGCTGCGCGGCGGTATCACGTACCTCTCGCCGAAGCAGGGCGTCAGCCTCGGAACCGACCCCGCCGGGTGGGAGCACTCGGTCTACACCCTGTCGCCCGGAGTTCCCGGCGACTCCGGCAGTGGATTCATCGACTCCGAAGGCAAGGCGTTCGGGGTGCTGTCCACTCTTGCGATCGCGCCGCTGCCCGGCAGCAACGGCGTTGCCGACCTGGCCTCCTGCCTGAAGTACGCGCAGCAGCACTCGGGCATCGCCGGCCTGACCCTGGCCAAGGGCACCACCAATTTCGCCCCGGGCTCGGTGCCGGTGCTGGCCGGGTTCACCGGCGCGGCGAAGAGCACCAGCCACAACTGACTGAGGTTCCTCGCGTGACCGCCCGGCGGGGCCTGTCCCCGTCGGGCGGTCGGCATTCGGAGGACTATGCCGAGGGCGTGCTGGCAGTCGTCGAGGCGATTCCCGCCGGGCGGGTGATGTCCTACGGTGACATCGCGGAGTTCCTCGGTGTGGGCGGGCCGCGTCAGGTGGGGTCGGTGCTGTCCCGCCGGGGCGCTGCGGTGCCCTGGTGGCGAGTCGTGCACGCCGATGGGACGGCGCCGCCCGGGAAGGACGGCCGGGCGCGACGGGAGTGGGTCGCCGAGCGAACGCCGTTGCGTCCCGGTGGCCGGGTGGACATGGCTCACGCCCGGTGGGTTCCGCGGCCCCCAGGTTCGGACGAGCTTCGCCACCAGCCGGGCGGGGCGAATTTGTCGGTGCCCTCTGATCGGATGTCCTCGCAGTGCTGATCTGGCCGGCTTCCTGGCCGTGAAGCGGGCGAAGCCCCGGTCCACGGCCCGGTTCGGCCGAGATGTTCATCGGTCGGCCTTGGGCCGGTCGCCGGGGGGGAGCAGGGTGGCACGTCGGGCGGGGGCACCGCACTATCGACTGATTGCCGGCGGGCCGGTGGCGGTGGATCCGCCCCGGCTGGACGACGCGCAGCGGGCCGTGGTCGAGCACCCGGGTGGCCCGTTGTTGGTACTGGCCGGTCCCGGAACGGGCAAGACGACGACCCTGGTCGAGGCGGTGGCGGCCCGGGTCGCCAGGGGCACGGACCCGGGGCGCATCCTCGTGCTGACCTTCAGCCGGAAGGCGGCCGGGGAGCTACGCGACCGGATCGGTCGCCGGCTGGCCCGGACCACCGTCGAGCCGGCCGCATCGACGTTCCACGCGTTCTGCCTGTCGCTGCTGAACGCGGACCGGGCGCAGGGGTCGCCGCCGCTGCGCGTGCTGTCCGGACCCGAGCAGGACGTGGCGGTGCGGGAACTGCTGCGCGGGACGCTCGGCCGGGCGGCGCCGATCCGGTGGCCCGCGGAGGTCGAGGCCGCTCTGGGCACCCGTGGCCTGGCCGACGAGGTGGCCGCCGTGTTGGCCCGGATCGCCGAGCGCGACGTCGAGTTGCGCGCGCTCGTCGAGGTCGATCCGGCGGGGGCGGAGCGGTGGTCCGCGCTGGCCCAGTTCGCCGACTGCTATCTCGACGTGCTGGACGCGCGCGGAATGCTCGACCACGCCGGGCTGATCCGGCGCGCCCTGCTCCGGCTGGACCGACCGGAAGCTCACGCCGCGGTGCGCGCCCGGTACGACGCGGTGTTCGTCGACGAGTACCAGGACGTCGACCCGGCGCAGGTCAAGCTGCTGGGGCACATCGCGGGCGACGGGCGCGATCTGGTCGCCTTCGGCGATCCCGACCAGTCCATCTATGCGTTCCGGGGTGCCGAGGTTCGCGAGATCCTCGAGTTCGGGCATCGCTTCCCGACCCGTGCCGGCTCGGCGGCGCCCACGTTGGTGCTCGGCGTTTCCCGGCGGGCGACCCCGGGGCTGCTCGGGGCGTCCCGCGAGGTGGCCCGCCGGCTGCCCACCAGTGGGCTGTCCGGCGCGGTTGCCCGCCGACATCGGGCCCTGGTGAGCGTCCTGCCGCCTGGTGTCGGAACCGAGTTGGAGGCCCGGACCTTCGGGAGCTCGGCCGCCGAGCTGGGCCACGTGTCGGACGTGCTGCTGCGCGCCCACCTGGAGGACGGGTTGCCGTGGCGCGAGATGGCCGTGCTGGTTCGCTCGGGTGTGCGCGACATCCCCGTCGTGCGCCGCGTACTGGGCGCGGCCGGAGTGCCGGTTTTGGTCGCCGCCGACGAGGCACCGCTGCGCTGCGAGCCCGCGGTGGCAACACTTCTGACGGCCCTCGAGATGGCCGCCGAGGATTCGCCACCGGCTCCGGGTGCCGCCGAGGCGCTGTTGCGCTCACCGCTCGGGTCGCTCGACCCGGTTGGACTGCGGACCCTGGGTCGTGGTCTTCGCAACGCCGCCCGGACGGCGGGCAAGGCCGTCATGCCGGCGGCCGAACTCATCCGCGACGCGCTGCTCGATCCCGCGCTGACCGCCGAGGTTTCCGACCCGGCCGCCGACGCCGTGCGCGAACTGGCCGCTTTGTTGGCCGGCGCGGCCCGGCTGTGCCGCTCCGGGGCCGGCCCGCACGACGTGCTGTGGCATCTGTGGTCCGGGACCGATTGGCCGACCCGTTTGGAGCAGGCCGCAGCCGGATCGGGCCCGGTGGCGGCTCGGGCCGATCGCGACCTGGACGCCGTCTGCTCGCTGTTCGGCCTCGCGGAGCAGGCCCAACACCACCCGGGGCGGGTGGACCTGCGCCATTTCCTGGCCGCCGTCGAGGCCCAGGACGTTCCGTTCGAGACCCCCGGTGAAGCGGAGCGCGGCGCCGATGCCGTGGCCCTGATGACAGCGCACCGCGCGAAAGGCCTGGAGTGGCAACTGGTGGCAGTGGTAAGTGTTCAGGAAGGGGCCTGGCCGGATCTGCGTCGTCGGGGGACCTTCTTGTCCGGAGACCGCATCACCGCTTCCGGCCTGGCACCGCCGCCCACGGTCTCGGCGGCGATCGCCGAGGAGCGCCGGCTGTTCTATGTGGCGGTCACCCGGGCCCGGTCCCGGCTGCTGGTCACCGCGGTGTCCGGGGGCGACTCCGATCAGGACCGTCCCTCGCGTTTCCTGGACGAACTCGGCGTACCCGTCCAGGAATCGCCGGACGGCTTCGGCCGGGGACTGTCGGCGAGCACCTTGGTCGCCGAATTGCGCTCGGTGGTGACCGACGAGACGGTGGGCGAGTCGTTGCGACGGGCAGCGGCGGCCCGCTTGGCCGCGCTGGTCCGGGCCCGTGGCCCCGACAGAGCCGCGTTGGTCCCGGCCGCGGACCCGGAGGCCTGGTGGGGCGTCGCCGAACCGAGCGTCGCGCCGGAGCCGGTCCGCGACCCCGGCGCGCCGCTGGAGCTGACCACGTCCGCGGTGGCCGGCCTGGTCGCCTGTCCGCTGCGGTGGTTCCTTTCCAGCCAGGTGGGAGCCGCCAGGTCGGCCTCGTCGGCGGCGGTGGTGGGGAGCCTGTTGCACGCTCTCGCGGAACGTGCCGGCGCAGCGGAGGCGGCCGAACCCGATGAGCTGGTCGCCCGGCTGAACGAGCTGTGGGAACAGGTGTCGTTCGAGGCCCCGTGGCAGGCCGAGCAGCAGCGCGAGGAGGGCCAAGCAGCTCTCGCGCGATTCCTCGGGTGGCATGCCGGACGCCCGGATCGGACGCTGCTCGGGGTGGAGGTGCCATTCCGGATCGAGATGGAAGCAGGCGGGACCAGCGTCCGGTTGAGCGGTCGGGTGGACCGCGTCGAACGCGACGCGTCCGGGGCGATTCGCATCGTCGACCTGAAGAATGGCCGCACGGCTGTGAGCAAGGCCGAGGTGGCCGACCACGTTGCCCTCGGCGCATATCAACTGGCGGCCGCCGCCGGCGGTCTCGATCAGGTCGTCGGTGACGACGAGATCTGTGGCGGGGCCGAGCTGGTGATGTTGCGCCAACCCGATCGGAGTGGGCGGCCCAAGGTACACACGCAGCCTGCGGCCACCGGTCCCGACGGGGCGGGCCGCTTCGTCGAACACCTCGACGCGGCGGCCCGACGCCTGCGGGCCGAACGGTTCGACCCGGTGCCCTCGGCGGAGTGCGAAATGTGCGAGTTCCGACGGTGTTGTACCGCCCACGCCCACGGTGGGGGGCTGGTGTGACCACCGGTTGCCCTTCGCTGCGCGACCCGACCGAGCTGCGCCAGTTACTGGGGGTCCCCTTCAGCGACGAGCAGTTGCTGGCGATCAGCGCGGGACCGAGTCCCTTGGCCCTCGTGGCCGGTGCCGGGTCCGGGAAGACGACCGTGATCGCGGCCCGGGTGGTCTGGCTGGTGGCGAGCGGAGCGGCTCGACCCGGCGATGTGCTCGGGCTGACGTTCACCAACAAGGCTGCCGCCGAGTTGGCCCAGCGGGTCCGCGGCGCTCTGCTCCGGGCTGGTCTGCTACCCGACCACAGCGATGTGGTCGACCACGATGCGGAGGACCCCGGGGAGCCGAACGTCTCGACCTACCACGCATACGCGGCCGAGCTGATCCGGGAGCACGGGCTGCGGCTCGGCGTTGAGCCCGGCGCGCGATTGCTGACCGACGCGGCGCGCTACCAGTTGGCCGAGCGGGTGATCCGAGCGGCGCCGGGTCCCATGCGGGCGCTGACGAAGTCGGTCGCGCTCCTGGCGCCCGACCTGCTGGCGCTGGAGGCTGAATGCTCCGAGCACCTCGTCGATCTCGACGAGCTTTGCGCCTTCGACACCGACCTCATCGAGCGGCTGAGCTCCGATCCGCGGGTGGCCGGCTCCGCCTCGGCGTTGGGCAGGGCGTTGTTGGCGGCCCGACGGCGCGCGGAGCTCACGGAGTTGGTGCGGGCTTACCGGGCCGCCAAGCGCCGCGGCGACCTGATCGACTTCGGCGATCAGATGGCCTTGGCCGCGCGGCTGGCCGAGACGTGTCCGCCGGTGGGCGACGCCGAACGCGAGCGGAACCGGGTGGTGGTGCTCGACGAGTACCAGGACACCTCCGTTGCCCAACGGCGAATGCTGGTCGGGCTGTTCGGCGGTGGGCACCCGGTGACAGCTGTCGGCGACCCGTGCCAGGCGATCTACGGCTGGCGCGGCGCCAGCGTCGCGAACCTCGAGGAGTTCCCGCAGCACTTCGCGGCCTCGGCACCGGACGGCACGACGGCCCCGGCCCAGCGGCTGACGCTGTGTCAGAACCGACGCAATGCTCCGCCGTTGCTGGCCCTGGCCAACGGCCTCGCGGCACCGTTGCGCGAACTGCATGCCGGCGTGGCGCCGTTGTTCCCGGCGGCGCCCGCGGCGGAGCGGGCCGAGATTCGCACCGCGCTGTTGCCGACCTGGTCCGAGGAGCTGACCTGGGTCTGTGGCGAGGTGGAGTCCGCGTTGGCAACCGGTACGCCGGCCGGTGAGGTAGCCGTGCTGGTGCGAGCGGCGCGCGACATCGGCCCGTTGCACACCGAACTGATCAGGCGTCAGATCCCGGTGGAGGTCGTGGGGCTGGGCGGCCTGGTGCACCTGCCGGAGATCGCCGACCTGATCGCGACCCTCGAGGTGCTGCACTCGCCGACCGCCGATGCAGCGTTGATCCGGTTGCTGGTCGGGCCGCGTTGGCGGATCGGACCGCGAGATCTCGCGCTGCTCGGCAAGCGCGCGGGGCAGTTGGCGACCGGGCCGCTCCGCCGACGCGAGGCGTCCGGCTCCGGTCCCGAGATGCGCATCGTCGACCCGGTGGAGCAACCAGCCCTGGCCGACGCCGTTGCCTCGCCGGGCGAGCTGGCCTATTCGCTCCAGGCGCAGGGGCGATTCGCCGCCCTGGACGCCGAGCTGCGTGCCCTGCGCGCCCACCTCGGCGAACCGCTGCTGGAGCTGCTGGCGACGATCCTCGCGCGCACCGGGCTCGACGTGGAACTCGCCGTGGCGTCGCACGGGCGTCGGACCCATCGGCGGCATTCGGTGGAGGCATTCCTCGACGTGGCCGCGGACTTCACCGATCTGGACGGCGGGACGTCGGTCGGTGCGTTCCTGGCCTATCTTCAGGCCGCGGCCGATCACGAGCGAGGGCTGGACTCGGCCGAGCCCGCGGCGGGTCAGGCCGTCCAGTTGATGACCGCGCACAAGGCGAAAGGCCTCGAGTGGGACGTCGTCGTGCTGCCCGACCTGTGCGACGGGGTGTTCCCGTCGACCCGGGGTCGGTCGCGGTGGACCACCGCCGGCCACTGCCTGCCGTATCCGTTGCGCGGCGACCGCGCGAGCCTGCCCGAGCTGGGGGAGTGGTCGCCCAAGGGGTTGGGGGCCTTCGACATGGCGGTCCGGGAGCAGGCGGCTGTCGAGGAGCTGCGGCTGGCCTACGTGGCGATGACCAGACCGCGGCATCGCCTGATCGCCGCGGGGCACTGGTGGGGGCCGACCCAGCGCCGGTCGCGCGGCCCGTCGGAGTACCTGTCGGCCGCCCGCGCGTTCACCGCGTCGGCCGGGCAGGACCCGGGCGGCCCATGGGCCGCCCGGCCGGGTCCGGGAGCGGAGAACCCATGCCTGAACGGCGGTGCCGAGTACACCTGGCCGGCCCCGGTCGACGCTGCCGAAGCGGCCCGGCGGCGGGCGGGCGCCGAGTTGGTGCGCGCGGCACTGCGTGAGCCGGCCGCGTTCGATGCCCGGTCGCCGAACGCGGAGGGGTTGAGCGAGGCCGAACTGCAGCGGGTCGCCGACTGGGACCACGACCTGAACCTGCTGCTGCGACCACGTGCCCGGGCGCCGCGGTCCCGCGAGACCGCACTGCCCACCACGCTGACGGTCTCGCAGGTTTCCCTGTTGGCCACCCGGCCCGATGTCCTGGCTCGCGACCTGGCCCGGCCGATGCCACGGCCGCCACGGCCGGCCGCGGCCCGCGGGTCACGTTTCCATGCGTGGCTGGCGGCCCGCTTCGGGCAGCAGGTGTTGCTGAACCCGGAGGACGTGCCCGGCGGAGCCGATACGCAGTGGTGCACCGATGCCGAACTGGCGCAGTTGCAGGAGGCCTTCGATCGCGGCGAGTTCGCCGATCGCGTCCCGCTTCGGGTGGAGGCGCCGTTCGCGCTGCCGCTGGCCGGGCGCGTGGTCCGCGGACGCATCGATGCCGTCTACGCGACCCCGTCCGGTTACGAGGTAGTCGACTGGAAGACCGGTGGGGGAGTCGACGCCGACCCCGTTCAGTTGGCGCTGTACCGGTTGGCCTGGGCGGAGATCGCCGGGGTACGTCCCCAGGCCGTCAGCGGAGCGTTCCACTTCGTGCGGTCCGGCCGGACGACCCGACCGGACCTGCCTGACCGATCGGCGTTGGCGGCGGTGCTGGTCGGCACCGGCGGGAGGTAGCGCGTGAGCGACTGCGACGAGCAACTGCGAGCGACTGCGACGAGCGGGGAACGAGCACCGACGAGCGAGCAGCACAGGCGATCCAACGGCGCCGTAGGGTCCAGTCATGGTTGAGGTGTCGCTGCCTCCGATGCCGCTCTCGGGCGGTACACACGATCGCTCGTCGGCGCTCCGGCTGGACTCGGCCGCCCTCGAGCGGATCTGGTCCGATCCCCGGACCAGGGTGCTGCGGGTGCACGACGGCGCCGCCGCGTTGTTCGCCGACGGGTCCGACCTGTCGTGCGTGTCGATTGCCGAGATCGATCCACAAGTCGCGCGCTATTTCCTCGGGACGAGCCCGGACGGCATCCCCTATTTCGCCGCCGACGGGCCGTTCCCGATCGGTGCGGACGAACGGGCCGCCAATGTCCGTGAGCTGCCGGCGGATCTGTCGCCCGCTGCGTCCGGCCTGTTCGCGCACGCCATCGGGTTGTCCAACTGGCACGCTCGCCACGGTTTCTGCCCCAGGTGCGGTTCACCGACAACGGTGACCGCGGCCGGTCACGTCCGGGTCTGTACCGGTTGCGGCGCCGAACACTTCCCGCGCAACGACCCGGCGGTGATCATGCTGGTGATCGACGACGACGACCGATGTCTCCTCGGCCACAACCCGGCCTGGCCGCCCGGCCGGTTCTCGACCCTGGCGGGGTTCGTCGAGCCGGGCGAGTCCCTGGAGCAGGCGGTGATTCGTGAGGTCCACGAGGAGGTGGGCGTCCATGTCGACGACGTGCGCTACGAGGGCAGTCAGCCTTGGCCGTTCCCAGCCTCGCTGATGCTCGGCTTCCGTGCCCACGCGATCGATCCGACGATCCGCGTGGACGTCGCCGAGATCACCGAGGCCCGCTGGTTCAGCCGCACCGACCTGGTTGCTGCAGGGCGTCGGCGGGAGGCGTTGATGCCGGGCGCGATCTCGATCGCGCGCTGGTTGATCGAGCGATGGTTCGGCGGTCCACTGCCGGTCGACAACAAGTGGTGAGCCGACAAGCGGTGAGCCGGGGCCCCCGGTCCGTAGAGCTCAGCCGGCCGCCGCAAGCTGCGCCCGGACCTGGGCCAGAGTCGGGTTGGTGAGCGTGCTCCCGTCCGGGAACAGCACGGTCGGCACAACCGCGTTGCCGCCGTTCACTGTCTTGACGAACTCCACCGCCTCCGGGTCGGTCTCGATGTCGACCGCCACGAACGGGATCTCCTCGGCGTGCATCAGCATCTTCAGCCTGCGGCACGGCCCGCACCAGGTGGTGCTGAACACGGTGATGGTGTCGGTCTGGAGCACTGGTGCACCTTTCTCACGCGGAGCCTTCACAACACGCAACCGCCACATCGAGCGCGCTGTTCCCGATCATTCCAGCGCCCGCCGTGCCTGTCCGCCGCAAGATTCGGGTCGACGCGCTGTTCCGCCGGCGTGCCCGGTGCCTGCTGCCAGGATGGCCGGGTGAGCCCCACCCCCGAGCAAATCCTGGTTGCCCTGGACCCGGAGCAGCGGGCGGTGGCCGAGGTGCTGCAGGGTCCGGTGTGCGTGCTGGCCGGGGCCGGTACCGGGAAAACCCGGGCGATCACGCACCGCATCGCCTACGGCGTCGTCACCGGGGCCTTTCCGGCGCAGCACATGCTCGCGGTCACCTTCACCACCCGTGCGGCGGGTGAGTTGCGGACACGACTGCGGGCCCTCGGCGCCGGCGGCGTTCAGGCTCGGACCTTCCACTCGGCGGCGTTGCGCCAACTGCAGTTCTTCTGGCCCACCGCGATCGGCGGCGCCGTGCCGCGGGTCGAGGCCAGCAAGGCCCCGCTCGTCGCGGCGGCCGCGGGACGGGCCGGGGTCCGGCCCGGACCCGCCGAGGTTCGCGACCTCGCGGCGGAGATCGAGTGGGCGAAGGTCTCCCAGGTCGCCCCGGCCGACTATGTCGCGGCCGCGGCCAAGGCCGGGCGCGCCGCGGCGGCCGGGCTGGACCCGGCCGCCACCGCCGAGATCTACGCCTCCTACGAGGAGGTCAAGTCGCGCCGTGGCGTCATCGACATGGAGGACATCCTGCTGCTGACCGTTGGTGTCCTCAGCGAGAACGCCGACGTCGCCGAGCGGGTGCGCCGCCAGTACCGCCACTTCGTGGTCGACGAGTACCAGGACGTCAGTCCGCTGCAGCAGCGACTGTTGGAGCTCTGGCTGTCCGGGCGCGACGAGCTGTGCGTGGTGGGCGACCCCAGCCAGACGATCTACTCCTTCGCGGGCGCGACGGCCGAGTTCCTGCTCGGATTCCCGCGGAACCATCCGGGCGCCGCGGTCGTCCGGTTGGTACGCAACTACCGTTCGACGCCGCAGATCGTCCGACTGGCCAACGCGGTGCTGGGTGGCGCCGCGGTCCAACTGCGATCGCAATCGGCCGATGGCGCCGAACCCGTGCTGAGCGAGTACCCCGACGAGGCGGCCGAGGCCGAGGGGGTCTCGGGCCGCATCGCGGCGCTGCTGGCGCAGGGATTCGCCGCCGCCGCGATCGCGGTGCTTTTCCGTACCAACAGCCAGTCGGTGGCCTACGAACAGGCCCTGGCCGAGCGCGGCATCGGCTTCGTGGTGCGCGGCGGGGAGAAATTCTTTCAACGGCCCGAGGTGAAGGCGGCGATGACCCGACTGCGCGGTGCCGCTCGGGCGCGGGCGGTCGGTGCCGACGCGGACGACCCGGGTGACGACCAGGACCTGGTGTCCCAGGCGCGCGCGTTGTTGTCGGATGCGGGTCTGGTGGCGGGGCGGGCGGCGGGCTCCGGTGCCGTCGGCGAGCGGGCCGAGGCGCTGGCGGCGCTGTTGCGCATCGCCGAGGACCTGGCGGCTGCCGAGCCGTCGGCGGATCTGACGCGTTTCGTCGCCGAGTTGGATGCCCGCTCGGCCGATGCCCAGGTGCCGGTGCTCGACTGCGTCACGTTGGCCTCGCTGCACTCGGCGAAAGGACTCGAATGGGACGCGGTCTTCATCGTGGGCCTGGTCGAGGGCATGATGCCGATCAGCTATGCGGCCGACGACACCGCGGTGGCCGAGGAACGCCGACTGCTCTACGTCGGGACAACCCGTGCCCGGCGACATCTGGAGCTTTCCTGGGCGCTGTCCCGGGCGCCCGGTGGCCGCGGATCCCGGCAGCCGTCCCGCTTCCTGGCCGCCCTGGTGCCGGTCCGATCACCGGCGCCCCCGGCCCGGCAAGCCGGGCGGGTCCGGGAGCGCGCCGCCGCGGTGTGCCGGGTGTGCGGCAAGCCGCTGATCGAGGCCACGCAGCGCAAACTCGGCCGGTGCGAGCAGTGTCCCGCCGACCTCGACGAGGCCTTGCTGGAGCGGCTGCGCACCTGGCGCCTGCAGTCCGCCCGAAGCGCGGCGCTGCCCGCGTACTGCGTGTTCACCGACGCCACCCTGCGCGCGATCGCCGAGGCCCGTCCGGACGACGCGACCCACCTGGCCCGCATCCCGGGCGTCGGGAAGGCCAAGCTGGAGCGGTACGGCCCGGACGTGCTCGCGATCTGTGCCGGGCGTGAGCCCGCCGGCGCCTCCTGAACGGCGAATATTCGGTTGCCGCGCCCGCCGAAGCCCGCGTAGCCTCGACTCACGGCCGCGCCGGCGCGGCCCTCTACTCGCGGTAGGAGGTGATTCCCCGGTGATCAGAAATACGACCTGTGGCGCCCAAGAGGCGTGGATGTCGGTAGGGACCATCAGTGGGCTCACCGTCATGCCGTCGCATCGGGCTGCCCAGGCGGCGTGGCGTGCCGTCCAGGCAACTGCCTATGCGCCGAAGCATGTCCCGGCCGCGCTGCTCAAGCGCGACGCCGAGTTCGCCCCCTCGGGCACCCGTGGTGGTGGCCCGCCGGTCTGAACCTGAAGACCGGCGAACCACACAGGCCGCGGAACCCGAAACCGGGATCCGCGGCCTTTTTGTCGCCCCGAACCGAACCACTCGATCCGATCAGTACCGACCATGAAGGGGGTGACCTCCGAGATGACCTCGACCATCGACTCCATCAACCAGGACGTAGCAGCGTTGCTGCCGTGCCGCGCCTTCGACGCGGAATTGTTCTTCGCCGAGACCCCGGAGGATGTCGAGTACGCGAAATCGCTGTGCCAGAACTGCCCGATACGCCGGGCCTGCCTGGCCGGGGCACTCGACCGGGCTGAGCCGTGGGGCGTCTGGGGTGGGGAGCTGTTCGTCGGCGGTCTGGTGGCGCCGCGCAAACGGCCCCGCGGGCGGCCGCGCAAGGATGAGTTGGCGGCGTGAGAGTTCACCGCCATGCCGAACCAGGCGCGGCCCGGACCTTCGCGGTCGGGCCGCACCGCGGTTGGCGGCTGGTCAGGCGGCCGTCGGACTGGGGATTTCCTCTTCGCCAGGCAGCCACTCGGCCAGTTCGTCGCGCCACGGCCCGCGTGCCTCCAGTTGGCACAGCACCCCGATCGCACCCAGCCAGACCCGGTGGATCAGCAGGTATCTCGGCGGCAGGTTCAGCTGCAGACCGGTGTAGTAGTGCGCCGAACGCGGGTCGCTGATCCGTCCGGCCTGGGCGCGCAACCAGGACCGCGAGAACCCGAAGTCGGCGACCGTGATCGGCTCCAGGAACGGCAGGAGGTACGACAGCAGGCGGTCCGGGTCGATCTCGATCGACCGCTTGATGAAGCCTTCGTTCCGCAGGCCCTCGACCACGAGCTCGCCCTCGCCGTACAACGCGGCGGACAGGAATTGTCGAATGGCCGGGGGCAGGCCGCCGGGCAGGTGTGCAACGGCGCCGAAGTCCAGCACGCCCAGCCGGCCGTCGGTGAGCATCCGGAAGTTTCCCGGATGCGGGTCGGCGTGCAGCATCCCGGCGCGGGCCGGGCAGGAGAGCAGGAAACGGTGGTACAGCACGCCCGCGCGGTCGCGGGTGTCCTGATCGCCGGCGGAGATGATCTTCGACAGCGGGACGCCGTCCATCCACTCGGTGACGATCACCTCGCCGCCCTGATGCACGACGTGCGGTACCCGGATGTCGGGATCGCCGTCGTAAGCCGCAGCGCAGAGGCGTTGCGAGGACGCCTCCAGCGCGTAGTCGAGTTCCTCGGCCACCCGCGCCTTGAGCTCGGCGATCAGCGGTTTCACGTCCAGCCCGGGAACCAGCACCCCGAACAACCTGGCCAGCCGGGAGAGCTGGTTGAGGTCGCCCAGCAGGGCCGCGCCGGCCCCGGGGTACTGCACCTTCACCGCTACCTCGCGACCGTCGGCCCAGACCGCTCGATGCACCTGACCGACGCTGGCGGCGGCGACCGCGCGCGTGTCGAACTCGGCGAACAGGTCCGCCCAGCTGGGCCCGAGGCTGCGGGTCATCACCTCGCGCACCACCCGGGGCGGCAGCGGTGGTGCGGCCTCCTGCAGCTTGACCAGGGTGGCGCGGTACGGCCCGACCAGGGCCTCGGGCAGTGCGGCCTCGAAGATGGACAGGGTCTGGCCGAACTTCATGGCCCCACCCTTGAGCTCGCCGAGCACCTTGAAGATCTGTTCGGCGGTGCGTTGCTGGATCTCCGCGGCGACGAGCTCGGCCGGCCGTCCCCCGATCCGTTTGCCGAATCCCAGGGTGGCGCGCCCGGCCATGCCGAGCGGCAACGCCGCCAGCTTCGCGCCGCGGGTGAGCGCCCGTAGCGGGATGTCGGCAGGCCCCGGTTTGTCGGGCGTCATGCCTGCATTGTGCTCCCCGGATCAGCCGGCGTCGGCCCACCCGCAACCGCAGGCCGGATGCTGGCTCCAGGATCGCCGCCGGACCAGGCCGTCGGGCAGTCGGATGTGCAACGTTCCGTCCATGCTGGACGCCGCACCGCTGTCCAGGAAGGAGAGAGCCTGGAGCGCGGCGTGGCTGGCGACCGCGGTGGCGAGCACGACGTCGCAGGCCGGTGTCGGCGTCACCCGGCGACCGCTGCGCAACTGGGCCCGCAGGCCGGGCCAGTGCGGATCCCGGTCCGTTCGGGCCAGGTCGAGGCAGCGCAGGCACGCGGTCCGGCCGGGTACCACCAGCGGCCCGACGACTCCGCTGGTCTCGTGGACGGCGGCGAGCAGGTGCGGGGTTTGCAGCGTCTCCGGGTTGTTGCCGGCCGAGTGCGTGCCGTCGTCGGCCGCGAGCACCACCAGGTCCGGGCGGTCGAGGTCGATCGTCTCGGGCAGGTGCGGTGCCGGTGTGCCGCGTGGGCAACCCAGCCGGTCGGCCCGGTGGCCTGCCGGCCCCAGGTCGGCCGGCCGTACCTCGGCGGGATCGATCAGCCGGACCGAGCCCACCCCGGCGGCGTCGAGCAGGGCGGCCACGGCAGATCCGACGCGACCCCCGCCGCGGACCTCGACCGTTGCGGTCAGGCGCCGGGACAGGATTTTCTTGCCGCCATCGGGCCGGGGGTCGAGCAGGGTCATCGAGGTCAGGTCGGGAACGAGCCGGTCCCGCGCCTCCCGCGGCAGATCGGCCCAACCGGGGCAATCGGCGCCCGCGTCCTCCAGCAGGCCCTGTCCGGCGAGCAGTTCCAGAACCTGCTCGGCGGTCCGCGGCGCGACGCCGACGGTTACCGCCTCGGTGTGCAGTCGGCCGATGTCCAGGATGCCGTCGAGTGCGCCGATCCAGCGCTCGGTCGGCTCATCGATCCCCTCCAGCAGAACCGAGCGCTCCGGATCGATCCCGAACTGCATCACTCCGTCGGGACGCCGCAGGCGGGGCAGGCCCGCCTTGACCATCGGCCGCCGGATCACCGCGGCCGGGCCACCCTCGCAACCTTCGACCGACATGCCCACCCCCTCGTCGACGCGCCCGCGGCAGGCGGGCGCGGTGCGAAGTCTGCTGGCTGTTTGCCCCGGCTGCGAGGTGTACCGCAGTCCTTGGGAAAACTTCGGCAGGGCGCCGGATTGTGGGTGACGAGCGCTTTCAGGCCTTGCCGAGGATGCGGTTCAGCTTGGTCCCGCAGACCGGGCAGATCCCCTGCGCCATGCGACGACCCGACTCGCTGACCTTCACCTCGCCGGTGAAGTCGCGCTTCTCCTTGCATTTCACGCAGTACGCGTTACCGGTGTAACTCTCTGCCATCTCGCTCTCCTCCGGTCCATTCGATCATCGGCGCCCCCGCCACCCTAGTCTCGACCTGCACCTACGCCCGCGTACGAGCCTCGGCGCGGCGGTGAGTGCGTGGGTCGGCGCAGCCGCCGGTACCCTGCCCCGGTGACCGAGCGAAGCGAGATCACCACCGGCGCCACGCAGACCGCCTACCCGAATCTGAGGGTTGCTCGCACCGATCAGGGTGTGGTGACGCTACTGCTCGACCACCCGGAACGACGCAACGCGATGGGTGAGGCGATGACCGAGTCGTGGGTCCGCGCCATCGCCGACCTGCGGGCCGACCGCTCGGTGCGCGCCGTGGTGGTCACCGGCGCCGGCGACGCGTTCTGCTCCGGCGGCGACACCGCCTGGCTCAGTGGCCTGCCGGATCAGTCGGTCAACGGCCTGCGGGACCGGATGCTGGCGTTCTACCGGTCCTGGCTGTCGATCCGGGAGCTCGAGGTCCCGACCATCGCCGCGGTGAACGGCGCGGCGGTCGGTGCCGGGTTGTGCCTGGCGCTGGCCGCCGACCTCTGCTACACCGCCGACGAGGCCAAGCTGACCGCTCCGTTCACCCGACTCGGCATGCACTCCGGCATGGCGGCCACCTGGTTGCTGCCGCAGGCCGGTGGCATCGGCCTGGCCCGGGAGATGTTGCTGACCGGACGGGTGGTCACCGGGGCGCAGGCCGCGGCGGCGGGCCTGGTGAATCGATCGTTCCCGCGCGAGGCGCTGCTGGAGGAGGTGGCCCGAATCGCCGGGGCGGTGGCCGACTGCGCCCCGATCGCCACCCGGCTGACCAAGGTGGCGCTGGCCTCCGGCGGGCACGCGAGCTTCGACGCCGCGGTGCAGTGGGAGGCGTTGGCCCAACCGGTGACGCTGGCCACCGAGGACCTCCGCGAGGGTCTGACGGCGGCGCGCGAACGCCGTGCGCCGGCGTTCCGCGGGCGCTGACCCGGGAGGTCAGCCCCCATGCGCATCCCCCGGACGGCGCGTCCGGACCTGTTCCCCCACGGTCGGCCGGACGTGCCGCTACCGTCAGCTCCCGTGGGGTCGAGGCCCGGGAAATCGACGGCCGGCCGGCCGACGCAGCAGGCGGCCGAGCCGGACGCGGTTGAGGTGCGCCGTAGCGCCCGCCGGCAGGTCACCGTGACCGCCTACCGCGAGGGTGGGCGGACCGTCGTCCTGATCCCGGCCCGGATGAGCCGAGCCGAGGAACGCCGCTGGGTCGAGGTGATGCTCGCTCGGCTGTCCGCGCAGGAGGGACGTCGCCGGCCGACCGACGACGTGCTGCTGAACCGGGCCTGGAAGCTGACCGAGCGCTACCTCGGCAACCGCGCCGCACCGGTGTCGGTGCGCTGGGTCGACAACCAGATCACCCGGTGGGGCTCCTGCACCCCGTTGGACGGCACGATCCGGCTGTCCACCCGGCTTCGCGGAATGCCCGGATATGTCGTCGACTATGTGCTGCTCCACGAGTTGGCGCACCTGATCGTGCCGGGCCACGGGCCGGACTTCTGGGCCGTACTGGCCGGCTACCCGAAGTTGGAGCGAGCTCGCGGTTACCTGGACGGGATCGCTCACGCCGCCGGCCTGGACCTCACCGACGCCGACTGACTCCTCGCTCAGCGGGTCGCCAGGCGGGCCGCGACGATGCAGGCCACCGTCCACCCGATGGCGTAGCCGGCCAGATTGACCAGACCGTGAGCCGGCCGAAGCTCAGCACCCGGGCCGGTCGGCCGAGGCGCCGGGTTCGACCCGCCGACCAGTTCCTCGGCCTCGTAGGCCGCTTGCGGATCGTGTTGCCGTCCGCTCCGGCGGGCCGCCTCGACGTTGATCACATGGGCGAGCTCGTCGGGCCGGGTGCGTTGGGTCATCGGGCTGGACAGGCCGGGTCCGAAGAGGATCGAGCGGACGTAGTCGCCGTTGCCGAGCACCAGCCGCACGTGGGAGTCGAACCCGGCGCTGACCACGGCCGGCCAGTTCGCGACGATGGTCTGCATCGGGTTGTGGAACTCGACGCCGGCCGCGTCCACCCGCACCCGCGGCCGGAGCAGAAAGCGGTCGACGGACCACAGCGCGGGAACGATCAGGATCCCGAAGAACCACCGGTCGATGAAGGCGTTGCCGCTGCCGACGGTCTCGCCCGGGTGAATCAGCACCCCGATCCCCATCGTCACCATGATCACGGCGACGAAACACCCGACGAACAGGCTCGCGGCCTGGCGAACCACCAGTGGTTTCGACCCCGTGAACGACTGGTCGCCCGGGATCGGCCCCAGACCCAGCGGCCGACTCACCGCCGCACCGTCGTCCGACGGCGCACGCCGAATGTGGCGTGCACCGTGACATCGGTTCGCCCGCTGCGCTGGCTCACGGCCGAGCCGGCTGCGGCGCCGGTTCCCGGCGGACCTGGTCGCCGGCCGCGCGCACCACGGCACGCACGGCGTCGTCGGTCGGGTCGGGCAGCTCGGTGACGTCGAACCAGCGGACGTCCGCGGACTCCACGCTCACCGTCGGCATCGCGCCGTCCGGGGCGACCAGGGCGAACATCACGTCCAGATGATGCTCCACCCCGCACGGCGCGCGGTGGCGGTCCAGGTGGACCGGCCCGCCGGCGAACCGCAGCCCGTCGATCCCGGTTTCCTCGGTCGCCTCGCGCAACGCAGCCTTCGCCAACGAGATGTCGGACGGCTCGCAGTGTCCACCGGGTTGCAACCAGAGCCCGACCTTGCGGTGCAACACAAGCAGCACCCGCTCGGCGCGGGCGTCGAGCACGGCGGCACTCGCCGTGAGGTGTGCCGGGGAGCAGCTGCGCAGGAGGGCGTCCGGGTGCGCCGCGAGGTGTGCCAGGTAGTCCGCCCGCAACCGGACCTGATCCGTGGAGTTCGGTTGATAGGCCGTCAGAACCGCTGTCGCGTCGGCATGCAGGCTGCAGTGGACATCGGTTCGCCCGCTGTACTTGTTGCTCGCTTGTGCTCCTTCCTCGTTCCTCGCTCGTCGCAGTCGCTCGCGGTGCTCGCTCACGCCTCGGGTCCGGGAGGACTGTCGTCCGGGTCGTCGAGCAGTCGGTCGAAGTCCAGTTCCGTGGCGCCCGCGGCGAACGCGGCGGGGTCCTCCAGGTCCTCGGCGTCCGGCAACAGATCGGGGTGCACCCAGGTTGCGTCGCGGCCGTCGGTGCCTCGGGTTTCCTCGAGCAGGCGCCAGAGTTCGGCGGCCTCGCGCAGCCGGCGGGGCCGCAGCTCCAGCCCGACGAGATTGCCGAAGGTCTGCTCGGCCGGACCGCCGGCGGCCCGGCGCCGGCGCAGTGTCTCCCGCAGTGCGCCGGCACCCGCCAGGCGACCCTGCGCCGCCGCCGCGGTGACCTCGTCGACCCAACCCTCGATCAACGCCAGCACGGTCTCCAGCCGGGTCAGCGCCGCGCGCTGCTCGGCGGTCTCCTGCGGGGCGAACATGCCTTGCGACAACGCCTGCGAGATGGCCTCCGGGTTGCTGATGTCCAACCCGCCGACGATGGTCTCCAGCCGCGACATGTCGATGGTGATCCCGCGGGCGTAGGACTCGACCGCGGCCAGCACGTGGCCGCGCAGCCAGCCGACGCCGTTGAACAGCCGTTGATGGGCGGCCTCGCGCAAGGCGACGAACAGCCGGATCTCGGCCGCGTCGACCCCGAGGCCTGCGCTGAACTTGGCGATGTTGGTCGGCACCAGCGCCGGGCGGGCCGACGGCCCCAACGGCAACCCGATGTCGGTGGCGCCGAACACCTCGCCCGCCAGCGACGCCAGGCCCTGTCCGACCTGGGCCCCGAACATGGCCCCGCCCATCTGGCGCATGACCCCCAGCAGCGGCCCGGCGGCAAGGGATGCCTCGGGCGGCAGCACATTGCCCATCGCCGCGACCACCCGGCCGGCCACCGGCTCGATCAGCGTCTGCCAAACCGGCAGGGTCGCCTCTATCCACTCGGCACGGCTCCAGGCCAACGCGTCCGAGGCACCGCTTGCCATCGAGGTGACCGGATCGAGCCAAATCTCGGCCAGCCGCACGGCCTCGACCACCTCGCGCCGGCCGGTCTCGGACACCGAGGGGTCGGGCTCCTGGGCCGCCGTCTTGCGAGCGAGGTCGCGGGCCAGATCCCAGTTGACCGGGCCGCCGCTCCAGGACATCAGCTGGCCGAGTTGGGTGAATGCCGCCTGGATGGCGGCCGGATCGCTGCCGAACATCGCCGCGAACGGGTTCTCCGAACTGGTGAAGTCCATCCGCGGGCGGTCCGGGTCGTCGTCGCCGGCGGGCAACCCGAAGCCGAACGGTACCCCGGTCATGTCGGCGCTCCGCCCGAACGGGGGTCGCTGGTCGCAAGTGCGTCACAGTTCGCTGCGAAACGCCCGAAGTGGGGCAAACTGGACACGACCAAGCTCTGGTTCATGGGTCCAACCTAGAACGTTGGACCAGGGGGGCGTCGTCGGGGAGCGAGCGGAGCACCCATGGGGGACTCGGGGCGCCGGGCACCGTCGACCGGTCCGGAGTCCACCGGACCGGCCCGCTGGCGGGCTGCCCGGGATCGATCCGGGCCGCGCGGCCTGCGGGTGGTGGTCACCGGTTCGGACGGGCCGTTGACCAACGCGGTCGTCGAACGCCTGGGCGATCTGCCGGAGGTCGACGCGGTGCGCCTGGCCCAGACCCCGGAGGCCCGGACGGCGCGTCGGCTGCGGGATGCGGACGTGCTCGTCCACGTGGCGCTGACGTTGGACTCGAGCCTGAGCCCGACGGCCGTTCGGGACGTCGCGCGCATCCTCGAGGCCGGGGCCGGTGTCCCGCGGTTCGTGCTGGTCAGCAGTGCGATGGCGTACGGGGCGGACCCGGGCAACGAGCTGCCGCTGGACGAGGACACGCCGTTGCGCGCGGCCGACGACGGCGGTCTGGTGGCGGGTCTGCTGGACATCGAGCGGCAAGCCGCGGCGGCTCGTCCGGAGGGTCGGACCGTACTGCGCCCGGCCATGCTGGTCGGGCGGGGCGCCGACAACGTGTTCGCCCGGCACTTCTCCGCCCCGCGGCTGCTCCAGTTGCAGGGCACGCGGCCCGCGTGGCAGTTCTGCCACGTCGACGACCTGATCGAGGCGATCGGGTTCGCGGTCACCGGGCGGGTCGTCGGCGTGGTCACGGTCGGCTGCGAGGGCTGGCTGGAGCAGGAGACGGTCGAGGTGATCGCCGGGATGCGGCGGCTGGTGCTGCCCGCGGCGTTGGCGTTCGGCACCGCGGAGCGGCTGCATCGCGTCGGGGTGAGTCCGGCGCCGGCGAGCGAGCTGCGTTACGTCTCCTATCCGTGGGTCGTGCCGTGCACCCGACTGCTCGCCGCCGGCTGGCGGCCCGCGTACGACAATGCGTCGGCACTGGCCGTCCTGCTCGCCGACATGGGAGCGGCCGGGGGCCGTCGCGGGCTTCGGGAGGCACCGCTGAGCGCCGCGGGCGCCGCGATGGCCATGGTCGGCACCGCGGCACTGCTGCGACAGGCCCGTAGGCGCCGCCGGGGTTGACGCACCGGACAGCAAGGGCGCGGCGCCGTAGGGCTGGAGCAGCCGACGGCACTGCTGCGACAGGCCCGCCGGCGCAGACGCGGCTGAACAGCTCACAATGGCGGGGTGGTCGATGCAGATGTGATCCGCCTGATCGAGATTCGCGACGTGGCTCTGTCGCCGACGCAGATCCTGGCCGCCGTGGACGACCCGGGCGCCGGTGGCACCACGTTGTTCGTGGGCACGGTCCGGGACCACGACGGCGGTCGCGACGTGAAGGACCTCAGCTACAGCGCCCACCCCAGTGCTGTCGAGGTGATGCGGTCGGTGGCCGAGGCAGTGGTCGCCGAGCACGACGTGGTCGCGCTGGCCGCTGTGCACCGGGTCGGCGACCTGGCCATCGGGGACATTGCCGTGGTCGTCGCCGTTTCCTGCGGGCACCGCGGCGAGGCCTTCGTGGCCTGTCGGGCGCTGATCGACCGGATCAAGGCGCAAGTCCCGATCTGGAAGCACCAGATGTTCGTCGACGGCAGTTCCGAATGGGTAGGGACGCCCTGACTGCCCCGGGGCTCACGTAAGGTCGCCTACGTGCTGAAGCGGGTCAACTGGAGTTCGCCGCGGACAATCTCCTTGACCGTCGCGAGCGTGCTGCTGGCGGTGTTGGCAGGCTTTTTGCTGTTGCTGCCGGTGCCCTACGCCCGCCTGGCTCCGGGGCCCGCGACCGACACCTTGGGCGAGTCCAACGGCAAACCGCTGATCGTGATCAGCGGCCACGACGCCTACCCGCCCACCGGGCACCTCGACATGACCACCGTCTCGATCACCAATCCGGACCACCGGATGACCCTGATCGAGGCGCTGTCCGGCTGGTTCTCCTCCGGGGTCGCAGTGGTGCCCAAGGAGACCGTCTACGACACCTCCAAGTCCGCCGCGCAGATCGACGCGGAGAACACCCAGGAGATGGAGCTGTCGCAGAAGCACGCCACCGCGGCGGCCCTGCTGGCCCTGCACATCCCGGGCGTGATCTCCCACGTCGTGGTGTCCGCGTTGACCTCGGGCACCCCGGCCTACGGCAAGCTGATGGTCGCCGACGAGATCGAGAAGATCGACGGCAAGGTCGTGAACACCCCGCAGGACGTGGTCGACGACGTGCGCGTGCACAAGCCCGGCGAGCAGGTCACGTTCCTGGTGAAGCGGAAGGACTCGACCGGCAACGAGCAGGAGCTCACCGAGGTCGTGACGACCGCGAAGAACCCCGGCGACCCGAAGCTGCCGTACGTCGGGATCAGCCCGGACCGCGACTACACCTTCCCGTTCCAGGTGAAGATCGAACTGGACAACGTCGGCGGCCCGAGCGCCGGGATGATGTTCGCGCTGGGCATCATCGAACGGCTCACCCAGGGCGGGATCACCGGCGGGAAGACCATCGCCGGAACGGGAACGATCACCGACGACGGTGTCGTCGGCAAGATCGGTGGCATCCAGATGAAGATCCTCGGCGCCAAGCGGGCCGGCGCAACCGTGTTCCTCGTCCCGGCCGACAACTGCCGCGACGCTGTGCAGGGCCCGCCGAAGGGGATCGAACTGGTCCGCGTCGACAAGCTGTCGACCGCGCTGTCGGCGTTGCAGGCGATCCGCACCGGGCAGGGCACCGTCCCGCACTGCTGACCTGCCGAAGCCGGCCATGGCCGAGGTAGGCGGAGCCTTGAACTGGTGATCATCTTGGCGTGGCACGCCGCTCGGTAAGTTGATCCGTTGTGACGGCTGAAGGCGGGGGCTTATTCGGCGTGGCGGAAACATGAGTTTCCAGCGGCCGAGTGGGCCGACGCCGCCGCCTGGCCGACGGCCGTTCCAGCCCAACGCCCGGCGTCGTCCCCGGATCCTGATCCCGGTGTTGGCCGTCCTGGCCGGCCTGGTTGCGCTGTTCTTCGTGCTCGCCGACTTCATCACCGACCTGTGGTGGTACGGCGCGGTCGATTTCTCCGAAGTCTTCACGACCCGGCTGACCACGCGCCTGGTGCTGTTCGTGGTGTTCGGGATCACGATGGCGTTGGTCGTTTCCATCAACGTGGTCATCGCCTATCGGCTCCGGCCGAACCTGCGCGGGATGTCGCAGGAGCAGCAGAACCTGGACCGGTACCGGGTCGGCCTGGACCCGTACAAGGTGCCGATGATGGTGCTGGCTGCCACGCTGCTGGCGATCCTCTCGGGAGCGTCGGCGTCGGGGGAGTGGCGCACCTGGTTGCTGTGGCGCAACGGCACCCGGTTCGGGGCGACGGACCCTCAGTTCCACAAGGACGTCTCGTTCTACATGTTCAGCTACCCCTGGTGGCGCTTCCTGCTGGGCTTCGGGTTCGCCGTTGTGGTGGTCTCGCTGTTGGCCACGGCGCTGACGCACTACCTCTACGGCGGACTGCGACTGCAGACCCCCGGGCAGAAGTCGACCTCGGCCGCGCAGGCTCATATTTCCGTGTTGCTGGGTCTGTTCGTTCTGCTGAAGGCCATCGCCTACTGGCTCGACCGCTACGGCCTGGCGGTCAGCGGCGGCGGCTTCGACGCGGTGAGCGGCTGGACCGGCCTGCGTTATCGCGACGTCAACGCACTGCTGCCGGCGAAGGAAATCCTGTGCGCGATCGCGGCGATCTGCGCGGTGCTGTTCTTCGCCAACGTGTGGCGGCGGACCTGGTTGCTGCCGGGCATCGGCTTCGGCCTGCTGGTGCTCTCGGCCCTGCTGATCGGGGCGGCCTACCCGGCGATCGTGCAGCAGTTTCAGGTCCGTCCCTCGGAGTCCAGCCGCGAGGCCCCGTACATCGGCCGCAACATCACCGCGACCCGGGACGCCTACGGCCTGACCAACGCGCAGGTCGCCAAGTCCTACGACGCCACGACCACCGTGCAACCGGGCCAACTGCGGGCCGACGCGAACACCACCGCGAGCATCCGACTGCTGGACCCGAACATCGTCTCCCCGACTTTCGAGGCGGAGCAGCAGATCCGCCGCTTCTACAGCTTCCCCGAGATCCTGCGCATCGACCGTTACCCCATCGACGGTCGCAGCCAGGACGTCGTGGTGGCGGCCCGCGAGTTGAACCTCGCCTCGGTGCCGCAGCGCAACTGGATCAACGACCATTTCCTGTACACCCACGGATACGGTCTGGTGGCGGCCCGGGGCAACACCGTGGAGCCGGACGGCTCGCCCAGCTACGTCTCCAAGGACATCCCGCCGGTTGGGCAGTTGCCCCAGGACCAACCACGGATCTACTTCGGTGAGGAGTCGCCGGACTACTCGATCGTGGGGGCCAAGAACGGAGCGCCGCCGCGGGAGTTCGACCGCGAGGATCCCTCGCAGGCCAACGGCCAGATCTCCAACACCTATTCCGGTCCCGGGGTCGGCGTCGGGTCGTTGTGGCGTCGACTGCTGTACGCCGTGAAGTTCCGGGAGCAGAAGATCCTGCTGTCCTCGGAGATCAACCCTGCCTCGAAGGTTCTCTACATCCGCAATCCGAGGTCGCGGGTGGCCCGGGTCGCCCCGTGGCTGACGTTGGACTCCGACCCGTATCCGGCCGCGATCGACGGTCGGATCCAGTGGATCATCGACGGCTACACGACCAGTGCGAACTACCCGTACTCGAGTCGCACCACGCTGGGCCACGCCACCCAGACCGCGGTCACCGCCGAGGGCGGTCGGGTGATCGCGCCCCGCGACGAGGTCAACTACATCCGCAACTCGGTGAAGGCGACCGTCGACGCCTACACCGGCGAGGTCAAGCTCTACACCTGGGACGAGACCGACCCGGTGCTGATGACCTGGAAGAAGGCGTTCCCGGGCACCGTGCTCGACAAGGGCGTGATCCCGAAGGACCTGATGGATCACTTCCGGTACCCGGAGGACTACTTCAAGGTCCAGCGTGAACTCCTGGCCCGCTATCACGTCACCGACCCGAAGGCCTTCTACACCAAGGCCGACTTCTGGCAGGTGCCGCTGGACCCGACCGGTGCCGACGTGAGCGGCATCGCCTCGGGCGCCGAGTCCGACCCACAGCCGCCGTACTACCTGACGTTGAAGATGCCCTCGCAGGACGCGGCGACGTTCTCGTTGACCACCACGTTCGAACCGTTGGGCAGGGGCCAGTTGGCCGCCTTCATGGCGGTCGATGCCGAGCCCGGGCCGGACTACGGCACGATCCGGGTCCTCCCGCTGTCGCCGAGCATCAACGTGCCCGGCCCCCGGCTGGTGCAGAACAACATCATTTCCGACCCGATCGTCAGCAGCGCCGTGCTCCAGTACCGCGGCAACAAGGTGCGGCCCGGCAACCTCTTGACGCTGCCGGTGGGCGGCGGACTGCTGTACGTCGAGCCGCTCTACGTCCAGCCTTCGTCGGGCACCAGCTATCCGTTGCTGCGTCAGGTGATCGTTTCGTTCGGCAACAACGTCGCGATCGGCGACGACCTGAAGTCCGCGTTGGACAAGTTGTTCGGCGGCGCCTCCGGTTCGGGCGTCCCCGGCTCGCCGTCGCAGCAGCAGCCGACCGCCGGACCGCCGCCGCCTGACGGGTCGTCAGCCGGCGGAGCCGCCGCTGTGGCGGCCGCCATCTCGGATGCCGAGCAGGCCTTCCAGGACGGTCGCGACGCATTGGCCAAGGGCGACTTCACGGCCTACGGCAAGGCGCAGGACCGGCTCGACGCGGACCTCAAGAAGGCCGCCGAGGCCGAGGCCGCCAAGCCCACGGCCAAACCGGCCGCCACGTTCGGGCCGACGCCGGCACCGACCTCGACACCCACGCCCAAGGCCACCTCGCCACCCTGATCGGACCCGGGTGGGACCCTTCCGGCAAACCCGGTTGTCGACCACCGTCCACCTCGCGGTATCCTTCTACTACCGACGCGGGGTGGAGCAGCTCGGTAGCTCGCTGGGCTCATAACCCAGAGGTCACAGGTTCAAATCCTGTCCCCGCTACAAAGGCAGAACAGCAGGCCACAGGCCCGGGACGTCCAGACGTCCCGGGCCTTCCCGCTTCCCGGGGCCCCGACACGCCGGGTTTGCACCCGGATTTGCACCCGAACCTCGGGTGCGGACGCCGACAAATCCCCCTGCGCAGCCCTACGAGATGCGGCGGGACGCGGTGAGACGGGGCGACATCGCTGGGCCCAGCGACCGCCGTGAAAGGGGGTAGCCGCCATCTGGTTGGACGCGCTGACGCCGACTGCCGGTCCTGGTCAGGGAGCCTTCCCGGGCCGCTCGGGAGTCCTTGATCAGCAACATCGGGTGAAGTTCGTTCGTGGGCGACACTGCGAACCCAAACCAGTCGTAAGGCGCTGGCTTGCCGTGCGCGGCCGGGTCGGAACGGCGCGATCAGTAGTTCGACGCGGACGCGGACAGGGCTGCCCGGTCATGCGTCGTCGGTGGCCTCGTCGGTGAACAGGAGCTGCTGCACCTTGGCGGTGGCGCGGCAACGATGGCCGTCGACGGTGGTGAATGCCTGCATCGCCGGTATGAGCCCGTCGTCGGGCACCGGGCCGTAGCGCAGTTCGAGGCGGTGACCGGTGAACCGGTTGTGCACCTGCGGGTTGTTGAACCGATCATCCCACTCCGGTACTGACCGGGTGGAAGTGCCCGCGCGTCTCCGTACCAGCTCTCTCCGGGCGCGGTGATGCGCACTGCGTAGATCATCGACGGGGCGCGGCGGACCTTTCCGTTGTGCTTGCTATTGGCCATCTGACTCACCCGCTGCACACTCACGCCGCCGAGTTGCTCGGCGATTGCCCTGGCGGGCACGTTTGCGGTCCGCTGCGCCTTGACGGCGGCATCGACGATGGCGCGCTCCCGCGGAGTGAGTGCCTTCATCACCTCCTGGTGCTCGTGTCCCCGGCGGGTCCGCCAGACGGGATCGATGAAGTACAAGTTGGAGTTCCTTGCCGCCTACGACGCGGCGGCCGAGGGTGAGAGGGGCGCGCTGTTGTGCCGGGAGGGCCTGTACTCCAGCCACGTCGTGGACTGGCGCCGGGTGCGCGACGCCGGCGCCCTGGCGGGGTTGTCGGCACCGCGCGGGCGACTGCAACGCGACCCGGCCCAACAGCAGATCGCCAAGTTGGAGAAGGAAAAAGCGCGCCTGGAGCAGGAGTTGGCGAAGGCCCGCTTCGTGGTGGAGGTCCAGGCAAACTGCACGCGCCCTTGGAGACCATCTCCGAGAGCACCGAGCCGGAGGGCGGGTCGAGCAGATGAGCCAGGCCGCGGTCGCGGAGCTGGCCCCGGTCATCGGGGTGCGGGCCGCCTGCCGTGTGGTGGGCCTGCCGCAGGCCGGTTGTTACCGCCGGAACCGGCAAAGCCCACCACCACCGTGACCGGCGCCGGTCGCGCACCGGGAACGGCACCAGCCGCGGGCGCTGACCGAGGACGAGCAGCGGGCGATCCTGGCCGAGTTGCACTCTGCGCGGTTCGTGGACCTGGCCCGGGCCGAGGTGTGGGCGATCCTGCTCGACGAGGGCCGCTACCTGGGGTCGATCTCCACCTTCTACCGGCTGCTGCGTGCCGCCGGGGCAGTCCGCGAGCGGCGTCGGCAGGCCACGCACCCGGCAGCGTTAAAACCGGAACTGGTCGCGGCCGCGCCGAACGAGGTGTGGTCGTGGGACATAACCAAGTTGCGCGGCCCGGCTAAGTGGGCCTGGTACCACCTCTACGTGATTCTCGACATCTACTCCCGTTACGCGGTCGGGTGGATGATCGCGGACCGCGAAAGCGCGGGGCTCGCCGAGGTGATGATCCGTCAGACCTGCGCCAAACAGGGCATCGGCCGTGAGCAGTCGACCATCCACGCAGACCGCGGTTCGTCGATGACCTCCAAACCGGTCGCGTTCCTGCTCGCCGACCTCGGCGTCACCCAGTCACATTCCCGCCCGCACGTCTCCGACGACAACCCGTTCAGCGAGGCCCAGTTCAAGACCTTGAAGTACCGGCCCGACTTCCCCGAGCGCTTCGACTCGGGGTCTCGGCGGCAGGGCCGCCCGCGGCGGAGCGCTTTCAGTCGCCGCAGGTGCACTTGATCTCCACACGCGCACGGGTTGCACGAGCACTGTTGGTGGGCTCGGTCGTCATGTTCCGTTCACCCCCTACATGCCACCGGCGACGCGGGGTCATTTTTCAGGCGGCGCGGACAGCCGAGAGCACAACTGGTCAGGAGGAGGCAGCGCAGGGCGGGGTGCAAATGGGACTCCTTTCGATCGCAGTTACCGGGTTCGGTGTGGCCGGCGGTTCACCGGTGCCGGGTGCTCGGGTGGGCGGTCGGGACGAGGCCACCGTCCGGCCGGGTCCCGAGCCGTCCTGGGTGGGGCGTCGGCCCGAAGGTTGCGGTGGCGGGGCCCGGTTCGGACTGCAGCAGGGTCCACAGGGTGATGACCATGGCCAGTCCGAATTCGAACCAAAGGTGGCTGGTCTCCCGGGTGGGTGTGGTGGTTCCTTCGGCGATGTCGCGGACACTGACCACGGCGGTGAGCACCCCCGCCGCGGTCAGCAGTGGCAGCAGCGCCTCGGCGGCCCCGGGGCGGGTCGCCACGGTCAGCAGGCCGACCGATACGGCCAGTTGCCAACACGCCACATCAGCCCAGGGGTGGATGCAGCCGACCAGCTCGTGGCCGCCAGCCACGGCCTGCCTGACGGCGATGACGGCCAATGCCAGGCGCACCAGCCATGCCGGCCGTGCACTCCCGCCACGGGCACGGTGCGGAGTGTTCGGGTGGGGGGTCACGACCCGACCTGTCCTGGTCGGTCCGCGGGCCGGACCGGGGAGGAACCAGGATGGAACAGGTCGCCACGCGGCGTGGGGGTCATCTCGTTCAGGCAGTTCGGGCACACCAGGACCGCCTCGGCGAGCAACACGACCGGATGAGCCGGCCGTTGGGTCGCACACACCGGGCAACGACCCGGAGCCGCCGGTAGGCGCCTCCATGCTGCCCACCCGAAGCACGGCGCCGGGCACGGCCGGTGATCCGGTCCCAACGCGTTCGGATCATCCACGAGCACCCCCACTGATAGTTCTGTTCTGCCCCGTCGACCCCGGCCGCGCGGTTGCCCCGTCACCGGCCCGCGGTGACCGCCGCGGCGCCACGGGGCGCCGCGCCGACCGGATCCCGGGCCGCTGCGCACACGTCCCCAAGGAGCACACGGGGGACCTTCCGCGCGGGCAGGATCACCCCGGGAAATCCACCCCGTAGGGCATCAGTCGTCGGCCTGATGCGGTAAGTTCCGGCAATTCCGGAAATTGTTTTGCCGCGAGGACAACGCGCTGTTCCGGTGCCTCGCTGAATCGTGTGTCCGTACCGGGATTACCGCCGACCGGGTACGTAGGTCGGCCGTGAAATGCCGCTGCGGACCTCGCCGGCACCATCCGGCTCCCAGCTGTGCGAAGACGTGAACTCCCTACGCCACAAGAGTTTCATGCAGGAGCATTCTCAGCGGACGGACTGATCGGGGGATGTGGACGGTTCGTGTCGACCAGTGCCGGCCGCGTCATCCAGATGATTCACCACGACTGAGTTGCACTTTCTCCCAGAAGGAATGATTCTCCGGAAAGGGCAGGCACGGTGCCCGGTATCCGGCCTGCCGCTACCCGGTAGAGGTACTTCCCCAGCACACCGCACACTGCATTTGACGCGGCGCGGGCGCCACAGAATTTGGCCGATATTATTTCCCTTGCCGCGGAACTCGGCCCGTTCGTGGAGCGACTCTACCCTTGCGGTCGATCCGCGGGGCCTGTCGCGAGCCGATGCCCCCGCGGACGACCGTCCTTCTGCTCCGGGGGATCGCGGGTTGACCGCGCACGCCGTACTGGGTGGCGCAGGCCCCGGCCCGCCCGGACCTGACGAACCGTCAGACAGTGGCGGGCTCGTCGTCGCCGCAACCATCGGGCGCCGGCAGCCAGGGGATCGTGTCGGCGGACGCCGGGGAAGACAGCCGCTGGGTGGCGCCGTAGTCGTCCGAGGTCATCTGCAGGTCCAAGGATCCGCCCGGTGTCGAGGCGCCCGGGACCGTCTTGCCCCGTGTTCCTTCCGGGCCCGAGTTCTCCCGATCGGGACGGGTGACCGACAGGCGATCCCGAGACCGCCGTCGACCCCACTCATGCGGCGCCGCAGCCTTCGGGAACTCCCCGGTCCGCCCCAGGGTTCACGTCACCCGCGAGTATCTCGTCGCCTTTCTGGTCGTCCTGGCGGTCGTCGTCCTGCTGGTCGGCGGCGTCTCATCAATCCGGGTCTGACCTGATCCGTCCGACCGGCGGGTTCGATGTGGTGCTGGGTGGCGTCGATGTGGGGCCTGCTGCTCGGGGCTGGGACAGGACAGCGGCAAGAAATGGTACCCCGGTGGGGTATGGATCGGTGGTCGGTCGCGCGACTGGTGTATGAGCCGAGGGAGGATCGCCATGAACGAGAGTGGCTGCAGCTGCCAGCCCTGCAACCGTGCGGAAAAGTGCTCCTGCGCTCAGCCTCTGCGCTGCGCACAGGTGACGGCATGTCGGCGCCCGGTCCTTGTCGAGGACCGGGCGCAGCCGTTCGCGTCCGATATCTGCCCCGGCTGGATCTGCGCGGCATCGGTCGCGGGCCGATTCAACGGATCTCCCGATGCGCCGCTGATCCGGGACATGGTTGGCGGCCAGATATTCGACCCTTGCCGCACCGTCAGGATGCGAGCTGGGCGTGGCCCCACTGTGCCTGGAAGGGACCTCCCCGATGACTGCGCCTGCTGTCGCCTCGGACGTACGGGCAGCGGAAGGGCGTCGTCGGGCAGGTCGGCCGGCGGCGTTGAGTTCGATCTTGACTGGGACCGGACTGAGGGCGAGCGACGCATCGGCCGCCGGCCGTGGGGAATGCGCGAAGTTGCGGCGTGGGCTGCAGATCTCACTCGGGCTGGTGTGGCTGCTGGATGCCGTGCTGCAGTTCCAGCCGTACATGTTCACCAGGGATTTCGCCACCCAGACGTTGGCTCCGAGCGCGGCGGGCAATCCCGCCTGGGCGGCCGACCCGGTCAACTGGGCGGCGGATCTGGTCGCCGGGCATCCGGTGCTGCTCAACTCGGTGTTCGCGACCGTGCAGTTGTTGCCGGCCCTCGGGCTGTTCTGGCGGCGCACGGGGCGGGTCACCTTGGCGGCCTCGGTCGTGTGTCGCCGGAAACACCGTTGGTGCGATGGACCCGACGGGGGTTTCGATGGGCGACGATCGCAACGTTGCGCAGATCGGAGCGGATGGGCACGACGGAACTCCAGCGACGTGGGACGAGGGTTGGGCCCCGCCGTCCTCCCCACTGTGGGCGCACTTCCTCACCGCGGCGCGCCTCACAGCGCAATCCAGCGGGTTAGAGGAGTTCGGTTCACCCATGCAATATTCGCGACTCTCTGCCGAAACATGGGCTTAATACGGTCGCCGGCGTTGCTACTTACCAGTAGGTAACCATCGCTCAGGAGTCCGAATGTCGATGCACAAAGCCCATGCGCTGCAGGACGCTGCGGATCCCGTAGCGGCCGATGTCACCGCTGGGCGCAACCTTCCCCGCGCAGTCATGGTCCGGCCCCCCTACTCTCCGCTCGTCCGGTTCTACCTCGTGACGGTGGGGTTCATGCCGGTGACCCTGATCGCGACCAGCTGCTTCGGGGTACCACTGAAGATCCTGGCGCTGTGCCTCATGCTGCCCGCGGTGATCGGGGTGGCAATCCTCGCCGCCCTGCGGCCCTGGGTACGCCGACTGGTGCTCGTGGCGCTGGTCGCCGGGCCGATCGCCACCCTGCTCTACGACTCGTTCCGGTACTGCTTCAACGCCTCCGGGCTGATCAACCGTGACCCGATCCCACACATCGGAATCGCGCTGGGCCTGCACGGAACCGGGCCGGGCATGCACGCCGGGTGGATCTGTGGCTACCTGTGGCGCTACCTGCTCAACGGCACCGGCCTGGCCATCGCCTTCTCCGCGCTCGGGCTGCGCGGGGTCCGGGCCGGGATGGCCTTCGGGTTGTTCGTGGTCAGCGGCCTGATGGTGGTACTGCTCATCTCTCCCCACGGGCAGCAGACCCTCTGGCAGATATCACCCTGGACGGTGATCATGGGCACCGGCGGGCACATCATCTACGGAGGTGTACTCGGCACGATCCGCGCCCGCGCGGCCAAAACATCGCGGTGGTCCCTCCCCTACGACGACCAGCCCGACCCGCGCACCCTCACCTTCGTCCCGGAGAGCTGGCTCAGCACCCCCGACCCGGGCACCCCCACCTTCGTCCCGGAGAGCTGGCTCAGCACCTCCGAGCCCGCACCCCTCACCGACCTGGTCGAGGCAAGTCCCCGACAGTGGGGTCGTGCCCTGGCCGGCACGGGATTACACCGGCGGACGTGAGACGGGGCCGTGCCCGGCCCAGCTCATCTCGCCGAGGCCATCTCCCCGAACCCCGCCGGGCGGCCGAAAACCGGCCCCCGGAGGATCCGCAGCCCCGGTCCCGGAGGCCGCCGACGAATTACCCGCCGCAACATGCTCTCCTCGGTCTTCGCCGAACACATCGGCTTCGGTGCTCGGACCAGGTGGTCCTCGCTGAATCTTCCGCCTCCTGGGCCCGGCAATACGGACTGACGCCGGATCAGAAGTTCAGACCGGTTTCCGATCCGGCCCCGAACGGGGGCACCGCAGGTTCGACGCCGCCACCGAGCACGCCGCCGGCGCGGGCGAGGCGATCCGGGCGATGAACCACCTCACCCTCGGTCCTACGAGAGCCAGGACGGCGGGAAGCGCAGCGTGCGGAGCTGCTGACCGACAATGACTTCGGCGAGTCCCTGCGCGTTCCCGCGCGCGGCGGCACGTCTGCCCGGCTGGGGCGACGCGTCGCGCAAGGAGACCGGGAACTGGTCTCCGCGGCGCCGCAGCGCAACAACAACAGCCAACCGGTACGCGGGCGCCCGCAAGAACTGACTGGCAATCAGAAATCAGGCGGCCCGGTTGAGGGGACGGGCCGCCCACCCTCTTCACGCGCCCGGGGGGCTCGGCCGCGGAGAGCACCGGTGGAACCCGGACCCGGGCATCACATCAGCTGTCGGGCGAAATAGACGAATTCCAGCGCGTTGGTGAGGGAACTCTCGTCGAGGTCGGCGCCGGTCGGCCCAGCAGTCTGTCGCCCGGGGCGGGCAGACGCTGCCGGGCAAGTTGCGGCGCTCCCCGGATTCAGTGTCCGCGTTTGCCACGCTGCGGCCAGACTGGCGGGTCCTCTCGGCGGCCTGGGGCTTGGCGGTCCTGTCGGCGGTGTGCTTGCGACAGGTCGCTGCGTTCGCAGGCACGGTCAGGGCGGGGTGAACCGGCGGTGAAAGGCAAGGGCCGGCTGGGGGCCGCTAGGCAGACTCGGGCATGAGTAGCTGCTCGGACAGCTGTTCCAGCGCCTGTCGTGCGTAGCCATGCCACATCGAGGTGATCGCAGGCATCACGCGTGCCCCGAGGACGCCCCGCGGGTGCATCGTCCACCGCCAGGTGATGAGGACTCCGGTGCCCTCTGGGGCGAACTCCCAGCGGCCGTCGATGCTCTCGACCAGCGGTCGCAGGGGGCCGGTGATCTCGCTCAGCCGGTAGCTGAAGGAGTGGGGCGGGTCGAGGTTCACGAGTAGTTCGCGCACGGTCCCGCCGTCGGTGGTCACGACGGTGCGCGATTGTCCGACCTGACCCCAGGGCCCGTCCTGTTCGCGGACCTGTTTGATCGGCGGCAGCAACCCGTAACGGCGGGTGAACAGCTCGGTCAGCGGCATCGGCAGTGTCTGGTCGAACGCTCGCCGCGGTTCGACCGGTATCGCGCGCGACGCCTCGACGGAGATGGGCCTGGCCACCACGTGAGACTAGCGTCGGGCCCACCGGGGCACCACCACCCGGATTTGCCCGACCGACCCGACCGGCCGGCTCCGGTGGGGAACCTGGGTACCGATGGTGGCGCGTTGTCGCACACGTGTCCGGCAGGTGTGCGGTCCCTGTGGCTTGTCGGTAACGCACCGCGCGTCCGGGGCAATGCGGGGTGTGCAGGATGCGCGGGTCGGTGCTCGTCGTCCTCGTCGATGTGTGGTCGGGATCGGCGACCGTCCGTCCTCGGCTGCTCGAACCTGCCGCCCGCTGCCTGGGGTGCGCAGGTCTGTCGTGCACCGCGTCCACCGCCGGAATCTGACTGTGCGTCAGTTCATGCCGGCGGTGGTGATCCGATGATGCGGGGAAATTGTCCGTGAGCTGACCCGCGGACGGGGCGATCCGGACAATCGGCTGCACGGCTGTCTGAGGGGGCGCGGATGCGATCACTACCGACACGTCGGTTGGTCTCGGTGCTGGTCTGCGCCTTGGCGGTGACTTCGGCCGCTGCGTTGCCGGGGGCCTCCGCCCGGGCGGCCGGCGTGCGGTGGACCGGCGACGTGTTGCCTGCGGGGTTGTTGACCGATCGCATCGGTAGGCCCGACCCGAGTCAGCAGATCCGGGTGGACGTCGCGCTGAGCGACCCGAACCTGACCGCGGAACGGGCCCTGGCGGACGCGGTTGTGGATCCGGGCGATCCGAGCTACCACCACTTCCCCTCGGCCGCGCAGTACGCGGCGCGGTTCGCCCTGCCCGCCTCGCGTCGGCAGGCGGCGCTCGCCTGGCTGCGCGGCGGGGGGCTTTCGGTGCGGCAGGCCTCGGGGCTCGGCGACCTGTGGCAGGCCACCGGCACCGTCGCTGCGATCGAACGCACCTTCGACGTGCACCTCGGCCGGTACCGATCCGGGCCCGAGCAGTTCTTGGCCAACGATGTGGCACCGCAGGTGCCGGGCGGGCTCGGGGTGGCCGGGGTCATCGGGCTGAACGACCTGCAGCGGTTCGCCCCGACCGGCACCGAGGCCGTGGCGCACTCGGTGACCCCGCGGCTGGGCGTCTTCTCCGGCATGGTCGACCTGAAAACCTTGTGGCGGACCTACGACGCCCCGACCGGCGACGAGGGCCAGGGCGTGAGCGCCGGGGTCTTCATGTCCGGCAACAGCGAGCCGGTGATCGGCAGCCTGCGGGTGTTCGAGGACACCGAACACCTACCCAAGGTTCCGGTGCGCACCGTCTACACCGAGCCGGGTAAGCCGGACGAGTTCAAGAACAACGACGGTGCCGGCGAATGGATGCTCGACACCGATGCCTCGACCGGGATGGCGCCCCGCCTTTCGCAGCTGTCCCTGTACACCGCCAAATCCCTGATGGACGCCGACGTGATCGCCGAGTTCGCGTACTGGGCGGCCGACCCGACCGGCCCGCAGTTGATGAACGCCAGCTTCGGCACCTGTGAGGCGTTACCGGTGTTCGACGAGACCAGCCGGGGCGGCGTCGCGGTGATGTTGGGCAACGACATCCAGGACGCGGCGGAGAAGTCGCTGATGCAGGCCTTCACCGAGGGCCGGACCCTGTTCGTCGCCGCCGGCGACACCGGCAGTTCCTGCCCGATGGTCTCGCTGCCGGCAGTCGGAGCCGGCAACGGCGTGGCCAACCAGGTGGTGCCCGCCCAGGACTACCCGGCCGCCAGCCGATGGACCACCGCGGTGGGGGGCACGGTTCTGTCCCTGGCCAAGGACGGCGCCCGCACCGACGAGCAGGTCTGGGCGTTCGGTGGCGGGGGATCGGCGCTGTTCATCCCGGAACCGGACTGGCAGAAGTCCGAGTCCCACATCGATCGACCGTGCCTGGGGACCGACGCCGACGGGGTCGCGTTGCCGCCGGGCACGATCTGTCGCGGGGTGCCGGACATCGCCGCGCTGTCCGGGAACACCACCCAGGCGCTGTTCATCACCGCCTACGACCAACCCAGCAGCGTCGGTGGCACCAGCTTGTCCAGCCCGTTGACCATGGGCATGTGGGCTCGGGTGGTTGCAGCCGCTCGCGAACCCCTCGGCCCGGCCGCGCCGGCGATCTACCGGCTCAAGGCAGATGCCCGCGCCGATGACTTCTTCGACGTGACCACCGGCGAACTCGGCGGAAACGGGTTGTACCTGCCTGGCGCGGGTTGGGACTACACCACCGGCTACGGGGTTCCGGACATCGCCCGTCTGGCGATGGATCTGACGGGGCGGACCACTGCCGTCAGCCGTCGACCGGCGAGCGCCGTGCCCGACGCGCGCACCGGCGACGCGGTGGCCTGTCTGCCCTTCGGTACTTCACCGGTCGGCAATGTGGACACCTCCGACCTCGGCGACAACGCGGCCACCCGCGACATCACCTCCGCGGCGATGACGCTCAGCCCGGACGGCAGATCGCTGGTGATCACAGTGGGTGGGCCCAAGCTGAGCAAGCAGGTTCCGCTCGGGTCGTCGGCCACCACCGTGCAGGTCGTATGGATCCATGACGGCGTCACCTACCTGGCACAGTCCTCCGCCGACCCGTTCGGCAACGTGACAGGAACGGTGATGACCCCGGAGCGAACCGCAGGACCGTTCTCCTCCGCCTTCCCGCACCCGCAGAATCAGTCGCCCGCACCCCGGATGCCGAAGCCGAACCCGACCTTCAACCCGGTCTACTCACCCGGACTGCTCACGATGACGATTCCGTTCAGCGCGATCGGATCACCGCACGTCGGTGACCGGTTGCGCTACCCGACCGCGTTGTCCGGCACCGACGGCGACGCCGGCGACGTGGCCGGGCCGGCCTACGACTACACCGTCGGCCAGCGCTGCCGCTCCTGAGCCCCGATCCACGGCAGGTGCGCCGCCGGCCCTGCTTCGAGGTCGACGATGACCTGTTCGCTGATCGCCTGCCCGCGGTGTTGGGCCTCGGCCGGGAGCATCGTGATGGGTGAGTCGCTGAACACGGCGGCGAACAACTGCGACTGCTCCCCACCGGCCGCGGCCGGTGGCGGGCCCGGGCGGACAACCCCGGCGCACGATCGGAGGCCCGTTGAGTGTGGTCGGGCCGACCGGCCCCACCAGATGTGGCGGGACGCAGGGGGACGGACCGACCTCCCTGGGCCGGCGACCCGCTGAATTCGTGGCCGTCTGCGGGTTGGCACGTGCCAGACCTGGGCGCAGGACACCGGTTCCGGTCCGGCCGCCTGGTCCGACGCCCTGCGGGCGGTCGGCCGCAGGGTGAGTCCTGCTCAGCTGAAATGGGTTCGCGGTCGGTCCTGCAGCTGCCCGTCGAGGTACAGGTCGACCTTCTCGTTGTAGAAGCAGGCCAGGCCCGCGATCTTCTGGCTCTCGGGCAGCGGCGTGCGGTAGGTCCAGACGAGGTCCGGGTAACTACGACCGCCGATCTGCAACGACCAGTAGCCTGCGGTCCCCTTGTACGGGCACTGGGTTTGCAGCTCGGAGGGGCGCAGCAGATCCATGCGCAGGTCGGTCAGCGGGAGGTAGTACCGCGGCGGCAGGCCGGTCTCGAACAGGATCCGCGGTTGGGTGGACCGGGCGACCACCACGCCGTCCACCTCGATGCGCACGTGCCGGGAGGAGGCCAACACGTCCACGCGGGTGTACGGGTCGCGCGGGTGGACGTAGATCGGTTCGTCCTCCTCGAACCACTCGTCCATCGCCGGCCAGTCCAGTCGCACCAGATCCCGCAATTCCTCGATGGGAGAATCCGGGTAGCGCAACGCTGCACCCGAGGCGGTCGTGCCCGCGGCCTTGATGTCGAAGCGTTGTCCCACTCCCCGACTCGGGGACCGCTCGGTGACCCCGTTGGCCACCAGCGGCACCCGTATGTCGGGGACCGGGAAGTAGTACGTGGGGTAGTAGGGCACTTCCCAGACCAACCGCGGCGCGTGCGCGTCGGCTATCACCTCACCGCCCAGCACGGCGCGTACCCGCTTGCGGCTCGTCTCGACCCGGACCCGGCCCCGCTGCCCAGCCTGTTCCATGCCGACCTCCCGCTCCCGACGCTACGCCGAGCCTCCCGCTGCGGTGTGGCCGGCCACGTCGGAAATGTGGCTTCCCTGCGGGCGCCGTCGCCGCCCGCCACCGGGCACGTCGGTGTTCTCCTCCCGTCGCCTCGGCGCACGGTGTTCGACCGCGCCGACCCCGGGCGGGGCAAGGCGTTGTCCGTAGGACCGCGCAGCGGCCTTGCGGCGGCCCGGGTCGGGGTGGTTGCCGTCCAAGGCGGCGAGGCGACGGGACCCCCGAACCGTCATCCCCGGTCCCGGAGCCGAGGCCGGGGCACGGGGCGGAGCCCCGGCTGTGGTGCGGGGTCACCCATCCGGTGGGTCTGACGGGGATTCAGTTGAAGGGGAATCCTGGGCCGAAGTCCCCGTCGTCGGGTCTCGGTCACCTGGGGCCCCGCACATGCCCCCTCGCGCCGCTCAGTCAGACGGATCCCCCCGCTGCGCGGGTCCTTCCATGTTCCTGTCGCGGTTGAAGATCAGGGGCGGCCCGGTCGCGGGCGGGGCGGACTTCACGGGATCTGACCCACGGTCATTTCCGGCCGGGGCCGGCGGATTTGTGTGCCCGGGCGGGGTCCGGTCGCCGGCCGGGTGGCCGCGAACGGCGCACCGCGCTGTGCGGTTCTCGTCCCGTCGCCTCGGCGGGCTCGTCCCGATCGCGCCGGCCGGGGTGCGGTCAAGGGTCTGCCCGTAGGGCCGCGCAGCGCCCTTGACCGTGCCCGGCCGGTGTGGTTGCCGTTCCGGCGCTGAGGCGACGGGACCACGCCGGAATCTCTGTCCCGGGTCCGGGCCGAGCCTGCCGGGTGGCTGGGGTGGGGGAGCAGCTTGGGTGCATGAGCCGTGGCGCCGGTGCGGGGTGGCCGGGTTGATCTGATGGTGCCTCGGTGGGAGGGGTTCGGGGCCGGAGTCGTGTGTCGTTGGGTTGGGACGCCGCCGGGGTTCGAGGTGCCGGGCGGGTTGGTCAGCAGCCGTTTCCGCCGCCGCCGTTGAAGGGGACGGTGCCGCTGGTGCAGGGGTTGGCCCCGCCGGTGCCTGATGGTGCCGGAGTTGGCGTTGACGGTGCCGGTTCCCCCTGCACCTGAGCCTCCGCCGCCGCTGCCGCTGCCACCGCCGTTGCCGGCGCCGCCGCCGCCGGCTGCGAAAGCGCCGCCGTTGCCGCCGTTGCCATGGGGGACCCACGAAAGCCCCGCAACCGGACATCCCCCGGCACGGCTCGGTCACATGGATCCCCCCGCTGCGCGGGTCCTTCCATGTTCGTTCGCGGTTGAGGATCAGGGGCGGCCCGGTCGCGGGCGGGCGGACTGCACGGGATCTGACCCACAGTCATTTCCGGCCGGGGCCGGCGGGTGGTGTGTGCCTTGACGGGTCGGTCGCCCGGCCTGGTCGCCGCGCAGCGGCGCACCCTGTTGTGGGTGGTTCTGGTCCCGTCGCCTCGGCGCACGGTGTTCGACCGCGCCGACTCGGGCCGGGGCAAGGCGCAGTCCGCAGGACCGCGCAGCGGCCTTACGGCGGCCCTGGTCGGTGTGGTTGGCCCTTCGGCCCGAGCGCGGCGACGGGACCAGGCGCCGGCATCCCTGTCCCGGAGCCCGAGGCCGGGTCCGGGCGGAGCCCGGTGTCGGGCCGGTCGAGCCCCGATCTGAGATCGCGTCAGGTTGGTCGGCTCAAACGGTTGTGACGGGGTGTCAGTTCGGGCTGATCGGGTCGAACGGCTTCTCCGCGCCGAAGCCCTCGTGGGTCCGTCCGCCTGGCGCCGTCGTGTTCGTGGCGGTGGGGGTGCCGGTGTCCTGTCAGTAGTCGCATGCCGGGAAGTCGGGGTCGCCCAGGTCGCAGTGGTCGTGACCGTGGTGTTCCCGACCCCCTGCGGGTCCGGGTGGGCCTGCAGGTCCCCTCGGTCCGGTCGGTCCGGGTACGGTGCTGGCCGCCCCGGTGGGTCCGGGTACGGTGCTGGCCGCCCCGGTGGCCCCGGTCGCGCCGGTGGCGCCCGTCGCGCCGGAGAGGCCCACGCCGGTGGCTCCGGTCGCACCCGTGGCGCCGGTGACGCCGGTGACGCCGACGCCGGTGGCGCCGGTGTTTCCGGTTGCGCCCGTGGCGCCGGTAGCGCCGGTAGCGCCGGTAGCGCCGGTAGCGCCGGTAGCGCCTGTCGGCCCCGTGGCACCGGTCGAACCGGTCGAACCGGTCGCACCGGTATCGCCCGTTGCTCCGGTATCACCCGTCGCGCCCGTGTCACCGGTTGCTCCGGTATCGCCGGTGGCACCTGTGGATCCGGTGGCACCTGTCGAACCAGTTGCACCGGTCGAGCCAGTTGCACCGGTCGATCCAGTTGCACCGGTCGAGCCAGTTGCTCCGGTCGAGCCAGTTGCTCCGGTCGAACCAGTGGCGCCCGTCGATCCGGTCGCACCCGTCGAACCGGTCGCACCCGTCGATCCGGTGGCACCTGTCGATCCGGTGGCACCTGTCGAGCCGGTCGCTCCCGTCGAACCAGTGGCGCCCGTCGATCCGGTCGCTCCCGTCGAACCGGTCGCACCTGTCGATCCGGTGGCACCTGTCGAGCCAGTTGCTCCGGTCGAACCAGTGGCGCCCGTCGAACCGG